>UQZA01000029.1 GCA_900545515.1 uncultured Eubacteriales bacterium | reverse complement strand
CATAAGAATATACAGTGCAAAGTCTTGGATACTGCAAAAGTGGGATGAGTTAACAAAGTCTCGTGTTAAGTGGCATAGGAAGGAACTAAGCTATTTCTTTTTGGTGAAGGCTACAGGCCGCCTCTTATTAGCAGTGAAATATTTGGCTGTATACTTGTTGGTATTGAGGCAGGTAGAAAACGGAATGGCTGTAGATGACTTTGTGTTTTCAATCGGGCTGGCGTTTGGAATCAACAATTGGATTGAGGAGATCTTTCATAACATCCAATATTTGCAAATAAACAGTATCCATGTTCGGAACACACGGGAAGTTCTGAGGGATTGCTCTGGCCAGGGAGAGGAATCTCCGTCAGCACCGGTTTTTGAAAATGTTGCGCCTGAGATTTGTATGGAAGATGTTTCTTTTACGTTTCCCGAGGCGGAGAAGCCAATTTTTGAGCATTTTAACTTAACAATTCACCCTGGTGAAAAAGTTGCGATTGTGGGGAACAATGGAGCCGGAAAGACGACTTTGATCAAAATGATATGTGGGCTTTACCGTCCAACTTCCGGGAGACTGCTCATAAATGGGTTTGATACATCCAGATTTACACCGGAAGAGATGTATCAGTGGTGTACGGTAGTATTTCAAGACTTCCATCTACTTGCGGCAACTTTGGCTGAAAATATATCTTGCATGCCTGAGGAAAGAACAGATTATCAGCGCGTCCACTTTTGCCTGGACAAGGTGGGCCTTGGATCAAAAGTTACGTCTCTCCCTCAGGGCCTAAATTCAAATATGACAAAAGAATTAGATCCTGAAGGCGTTGTTTTATCTGGCGGCGAATTGCAGAAACTGATGATTGCCCGCTGCCTATATCGAGACCGCCCCATTTTAATTTTAGATGAACCAACCTCGGCGTTGGACGCTGTGGCAGAAAGCAAAGTATACCAAGAATATTATGAGTTAACAAAGCAGAAGACCAGCATTTTTATTTCTCATAGACTCAGTTCTACAAAATTTTGCGACCGAATCATTCTTCTGAGCAATGGGCGAATTGTGGAAGAAGGTACCCATGAGCAATTACTTGCCCGAAAGGGGAAGTATGCCAGTATGTACACAATCCAGGCATCCTATTATCAGGAGGGGGATCG
The DNA here is from genome assembly GCA_900545515.1 of uncultured Eubacteriales bacterium. Lineage (GTDB taxonomy): Bacteria > Bacillota > Clostridia > Oscillospirales > Oscillospiraceae > Faecousia. The sequence continues at coordinate 29,132 of UQZA01000029.1, read as the reverse complement.
GGATGCATAACAAACGTCTACAGATATCTCACCATCGCTACGGTATACAGGCATTGATCCAAATCCACAAAATAGAAAAGGGGTTGCTTGTACTTTCTGTGTTGCAGGCAATCTTGGAAGCTGTATTTCCATACATAGAGCTGGTTTGCGCTGCACGTATCATAGACTTGCTCATAGAGGCTAATTTTGCAAAAGCTGTGCAGATCACTGTGGTGCTTGCAATATTTATCTTCTTGGGCGGTCTGCTGCTGGATGCATTAAGCAGCATCCATACTTATAAGTCAGACAGGGCGCATCGAAAGATGCTGCGGCGCGTGAATCAGAAAGCAATGGAGCTTGACTATGAAGAGATGGAAAATACAGAACTGCTTCATAAAATATCTGATTCGGTATACTCAATGAATCATATTGGCGGATACAATGTTTTCTTGGGGTACTACAACAAGTTGCTGAAAAATGCGACACAAGTCCTGATATCTTTTGCGGCGGTGCTTCGCCTAAGCACGTTAAATCCTTCCGTTGGGTATCAAGGGTGGGTTTCTTGGGTTTCTTCGCCGGCGGTGTCTTTTTGTATTCTGATGCTTGTGACAGTGGGGAATTTCCTGATAAGTAATGAAATTGCTGCGAGATTCAAGAGGTACAGCAGCAGTGGATATCAAGAGAAGATGAAGGTGGAACGGAAACTGAACTACTTTGCTGACAAGGTATTTATGAATGGCGAAATGGGAAAGGAAATTCGCCTATTTGACATGTTGGAGTTAATTATTCAAAAACACAGCATGGCGCTGAATGATTCGCTTAGATTCTACAACAAATATTATGATGACGCCGCAAAAAACCAAGAGACATTGCACACGATCACCCAGGGACTCTGTACTTTGGCCGCGTATGTTGTGGTAATCTGTAAAGTATTGTCAGGGGCTGCCAGTATTGGAGAATTGTCTCAATATATCGGCTCAATTGTATTGCTAAATCAGGCAATCCGTATGTGCCTGACTGTAAACCAGAAAATTGCTTTGCAAACCGGGTTTGTAAAAACGTTCCAAGACTTTATAAAAATAAAAAGCAAGAAGGATTCTGGTAGTATCAGAATACAGCAAATACCTGGAAAGTCCTATTGCATAGAATTTCACCACGTCTCCTTCCGCTACAAAGGCACGGAAACAGATGCAGTAAAAGACGTCTCTTGCAAGATCACATCCCACACTCGGGTAGCAATTGTGGGAAAGAACGGTGCCGGAAAGACGACCTTTGTGAAGTTACTTTGCAGGCTATATGAACCTACGGAAGGCAGAATCACTCTGAACGGCGTAGATATTAGAGATTACTGCTATGAAGATTATTTGGCGCTGTTTTCGGTGGTATTTCAGGATTTTAGTTTATTTTCATTCCCTATAGGTGAAAACGTGGCAGCGGGCATGGGAGGCCATAAGGAAAAAATATGGGATTGCCTGAAAAAGGCCGGAATCCAGGAGCGCGTTCAGCAAATGCCACATCAATTGGACACAAATTTATATAAATATGATGAAGATAGTAGTAACATCAGTGGTGGGGAGGCACAAAAGATTGCCATTGCCAGAGCATTGTATAAGGATGCGCCATTTGTGATTTTAGACGAGCCGACAGCGGCGCTTGATCCAGAAAGCGAATATGAAATCTTTTCCACATTTGACCGTTTGGTGCAGGGCAAAGGCAGTATTTTTATTTCTCATCGTATGGGAAGTTGTAGATTTTGTCAAGAGATTTTTGTGCTGGATCAAGGAAAGGTGGTACAGAATGGAAGTCATGAAGACTTAATCAAAAAAGAGGGCATTTATCAGGAGCTATTTTTGGCTCAGGCAGATTGCTATATGGAATGACTTGGCTTTTTTGACAATATATGTTTAAAACAGGCCCATTCAATTTTGGCAGAATGGGCCTGTTTTCTACATCGTTGGTTCAGTATCTGCAAACTTGCGCTCTGATCTGCGAAAGAGAATTACCGCAAGCGATATTTTCGAACAGGATTCCCAGGGGTTGGCACCCCAATTCCCCCGGGCACTCCTGCAATGGTTGCCACCGGGGTTCTGCCCTGGGTGTCCGTCTTGGCGGCGGGGATGACCAGGAACCAGTTGGCCATGTCCATGGTGACGATTTCCGGGGTGGTAACGGTGATTTTAACCGACAGGATCTGGTCCTCTGTGGCGAGCTCCACAGTGTGGCGGGCGGAGCCGGTGGTGGTGACGCGGGGGACGATGATGAGGTCGTTGTCCTGGAAGAAGGATTCGTCGTAGCCTTCGCAGGCGTCCTTCAGGGTTTGGGAACCGGCTTCCTTCAGAAAATCATCCAGAGCTGCCCGGTCTGTCAGGTGGACAAGGGGCAGGGAACCAGAGATCAGGCTGGAGCCGGGGTGGCGGGCCATCAGATTTTCCAGGGCGGACTGGGAGATATCGTGGGCCCGGATGACCTGGGCCTCGGTGGGGGAGGCGGGGGTGGTCACTTCCGGCTCCGTTTCGGTAGGCATGGGGGTCAGCAGATCGACGGGGTCAATGGTGGTCTCCACCGGCTTCCAGGTCACCTCCGGCTCCGTGGTGGGTGGGGCTTCGGTGTCCTGCGGCGTGGTGTTCCGGGGCGTCGTGTCCTGAGGCGTGGTGTCCGGCTGTCCGGAGGTCCGGGAGGCTTGGCAGCCGGGGAAGGTCAGCATCAAGGCCGCTGTCAGGCTGAGGGCGGCAAGGCTGGTCAATGTTTTGGTGATGTTCTGCTTTTTCATAGGATTCCCTCCCATTTCTGGTGTTGGACCGGAGCTGCAGAACCGGCCTTTGTCAATCCAGACGGATTTTTCCGGCCGGGGTTGCGGGCGGGGTCCAAAATTTCTCCTCTCTCATATGCTGAATGAGAGGAGGTATGCGATATGCTTGATCTAAACCGTATCTTTTCCCATCGGCCCGAGGCAGCAGCTACCATTTCCGGCGCTCCCGGCTACGAGCGCCTTCAGGGGCAGGTGCTCTTTTATCCCGCCTCTGGCGGGACTGTGGTGGTGGCCCAGCTTCAGGGACTGCCGGGGGACGGATTCTTTGGCCTGCACCTGCACCAGGGCGGCGCTTGCCGCACGGTCCGGGAACCATTTGATGGCGCAGGCGACCACTGGGGTCTCCCAGGTCAGCGGCATCCCGGGCATTTGGGGGATCTTCCCGTCCTGCTGTCTGAGAATGGGAGGGCCTGGAGCGCCGTTTGGACCGGTCGGTTTCTCCCCAGTCAGGCCCGGGGTCACACCGTCATCGTCCACCGTATGGCAGACGACTACCGCTCCCAACCGGCAGGGGACGCCGGAGCGCGGATCGGTTGTGGCGTCATCTGGTAGTTATTTCTCCCTGTCCCGCCGCTGCCGGTAGAGGGCGCGAAGGTGTTCCAGGCGGCGGTGGGCTTCCGTCTGTTGCAGGTGAGGGAAGGCCTTCAGCAGCCGGGCGTAACCACGGCTGGGCTTTTCCAGAAAAGCGTGGTATTTTTCCAGCATCTCGTCCCGCTGAGCTAAAAATTCCTGTTTCCGGCTGCCCAAGGTGCCTAAAAGCTCATCCCATTTCTGTGTAGAGAATTTCTCCTGCCCCTTTTCCCAGAGCTCCAGGGTGCGTCCGGAGAGTCCCGCGCCAATGCCGTCGGAAATCCGACGCAGGCCCCGCTCCATCTCCTCCAGCGCCTGCAAGCGCTTAGGGATTTTGGCAGCTTCAATGGCCGTCAGGATCAAATCTGCAAGGGCAGTTGCCCCAAAGAGAGCCAGCAGCACCCAACCCACAGGCTCCGGAAGTGGAGCCAGCAGCTTCAGAACCAGGGGCTGCACCAGGTACACCACAGCCAAACAGCCCACTCCCCACACCAGGGAAAACAGGAGGCACACATGGCCCCCAACGTTGAGTGGCATCCGGGAGTAATCCCAGAGCCGGGTGTGGAGCAGCTTCATAGCCGCCCATCCCACAAAATACTCGATGACGGTGGGGACCAGCACAGCCACCAGGTAGGCCTGGAGCCAGTGCTCCCGGATGGGCTCAATGAGCAGCAGGGCAGCTACTACGCCAAAGCCGTAAATGGGACAGAGCGGCCCAAAGAGGAAGCCCCGATTCACAAACTGACCGGTTTTGCAGGCGGCAAAGGCTACTTCGCAGCACCAGCCTACGAAGCTGTAGATGAAAAAGGTCCATAAAATTTGGTAGAATGTCATATCTGACCCGCTCCGTTCCATTTTTCTGTATGATAGCATGGTATGCTCCGCCTGTCAAATGATATGACGCCGTTTTTGACGGCATGCAAAAGCCAAAGCGCCCCAGGACGGTCAAACCGCCTGGGGCGTGATTGATACTCAGAGAATTTCCTCCGGGACCGGTTCCTCCGGCTCCGGCTCTTCCATGGGGAGGCCGGACTGCATCTGCTGCCACTGCTCCTTGGTAATGAGAATATTCCGAGGCTTGGAGCCCATAAAGGGACCTACAATCCCCTTTTCCTCCATCTCGTCCACGATCCGGGCGGCCCGGGCATAGCCCAGCTTCAGCCGGCGCTGGAGCATGGAAACTGAGGCCTGGCCTGTCTCCAAAATGACCTCCACGGCGGCGGGGAGCATTTCGTCTCCATCGCTGTCCTCCATTTCAAAATCCATAGAGTCGGCGGATTTGCCGCCCTTGCCGCTTTGTTCGGCTTTTCTCTCAATCTCCTCCAGGACCTCCTGGCTGTAGTCTGGTACATAGTGTTCCTTGACGAATTCCGTCACCGATTCCACCTCGGAGTCGCTGACGAAGCAACCTTGGATGCGCTTGGGTTTGCCCTTGCCCAGGGGGGCATAGAGCATGTCGCCACGGCCCACCAGCTTTTCCGCGCCCTGGGTATCCAGGATGATCCGGGACTCCATGGAGGAGGCCACGGCAAAGGCAATCCGGCTGGGGATGTTGGCCTTCATGAGGCCTGTGATCACATCGGCAGAGGGACGCTGGGTGGCGATGATCAGGTGCATCCCGGCGGCGCGGCCCATCTGGGCAATCCGGCAGATGGACTCCTCCACCTCCTTAGCCGCCACCAGCATAAGGTCGGCCAGCTCGTCAATGATTACCACAATCTGGGGCAGGGGATCCCCCTCCCCGGCGCTCTCCACAATGCGATTGAAGGACTCCAGGTCCCGAACCCCGGCATCGGACATGGTCTTATAGCGGCGCATCATCTCGGTCACCGCCCATTGCAGGGACCCGGCGGCCTTCTTCGGGTCTGTCACCACGGGGATCAGCAGGTGGGGGATGCCATTGTAATTCCCCAGCTCTACCATTTTAGGGTCTACCATAATGAGTTTGACCTCTTCCGGCTTGGCCTTGTACAGCAGAGAAATGATGATGCTGTTCATACACACGGACTTGCCCGAGCCGGTGGTACCGGCGATGAGCATATGGGGCAGCTTGGAAATGTCTCCCACCACGCAGGCGCCGCTGATGTCCTTGCCCACGGCAAAGGAGGACTTGGACTTGGCCTTGGAAAACTGAGGCGAATCAATGACCTCCCGCAGGGCCACGGTAGTTACCTGCTTGTTGGGCACCTCGATGCCCACCACGGCGATTTTCTCCGGAATGGCCGAGATGCGAACGCCCACCGCACCCAGGGCCAGGGCGATGTCGTCCTGGAGGGCCGTCACCTTGGCCAGGCGGACCCCCTGGGCCAGCTCCACCTCGTACCGGGTGACTGAAGGTCCCCGGGTGACGTTGCAGATGCGGGCTTCAATTTTGAAGCTCTGCAGAGCCTCGTTCAGGCGGCGGGTATTTTCCCGCATTTCCGCCGTGCCGTCTGTGGCGCCGCCGGGGGCGGTTTTCAGTAGGTTGATGGGAGGAAAGTGATACTCCGGCTTGGGCGCCTGGGCGTTTTCCGCAATCTCCTGGGCCACCATTTGCGCAGAAGCCCGGGCGTCTTTGGCGCTGACTTTTTCCAGAGCCGGTTCCTCCGGCATGGGAGCCACGGCTTGCATAACCGCTTGGGCAATGTCTGCGTCCGCCTCTGGAGTAAACTCCAAGAGCTCTTCTTCCGAAACCGCTCTTGCCCCAAACTCCTCCTGGTGAGCAGAGGGAATGACGGTATTGCCAGAGATGGGTTCTTCGTCAAAAGGAACCGAAGGCTCTTGCTGTATCCGGGCAGCCTTCCGCTGCGACTCCAGGAATGCATCGGGGGAGGGGACCTGGGACTTGGATTTCTCCTTTTTGGCAGATCTGCCTACGGGCAAATCATCCACCGGAACGTCAAACTCTGCCGCCTGGCGCTTTCGCTCCAGGTGCGCAATGTGTTTATTGGCGATGTGGTTGACCACCACAGCAGCCGGGTCCTCCCGGGGCTGCTCCTGGGGGGGACGCTCCGGCCGGGGCCGGTTTTGAATGGCACGGCAAATGCTCCCCAAGGTGATGCCCCAGGTCCACAGAAGGGACAGCAGAGCCAAGGTGGCCAGAACGATGACGGCCAGCACCTTGCTCAGGGCCAGCTCAAACAGAATTCCCGTGAGTCCTCCCAAGACGCCGCCACTGGTTCCGGCTCCGCCGGTGCGGAACAGCTGACCCACCATGGCAAAGCCACCGGGTAGAGCCTCCCGCTTCCCACACAAATGGGCAATCGCAGAGACTGCAACCACAAACAGGCAAGCTGCCAGACTGCGCAACCCCACCGGGCGATGGCTGCCAGACAGCAGCAGAACCAGCAGATATCCGAACAAAACCGGAGACAGGTAAAAGCCCACAGGCCCCACCAGTCCGCCCAGCAGGCTTTTTACGCCGGCAAGGATGAAGCCCTGAAAGCCCAGACAGGCAAAAAGGGCCAGCACCGTCAGAAGGAAGCAAGCCCCTGCCAATATTTGCCGGACGGGGATTTTGGCCGGCTCCCGCTCCACAGCCCGCTTGGCGGCGGTGGCGGGCTTTTTCTTCTTCGCCCCGGAGCGGGACGCAGGTTTCTTTTGTGCCATGTAGATTCTCTCCTCAACAGATCAGATATAATATAAAAGTCAAAAGGGCTGTGCCCCAGGAAGCATAAGCAAAGCTACCGAAGGCCTCCCGGCGAACTGCAAACCGCAAAAGCCGCAGGGACAGGTAGGCGCACAACCCGGCCAAGGCCATTCCAGCCAGATAGGGCGCACAAAATGAAGCGCCGCTTCTCAGTGCGCCCAAGAGCGCCACCACCGATTGAAGCAGCATGGCAGGAGCCGCCATCAGGAAGGAAAATTTCCAGGAAAATTCCAGGCTCAGGCCCTGCAAAATCCCTGCGGCCATGGTGAGTCCCGTGCGGGACAGGCCGGGTACGACCGAAAGTGCCTGGGCCAGTCCCATGCACAGCGAATCGGCTACTGTCGCAGACCGGACGTCCCGCTTTCCATGGCCCACCCGGTCTGTGAGGAAGAGCAGAAGGCCGTTCAGCGCCAAAAACACCGCCACACCGGGGAGCGTCCCCAGCCGGGCGGCCCGGGTCTGAAGCAGAAGGGCAGGAATCATGGGCAGGGTTCCCAAAAGAAGCAGAAGGGCCAGACGGCGGTGTAGCCGCGCCTCCTCCTGTATCCCTGCGCCTCGCCGCCGGGGCGGCGAGGAAAAGGACCGCAGGCAGGCCCACAGCTCCCGCCGGAGCACCAGGCAGACCGCCAGCCAGACGGCCATGCGGAGCAGGGCGCTGTACATCCGGTCCCCGCTGCCATCCAGAGGAAGCCCCAGCAGCTGCCGCACCGGTGCGCTCACGCCTGGGCCAGAAAGGGGAAAAATCTCCCCGAAGCCCACTGCCACACCCAGAATCAAAATCTGCAGCCAGCTCATTGCCCTGTCCCTCCCCATACGTCTCCAGTCTTGTTTTGATATTCTATCATAAAACACCTGTGGTTTCCAGACCTTTCTTTTCAAACACCAGGGCGACCGCATTTTTCAGGGCTATCCCATGTACGTTCCCCGGTTGACAAATTTCGTAGGTATTGCGGGAGCTTTTGAAAATTTATAGAATTTCTGCAGTTTTTTTGCAAATATGTTGTGCGAGATCACCAAATATTATGGGCAGCGGATTTCTTGCTTGACATTCGATGGTTCGGGTGCTAGTATTTGCCACAAGCACAGAACGGAACTGGAAAGGAGCAAATCCAATGCACGCTGCGACTCGTCGAATGCTGAACTGCATGTACATGGACATGGCCAATGCCAATGCCCACGACTTCGCGCGCTCATTTGCGATTGCCCGATACATGCAGGAACCGATATGTACCACGTGACGTGACGCTGTGCGCCATCTCGAAGTGCAGACGATCCTGAGCGGGGAGCGATGAGCTCCCCGCTCTTTTTGTATCCAAAGGGGGGATGAAGCGATTGCTGCAATGTCGCTCATGTTAATAAAAATATAGTATCATTTGCTTCTACAGAAGCGATCAAGGAGGGACAACATGACTGAAATATTATGGCACGGAAGAGGCGGTCAGGGCGCTTTTACAGCGGCAAGATTACTGGGAGCGGCCTTTACGCTTCGGGATGATCACAGTTATGCGCTGGCATTTCCGTCTTTCGGTCCGGAACGCAGGGGCGCGCCGATCAGAGCATTTACCAAACTGGATACAAAACCCATCGGCAATCGCAGTGAGGTGGAACGAGCGGATTTTAGCATTTTTCTTGACGACACCCTGTTTTCCGAAAACGCCTGGGAAGAATTGAAGCCAGGCGGGAAGATTTTGCTGAATACGAAGCATCCTTGGTTGGATGATCGGGTCGTTGCGCTGGATGGAGATCAGCTGGCGGCGGAAATTTTGAAACTGCCGATCACAAACACCATCATGCTTGGCGCACTTGCCGGAATATACAGCGGAATCTCCCTTGAAAGTATTGAGGAAGCCATTCGCCAAACTATGCCGGAAAAGCTACACAGGAAGAACATTGCGGCGGTGAGGGCCGCTGCCGAGGAAGCAGGAAAGGAGATCCACAGATGAAACCGTATTTAAGGGATCACGTGCCACAGAAGCTGTCAGAGATCCCCGACACAACCGCTTTTGAAGCTGGATATCTGGTCACAAAGAACGCCGGTTGGCGGAGCAGGCGTCCAGTCATCAACCGAGAAAGGTGTGTGGGCTGTCTGCAATGCTATTTGTACTGCCCGGATGGCGTGATATACAAAGATGGCGGAAAGGTAGCCATTGATTATGATTTTTGTAAGGGCTGCGGTATCTGCAAGAAAATCTGCAAGCCCGGTGCAATTGAAATGGAGGCGGAGAAATAATGGCAAAGAAATTTTTATCCGGCAATGAAGCATTTGCCGAGGGAATCCGCCTGGCAAAGCCTCAGGTAATTTCAGCGTATCCCATTACACCGCAGACCATCGTTGTGGAGAAGCTTTCTGAAATGGTGGAGGACGGCAGCCTGAAATCGGAATTTATCCACGTGGAATCGGAGCATTCGGCCTTGTCCTGCGCAATGGGCGCGTCGGCAGTGGGAGCAAGAGCCTTTACCGCCACCTCCTCTCAAGGTTTGCTATATATGGCGGAATGCCTGCCCTATGCGTCCGGGGGACGGTTTCCCATTGTGATGATGAATGCGAACCGCTCTACCGCGCTCCCTTGGAACATATATGGCGACCAACGGGATTCCATCTCACAGCTTGACTGTGGCTGGATCCAGGCGTATGCGGTTGACGCGCAGGAAGCGCTTGATCTTGGGCTGATGAGTTATTACATAGCGGAAAAAAAGGATGTGTCCACGCCGTTTATGGCAAATCTGGACGGCTTTGTACTGACGCATACCTACGAGGTAGTCGATGTCCCGACAGCGGAACAGGCAGACGCGTTTCTCCCCAGATTTGAGACAGAAAATAAACTTGATCTGGAGCATCCCCGTAATCTTGGATTTTCCGCAGGGCCGGCACACAATACCGCGTTCAAATACAAGGAACACATCGGACTGTTGAACGCAGCCAAAGCAATTGAAGAGGCGGAAGAGCGCTTCGCCGAGATTTTCGGAAGACGATATACAGGGCTGACCGAACGCTATTGGACGGAGGACGCCGACTATATTTTGATCACCCTAGGTAGCATCGCAGGCCTGGTCAAGGAAATTGTAGATCGGCTGAGAGAACAGGGGGAAAAGGTTGGCCTGCTCCGCATTCGCTATCTTCGCCCCTTCCCGAACCGAGAAATAGCAGCTGCTGTGCGAAATGCAAAGTCCATTGCAGTTCTGGAAAAGGACATTTCTTTTGGCAACGAAGGTACCGTATATACCAATGTCAATTCCGCGCTGCAAAAAGCGGGGCTGACGATTCCGGCATCCAACTACATCGGAGGTCTCGGTGGCCAAAACATCTCCGTCGGGGAAATCGAAGGGATATTTGCGGACTTAAAAAGCAAACGTGTGGCAGTGAAATTGATTGACGTCGGAGGTGACGAAACATGAGCATCCCTGCAAAGACAATTCACGAGGATGAATTTTTCTATGGGCACAAGGCATGCGCCGGATGTGGCGGTAGCCTTGCAGTGAGAATTGCACTGAAGGTATTAGGAGAGCGTTCGGTGGCCGTTCTTCCCGCAGGCTGTATGTCGGCGGTTGGCTTCAATTTTCCCCAGCTATGCTTCGGCAACAACGCCATCATCTCCACATTTGCCGGGACGGCATCCATGCTGACCGGGATTGAAGCGGGACTGAGGGCCCAGGGGATCACCGATTTTCATGCGGTCGGTTTTGCCGGAGACGGCGGTACAGCCGATATTGGAATACAGGCGCTTTCCGGAGCAATTGACCGCAATGACGATATATTATATATCTGCTACGACAACGAAGCCTACATGAACACTGGCATTCAGAAAAGCTCTTTGACGCCTTTCGGGGCAAGGACTACCACCACACCAGCCGGCAAACATATTCGCGGAAATCTCAGGCCAAAGAAAAATATGTTTGAAATTGTGGCCGCTCATGGCATTCCTTACGCCGCCACCGCAAGCATCGGATATTTGCCAGACTTTATACGAAAGGTTGAAAAGGCATCGAAGATCAGAGGGACAAAATACATCCACATCATCGCACCCTGCCCCACAGGCTGGGGGATTGCCACCGAGGACACTGTGGAGATTGCGAAAGAAGTGGTAGACTGTGGGCTTTGGTATCTTGCCGAATATGAAAATGGCGAGTTTACCCTGAACCATCAGCCCAAAGAGTTTGCGGATGTGAAAGCCTATTTGAAAAAGCAAAGCCGATTTCAGCACCTCACCGACGAGGATGTGGAAACGATCAGACGTTCCCGGGATGCAAAGTGGAGATCCATACAAAGAAATTTTAACATTGGTTCATTAAAAGGAGGAGATCATCATGAATAGAGATGTAAATAGCAAGTACTGGAATGAGGAGCTGGAGACGCTCCCGAGAGAGGAGCTGGAGAAGAGGCAGCTGGAGGACCTCAAGGAAATTGTACAGTTTGCCTATGACCATGCGCCGTACTACAAGCGGTCCTTTGACGAAGCCGGTGTGAAGCCGTCGGATATCAAAGCCCTTTCGGATATTCAGAAGTTTCCGTTCATCGATAAAACGACACAACGTGATACCCAGGGCGTTGGGTCCTTCCTTGGGGAACTTGCTGCGGTTCCCGAAGAGGATGTGGTGTTTATCTCCACGTCCTCCGGCTCCACAGGAGTTCCTACTATGAGTCCGTTTACCAAACAGGATTTCGATGAATTTCAAGATACTGAGAGCCGCTGGTTTTGGCAAATTGGTATGAGACCCAACGACCGCTATGTGCATGCGCTGAACTTTTCCCTGTATGTGGGAGGTCCAGACGTCATTGGCGCGCAGAACCTGGGCGCGCTCTGCATCTGGGGCGGAACCCTGCCCAGTGAAAGGCTCCTGTTCATTTTGAAAACCTATCGGCCAACCATCATCTGGACCAGTCCGTCCTACGCTTGGCAGCTCGGTGAAAAGGCCTTAAAAAGTGGAATTGATCCGAAGAAGGATTTGAATATTCAAAAGATCATCGTGGCCGGAGAGCCTGGCGGTTCCATCCAAGCAACCAGAAAAGCCATCGAAGAGCTTTGGGGCGCAGAGGTCTATGACTTTTATGGACTGTCAGATATTTTTGGAGCCTGCGCCGCCATGTGTGAGGCCAAGGACGGATTGCATATCGCTGAAAACCATATCCTTGTGGAGACCGTTGACATTCACACAGGCGAAGTTCTGAAACCCGGTGAGGTAGGAGAACTTGTCTTTACCACCTTGCGCAAGCATGCCCGTCCGCTCATCCGGTTCCGCACCGGAGACATCGGCTGGATTGACAATACGCCTTGCTCCTGCGGTAGAACCCACGGCAGGATCCATATTAACGGACGTAAGGATGACATGTTCATTGTTTCCGCCGTCAACGTATTCCCCAGCGATATCGAAGCGGTGATCAGGGAACGTTCGGGCATCACCGGAGAATATCTGACCCGCGTTTTTGAGAAAGATTTCACCTGTAAGTACACCGTAGAAGTCGAAAAGAGTGGGGATAACACCAAAACGGACGACGAGGTAGCTGCTGAGGTATCCGCAGCCCTCAAGGCCCGGATCGGTGTGAAGCCGTACCAAGTTGTCGTCCATCCAGACGGCGGGCTGAACACCCGCTCGGAACATAAGTCGAAGAGAATAATAGACGAGCGCAAGCTCCATGACAGAACATAATGGGAGGGAATACTATGCCCCAGCTTTCAAAACGAACCGATACCTTTACAGATTCGGTCATCAGAAGAATGACAAGAATCTCCCTGCAGTACGGTGCGGTCAATTTGTCACAGGGCTTCCCGGACTTTGATCCTCCCCGTGCAATCCTGGACCGTTTGGCCGAGGTGGCGAATGAGGACTTCCACCAGTACTCCATCACCTGGGGTGCACAAAATTTTCGGGAAGCTCTGGCTGCCAAGCAGTCTCACTTCATGGGCTGCTCCATTGATCCTGATTGCGAGATTGTGGTGACCTGCGGCAGCACCGAGGCTATGATGTGCGCCATGATGACTGTGACCAACCCCGGTGACAAGGTAATTGTATTCTCACCATTTTATGAAAACTACGGTGCAGATACCATCCTCTCAGGCGCAGAGCCAATCTATGTACCCTTGGTGCCACCGGACTACCGCTTTGACCCGGAGGTGCTGGAGGACGCCTTCCGCCAACACCCCAAGACCCTGGTGCTGTGTAACCCCTCCAACCCCTGTGGCAAGGTGTTTACCCGGGAGGAGCTGGAACTCATTGCAGGTTTGGCCCGGAAATACGATACGTTTGTGATCACCGATGAGGTATATGAGCACATCGTCTACACACCACACTGGCACACCTACTTTGCCACTTTGCCGGGGATGTGGGAGCGGACACTCTCTTGTTCCTCCCTCTCTAAGACCTACTCCATCACCGGCTGGCGGCTTGGCTACATCCTTGCCCCTGCCAGAATCATCGAACGGGCCAAAAAAGTTCACGATTTTCTCACGGTGGGCGCTGCAGCGCCGTTGCAGGAGGCAGTCATTCCCGGCCTGCAGTTCGGGCAGGACTATTATGAGGCTCTGGCGGCAAAATACACCCATAAGAAGGAGCTGCTCCTGAAGGGCCTGGACGATCTGCGTATCCCTCACAATTGCCCCGAAGGCGCCTACTATGTCCTTCTGGACATCTCCGAGTTTGGCTATGACAGCGATCTTCGGTTTTGTGAGGACTTGGCCAGGGAGGTCGGCGTAGGCGCGGTGCCTGGCTCCAGCTTCTTCCGTGAGCCGGTAAATCATCTGATCCGGCTCCACTTTGCGAAAAAGGACGAGACGCTTTACGATGCGCTGAATCGTCTGGAGCAGCTGCGGGTCAAACTTGGCGCTCCGGCCAGGAGATAGGATAGAGGCTCCATTTGGAAGGGATTCCCCTTTCCAGGTGGAGCCTCTGAAATTGGAGAAAAGATCCGGGGTTAGGAGGGCTGGCTGGCTTCCGGCTGGTTCCGGCGAGGGCGGCGGCGAGGGGAGACCATTTTATGCAGGCATTCCAGAGCGTCATGGAGGCCGCCCAGCCGGTCGATGAGGCCGGAGGAGACAGCCTCCCGGCCATAGAGGATGGTCCCCACATCGGTGGCCATTTCGCCGGTGGCCATCATATATCCTTCAAAATCCTCCCGGGAGATTTTGGAGTTGGCGGTGACAAAGTCCACAATCTGCTCCTGAATCCGGTTGAAGTACCGGAAGGTCTGAGGCGCGCCCACCACCAGCCCAGTCATTCGCACCGGGTGAATGGTCATGCTGGCCGTAGGCGCGATGAAGGACCGTTTGGCAGACACCGCCAGAGGGACGCCGATGGAGTGTCCGCCCCCCAGGACCAGGGAGACGGTGGGCTTTTTCATGCCTGCAATGAGCTCGGCAATGGCAAGCCCGGCCTCAATGTCGCCGCCGACGGTGTTCAGGAGGAGCAGGAGGCCGTCAATCTCGTCGCTCTCCTCAATTCCCGCCAAAAGCGGCAGGACATGCTCATATTTGGTGGTTTTGGCGGTCTCTGGCAGGGTCTGATGCCCCTCAATCTGACCAATGACCGTGAGGGTGTAAATGTTGCCGTTTTTTCCCTTGGTCAGGTCGGAGCCCAGCTCCAATACCTGCTCCCGGCTTTGTTCCACGGCGTCCGGGTTTTTCTGTTCAGACTGCATGCAGTTTGTGCTCCCTTCTGTTTTCCACTAGTATGTTCCCAAATGGGAGAATCTATGAGGAACGGAAGGGGGTAGACGGATTCCTGCCCGCATGTTATATTTTTACAGGAGAACTACCTTTGGAGGTCGATCAGAATGACGATCAGGGCATACCAGCCCTCAGACTGCAAATCCTTGGCTCGGCTGTTTTACGATACGGTTCATCGGGTAAATGCCAGAGACTATACCCAGGAGCAGCTGTGCGTGTGGGCAACGGGGATGGTGGATCTAGACCAATGGAACCGGTCATTTCTGGCCCATGATACGGTAGTGGCAGTCCAGAACGGTGAGATAGTCGGCTTTGGAGACATGGATGAAACCGGGTATTTGGACAGACTGTACGTGCATCCGGACTACCAAAGTCAGGGCATTGCATCTGCAATTTGCCAGAGACTGGAGCAGGCTGTCCAGGTGAAGAAGGTGACCACACATGCGTCCATCACAGCCAAGCCCTTTTTCCTCCACAGGGGCTACCGGGTGCTGCGGGAGCAGCAGGTCATCCGGGGTGGAATTGCCCTTACCAATTATGTGATGGAAAAGGAGCTGCAGCCAGCCTGGGGGGCAGAGGCCGGCGTCTCCTTGCCTTAATTGCTTCCTGTGGAGCCGAAGCCGCCGGAACCCCGGGAAGTTTCATCCAGCTCCTCCACTTCTTCCATGTCCGGAGACAGCGCCGGAACCACCAAAAGCTGGGCCACCCGGTCTCCGTGGCAGACTGTCTGCGCCTCAGGACCGTGGTTGTACAGGGCCACCTGCACCTGACCCCGGTAGTCCGCATCGATAACCCCAACTTTATTGGCCGGGGCCAACCCCCGTTTGCAGGCCATGCCGCTGCGGGCGAAAACCAGGCCAGCATAGCCCTCCGGCACCGCAATGGCCAGACCCGTGGGCAAAAAAGCGGTTTGCCCCGGCTGGATGGTGACGGGTTCCTCCAGGCAGACATATAAATCGGCTCCGGCAGACAAGGCGGTGCCATAGGTGGGGAGCTTTGCTCTGGGATTCAGCCGTTTTACTTGCATTTTCATTTTGTTTATGATCTCCTTTCTGTCTGCCAGTCGGTCCATAGGACGATCTGGCCTGAAGCGAGGGTCTGCCTCAGATCAATGAGCCGCTGGTTCCGGGAGCCGCGAAACCGGAGAGACAGGTCCTTCTCCTCCGCAAGGAAGGGACCGTCCACCAGCACATCAATATAAGACAGCAGCTCCTCGGTTACCGGCCAGGGACCCAGCTTTTTGGACAGGATGTGGCCGTCCAGGGTGTAACCGGTGAAGACCCATACGGACTTTTTGGGATATTTCCCCCGGACCTGGCGCAGAAGCTCCAGCACACCGGGCTGATTCTGGGGCTCGAATGGCTCCCCGCCCAGGACGGTGATGCCGCAGATATAATCCGGCTTCAAATAGGCCAGAATTTGGTCGATGGTCTCCTGGGTGAAAGGAGCGCCATACTGGAAGTCCCAGGCTTCCCGGTTGAAGCAGTCCTTGCAGCGGCGGGTACAGCCGGATACAAAGACGCTGACCCGAACCCCGGGGCCGTTGGCGATGTCACAGTTTTTGATGGTTGCGTAATTCATGAACATGCACCTCTTTTTGATTCGCTCATTTGGATATGGGTTCCGCTGCAGGATACGGCAGTTCTGACGCACCGGCGGTAGGCTTTACATGGTTTTCTGTGCATCCTCACCGGGGAATGGCATTGGCAGGCAGATTCCGGTTCAGGAAGCGTTCCAACATTTGCAGATACCGCTCCTGGTCCACCAGATAGCTCCGGCCGTGACCGGCGCCGGGCACCAGCAGCAATTCCTTCTCGCAATCAGCTGCGTCATAAGCCGCCTGGGTCATGGCCCAGGGGACGAAGTTGTCGGCCTGGCCGTGGGCAAAGAAGACCGGCAGCCGGTTCCGGGCCATGGCCTGAACGGTGGAGCCCTCCTTCCCGTCAAAACCGGCCAGGAGGCGGCACCAGAAATTCACTAAATACAACATGGGAAACGCCGGAAGATGAGCCCGGTGCTTTGCCACGGCTGCCATGATCTCCCACGGGGAGGAGAAGCCACAGTCAGCCATAATCCCCCGGACGTTTTCCGGCAGAGGCCCCCCAGCGGCCATTAAAACCGTGGTAGCCCCCATGGACACGCCTCCCAGGAACACTGGTTCCGGGCCAAATTCCCGGTTGTGCAGCTCGACCCACGGCCGGACGTCCCGGCTCTCCCGGACGCCGAAGGTGATGTACCGGCCTGCGCTTCCGTTTTGGGCCCGTTGGTCCACAAGCAGGAGGTTAAAGCCCAGATCGTGGTACACCGGCATGCTGGGACTGAAATCCCCCACGATGCTGCTGCGCCAACCATGGAAGAGGATGACAGTACCTCTGGGGCAATCCGCCGGGACCCACCGTGCATGGAGCCGAAGGCCATCGTAGCTGGTGAGGTACAGATCCCGGGGCCTCTGCTGCCGGAGCCAGTCCACGCCGCCCTTTACCAGAGCCGCGTAGCTGGGTCCAATTTTTTTCTGCATTTGGGCGTCATCCTCCCAGGGGTACTCATGCCCCCGGACACAGGCAATGCGAAACCCCAGATAGCTGACCGCCAGGGCCAGTATGACCAAAGCCAAGACAATCCACAAAAATATCATGACCTCTTCCCCCCGCCCAAATGGCCAAACCACCGGAAGGTGAGGGGCCAGACGGCCCCGGCAAACAGCACCATGCAAAAATACCGGATTCCATGGGCCGCCTCATGCCCCCCTGTCAGAGCCAGGAGGGGCGCTTTCAGAACCGCCCGAAGAACCATGGTGAGGCCCAGGCCCACAATCACCTTCAGAATCTGAGCCCACCAAAGGGCCTGAACCGGAAAATGAATTGTTCTCTCATCCAGAAGATAGGCCAAAATCATGCCAAGCAAGGCTCCCAGAAGGCTGTAGGCATTTTTTACGCCCTCGGCCAGATTTTTGGGATCCATATCCCCGGGAAAGGGGGTCAGCTCCACATAGAGCACAAAGGCCAAGGCGCAGGCGGACATGGCGGCGAGCAGGGTGGGGAAGACCCAGGACCGCCTGCTGTACACCGCAGGTTTGACCAGAAACACCAGGGCCAGAGCCGTCCCGGCGGCAGTCAAAACGTCTGCCGGGGTGTGGACGCCCAGATACATCCGGGAAAAGGGGACCAGAATCATCAAAATGCCGCACAGAATCCGGACCCAGGTCCGCCTGGCACACCGGCCCAGGACGCCAAAGGTCCCTACGGAATTTTGCGTGTGACCGCTGGGAAAGCTATAGCCTGTGGCATCTGCCCTGGCAGATTCTACAATGGTAAATTCAGGGTCCAGCACCCAGGGCCGGGGCACACGGCACAGGAGCTTCAAAAATTGATTGAGCACCGTGCCGAAAAAGCCCACCGTCAGTAAGTAATATCCTTCCTGTTTGCTGACGCACCAAAACAGCACCAATGCCACAACCAGAAAGAACACCTCGGAGCCCAGCTCCGTCACCGCCTGCATCAAGCCGTCCATGGCCGGAACGCGCAGGCTCTCCAACATGCGAAGAACGGTCAAACCGATACCTCCTTTCCAAGCTGGGTTTATTATACGCAAAGTTTACAGAAAAGTAAAGAATTCCATGCCCAAAAGCAGGAACCACAACCTTGTCATTTTGGTAAAATGCGGGTATAATAGAGTCAAAAGAAAAGACGCACAGCCGTTGTGAAAGGAGCGCACCCTATGTTTTCTCAGGAGCCCCGCCGGTTTCTCAAAAAAAATCAGCTGATGGAAGTGATCTGCCAGTTTCGCTTCCCTGAAATCCTGGCCATTGCCGCAAAGCCCCCTGTAGATTTCCAGGAGGCCATTCGGGATGAATTCCCTCAGTACAGCGCCCGGAAGGAAATTCCCGCCCCTAAAATTGCCGGCACGCCCGGGAACTTCTCCCTGCAAAACCAGCCGGAGACCATTAACTATCAGTTCGCCGCAGCAGACGGCAGCTGGCGGGTCAATCTCACCAGCAAATTCATCTCCCTGGCCAGCTCCCGGTACACCTCCTGGGAGGACTTTGCCAAAAAGCTGGACCGGCCTCTGGCGGCCTTCATTCAGATTTATAAGCCTGCCTATTATGAGCGGGTGGGTCTCCGGTACATCAACGCCTTCTCCCGGAAGGATCTGGACCTGGAGGGCGTCCCCTTCCGGGAGCTGTTCCAGCCCTGTTATCTGGGCATCCTGGGGGAGGAGGATGTGAACGAAGCGTCCACCACCCGCTGCTCCATGGATGTGGAGATTGCCCTGCGGGGTGGCTGCCGGGCCAAGATTCACGCCGGTCCCGGCATGGTGAAGCGGGGCGGACAGGAGGACAAGGAGGTTCGCTTCATTCTGGACAACGATCTGTTCATGTCCGGCAATGTACCCATCAACCTGTCCGCCGGAGCCATGCAGACCCTCCATCAGCAGGCTGGCAGCCTGTTCCTGGGCGCCGTCACCCAGCGGCTCTATGACGCTCTGGAGCCTCTGGAGCTTTTGTAAGTTGTAAGGAGGAATTCCATCTTGTTTTTTGATTGGACTTATGTCGTCCTGGTGCTGCCGGCGGTGCTTCTGGCCATGTGGGCCAGCGCCAACGTAAACAGCACCTTCCGCCGCTACTCCACCCAGTATTCCCGCCGGGGAATTACCGGGGCCCAGGCCGCCCGCCGGGTCCTGGATGCCAACGGCCTCACCGCCGTCCGGATCGAGCACATCTCCGGCAACCTGACGGATCACTACGATCCCAAGGCCAACGTCATCCGCCTGTCGGACCAGGTCTATGACAACACCTCCACCGCAGCCATCGGCGTGGCCTGCCACGAGGCCGGACATGCGGTGCAGCACGCCGTGGGCTACGCCCCCATCCGGCTTCGCACCGCCATTGTCCCCATTACCAACATCGGCTCCAGGCTGTCTATGCCGCTGATTCTGGTGGGCCTGTTGTTTTCCGTTTACAGCCCCCAGATGTACTATCTGGTCTACGCCGGCATTGCCTGCTTTGGCCTGGCGGCTCTGTTCCAGCTGGTGACCCTCCCCACGGAGTTCAATGCCAGCAGCCGGGCCCTGGCCGCCATAGAATCCGGCCACCTTCTCTATGACGAGGAGATGAAGGGAGCGCGGAAGACGCTCCGGGCTGCCGCTCTGACCTACGTGGCCGCCCTGGCCGTATCCCTCACCCAGCTGCTCCGGCTCCTGGTCCTCTTCGGCGGAAACAGCCGCCGGCGCCGGGACTGAGCCGTCCGTTCCCATCCATCCTGCCGCAAAGCAGACAAGTCAAGGCTTGTCCCCTTTGCGGCAGTTTTTTATACACCGCCGGGCAGGGGGAGGTATATCCGGTGGACGGGCCTCATATGGTGGCAATGGGAGTTGAGAGCATGATTTGTTATTGGAGAGAGCTGCTGGAGCTGCTGCCCCCCTGGCTCCGGGAGCCTGTGGACGGAGGCGGGCTGGACAAGCAGGTGCGGGAGATCCGCCTGCATTTGGGGCAGCCGCCCCTGCTGGCGGCAGGCGGGGAGGAGTATTTTCCCAGCTGCCGCCGGGTGGGTACGGAGGACTTGAGCTATGCGGTCAACACGGCCTCCCGCTTTTCCGCCTACGCCGCATGGAGCATAGCCCAGGGCTATCTCACGGCCCGCGGCGGCCACAGGCTGGGCTTGTGCGGTACGGCGATCGTACGAGAGGGGAAAATGACCGGAATGAAGGAGCTGCGTTCGGTGTGCATTCGGGTGGCCCGGGATTTTCCCGGGCTGGCTGCCGGTCTGCCGGACCGGCTGGGGACAGGCTCTGCCTTGATCCTGGGTCCCCCGGGGGCAGGAAAGACCACCCTGCTGCGGGACCTGATCCGCCAAATCTCCGATGGCAAAGGGGAGGCAGTGGCCGTTGCGGACCAGCGGGGGGAGCTGTTTCCGGCCTTGTACCAGGGCTACCAATTCCAGACCGGCAGCCGTACCGATGTGCTGACGGGAGCCAGTAAAGCAGAAGGCATGGAGCTGCTGCTCCGGTCTATGGGGCCCAAGTGGATTGCCGTGGATGAAATCACCGCCCTGGAGGACTGCGCCGCCATGGAGCAGTGCAGTTACTGCGGCGTTCGCTTCCTGGCCACGGCCCACGCCTGGAGCGTGGAGGATCTGCACCGCCGCCCGGTATACCGGCGGCTGCTGCAAACAGGAATGTTTCAAACGGCTGTGGTGCTGCAGCCGGACCAGACTTATACGGTAGAGGAGTTGCATACAGGATGATACAGTGGATCGGTGCCATTTGTGTAGTGGGCGCCTGCGGGGCCTGCGGATTTTCCATGGCTGCAAGCTACACAGGCCTGCAGCGGTGCTTGCAGCAGCTGCAGAACGGCCTGGAGCTGATGCAGTGCCAGATGGAATACCAGATGACGGAGCTGCCGGAGCTGTGCGCCATTCTGGCCTCGGCGTGTACAGGGCCGGTGGGAAAATTCTTCGGGACCCTGGGGCAGGAGTTGCGGCGGGGAGATGTGTCGGAGGCGCCGGCTTGCGTGGCCCTGACCCTGGCCCGGGACCGGGAGCTGCCAGAGGCCTGCCGCAGTCTACTTTCCCAGCTGGGCAAGAGTTTGGGGCAGCTGGACCTGGCCGGGCAGCTCCGGGGCCTGGCCGCCGCTCAGGAAGCTTGCCGGAAGGAGCTGGAGCGGGTGGAGGCGGAGAAGGCGGGGCGGCTTCGCTGCTACCGGGCTTTGGGACTCTGCGCCGGGGCCGCCCTGGCCATCCTCCTTCTGTAAGCCTATGGAAGTAGATCTGATTTTTAAGATTGCGGCAGTGGGGATCATTGTGACCATTTTAAATCAGGTTCTGGTTCGCTCCGGCCGGGAGGAGCAAGCTACCATGACCACCCTGGCAGGGCTGGTGGTGGTGCTCATGATCCTGGCCCAGCGAATTGCAGCCCTCTTTGATCTGGTCAAGACCCTGTTCCAGTTTTAGCCATGGACCGGTTTTTACAAGCAGCGGCCCTGGCTATGGTGGGCGCGGTACTGGCCCTGGTGGTGCAGAAGCAGGCCAAAGAGATTTCCATCCTCATGGTCATTGCCTGCAGCGCCGTGATTCTGGCGCTGGCCGCCTGGTTTTTGGAGCCAGTGGTGGATTTTGTCACGGAGCTTCGCCTGCTGGGCCAGCTGGACGGAGCCACGGTGACCATCCTCCTGAAGACTGCCGGAGTTGGCCTCCTGGCAGAGCTGGCAGGGGCGGTGTGCGAGGACGCCGGGGAGGGGACCCTGGCCAAAATGGTCCGGCTGTGCGGCAGTGCAGCGGCCTTGTACCTGGCTCTGCCCCTATTTACCAGTGTGCTAGATATGATTGGGGATATGCTGAAGAGGTGAAACCATGCGGAAGTGGATGATGATGCTTCTGATTCTGGGCCTGCTGGCCGTCCCGGTTTTGGGCGCAGAAGCAGAGGCGGAGGCTGTGCTGGAGGGGGTCCCTCAGGAGGCCCAGGCGTTTTTACCCCAAGAGGACAGGGGATTTCTGAATGGCGTTTTGGAGGTGGTGCGGAAGGCTCTGCTTGCGGTGACCCCGGGGCTGCCCCAGGCGGCGGCAGCCTGCGCCGGGGTGCTGGCGGCGGCCATTTTGTGCGCTCTGTTCCGGGCTGGGGACGAGGGACTGCGGACGCCCACAGCCGATATTTTGGGCGCTGTGGCCATTGCCTCGCTGCTGCTACAGCCTACAGACGCCCTGATTCAAAGCGGCCTGGAGACGGTCCAGGCCATCAGCGACTACGGAAAGCTGCTGCTTCCGGTGATGTCGGCGGCCCTGGTGGCCTCCGGTGGAACCACCACGGCTTCCGCCCTATACATGGGAACCGCCATGTTTGACAGCCTCCTCACAGGGCTGCTGGCGGGCCTGCTGGGGCCGCTGATGTACTTATTTTTATCCCTGTCTCTGGCTTCCGCCGCCATTGGAAACAAGCTTCTGGGACGGCTGCGGGACTTTTTCAAAACTCTCATTACCTGGGCTCTGAAGCTGGTGCTGTCCTTGTTTACCGGCTATATGGCCATCACCGGCGTCATCAGCGGCACGGCGGATGCAGCGGCGGTGAAGGTGACCAAAATGGCCATCTCCGGTGCGGTACCGGTGGTGGGGGGGATGCTCTCCAACGCCACAGAGACGGTGCTGGCCGGCGCCGCTGCCGTGCGCAGCACGGCGGGAGTCCTGGGACTGCTGGCGATTTTAGCCATTACGGCTGCGCCTTTTTTGAAGCTGGGCTTTCAGTATCTGCTCCTGAAGCTGACGGCGGCTCTGTGCGGCGTGGTGGGGAGCGAAAACCACACGGCCCTCACGGAGAGCTTTGCCCAGGCCATGGGGCTGCTCCTGGCCACCACAGGAACCTGCTGCCTAATCCAGCTGATCAGCACGGTCTGTTTTATGAAAGGAGTAATTTGATGGATGCCATACGGCGATATGTGATCACCCTGACCGCCGCCGCCATGCTGTGCGCCCTGGTGAAGGCCATTACCGCCGGGCGGAAGGGACAGGAGAAGATCCTGAGTCTGGTCTGCGGCATTTTCCTGCTGGCCACGGCCCTGGGGCCTCTGGGTCTGCTCCGGCTTCCGGACCTTTCTGACCCAACGGCCCAGGTCCAGGCGGAGGCCGACCGGATGGCCAGTCAGGCGGAGGATGAGACAAAGCGGCAGATGGCGGCAATCATATCGGAAGAGGCTGCCTCATATATTTTGGACAAAGCCGATGCACTGGGCTTGCAGCTGGAGGTGCAGGTGGAGCTGGATGCGGAGCTGTTGCCCTGTGGGGTCAGGCTGCAAGGAGCGGCTTCCCCCTATGCCAGGAGCCAGCTGAGCGGCCAAATTGAGACGGAGCTGGGGATTCCCAAAGAGAGGCAGGTGTGGTCCTCATGAAGGAGTCCGGTCCTGTTTGGGAGACGCTTCGCCGCTTGCCCCAGCGTTTGGGAAAATTCAAGTATCCCGTTCTCATCTTGCTGCTGGGGGTTCTGCTGTTGCTGCTGCCCCGCCCGTCGGGGAGGGAGGCGGAGCCGGAGGCAACGGCTCCGGCGGTGGAAGAGCGGTCCACCCTGGCGGTGGAGGAGACCCGATTGGCCAATCTTCTGAGCCGGATTCAGGGCGCCGGCGCTGTGGAGGTGATGCTGAGCCTGAAATCCGGGGAGCAAATCCATTACCAAACCGATACGCAGCTCCAAACCGGCGGCAGTACGGAAGAAAGCCTGCGGCAGGAGGACAATACGGTCCTGTACGGCACCGGCAGTGGCACACAGTCGGCCCTGGTGCAGCAGGTGACCGCGCCTACCTACCAGGGCGCCATTGTGGTCTGCCAGGGGGCGGATGACCCGGGGGTGAAGCTGGCTCTGGTGCAGGCCGTAGCCAGCGTGACCGGCCTGGGGACAGATCAGATCACAGTTGTGAAAATGCGATGAATTGAGGAGGAAAAATTCATGAAAAACTGGAAGAAAAACGCCGTAGTGGCATCCATTTTGGTGTTCGTCTGCGCCGGCATCTACCTGAACTGGATGTACACCCAGGACCAGGAGACGGCAAACCTGACAGACACCCTGAACGAGGAAAAGATCCTGGGCAACTCCACACTGGTGATGAGCCAGACCGGAAGCCTGGCGGCAGACGCAGCCAAGGAGGACCTGCAGGCGGCCTCTGGGCAGACGACCGATTACTTTGCCGCCGTCCGCCTCAGCCGCCAGCAATCCCGGGACAGCGCCGTTTCCACCTTACAGGAGGCCATGTCCTATGGCGAGGACGCCCAGGCCTCCTCCGCCTCCAAGGAGCTGGAGGGTCTGGTAGAGACGGCCCTGTGTGAGGCCCAGATTGAGAGCCTGGTCATCGCCAAGGGCTACACCGACTGCGTAGCCTATATGAATGACGGCGGCATCTCCGTGGCTGTGGCGGCTCCGGAGGAAGGCCTGCAGGAAACCGACGTGGCTCTGATTTCCGATATCGTCATGACCCAGGCGGACCTGGACCTGGCGGATATCCGTATTGTGGAGGTAAAATAAGGCGATGGGCGGAAGGCACAGGCAGCCTTCCGCCTTTTTCCTGGTACGGGAGGAAATCTACAGTTGTTTTTTCTTGGAATTGTGGTAGAATAAGGTGAGTAAAACGATTGTGCCCGGCGTTGCGCCGCGCTTTTGATTTCTAAGGAGGTTCATTCCATGGCCGAAAGCAAGCAGTACATTACACAGAACCAGGAAAATGGCACGGTCCAGATTTCCGAAGACGTGATCATCTCCATCGTCACCGTCGCCGTTGGAGAGACTGAGGGCGTGGCAGGCTTCAGCGCCAGGCTGGGCTCCGACATTGCGGAGATCCTGGGCCGGAAGAATTGGGGCAAGGGCGTGAAGCTCACCATCACCGAGGATGACCGTCTGTTTATTGAGTGTAACATCGTGGCCACCTACGGCTATGCCGTGGTGAACGTGGCAAAGGCAGTCCAAGAGAATGTGACCTCTGCAGTGGAGTCCATGACCGGCATACAGGTGACTGAGGTCAACGTGAATGTCTGCGGCATCACCGTGGAACACAAGTGAGCGTTCCCCCTGGCAGCAGTGGAAACCAAAAGAAGGAGACCGATTTATGACAAGGTCAAATGCCAGAGAGCTGGCAGTCCATTTGATATATAGCCGGAGTTTCACCGGGGAAGAGCCGGAGACCGCCCTGGAGGCCCGGCTGGACAAGGCATATTATGCCGCCCTTTCCCAGGAAAATGAGGTCTATGCCGAGCGGCCCAGCCGGAAGCAGCTGGCCTACCTGGATCAGGTGGTGGTGGGCACCGCCAACCGTGCCCAGGAATTGGACGAGACCATCCAGCGCTATTCCATCGGCTGGGATCTGAGCCGGATTTCCCGGCTGACCCGGGCCATTTTGCAGCTGGCCCTCTTCGAGTGCCAGTGGGTGGAGGATGTACCTGTGGGCGTTGCGGTCAACGAGGCGGTCACCCTGGCGAAGAAGTACGACGGCGATGACGCCGGTACCTTTGTCAACGGCATTCTCCGCTCCTTCCTCCGGGGGCAGGAGCAGGCTGGGACGGAAGCACCCTCTCAGGAAGAAGCCCCCCAGGAGGCGCCTGCGCCATGACCGTCCTGGGCTTTGACACCAGCAATTATACCACCTCCGTCGCTATATTCGACGGCGCGTCTGGGGAGAACCAATCCCGCCTCCTACCTGTGAAGGCGGGAGCCTTGGGTCTGCGCCAGGCAGACGCCTTGTTTGCCCATGTCAAAAGCCTGCCGGCCCTGACCGGTGGGCTGTTTTCCCATGTGGACCCGGGGTCTGTGGCCGCCGTGGGAGTCAGTACCCGGCCCCGGGCGGTGGAGGGGTCTTATATGCCCTGCTTTCTGGCCGGGGTATGCCTGGCTCAGACGGTGGCAGCTCTGCTGAAGGTGCCTCTGGTGGAGGTTTCTCACCAGCAGGGGCATCTGGCGGCGGCCCTCTGGTCGGCCGGGCGGCAGGAGCTTTTTGCCAGCCCCTTTCTGGCATGGCACCTTTCAGGGGGCACCACAGAGCTCCTTTACACACAGCCTCAGGGGTGGAACCTGGATTGCAGCCGCATTGGCGGCACCACAGACATTTCTGCCGGCCAGCTCATCGACCGGACGGGGCAGCTGCTGGAGCTGCCCTTCCCAGCGGGAAAGGCCTTGGACCGGCTGAGTCAGGAGGCCGGAGCGGTGGAAGGCTACCGGGTGAAGTGCCCGGAGACGGAATTTTCCCTGTCCGGTGTGGAGAACCAGGTGCAGCAATACCTGGCCCGGACCGGATGCAGGGAGGAGACGGCGGCCTTTGCTCTGGCCAGCGTTTGCCGTGCCGTGGAAGCCGCCACCGGTCACGCCAGGCAGCGGTATCCGGGCCTTCCGGTGGTGTTTTCCGGGGGCGTGGCCTCCAATTCCATGCTGCGGGCGTATATGAAGCCATATGACCCGGTGTTTTGTCCGCCTCAGTACGCCACGGACAACGCCATGGGGGTGGCGGTTCTGACCTGGAGAAGTCTGGAGGAATCCAATGGAACAGCAGATTTATAGTGTGACGCAAATCAACACCTACATACAGTCTATGATGGACTCGGACCGGCTTCTGTCCGGCCTGTGTATCCGGGGGGAGATCAGCAATTACAAGGTATATCCCTCTGGCCATCACTATTTTTCCCTAAAGGACGCCACCGGCGCTTTGCGCTGCGTGATGTTCAAGTCCAGCGCCATCCGCCTCCGGTTTCGCCCGGAAAACGGCATGAAGGTGCTGGCGTTGGGCAAGATTTCCGTCTTCCCCCGGGACGGAGCCTACCAGCTCTACTGCACCAATCTGACCCCGGACGGGGTGGGAGACCTGCACGTGGCCTTTGAGCAGCTGAAAGCCAAGCTCCAGGCCGAGGGCCTGTTTGACCCGTCCCACAAAAAGCCCCTGCCCCGATACCCAGGGACCATCGCCATCATCACCTCCTCCGCCGGTGCAGCGGTCCATGACATGCTGCGGATCCTGCGCAAGCGGTATCCTCTCACCAAGGTCCTGCTACTGCCCGTGCGGGTCCAGGGGGTGGAGGCTCCGGCGGAGCTGTGCGGCGCCATTCGCTATGTAAACCGGTGGGATTTGGCGGATCTGATCATCACCGGCCGGGGCGGCGGCAGCCTGGAGGACCTGTGGGCCTTTAACGATGAAATGCTGGCCCGTACCATATATGAATCCAGAATTCCTGTGATTTCCGCCGTAGGCCATGAGCCGGATGTGACCATCTCCGACTATGTGGCGGATCTGCGGGCGGCCACCCCTTCCAACGCCGCCGAGCTGGCGGTGCCGGACCGGGAGGAGCTGATCCGGCAGCTCCGGTCCATGGCCTCCGCCATGGGAGCCCACCTGGCCAAGCAGGTGAAGGTGAACCGGCAGCGGCTGAGCACTTTGGCAGCGGCCCGGCCCCTCCAGAGCCCCACGGCCTATCTGGACGAGCGCCGTCTTCTTTTGGACAGCATCCAGCGCCGCCTCTGCGCCGCCCAGCAGCAGGCTCTGGCAAAAAACCGCCAGCGGTGCGTCCGTCTGACGGCGGCCCTGGACGCCATGAGTCCCCTGAAGGTCCTGACCCGGGGCTACGCCATGGCCCAGACGGAGGGCGGCCAGCTCCTGCGCCAGGTGGAGCAGGTGCGTTCCGGTGACCGGTTTACTTTGCAGCTGTCCGATGGCCGGATTCGGGCGTCGGTGGAATCCACAGAACAATTGGGCCCTCAGGAGGGCAAAGGAGGTTCCTATGAGCGAACAGAATGAACAATCCCAAAGCTTTGAGCAGTCTATGGCCCGCCTGGAGCAGATCGTCCGGGCCATGGAGCGTGGTGATGTACCCCTGGAGGAGTCCCTGAAGCTCTTCGAGGAGGGGACCGCCCTGGTGCGCCGGTGCAGCGGGTTGCTGGATGGAGCGGAGCTTCAAATCAAGCAGGTGATGAAGGGGCCCGACGGCGCCCCGGTGGAAATGGAGTTTGGCAGCCATGAGTGATTGGAAGGGACGGCTCACCCAATACCAGAGCTTTATGGAGTCCTATCTGGCCGGGCGCTTCCTCAATGAGGGAGAGCCCCAGCAAAAGCTGTTTGAGGCGATGCGCTACAGCCTGCTGGCCGGAGGGAAGCGGCTGCGCCCGGTGTTGGTGCTGGAATTTTGCCGCCTGTGCGGTGGAGATTGGCAGAAGGCGGCCCCCTTTGCCGCCGCTGTGGAGATGGTGCACACCTACAGTCTGATTCACGACGATCTTCCCTGTATGGACAATGATGATTACCGCCGTGGCCGCCTCACCAACCACAAGGTCTACGGAGAGGCAACGGCGGTTCTAGCGGGGGACGCCCTGCTGACGGCTGCCTTTTCCAGCCTGACTGCCGCTCCCTACAGCCCGGAGACCCGGGTGCGGGCGGTGGAGACTCTGGCGCGGTGCGCCGGGGAGCTGGGCATGGTGGGCGGCCAGCTGCTGGACATGGAGTCGGAGGAACGGGCCTGTACCCAGCAGGAAATTTTGGACATTCAGAGCCGAAAAACCGGGGCCCTCATTCGGGCTGCCTGCCTCCTGGGCGTTTTGGCCGGAGGCGGAAGCGAGGCTCAGGAGCAGGCAGCCGGGACCTTTGCCGATCATCTTGGCCTGGCCTTCCAGATCCGGGACGATATGCTGGACGTGATTGGCGACGCCCAAACCCTGGGCAAGGCTGTGGGTGTGGACGAGTGCAAAAACACCTTTGTCCGCCTGTATGGCATGGAAGCCTGCCA
Source organism: uncultured Eubacteriales bacterium (assembly GCA_900545515.1). Taxonomy (GTDB): domain Bacteria; phylum Bacillota; class Clostridia; order Oscillospirales; family Oscillospiraceae; genus Faecousia. The sequence goes on along the minus strand of UQZA01000029.1, from coordinate 263 downwards.
GGCGCTGGTGACGGAGCATACGGAGCTGGCGGTTGCCGCTCTGACGCCCTTTGCCGATGCGGCATGGCTTCAGGAGCTGGCAGAATCCCTGACTGACCGGCGGTTTTAGGGGGACAGGCGAAATCCGGCTGGTTCATATGCAGTTCCGCAAAAAGGAAACACATTACGCCTTGATCGATCCTGCCTACCAACATGTACCTGCGCAGCTGGGCCTGTTGCAAAAAACAAATTTGCGGCAGGCCCTCATTTATATTCATTTTCAT
>UQZA01000028.1 GCA_900545515.1 uncultured Eubacteriales bacterium | reverse complement strand
ATCATAAAAATACATATAACTCCAATAATCACACTGCCCAATCTTAGCACTGGACTCAGAATATAAGAAAGTAGTCCTAACAGGACGACAAATACCCCTCCGTCCTTGTCTCTGCACCATTCTAATAAGGCAGCCAGTCCAAACCCAACGACTAAGCAAATCACGAAACATGTCAATCCCCAAAGGAACCCACGCCAAGTTGCGCTAGCAATAGACACTTCCTTTTTACTGGATGGCTTAGCAGGTGCACTATATTTTGGAATTGCTAACTGGTTTGTTTTCGCCTTATAGCTGTTGTAAGCCTGCGCCGCTGTCTGATTTTGTATTTCTAAGTTAAGCACTTGCCTCAGATACTCCTGCAATTGCTTTGATGATAACTCCTGTTCCATTTTTATCCACCTCTCATCCATCTCATAGTAAAACAGTTCCGGTTGAATCAAAGGCTTCCACAAACTGCATCAATCGTCTCTTTTAAGAACCGCAACTGGAGTATCGTCCTTGTTATCAATATAAAGTGAAAGTGTATCTCCTTGGATCTCAAATGTATAGGTCCTTGCTTCCATCATGATACCAGATAACTTCAGCCTATCCCTGTCAATAGAATAATCTCCAAAATAATTTGGATGACTGGAAGTGTATGTCCCGTCACTAAAGAATTCGAGAAAGCGGAAATCATTTCCCTCTATTGTAGTCCATTGTCCAATAATCTCAGAGCTATCAATATTATTGGAACTACAACTAATAATCGCAATTATAATGATTATTATTGACATAAAGATGACGATTCTTTTTACTGTTTGCTTCATGTAAATTTCTCCTTTACTTTTTAAGTAACTGTGTTTCAAATCGCTGCTAAGATAATTGCTGAAATGTGTACTTTTTGGTTACTTGCTTCGGAGATGCTCAAAAGCGCAAATTACCTCGCAAAATGTCCAATTCCCGGTTGCAAACGGCTTATCTTTGTGCTATTATAAGAGCCAAGCAGATAAGTGGGCATTTTGCAGGAAGGTACACGTTCCTGTAAAAATGCCCGCTTATAACATCTTAGCTTTTTCGTAAATCTCTGCCCGGTAGCGAAAGGTGGACATCGGCATACCGCAAGCCTTTGCCGCTGTCACGCCGGTAATCTTCCCAGCTTTCCACTGCTGGTAGACCTGGTGGAAGTTCTCCGGCAGGGGCTTCGGCGGTCTGCCAAACCGTACTCCTTTGGCCTTCGCCGCCGCAATCCCTTCAGCTTGCCGCTGTTTGATATTGGTGTGCTCATTCTCCGCCACGAAGGAAAGCACCTGAAGCACGATGTCGGAAAGGAAGGTTCCCATCAGGTCTTTGCCCCGGCGGGTATCAAGGAGCGGCATATCCATCACCACAATGTCCACTTTTTTTTCCTTAGTGAGAAGCCTCCACTGATTTTGTATCTCTTCGTAGTTGCGTCCCAGACGGTCAATGCTTTTGATGTAGAGGACATCATCCGGCTTCAAACGCCGGAGCAGCCGCTTATACATGGGGCGGTCAAAGTCCTTGCCGGACTGCTTATCCAGATAGATGTTCTTCTCCGGGACACCGACCTCATGCAGAGTGATCATCTGCCTGTCCTCGTTCTGGTCCTTGGAACTTACCCGGACATATCCATAAATGTTTGCGATGTTACTTCCCTCCCTTCCGATTCTGCCAGACGATGTCATATCCCAGCGCATCCGCCAGCTTCATGGTTTCGTGGTAGCGTAGGGAATCTCGCAGCAGCTTGCCGGACAGGTTGGGGACGCTACTGCTCCAGCCGTATTCATCGGCTAATTTGTCAACTAATTCGCTCGTGGTTATGCCCTTCTGGACAATGTACGATTTGATTTCGTTCCTTGTATCCATTGAAAATCCTCCTTTGTTGATTCACCCTGCGGTGCACCTGTCTTTCCCAACAGGGAACATGGTGCACCGCAGGACGTGATTTCAAGGCTTACGCCTATCAAATAGAGATTCCCCCATGAAGTTCAGTTCACGGAAGGTCACTTCGTCTTTCACCGTTCCGTACGGCTCTACGCAAAAGGGTTAAAAGCCTTATTTGGCGGCGCATCCCGTTCATCATTGGGTACGTTGCTGTTTCATGTGGATTGCGGCACAAATCTGTCATTTTGTTCGACATTTCCACATGGATTGAGTTTTGCCTTTCGTTTTTGCCCCTCGCCGTTCTCCCCGAAGCAGTTTCCTGACAGGCAAATCCCCTGTTCGGTGCTGTGTCATTTCCCACCCCTTGGCACGCTCGCATATTTCTGTGTTCCTCGCCTGCTTCCCCGGTAGCGATCGCTGCTCGGACGGTCATTCAGTTGTTGCACTCATTGTAGCAAAAAATTGACCGTTCTTCCGTATGTCCAAAAGGATGGATTTTGAGCTAAAAAACGGAAAAATCCACGCTCTTAGACAAGATGTGCTATAATGGCATGGGATACCGGCATGGAACTGCAAGGGAGGGTGCGAAAATGTATGTTAAACTGACGATCCCAGAACGATTGAAAGATTTGCGGGTGGAGCGGCACCTGACGCTGGAACAGCTTGCCGCCCAGACGGGGCTATCCAAAGCCGCCCTTGGTCAATACGAAACCGAAGATTTCAAAGCCATCAGCCTCCTTTGCCATCACTACGCTGACGGAGTTCTATGGTGTGTCCACGGACTATCTGATGGGGCTGACAGAAAATAAAAATCCCGTAAACACACAGCCGCAAGCTCTGCATTTACGGGATGATGCGATGGATGCGGTACAGGATGGGAAGTGTAATAAGCGCCTTCTGTCTGAGATGCTGGCGCATGAGAAAATTCAGCAGTTCATGATCGATGCGGAAATCTATGTTAACCGCATTGCGGATTCTAGAACCAATGACCTGAATGTGATGCTGGAGGTCGTGCGGGAGTAGTCTGAACAGCGGTACGATGGGGAGAATCGGGTACTTTATTTGCAGACAATGGAACTTGGAAAAATCAAGACAGAAGACTATTTTACACGGATACTCTCTGATGATCTTTCAGACATACTGAATGACATCCGGCAGGGCACATACGCAGGACATCACCACAGTCGATGAAACCTCTGTAGCGGAGGAAATCAGTAAGCAGCTACAAGAGGCTGCCTACTATGAGGGAAGGCCGCAGGAGAAACAAGCCAGGGTGTACCTCGCTAGCCTGGGCATTGACTATGGCACCATTACCAAAGAGGAATTCGTCACACTGATTGAGATTCTCCGTAAGTCCAAGAAACTGCAAATCCGACAGGGCAGTCAGCGGGGCAAGGCAAGCGGGAAAAAGAAACACAAATAGAAAAACGCCCACCTCAATCAAGCATTTCTGCAAGATTGAAGTAGGCATTTTCGTCTTTTCTTATGAATCCCAGCCGATGCCGCTGTACGGGCTGGATACCCGTTTCAGGTAGCCCTCCAGCTCACCGCTCAACACAAGTTCCGCATATTCCAACGGCGCGTCGATGGCAATCATACTCCCGTTGGAGTAGCGTAACTCTACACATCTGCTGTCGATATTGAGTTCGCAGGATGTTAGCCGTTTCATGGGGATATCTCCGTAAAACAATTAGATTTGTAACCAATCCTGTACGGCAGTCGCCGTTCATTTTTGCGTTCCTGTTTTACGGACACCCCGCTAAAGAACTGTTTGTGTTTTTTAGCCGTATGTTGTATGATATAGGAAAATTAAGGCGAACATGAGGTGATTTTGTGATTTGTAGTGTGCGCTCTCTGGGCCTCACCGGTGTCTCCGGGTATCAGGTGACGGCGGAGTGCTTCATTTCCAATGGACTTCCCGCATTTGAAATTGTGGGATTGCCCGATGCCGCTGTGAAGGAGTCCAGAGAGCGGGTCCGGGCGGCGGCGAAGAGCAGCGGATTTCGGTTCCCAGTGAGCCGGATTACCGTGAATCTGGCTCCTGCGGGCATGAAGAAAACGGGAACCTTGTATGATTTGCCCATTCTTTTGGGACTTCTGGCGGCGTCCCAGCTTGTGAAAGCACCGGAACGGGACCATGCCTTCCTGGGAGAGCTGAGCCTGGAGGGGAACCTGCGACCGGTTTCCGGAGTGCTGCCCATGGCTCTGGCCGCCAAGGAAGCCGGAATTCGTACCCTGTTTGTCCCGGCGGAGAACGCTGCAGAGGCCACCCTGGCCCGGGGGCCGGAGGTAATTCCTGTGTCTTCTATCCGGCAGCTGGCGGAGCATCTGAACGGGGAACGGCCCATTGCGCCAGAGCCTCTGTGGACCCCTGGGGGCGGCGCTGCCACCGGTTTGGATTTTCAGGATGTGAAGGGGCAGGAAAATGTAAAGCGGGCCCTGGAGATTGCCGCAGCCGGGGGGCACAATGTGCTGCTCATCGGCCCGCCGGGATCTGGAAAGAGCATGCTCAGCAAGCGGCTGCCCTCTATTTTGCCGGACATGACCTGGGAGGAGTCCTTGGAAGTGTCCAAGGTCTACTCCGTCCTCGGCCTTCTGACCCGGCAGGAGCCACTGGTGCAGCGGCGGCCCTTCCGCAGCCCACACCACACCATCTCTTCGGCGGGGCTGGCAGGGGGCGGCTCCAACCCCAGGCCGGGGGAGATCTCCATGGCCCACAAGGGGGTGCTGTTTCTGGACGAGCTGCCGGAGTTTAAAAAGGACACCCTGGACATGATGCGCCAGCCGTTGGAGGACGGGCAGGTCACCATCTCCCGGGTCAGCGGCGCGGTGACCTATCCCTCGGAATTTATGCTGGTATGCGCCATGAATCCCTGTAAGTGCGGCTGGTACGGGGACCCCTCCGGCCGGTGCATTTGCTCCCAGGCGGCGGTGGAGGCTTACCAAAGCCGGATTTCCGGCCCGCTCCTGGACCGGATTGACCTCATTGTGGAGGTTCCAGCAGTGCAATACGAAGACCTCCGCCGCAAGGACCCGGCAGAGGCCTCGGAAACCATCCGCCAGCGGGTGAATGCTGCCCGGGACCGGCAGCACCAGCGCTTCCAGCAGGCAACGGTGCAATGCAACGCCAGAATGAGCCCGGCACAGACCCAGCTGTTCTGCACCCTGGACGACGGCTGCGCCAGGCTGATGAAGGCGGCATTCCAGTCCATGGGCCTCACCGCCCGCAGCTATGACCGCATTCTCCGGGTGGCACGGACCATTGCCGACCTGGATGGCAGCGCAGAAATCCAGCCTCAGCACCTGGCGGAGGCCATTCAATACCGCACCAGCAATCTGGGGGCGTGAAGCTTTGCGCGTCCTTGACAAAGCTGGGGACTCATGATATGCTCCAAGCACATGGTGTTATTTGGCATATCGGAAGGAGAGAGCCGGGTTCGTATGAAAAAAGGGAAGCTGTTGTACTTTGCGGCCAAGGGCGAGGCGGTTTACCGGGCATACTGCCAGCCGGTTTGCAAGACCTATGGCCTCAGCCCCACGGCCTTTGACGTCATGATGTTCCTGGCAAATAACCCGGAATGCAATACGGCCCGGGACATTTGCCGGATTCGCGGGATCAAAAGCGGCATTGCCTCCGTTACGGTGGAACAATTGATTGGCCGGGGCTATCTCACCCGGGAAACAGACGGAAAGGACCGGCGCATGCAGCGGCTATATTCCACAGCGGAGGCTACGCCCCTGGTACAGGCCGGGCAGGAGGCCCAGCGCCGCTTTGAAGAAGCAATTCGCCAGGGCCTCACGGATGGGGAGCTGGAGACCTATGCCGCATTGACACAGAAGCTGCTGGAGCATATCGACCGCCTGAGCCAGGAGCTAAGCCGGTAGCGGGACGGTGAACCGGAAGGTTTTGGCACAGACCTGGGAATGTCCCCCACGAGAAAACCCGTGGGGGACATTCCCATAGCCGCTTATGAAAGAAAGACATTACAGGGATGTTCCCATTGGATAAGCAGTATTTGCCTGGAGCTCCCGGATCTTTTGTTGAATGCTTTTGAGGTCCCGGAAGGTTTCGGGACGTTTGCTGGTGTCCCGGAGGAGAGCGGAGGGGTGGTAAATGGCTGTCATCCAGACGCCCCGCTTTTCCACCCATTGCCCATGCTCCCGGGTGATGCGGAAGTCGGAGCGAATGAGGCGTAAGGCGGCGATTCGTCCCAGACAGACAATGATTTTGGGCCGGATCAGCGCCACCTGATTCCGCAGGTAGTCGATGCAGGCGTCTTGCTCAATCTCCATAGGGTCCCGGTTTTTGGGCGGGCGGCACTTGACGATGTTGGCGATGTAGCAATTGTGCCGTCCCAGGTCAATGATGCACAGCATGTCGTCCAGAAGTTGGCCCGCAGGGCCAACGAAGGGCTCTCCCTGCAAATCCTCCTGTTGACCAGGGCCTTCCCCCACAAACATGACGTCTGCATTTCTGGGGCCTACGCCGAAGACCACGTTATGCCGGGTTTCACACAGGCCGCACCGGGTACATGCCCGGCAGGTTGCTTCCAATTGAGGCCAATCCAGCATCCTTCAGTTCCCCTTTCTCCGATTTTGGCGCCGCTTTCGGTTGCGCCGCCGGACCCAAGTGGACCAGATCAGGAGCAGGAGAAAAATGCCCAGCAGTACCGCCAACACAATGGCGACGAATTGCCAAGGACTTTGAGCAATCTCGCCTTTGACCTGCATCACCACGGCCCCAAAGGCATTTCGCTCCACGCCGGTTACTGTGACGAGATCGGTTTGTCCCACGCAGATGGAGCCGTAGTACTCCTGCACCACGCCCACTGCCTGACCCGCCTCCAGGGGCGCGTCCAATCCGGCCTCTGACGTCAGCTGGTACCGGGTGCTAAGCAGGCTTTTGTCATAATCCTTCGGTAGCATGGTAGTGACAGACTCCGCCGGGGTTACCACAACGGACTGGGTGGCATGGGCCACAGGCAGCTGGGCAATGGGCGCCAGGGGGGAGAGTACTTCTGCAAAGGTGAAAGAGTCAAAGCCAAAATCCAGGGCCTCGGACGCCGACACAAAGCTGCCGAAATACGTAGACCCGTCCGCCCCGGTACTGCTGGCCCCCAGGACAACACACAGGTACCGCAGATTCCCGGACTCTGCCACACACATCACGCAGCGGCCGGCGGGGGTGGTGAAGCCGGTCTTGCCACCGATGACTCGCTCGTCGTAATAGTCGGATGTGATGGAGGCGTCGATCAGGTAGTTGGTCGTCACCAGAATCCGCTCCTCCTGAAGGTTGGTGGCAGCTAAGGTATAACGGTCGGCGGAGTAAATCTCCTGGAATTTCTCATATTCCAAAGCAGCCATCATAATCTTTGCCAAATCCCGGGCTGTGGTGTAATGCTCCTCATCATGGAGCCCATGGGTATTGGCAAAATGGGTGCCGGTGCAGCCCAACTCCGCCGCCTTCTGGTTCATCATCTCCACAAAAGCCGGTTCCGACCCGGCGACGTACTCGGCAATTACCGGCGCAGCGTCGTTGGCGGACTCAATCATCAGGCAGTACAGCAGCTGCTCCAGGGTAAACACCTCACCGGCCATGAGACCGGAGCTGCTGCCGGCGGGGTCCAGATCGTCCAGCGCTTCCTGACTGACGGTAATCGAATCTGTCAGGTTGCCATGCTCCAGAGCCAGCAGGCAGGTCATCACCTTGGTCAGGCTGGCCGGCTCTCTCCGTGTGTCGATGTTTTTGGCATATACCATGGTTTGGGAGTTCAGCTCCAGAAGGAGGAGCGCCTCCGCGTCAAGGTCCAGTTCATCCGGCCCGGCCAGCGCCCGGGGTGCGTCCACGCCAAAGTTGCTGCTCTCATCTCCGCCCAGGGGAGCTTCTGCAGGGGGAGAGACGGTCTCTGGTGCTCCGGTTTCTTCGGTCTCCTCCTGCTCTTCCGGCGCGGAATCCGTGGGGGCTGCCTCTTCGCTGGCAGATGTCTCAGATAGCTCCGTCTCTTCTGTGGCGGAGATGGGGAGGGTCAGGGATTGGAGTATCCAAAAGGCTGCTAAAAAAATAGATAAAATTTTCAAATTTTTCACGTTTTTCATCTGAAATCACCATCATATTCTCTGGAGCGGCTTGCCCGCCGCCATAAAATTGTGTATAATAGAGCCGTAAAACCAACGGCTGAGAAGCAATTTCTATTATATCAGCCTGTCTGCCGTGGTGTCAATGCATGTCGGGAGGAATTTCCCATGGGAAAGGTAAAATTTCCTGGGTTGCTGCTGGCGCTCGCAGGAATCTTCGCCAGCTTTTTACTGGGGCTGTTTGTGGGCCGGCGTACTGGCGGGGAAATCCTGTATATCCAGCAGGAGCGCCCTGCCGTCTCACAGGCCCTTTCTATGGAAACTGCCCCTCCTGTGGACAATGTGCCAACGGAGGCGCAAGGGCGGATCAATGTGAACACTGCCGGCGTGGAGGAGCTTTCTCAGCTTCCCGGCATCGGGGAGGTCCTGGCCCAGCGCATCGTGGACTATCGGGAGGCAAACGGCCCCTTCCGCTGCTTGGACGAGCTCTGCGATGTGGAGGGAATCGGCGAAAAGCGGGTGGAAAACCTGCAGGATTATGCAGTTGCGAGGTAATGATACATGAAAATCGTGGTGGTCGATGACGAAGCCCTGTTGGTCAAGGGCATTCGCTTTAATTTGCAAAACGAAGGGTATGAGGTGCTCACCGGCTCCAATGGGCTGGAAGCGGTGGAACTTGCCCGGGACCCAGAGGTCGGACTCATGATCCTGGACGTGATGATGCCGGAAATGGACGGCCTCACGGCCTGCACCAAAATCCGGGAGTTCTCTCAGGTCCCCATCATCATGCTGACGGCAAAGACGGAGGATATGGATAAGCTCATGGGCTTTGACCACGGGGCGGATGATTACTTGACCAAGCCCTTTAACATTCTGGAGCTGAAGGCCAGAATTCGCGCCCTTCTGCGCCGGGCAGGAAACCAGGGGCGGGAAGCGCAAAAGCGGAATTATCTCACCGGCGGTAACATCAAGCTGGATTTGGACGCCAGAAATGCCTACAAAAACGGGGAGCTGGCAGATCTCACGGCCAAAGAATTTGACGTCATTGAATTCCTCATGCGCAATCCCAACCGGGTCTATTCCCGGGAGGCGCTGCTGGACACCATCTGGGCTTATGAATACCGGAGCGACATCCGTACGGTGGACGTTCACATTCGCCGCCTGCGGGAAAAGCTGGAGGACCGGCCGGCACAGCCCCAGCATATTTTGACCAAGTGGGGAGTTGGGTACTATTTTAAAAGCTAAGCGGCATATCCAGCGCTTCAGCCGGACGCAGCTCCGGTATGCCATGATGTATGTGGGGATTACTTCCGTAGTGCTGATTTTTCTGAACCTGTACACCGCTACCACCATGCGGAATCTGGTGTTTCGCAGCAAGGAGACCTCTCTGGAGGATAAGGTGCAAATGGCGGCCTCGGCCTTCTCCGGCCTTCATACCATACAGGAGGAGAGCGCTGAAAAAATTATGGACCAGCTGGGAAACCTGAACGCCACTCGTGTTTTGGTGACCGATGCCTCCGGCCTGGTGCTGTATGACAGCCTGGATGAGGATGCTGCCCTGGGCCAGTACGCCGTACTGCCGGAGATTGTGCAAGCCCTGGGAGGGAACGACGTGTTTTACTCCAGCTACGGCGCTGGCCGCCTGGAGAGCAAGGCGGCTACCCCCATCCTGTACGCAGGGAGCCTCATTGGCGCGGTGTACATGATGGAGTACGACCTGGACCAGGGGGCTCTGATTGCTGCGTTGCAGCAGAACATCCTCTGGATCAGCGTGGTTCTGGAGGGGGCTGTGATTCTCTTCTCCCTGTTTTTTTCAGAGGCGTTTTCCAGACGTATGCGGCAGATTTTTGCCTCCATCCGCATCATCCGGGAGGGAGATTACTCCCACAAAATGCAGCTGCGGGGGCATGACGAGCTGGCGGTGCTTTCCAGCGAATTCAACGCCCTGACCGAGCGGCTCCAGACCTCGGAGCAGCGCCGGCGGCAGTTTGTTTCGGATGCTTCTCATGAATTGAAAACGCCTTTGACCTCCATCAAGCTGCTGTCTGATTCCATTCTGCAAAACGACATGGACACTGGCACCATCCGGGAATTTGTGGAGGACATCGGCAACGAGGCAGACCGACTGACCCGCATGTCTCAGAAGCTCCTGTCTCTGACCAAGATGGACGCGGGGAAAGAGGCGGACCGGGAGGTGGCGGATATTGCGGAAACCACAGACCATGTGCTGCGTATGCTGGCGCCGGTGGCACGCCTCAATGGGATTACTCTGGAAAACTGTACCAGCCCTGGGGCCACCATTTTGATGATAGAAGACGACTTATATCAAATTCTGTTCAATCTGGTGGAAAATGGGATTAAGTATAACCGCCCTGGCGGAACATTGACGGTGGATCTGGAGCGGCAGGGAGACGATTGGATCTTATCGGTTTCCGACACGGGCGTAGGCATCCCCCCAGAGGCCATCCCCTATATTTTTGACCGGTTTTACCGGGTGGACAAGGCCCGCTCCCGCCAGGCGGGAGGAAGCGGATTGGGCCTGTCCATTGTGCATGATATGGTTTTGCGAAATGACAGTACCATCTCGGTTGCGCCCAGACCAGAGGGAGGAACCTGCTTTACGGTTGTATTTCCGGCATTTGACATAGAGGAGGATATATGATTCGAAAGTCAACGGCGCTGATTCTCTGTCTCTTCCTCCTGGTGGGGCTGTATGGCTGCGCCGGGCAGAGCCATGGGGATCCGCTGAAAAGCCCTATGAAATTCTATTACAAAACCTCAGATGCCAGCTATGGCGATGGGCAAGGCGCAACGGATTATGAATTGCGGGAAACCTATGGGCACGAGTCAGATTACGTATGGGTATTGACGGAGTATCTGAAGGGTCCAATTTCTCAGAAGCTCACCGCACCCTTTCAGCGCTCAGTCTCCATTGTTTCAGCGGAGCGGTCCGGGTCTCAGCTGCAGCTGCAGATGACCCAGGAGCTGGCGAACCTGTCCGGCGCCGATCTCACCGTCGCCTGTGCCTGCATTACCCTGACTTGCCTGGAGTTTCCGGGAGTAGAAGCGGTGTCCATTCGTGCGGTGGGCAGCAAATTGGATGGAAAAACAGAGATTCTTTTAAACCGGAACAGTCTTTTATTGGAGGACAGCAGCGCCAGCTTGGTCAACGCGCCCTATATGCTGTACTTTTCCGACACAGACAACCGGTATCTCATCGGGGAGAAAATCAGCGTTGGCGAAGGACAGGAGAACCTGCCTGATTACCTGGTTCACCGGCTGCTGGAAGGCCCCACAGAGCCCAGCCTGGCCGAAACGATGCCCTTGGGTACAACTCTCCTGGGACTGGAAGTGACAGAAGGAATTTGTGCCATCAACCTCTCCAGAGAATTTCTGGACCACGCGCCCCAGACGGCGCTGGCCCAGCGCATGACCATTCTCTCCCTGACCAACACCATGACCCAGCTGGATGATGTGGATGGGGTGGTCCTGTACGCAGCCGGAGAGCCACTGACCCAGTATGGCGTCATGGACTTAAGTCAACCGCTTACCTATGAGGAAGGAGCAGTGGGGCCTGTGCGCAAGGGCCTGAACGAATTTGATGTAGATTTATATCTCCCAGTGGGCAATAGCCGCCTGCTGGCTCAGCTCCCGGCCTGCATTCATCAGACAGCCAGCGAATCGTCTGTGGAACTGGTGGTACAGACGCTATTATCCCATCCCGAGCAAAACGGCTACCGGAACCCCATACCGGCAGATACAACGCTGCAGGCGGTACACCGGGAGGGGACGCAATATGTGGTAGATTTTTCCCCGGAGTTTCTCCTGGGGGAAGCAGGCACCTTGGAGCTTGCAGTGCGAGCTGTTGCTGCTACAGTTTTGCGCCTGGGAGACTGCACAGCGGTCCGCATTACCATCGATGGAGCCTCTCCGGAAGGAGAGTACGGGGATTTGTTCGCCCCACAGAGCTGGAACGAATCCTGGTTTTCGTCATAATTTTCTGGTTCGGAGTCAGCGCCGCAGGTACAAAATGCGGCGCTGTTCTGATATCTACGGTTTATTTAGAGAATGGGACAGTACGGAACTATAAAAGTGTAAAAAGGGGCTTGCATTTTTATGCAAAATCTGGTATGATTTCGCAGGCCAGAAAAAGCACGACACATTGCGAGGACCAACCGGTTGCTGTGTGGGACTTTGCGCCACGTTCGGACTGCTGTGAAGCAATCGCCGGCCGGCGATTGCGGCTTTTTTTGCCCAGCGTATCAAAAGAAAGGGAGTATACTTATGAATCATTCCGAGCCAATTCGAAATGCACGGAGCTTGGGAATTCCCAAAATGCTGATTTTGGGTCTCCAGCACATGTTTGCCATGTTTGGCGCAACGGTGCTGGTGCCAATTCTGGTCCAAAGCTACGGTTTGCCCCTGTCCATTCAAACGACCCTGCTGTTTGCCGGCATTGGAACTCTGTTTTTTCACGTCTGCACCAAGCTGAAGGTGCCTGCTTTTTTGGGCTCTTCCTTTGCCTACCTGGGGGGATTCCAGGCGGTGGCTAACTTAAACTCTGGCATGTACGCCAACATGACGGGTGCGGAAAAGCTGCCCTATGCATTGGGCGGTATTGTTGTGGCGGGTCTTCTTTATGTGGTCCTGGCTGCAGTCATCAAGCTGGTGGGCGTAAAGAAGGTGATGCGGTTCCTGCCTCCGGTGGTGACTGGCCCCATCATCATTCTCATCGGCTTGAACCTGGCGCCTTCCGCCGTATCCAATGCCTCCACCTGCTGGTGGCTGGCTGTGGTAGCTATGGCGATTATCATTGCCGCAAACATTTGGGGAAAGGGCATGATCAAGATCATTCCCATTTTACTGGGTGTAGCCGGCTCGTATCTTGTGGCCTTAATTGCCAACGCCTGCGGTGCAACGGCAGTAAACGCCAGCGGCGAGGTGACGCCGCTGATGGACTTTGCCGCTGTGTCTGCCTCCAAGCTGGTGGGTCTGCAGCAGTTTGTGATTGCAAAATTTGATCTCACGGCCATTTTGGTCATGGCCCCCATTGCAGTTGCCGCCATGATGGAGCATATTGGGGATATGTCTGCCATTTCTGCCACGGTGGGAAGCAATTTTATTGAGGACCCCGGCCTTCACCGGACGCTGATCGGCGATGGCATTGCCACCTCTCTGGCAGGCCTTTTCGGTGGCCCTGCAAACACCACCTATGGGGAAAATACTGGCGTTTTGGTTCTGTCCCGGGTATATGATCCCAAGGTAGTCCGTTTGGCGGCCCTCTATGCAGTGGTCCTGTCTTTCAGCCCCGCCTTTGCGGCTGTGGTCAATTCCATTCCCCCTGCTATCATCGGCGGCGTGTCCTTCATTCTGTACGGAATGATCTCTGCCATTGGTGTGCGCAACGTGGTGGAGAACCGGGTAGACTTTACCAACTCCAGAAATCTGATCATTGCGGCGGTCATCCTGGTATGCGGCCTGGGCTTCTCCGACGGCCTGACCTTCTCCATTGGAAGCGCCCACATCACCTTGACTTCTCTGGCCATTGCGGCCCTGGCTGGGATTTTCCTCAATGCGGTCCTGCCTGGTAAGGACTACGAATTTGGCACGGATGTGACCGACGGCCGGTCCGGCGACTTTGGACGCTATTGATGCTTTCTTTCAAAACGGGCCCCACGGGCCCGTTTTTTTACGGCCGGAAGGGAAAATTGGGGAAATGCATCTTTTCAAACCCAGCTTCTTGCGCTATAATCCATCCAGAGAAAGAAGCTGTTGCAGGAGGGATGATTTTCGTGGAATTTGTCTGTTATCCAAAATGCTCCACCTGTCAAAAGGCGAAACGCTTTTTGGACGCCCATGGGGTTGCGTATACGCTGCGTGATATCCAATCCAACCGGCCTTCGGAAAAGGAGCTGTACGCTTGGTGGAAAGCCAGTGGGCTTCCGCTTCGCAAGTTTTTTAACACCAGCGGCCTTGCGTATCGGGCCTTGTCTCTGAAAGAAAAGCTGCCGGAAATGTCTGAGGAGCAGCAGCTGAAGCTTTTGGCCAGCGATGGCATGCTGGTAAAGCGGCCGGTTCTTGTGAAGGAGGGCTTGGTCTTGGTGGGATTCCGGCAAAAAGAGTGGGAGGAAGCGCTGCTTCCCTGAGGAAATTGCCTATGCGGTACTATTTTGCTCCTATGGAGGGAATTACGACTGCTCTGTATCGGAATCTTCATCACCGCTTTTTTCCAGGTATGGATCAGTATTATACGCCGTTCCTTTCCCCGGCGCGGGACCATGTGTTTTCCAAGCGGGATTTGCAGGAAATACTCCCGGAGCATCAGGAGGGGGTTCCCGTGGTTCCTCAACTTTTGACCAAATATCCGGAGGATTTTATTTGGGCTGCGGGGGAACTGGCTGCAATGGGGTACCAGGAGGTCAACCTGAACCTTGGCTGCCCGTCTGGGACGGTGGTGGCAAAGGGAAGGGGTGCGGGCATGCTGGAGGATTTGGAGTTCCTGGAGCGCTTTTTGGATCAGATTTTTTCTGCATGTCCGTCACTTCACATTTCGATTAAAACCAGGCTGGGGATTTCCAACGAGGATTCTTTTCCCAAGCTTCTGGAGCTGTACAACCGGTACCCGATTTGGGAGTTGACTGTGCATCCCCGGGTGCAGAAGGACTTTTACAAGCACGAAATTCGTTGGCAAGCCTTTGCTTACGCGGCCGCCTGCAGCAAAAATCCGTTGTGCTATAACGGGGATCTGAGGACGGCGGAGGATTGCCAACGGTTGGAGAGGGAAATGCCATCTCTTCCCGCAGCGATGATTGGGCGTGGGTTGGTGGCAGATCCTGCCATGGTCACCCGTCTGCAGGGTGGACCTTCCCTGACGGGAGATGTATGGAAGGCCTTTCATGATGCGCTGTATGAGGGCTATTGCCAGCAGTATCAGAGCCGGGGGAATGCCGTCATGCGAATGAAGGAGCTCTGGTCTTACATGATCCGCCTCCTTCCCCAAGGAGAGAAGGCCTGGAAGCAACTGCGTAAGGCGGCAAATCCCAACCAGTACGAGGAGGCGGTCCAGGCTATTTTTCGGAAGGATCCCGTTGATTGTGAAAAATGAAACCCAGCTGGACTGAAAACTGTCAAAGGAGAAAAGATGTCAGAAAAATATATTGTTTTCGATGTAGAGACTCCCAATTCTGCCAATGACAGAATGAGTGCCATTGGCCTGGCCGTTGTGGAGGGAGACCGGATTGTGGAGGAGTTTTCAACACTGATTAATCCAGAAGTTTATTTCAACCGTTTTAATATTCAGCTCACTGGTATCTCCCCGGAAGACGTTGTGGATGCGCCGACCTTTTCAGACCTGTGGCCAAGCCTGAAGTGCATGCTGGAGGGGGGAATCCTGATTGCCCATCACGCCCCGTTCGATATGAGCGTGCTGGCCAAATGCCTGGATGCCTACGGGATCTTTTGGAAGGAGTTTGCCGCTTACGCCTGCACCTGCCAAATGGGGCGGCGGTGCTATCCGGATTTGCCGAACCATAGGCTGAATACCTTGTGTGAACACCTGAAGATTGAGCTGGATCACCACCGGGCAGGAAGCGACAGCCGTGCCTGTGCCCAGTTGCTGCTGCATTATCAGGCCTGTGGCATGGATATCCCAGCCTATTACCGGGATTATGATTTGACCCACTTCTGTACATGCCCCAGGCGGACGGGCAGAGGAGAAAAAGTACACTCGTGAGTACAACGATTTTGAAAGGTACATTCAAGTACAGACCAGGATTGCACAAGAAACCCGCCGTGGGCCACATAGCTTCCACGGCGGGTTTTCATTCAAAGAGCTACATATCTATGGCTGGGTTCATATAGTATACATTTTTCTGATTCAGCTTTTCACGCAGCAGCTGACAAGCTTCGCCAAACCGCTGAAAATGAACAATCTCCCGCTCCCGCAGGAACTTGATGACATCATTCACATCCGGATCGTCGCTGAGGCGCAAAATGTTATCGTAGGTGGTGCGGGCCTTCTGCTCCGCGGCCAAATCCTCGGTGAGATCGGTCATGGGATCACCCTTGACCTGCATGGAAGCAGCCGTCCAGGGGTAGCCGGCGGCAGCGGCGGGAAAAACGCCTACGGTGTGATCGACGAAATAGGGTGCAAAGGAGCTGTCCTGAATTTGCCGATCGCTGAGATTTCTAGTCAGCTGGTGTACAATGGCTCCCACCATCTCCAAATGCCCCAGCTCCTCTGTACCGATATCTCAGTCAAAACAGGGAACGATTTTGAAGCTCCGGGAAAAGAACGCAGTGGTTCATTACATGATCAACGAAATGTATGGAGGAAAATAGAAATGGCATTTGACTATAAGAAGGAATACAAAGAATTTTATATGCCGCCCAAAAAGCCGGGCATTTTGGAGGTGCCGGAGATGCGCTTTCTCGCCGTGGGCGGCAAGGGCAATCCCAATGAGCCGGAAGGCGAGTATCAGGCGGCCATGAGCCTTCTCTATGGTGTGGCGTTTACTATCAAGATGAGTAAGATGGGCGACCACCGGATCGATGGGTACTTCGACTATGTGGTGCCGCCCCTGGAGGGCTTCTGGTGGCAAGAGGGTGTACAGGGCATAGACTACACCCGCAAAGAGGACTTTCGGTGGATCTCCCTGATTCGTCTGCCGGATTTTGTCACCAAGCAGGAGTTCGACTGGGCCGTGGCGGAGGCCACCAGGAAGAAGAAAACCGACTTCTCCAAGGTGGAATATTTGACCTATACCGAGGGACTTTGCGTCCAGTGTATGCACGTCGGCCCCTATGATGCAGAGCCGGAAACCATAGCTGCGATGCATGCGTTTGCCGCAAAAGAGGGGTATGAGATTGATATCTCGGACACGCGCTATCACCATGAGATTTACTTGAGCGACGCCCGCAGGGTCAGCCCGGAAAAGCTGAAAACCGTGATTCGTCATCCCATCCGAAAGAAGCCATAAGAGAGGAGGAATCTCTATGGATATTTGGGAAAAGCTGTACCAAGAAGCCAGACGTGTGCAGGGCAACCGGGTGATTTCCCCCTTCATTGAGGCCGGCGGTGTGGCGGCCGCGCTCCTGACCAAAGCCGGTAACATCTATGTGGGCGTCTGCATCGACACGGCCAGCACCTTAGGGATGTGCGCGGAGCGGAATGCGATTGCCAATATGCTTACCAACGGAGAAAGTCGAATTGACAAGCTGCTTGCTGTGATGCCAAATGGAACAATCGGCGCGCCCTGTGGGGCATGCCGGGAATACATGATGCAGCTGGACAAGGACAGCGGCGACATTGAAATTCTCATGGATTATAGCAGCCGGAAAGCAGTCACGCTGAAAGAATTGATCCCCGCCTGGTGGGGCGAGGACCGATTTGCTGCTTCGGAGGAATCACAATGGAACATTCGATTGGAGCAGGAGGAGGATTACCGGGAGGTGGAAAACCTGACCCGGGAGGCCTTCTGGAACGTCTACCGCCCTGGCTGCACGGAGCATCTGGTGCTGCACAACCTTCGCAAGGAGGCCTGCTTTGTCCCGGAGCTGGACTACGTGATCGAGGACGACGGGAAAATCATTGCCCATATTGCCTATGCCAAGGGAAGCTTGAAAACAGAGGATGGGCGGACAGAGACTTCTCTTCTGTTTGGTCCGGTTAGCGTGCTACCAGAATATCAGGGCAGGGGATACGGTAGTAAACTCATCCAATTTACCTTAGAAAAGGCCCGGGAGCTGGGCTATCCCGCAGTGGTCATCACCGGCAATCCGGCATATTACAGCCGCTTTGGCTTTGAACCGGCTGCCAAGCACGGGATCTATTTGCACGGAATGGACAAATCCCAGGAAGCGCCCTTCTTCCTGGTCAAGATTCTGGATGAGAAGGCGGCGAAAGATGTTTGCGGCATCCATGTTGACCCCGCCTGCTATGAGGTGGACCATCGGGCTCTGGAGGAATTTGACCGGAGCTTCCCGCCAAAGGTGAAAGAGGTCCGGCCTGGGCAGCTGGAGTAGGGGAGGCTCCATATGAAAGAAACGTTATTTCAGAGGAAAGGGGGAAGAATCATGACGGAAGTGGTAGCCGCCCTGATTTGGGAGGCCGATCAATTCATGATCTGCCAGCGGCCGGCTCACAAGGCCCGGGGTCTGAAATGGGAGTTTGTTGGCGGCAAGGTGGAGCCAGGAGAGACGAAGGAGCAGGCCCTCATCCGGGAGTGCCGGGAGGAGCTGGCCGTCACCGTGTCGGTGGGGGAGGTCTTCATGGATGTGGTTCATGAGTACCCGGATTTGACTGTCCATTTGACGCTCTTCCACGCTTCCATTGCCGAAGGCGTCCCACAGAAGCTGGAACACAACGACATCCGCTGGATCACCGTGGAGGAGATCGACCAGTACGAATTCTGCCCGGCGGACGAAGTGATTTTGGACCGCCTGCGCAAGCAGAACCGATCAGAAAAAGGAGCACGCTATGCTGGCCTATACTTACGTTGAACAAGGAAAATTTGCGCTGCTGGACAAGCCGAAGCCCGTTTTGCAGAATGACCGGGACGCCATCGTGCGGGTGACCCTGGCCAGCATCTGTACCAGCGACCTGCACATCAAGCACGGCTCTGTCCCCCAGGCGGCGCCCGGCATCACCGTGGGTCATGAGATGGTGGGCGTGGTAGAGGAGGTGGGCGCCGCTGTTACCACGGTGAAGCCCGGAGACCGGGTGACGGTGAATGTGGAGACCTTCTGCGGCCAGTGCTTCTTCTGCAAGCACGGCTGGGTCAATAATTGTACCGACTCCCATGGCGGCTGGGCACTGGGCTGCCGCATAGATGGGGGCCAGGCGGAATTTGTCCGGGTACCTTACGCCGATCAGGGCCTGAACAAAATTCCCGATGGGGTCAGCGACCGGCAGGCCCTGTTTGTGGGCGACATCCTTGCCACTGGCTTTTGGGCAACCCGTATTTCAAAAATCCATCCGGAGGATACGGTGCTGATCATCGGCGCGGGGCCCACAGGAATTTGCACATTGCTGTGCGCGCTGCTCCAGTCTCCCAAGCGGATCATCGTCTGCGAAAAAGACCCTCAGCGCCTGCGGTTTGTGCAGGAGCACTACCCCCAGGTGCTGACCGTGGAGCCGGAGAAGGTGCAGGAGTATGTACGGCAAAACAGCGACCACGGCGGGGCAGACGTGGTCCTGGAGGTGGCTGGGACGGAAGACACCTTCCGCATGGCCTGGCAGTGCGCCCGGCCGAATGCCGTGGTTACCATTGTGGCTCTGTATAATGGTCCCCAGACGCTGCCCCTACCGGATATGTACGGCAAGAACCTGACCTTCCAAACCGGCGGCGTGGACGGCTGTGACTGCGCTGAGATTTTGAAGCTGATTGAGGCAGGAAAAATCGACACCACGCCGTTAATTACCCATACCTTCCCCTTCAAGGACATGGAAGCGGCTTATGACCTGTTTGAAAACAGGCGGGACGGTGTCATCAAGGTCGCCATCCAGGGAGGGAGCGCCACATGATTCAGCCCATTATAAAAGATCCGATTTTTCTGGGGCAGAAGTCCGTCCCCGCCACCAAAGCGGATTTGCAGGTGGCGCGGGATTTGCTGGACACTTTGACCGCCCACCGGGACGGATGCGTGGGTATGGCTGCCAACATGATTGGCGTTTTGAAGCGTATCATCGTGTTTGACAACGAGGGTAAGGATATGGTGATGTTCAACCCGGAGATTGTGAAGTGCTCTGAGGCCTTCGAAGCAGAAGAAGGCTGTCTGTCCCTGCCTGGGAAGCGGAAGGCAAAACGCTTCCGTTCCATCAAGGTCAAGTATCAGAATGAAGCGTTCCAGACTCGCCTGAAAACCTTCACTGGCTGGACGGCTCAGATCATTCAGCATGAGGTGGACCACTGCAATGGGGTGCTGATATGAGTGTAGAGCAAAGAGTACAGGCCCGGCTGTTTGAATTGCAGGACCGCCAATACCGGGCGTTTCATTGCAGGCTGATCCCCCATGTCAACCCGGAGACAGTGATTGGCGTCCGGACGCCGGAGCTGCGGAAATTTGCAAAAGCCTTTTCTAAGGAGCCAGAGGCCGGGGAATTTCTCCAGATTTTGCCGCACAAATTCTATGAGGAAAATAACCTCCATGGCTTTCTGATTGAGGCTATGAAGGATTACCACCAGGTAGTCGCCGCGCTGGATGCATTCCTGCCCTATGTGGACAACTGGGCCACATGCGATTTGATCCGTCCCAAGGTGTTTGGAAAGCACCTGCCGGAGCTGCGGGAGCAAATCAGAATCTGGCTGGCTTCAGACCATCCCTATACCATCCGGTTCGGCATGGAAATGCTCATGACCTTCTTCCTGGACGGGCAGTTCCAGCCGGAGTATCTGGACTGGGTGGCAGGGGTGGAAAGCAAGGAATATTATGTAAATATGATGGCCGCGTGGTACTTCGCCACAGCCCTTGCCAAGCAGTACGATGCAGTCCTGCCCTACATCCAACAGCGCCGCCTGGAGCCCTGGACCCACAACAAGACCATCCAGAAGGCCATGGAAAGTGAGCGCATCCCAGACGGGCAGAAGGCATATTTGCGGGGCTTGAAGGTAAAACTGCCCAAATAGAATACAGCACCTTTAAGTAGCTGGTCAGCTCTGGCGGGGATGTGTACGCTTCGGGTCTAGTCTCCAGACTTGGCAGGCTTCCGTTTGATGCGTATCATACATACCAGAGCTCCCATGAGGGCGCCCAAAGCATTGTGTATCACATCGTCGGCCTCTACCCGCCCCAGTGCGAAGAGATACTGGCAAAGCTCAATGCCGGCGCTTACCAGAGCGAACAGCGCAACAACAGGTAGCACACGCTTTGCCAGGCTCCGGCCTTTGGGCAGCAGCTCGCAGGTCAGAAGACCGGCGGGGTAGAAGAGGACCACATTCATAAAATTACTGCGGAGAATTTCCTTGTTCTCACCGGCTATGACTGCACGGTAGGAGTGGAACGGAAGGAGCTCCGGAGCGGCGGAGGTGGCACTGGCAGTGCGGTCAGTTAAAGTCGCCATGGCAATCACCGCCAGCCATGCCAACAAAAGTACGACAACTGCCGGCCGCCAGAAGCGCCGTTGCTCCAACCAACTGCGCAAAATGAGATATGCCCCGCTCATGGCAATGGCAAGCAGAACCGCATCGGCAATCGGCAAACAATAAAACCAAAGAAAGCACGCTTGTAGCATCTCTTTACCCATAATTTCATAAACTCAACATCAAAGCAAGACCGCCTCTGGCAGTCTTGCTTTATCATTTTGCAGCTCCAAAAGCCGCAGATAGGGTAGCGGAAATGACCCGTCTCTTGTCAAACTCCCGCACCATTTTTTCATGAGCAGCCTGTCCCATGGATTGACGTTCTGCAAAAGAGGCGCAAGCCATACGGCGCATCTTCTCATACAGGCTGCCGGTATCTCTGGCTCTGCACAGCAGGCCTGTTTTCCCATCCTCCACGGCTTCCCGACAGCCGGGAATGTCGCTGGTAATGACTGGACGGCCAACGGCGGCGGCTTCCAGCAGCACATTGCTCATGCCCTCGTGGTAGCTGGGAAGCACCACGCAGTCAGCAGCAGCATAGTAGGGAAGCGGATCGGTCTGGAAACCGTGGTAGACTGCAATACCCCTTGCAACCAGGCGCTCTACCTGACCTTTGTAAGATTCATCGTCATAAAATCCAACCAGGTCCAGAATGACGGAGCTGCCCCCCCTTTCATGGAGCCGCTCCATGGCGGCGAAGAGCTCATCTATGCCCTTCTCCTTCATCAGGCGGCCCAGATACAGGAAGTGCATAACCTGATTCTCGGGGTAGGGGACGTAGGGATAGCGCTCCAAATTGATGCCCGCACCGGGGAGCACCGTCTCCTTTTCTGCCGGGACAATCTTCCGACTGCGGAATTCGGCGGCGTTCGCTTCGTTCTCGAAGAAAACGGTATGGGCTTTGCCCAACGCCAGCTTGTAGAGGACTGTGACTAGCCGTGCAAGTCCCTTTTTTTGAAATGCGGTTCCCAGGCCCTGCACATTGGCGCAGTAGGGGACCCCGGCCATCCGGCAGGCGAGCCCACCGTAGACGTTTGGTTTAATGGAATAGGTGATGACCATATCCGGCCGCTCCGCCTTCAGCAGCTCCCGATATGTCAGGAACAGGCGAAAATCGGTTTTGGGGTTCATCCCCCGGCGGTCCACCTCCGTCTGGATGCACCGGATTCCCAGTGCCTGAAAATCCTCCTCGTGCCCTACAAAAGGCATGCTGAGGACAACCTCATGGGCCTTCCTCATCTCCTGAATCAGTTCCAGACGGAAGCGGTAGAGCATATAGGAGTGATTTGTCATAATCAAAATTTTGCTCATCTATGTACGGGCTCCTTTTCCTCCTGAAGCACGCCGGTACCGCCTTCCACAACGCCATCGTGCTTCAGCACCTTCCCAATGGTGCCGAAGAAGCACCTGCAGTCAAAGAGAAAGCTGAGATTCTGGACATACTCGCCGTCCAGACGGGCTTTCACAGGAATTTCCAGCTCATCCCGGCCATTGATCTGCGCCCAGCCGGTGAGGCCAGGACGTACCCCATTGGCGCCGTACTTGTCACGCTCTGCAATCAGGTCGTCCTGATTCCAGAGGGCAGGGCGGGGACCGATGACGCTCATTTTTCCCGTCAGAATGCACAAAATCTGAGGCAGCTCATCGATGGACAAGCGCCGGAACCAGGCGCCGGACCGGGTGATCCATTTCTGGGGATCAGAAAGCAAATGGGTCGGCATATTGGCAGGGGTGTTGGTATACATGGTTCGGAATTTTGGCATCATAAAGGTTTTCTTGTGAATGCCAACCCGCTTCTGCCAGAACAGAACCGGCCCCGGAGAATCCAGCTTTACAACGAGGGCAAACAGCAGCATGGGAATCGCCAGAATCAGTATCCCCGCAAGAGACAAAGTGAAATCAATCAGACGTTTGATCAGATGTTGGTACATTGTATGATATAGTCCTCCAAATTGAACATTTGTCACACTGCGTTGCCAATCCGGCCCGAAAGGTTCCTTGCAGCGCAGCGCTTCCTGGAAGAAGATAAGCTGAATCTGTGACATCTGATTTAGAATTTTACCATGTTTCCCTTGAAAAATCAATATGTAGTCGGCACAGAACCTGGGCAGCAGCATTTCCTTTTTCCGTACTGACGCGACAGCTGTGTAGGGTGCGGTCTCCTCGGTGGCAGACTGAAACCGCGGTCCCCCGGCTTGGGCACAGTCCATCCGAAAGCGTCCTACCGGAAGCGCCCTGCCGGCACAACACCGCCAGGCAGCGTTCAGGAAAGAGGGTCCGTACCGGAGCATACACTGACTGGGAGGGGGGCGGGGCTATGAAAAAACAGGTGCTGGCAGAAATTCTGGGGCAGCGGGCATCCACTGGGGAAGAGAATGCCAGGTTTCTCTATGAGCTGCAGCTGTCTGTCCTTGCAGCTCTGAAGGAGTGCGGTTCCCTGACGGAACTGCAGTTTTCCTATGGGGCAGATATGCTGAAGGGGCAGCATCGGGCCGCCCTTCGCAATTTGGCGCAAAACGCCGCGAAGCAGGAAACGTGAGCAGCATACAGCCAGCCGCTGGGCTGGAAGGAACACAAAAGGCGCCCACAGGCACGTAAAAGGATTGTAAGGAAAGACGAGGAGGGTCTTGATGATAAGAGTAGCATCCTACTGCCGCGTGTCCACCGATCAGGAAGACCAGGCCAATTCCTTTGTGAGCCAGCAGCTCTATTTCCGGCAGTATGTCCAGCGGCAGCCGGATTGGGAGCTGTATGAGATTTACGCCGACGAGGGCATCACCGGCACGTCCACCAAAAAGCGGGCAGCATTTAACCGCATGATTCACGACGCCTACATGGGGAAGTTTCAGCTCATTATTACCAAGGAAGTCAGCCGATTTTCCCGGAATATCCTGGATACCATCTCGTTTACCCGGGAATTAAAAGAAATCGGCGTAGGCGTCCTGTTCATGAACGACGGCATTCATACGCTGGACCCAGACGCAGAGCTTCGGCTCAGCATTATGGCCTCCATCGCCCAGGAGGAGAGCCGCAAGACCTCGTCCCGCGTCAAATGGGGCCAGACCCGCCAGATGGAGCGGGGCGTGGTCTTCGGTCAGTCGCTCCTGGGTTACGATGTCAAAAACGGAAAACTCACAGTGGAGCCAGAAGGGGCGGCGCTTGTCCGCCTCATCTTCCACAAATACGGCGTTGAGAAGAAAGGGACGTCTGTCATCGCCCGGGAGCTTCAGGAGGCTGGCTACCGCACATACAGTGGCAACGTCAAGTGGTCCACCAGTCAGATTGTGAAGATGCTCAAGAACGAGAAGTATGTCGGCGATCTGGTGCAGAAAAAGACCATCACTCCAGATTACCTGACCCATGCCAAAAAATACAACCATGGCGAAGAGGAAATGATTGTCATCAAAAGTCACCACGAGCCCATCATTGACCGGGATTTGTGGAATCTGGTGCAAAGCGAGCTAAAACAGCGAAACCGTCACGGGAAGCCGGATACAGGTCATTCCAACCGCTATGGACTTAGCGGAAAGATCCAATGTGGCGCATGCGGGGCCACCTTTGTGTCCCGGAAGAAAAAACGCAAACAGGGCGGCTACTATCCATACTGGTGCTGCGCCAACGCCACGGCATACGGCAGACGGCATCTGGATGCCCAGGGAAATTGGATTGGATGCGACCTGGGGGGGAGCATATCGGACGAGGTGGCCATGGATATGGTGAAACAAGTCCTGGCTGCCCTGCCCATCGATCAGGAGGAGATGATCCGCAGCGTGACAGATCTTGCCGTAAAAGCCATCCAGGACGGGGAGATCGGCCCTGCCGGTTCCATCTGCCAGCTGGAGAAGAAGCTTCACCAACTGACGAAAAAAAAGGAAGCCGCCCTGGACGCCTTCTTCTCTGGCAGCATTACAAAAAATGAGATGGAGCTGATGAAAGAGCGGTATGACAAGGGACTCACGGAGCTCCACATCCGCCTGGAGGAGGCCAAAACCCGGCGGGAGGTGACTGCCGGCAATCCCGACCGCATTGGCAAACAGGTAACGCAGATCATCCGGGGTGAGCTGGAAAGCGAGGTTCTCTGCAAACAGATCCTGAAGCGCATGGTGGTTTATCCGGACCGGAGAATTGAAGTCAGCCTGAACTATCTGCCGGAAACGTGGATTTTTAGAGAAGCATCATATAGCGGTTCTGACACGGAAAAAACGCCGTGAATTGTGAAACCATATTGCTTTAGACGGATTTTGGCGTATAATGGATTGTATCTCATGCCATCCGGAAGGGGAAAATCATATGCAGGAACTGAAATTGAAGCGTGTCTACCGCCATTTCAAAGGCGATTATTATCTGGTGGAGGATGTAGCCAAGGACTCTGAAACCGGGGAGGAGTATGTGGTCTACCGTAAGCTCTATGGCGATGGCTCCCTATGGCTGCGGCCAAAGGACATGTTCCTCAGCCTGGTAGATCGGGAGAAATATCCGGACTGTCAGCAGATCTACCGCTTTGAGCTGCAGGAAATCCAAAGCGTGGCAGGACGCGACAAACGGTGAAACAGGGTGCAGCGTACCGGACTTGGGATTACTTTTATAAACAGATGTTCGCAAGGAATTTGGCAAAGGAAGAGTTCAGGTTTATGTCGGATTTGATAGTGTGCCGTACTGCAGTAGCATCTTGAACACGGGTATGAAAAATCAGGATGGTTCCATCTGCTATATCATCGGCATCCCCAAGGATATCCAGAAGCAGATAGGGAAATGCGTTGGCGATTCTGCCACAGTCCACGAAGCGCCAAATGGCGTTTCGTGCATACCAGAAGAATCAAACCTGTGCATTCGGGGCGCCTCAGGCATTCCCCATTTTGACCATTCTGTACCGATATCGGTGAGTAGGCCTTTCAGCTCGTCAAAGGGCATGGAATAGCGCTGAGACAGATAACGCAGGGAGGCGCCCAGCTCTCCGTCCGGGCCGCCGTACTGGGAAATGATGATGGATGCCAGCTTGGGATTGGGTTTGTCAATTTTCACTGGGTATTGCAGCTTTTTCTGATACGAAAACATGTCCCTACCTCCTCAGTCCTTGTTGCCCTGATAATCCCAGGGCCAGGGATCGTCCAGCCACAGGTACCGGTCGCCTTCTGTCCGGCTGGTGTGATTGAGGGGGCCGTACTCTTTCACATAGGCCTCCACACCCTTATTGTACAGCTCCTGGTAAGCCCGGTACAGCTCCAGGGCCTCCCGGTCCTCCCGGTGGGTGTCCAGGTAAAGCGCCAGCTCCTGGATGGCAAAGGCCAGGGCCTGGAGCTCGTGCATGGGTGTGTCGGACTTTTCGGTGTTGTTCACCATGCCCATAAAGGGCAAATCCAGACCTGGAAACAGGGTTCCGCGGATCAGACCCCGGCGGGCCTCATATTTGGGCGATTCCTCCTGTTGGAAGGGAACATACGGGTTGGCCAGAGGCGCACAGCATGGAAGCCGCCCTTCGCCGGGTTGGGCGCACGCAGTCTGCTGGCGCTGCGGCTGCTGCATGGGTCTCATTTCTTCCAAGGGAAATTCCTCCTTTTCATGGTGCCAAAGAATCCGGAACGGAGTCGTTCCGGCTCATTCTATGCGCCTGTGCGTCGTCTGGTTCAGAGCGGGGAGGAATAGGCCCCGGACAGGCCGCATAGCCTGAAAGGGAGGTGGGAAGAATGGATTTTTTGATGCGCTTTTTGAAAAAATATTTTCCGGTATACCTTTTAGTAGTCAGTTTGTTCGTCGGTTCGGCCACCATTATGACCCGGACCGTCACTGCAATTGCAGAGGCGTTGCCGATTCCCAGAAACGTGACCATTGTCATTGACCCGGGGCACGGAGGGGAAGACGGCGGCGCGACCTCCTGCACAGGGATCCAGGAGAGCCAGCTCAATCTGGAGATTTCCCTGCGTCTCCGGGACCTATTGCATTTTTTGGGCTATCGGACCAAAATGATCCGCACGACAGACACCTCCGTCTATACAAATGGAGCCACCATTTCCGAGAAGAAAATATCTGACCTGAAGCACCGCGTGGAAATGGTCAACGAAACGGCGGACGCCCTGCTCCTGAGCATTCACCAAAACCAATTTTCCGACGGCCGCTACAGCGGCGCACAGGTATTCTTTGCGCCTACGCAGGGGAGCCAGAGCCTGGCGGAGCAAACCCAGGCCCTCTTGATTTCCTCCTTAAACCCGGGGAGCAAACGGGCATGCAAGCCGGCAGAATCTGTATATTTGATGCAGCATATCCGCTGCACCGGAATTTTGGTGGAATGCGGCTTCCTCTCCAATCGCGAGGAGGAAGCGGCACTGCGGACGCCGGAATACCAGAAAAAGCTGTGCTGCGTCATTGCAAGCGCGGCGGATCAGTTCTTGACCCAAGAGGGAGATATGGTATAATGGTCACATCTTGAAGATGATCTTATGGAGCGGGATTATCAGAAGGAGTATGCAGGTAAATTTCAGGCAGCTCCGGCGTCCGAGCATAGGAAGAAGGAGTAGACAGAGATGGCAAAGACGAAGACGATTTTTTACTGCACAGCCTGTGGAAACGAGACGCCAAAATGGCAGGGCCGTTGCCCTGCCTGCGGCGCGTGGAATACCATGGCCGAGCATACGGAAAAGCCTGCTGCGGCAGGAAAGGCCAGGCCTGTGTCCCTGTTGGATGGGACAAGGAAACCTAAAACCCTCTCAGAGGTCGACATTCAAACGGAGATCCGTTTTTCTACGGGCATTGGGGAACTTGACCGGGTCCTGGGTGGCGGGGCTGTAGAGGGCTCTCTGGTCCTGGTAGGAGGTGCTCCTGGAATTGGCAAATCCACGCTCCTGCTTCAGATTTGCGCCTGCCTGTGCCGGGAGCGGCGGGTGCTGTACGCATCTGGCGAGGAGAGCGAGCGTCAGCTCAAGCTCCGGGCCCAGCGGCTGAAGGTGGATTCCGAGAACCTGCTCATTCTGTCAGAAACCCGCCTGGGCGATATTCTGGAGGCTGTGGAGGAAAGCAAACCCGACGTTTTCATCGCCGATTCCATACAGACCTTGTACAGTGAAAGCAATGACTCTGCGCCGGGCAGTATCTCCCAAGTAAAAGACTGCACCATGTCCATGATGCAGCTGGCAAAAGGGAAGGGGATTACTGTTTTTGTCGTTGGCCACATCAATAAGGAGGGCGCCATTGCTGGCCCCAAGGTTCTGGAGCATATGGTGGACTGTGTCCTGTATTTTGAGGGCGACCAGAACGGCACATACCGCCTGCTCCGTGCGGTAAAAAACCGCTTTGGATCTACCAATGAGATTGGCGTGTTTGAAATGGGGGAAGCAGGCCTGCGGGAGGTGCCGAATCCATCGGAAATGCTTTTGGCAGGACGGCCCCAGCATGCGCCGGGGACCTGCGTTGCTTGTATCATGGAAGGTACGAGACCACTGCTGGCCGAGGTTCAGGCATTGGTCACCAAAACGACCTTCAATGTCCCCAGGAGGACTGCCAACGGCTTTGATTTTAACAGGGCTGTGCTACTTCTGGCCGTTTTGGAAAAGCGGGGTGGCCTTCGCCTGGGAACCTTTGACGGATATATCAACGTAGTCGGCGGTCTGTTCCTGGACGAGCCTGCTGCAGACTTGCCTGTAGCTCTGGCGGTAGCCTCAAGCTATCGGGATCAGTCCCTTCCAGAGGACCTGGCCGCAGTGGGGGAAATCGGTCTGGCGGGGGAGGTGCGGGCGGTGTCCCATCTGTCTTTGCGTCTTTCGGAGATCGCCCGGTTAGGCTTTCACCGCTGTGTCATTCCACGCAGTGGGACAGAAACGCTGGTGGCGCCCAAGGATCTGGAGCTGATACGTGTCCGCAATGTGCGGGAAGCAATTGAATTTGCCCTGTAATGCTCAAAAAGGAGAACACCGCTTTGATAGACAAGAGATTGCAAGATAAAATAATTTCAAAAAACCGGGACTTCATGAAAGGATATCGGGATGACGATCCATACATGGAACGCTTCGAGTCTGACCAGGACCTGAAGCGTCCCCAGCCGCCGTTAGTCAAGCCGGCCATGGCAGGAGAGCATGCCAAGATTGTTCTGCCCAAAGACTTTTCCCGGCTTTCCATGAAAAATCAGCTGGTTGACCTGATCCGAGACCGGCACAGCGCCAGGGTTTACACCCAGGAGAGTCTTTCGTTGGAGCAGCTCTCCTTCCTGCTTTGGGCAACCCAGGGAGTCAAAGCCCTGCGGGGCACGGCCTATGCCACCTTGCGCACAGTACCCAGCGGTGGCGCACGGCATGAATTTGAGACGTATTTACTGATTAGCAAGGTAGATGGCCTGGCCGCTGGCGCATATCACTACCTTCCCATGGAGCATGCTCTGGAGCTCCTGCATCCCGTAGAGAACATGGAGGCTGTGATTTCCGATGCGCTTTGCGGTCAGAGCTGGGCTGCGAAGGCGAACGTGGTGTTTTTCTGGGCCATGGTGGCTTACCGGGCGGAATGGCGTTACGGGATTTATGCCCATCGGCCGGCCCTGATTGATGCTGGGCATGTTGGGCAGAATCTCTATCTGGGTTGCACCGGCTTGGGTCTGGGGACTTGCAGCATTGCGGCCTTCTCCCATGAGCTGTGCAATCAAGTCTTCGGACTGGATGGGGAAGAGGAATTTGTAGTATACACCGCACCTGTGGGAACTATA
Source organism: uncultured Eubacteriales bacterium (assembly GCA_900545515.1). GTDB lineage: Bacteria > Bacillota > Clostridia > Oscillospirales > Oscillospiraceae > Faecousia. Next base: position 2,817 of record UQZA01000028.1, on the reverse strand, counting down.
CGGGAGTCAGACAAGGCCCGGGAGCAGGCGTTCTATCAGTTTGTCACAGACGAGGGTCTTTAACCATATTTGCCTTTGCAGCGATTCCAGGCGCGGCTTACGCCGCGCCCTTTGCGCAAAAGGAAAAATTAAAAAAAGTCTTGACTCTCACACAATGTGAGGGCTTATGATACAAAGGAGCTCAGGAAAACAGGAACAGATATCTGTCGGAGGAATACGAGATGCTGAAAATTGGCGAATTTTCCAAGTTGTCCCATGTGAGCGTGCGAATGCTGCGGCATTACGATGAAATTGGCTTGTTGCATCCTCAGCGAGTAGACCCAATCACTGGCTACCGGCTTTACGGAGAGGAGCAGCTTTTTACAGCCGGTAAAATCAATGTGTATCGGGGAATGGGCTTTGGCCTTACGGCCATTGCCGGACTTTTGCATGAGGCCGATCCTCAAAAGCTGCGGGCCATGTTGGAACGCCAACAGGAATCCTTACGGGAACAGTCTGAGGAAATGAGCCAAATGCTTCATCGCATCAAGCTGGCCATTGCCCAGCTTGGAGAGGAGAGTACTATGGCAAATTACGATGTCACCATAAAGGAAATTGCTCCCCGATACGTAGCCAGTGTTCGGGATATTCTGGAAAGCTACAACTATGAGGGCCGCCTGTGGCATTACATGATGAAGGAAACTGCAGATCAAAATCTGACGCCAGCAAATCCTTGTCTGGCATTCGGAATTTTCCACGATGCTGAATACAAGGAACGGGACGTGGACGTAGAAATTCAAATGACAGTGGAAGGGAACTATCATGACACAGAGCACGTCCGCTTCAAAACTGAGCCAGCAGTCTGCGTGGCTTCCGCGATACACTATGGCAGCTACGAAACCATCAGCGACGCCAGCGCGGCTGTGGCAGCCTGGGTTGAGAAAAACGGCTACCAAATGTGCGGCGTGATGTTTAACGTCTATCACGTGAGCCCGCATGAAACTCAAAACCCGGATGAACTGGTAACTGAGGTTTGTATTCCAGTGAAGAGACGCGACAGCGCAGAATAGCTGATTCAGGCTGGAGGGAAGCTCCCTCCAGCCTGAACCTCTATTTCTCCAACGCAACAAAATAAATCCTTTGTTGATTCTACCATGTTTATCATAGTTAAATGCACATTTACGATGTTTTTGCAAGGACTTAGGAACATTTAAAGGGGGATTGTATGTCCAGTCTTTAGACTTAAGCTCCGGACAGGCATGACTATCAAAATACCGGGAATATTTTGGTATAAACGTGAGAATACGGGAACCAAAGGGCCAAAAACACAGCAAGTCAAACTTTAATTCCTCATCAATCCGCGCCGGAGAATCCCCGAACGGTTTAGTAAGGATTGTTCGCCTACGAATACGTTTTGCCCAGGAGAAAACACGAAAAAGGTTACTACAAAGGTACATATCATCGGTTAAATCGCGAAGTTTTTTGTCTATATCAAACGTCTGACTAAACAAGTAGACCTTAACCTTATAATGCCTCTGCAATTTAAACCAGTCCCGGACTTCTGATTTAAAATTCTTATATTGTCGATTATCCCAAATCATGCCTACTTCATCAATAAGCAAGACAGAATTGGGCGGGATATTGCAAAAACCGATATCATTATAATCTACATAATAGCAACCGTCTAGCCTTTCAGTGCAATACACATTCCAGCCTTTAGACAAATACTTGTAAGCGAGACGAACCATTAAAGTAGATTTACCGCTGCCTTTCTTGCCAAATACCATTGTCAGCTTATAAGGGTTCAAGTATTTGCGAGTAGTAAAGTGATACACAGAACAAAGAACCAAAAGCCAAAAACCTATTTTAAACAGAAATCCCACGAAAATCACCCCTAATCAGACGAGAAATTAAAGCGAAGAGAGCAGCAACGAAAGCGCAAGCGGCAGGGAAAATGAGAAAGAACGTGCGGGAGGTAAAAGGTAAAAGCATAATATTTACAATATGATCCATATAGTGACCTCCAAAAAGGGACAGCCCCGGGCCCAAGGCCTCCGGGGCTGTCCCTAGGGATTAGTTGCGGGACAGCAACCGGCCAAAGATGCCGATACAACCGCCGACGAAGAGAAAACCAGTAGTGAAAAGCAGCAGGGGAGTGTCCACAATCGTAGTGGCAACTGTGGATACCTGAGAGAAGATAGAAGTCGCGATAGTACCGAACTGGGTAATCAAAGCAGACATAGGTGTAACCTCCATTCAAAAATCAATCCTTTACAATTTAATTATATATCAAGAAAAGGGCGCGCTACCTTTTCAGGATATCGAAAATATGGAACAAGCGATCGAGTACCCACAAGCAGAAAAAGCCGGCAAGTACAGAAGATGTAGTATAAAGCACCCAGATAGAAGAAATCTGGGAAAAAACCAAAGTAGCAATATCACCCAAGACCTCAAGCATTACTTACCACCACCAATCCAGGAGAAGACCGTTTTGAGGATACCAAAGGCAGCAGAAACCAGGAAGACCAGCAGAAAACTGATAAGGACATACTCCAGGAACTCATATCCGGCAGGCGGCGAACCTACCAAAGCACGAAACTCGTCAATCAAAGAAACAGACATACAATCACCTCCTAGCCAAGAAGCACAAAGCCAAAATACCAAAGGCCAAAAGAACCACCACCAAGACGGCCACAGATTGCCCAGGCAAAGCCTGAGGAGTATCCTGCAAGAAAGAGATATTGCTATCAAAAACGCCGGAAATAGCAAGGTCCTGATAATCATAGCCGGATGAATTGCGCCGATACTGGAAGTGGCCAAAACGTGGAGCATAAATTA
>UQZA01000027.1 GCA_900545515.1 uncultured Eubacteriales bacterium | reverse complement strand
TGATGGAAACCACCGGCTGGCCTGCGGAGCAAGTGATGACCGCCATGAAAATTCCAGCAGCAGACCAGCCCAAGTACCTGAAACTCCTGTCCCTCCCCCAATGAACAAATGGACTTTCTCCACCATGGGTATGGGGCCTGTTGCAAAATGAATTGAGTGGCAGGCTCTGTTTTCCGCAATATTTTATCCACACATGTTTCAAATTTCTTCCGAAATCTGAAGCATCGCCCATTTCCCCATTTTTATGCATAAAGCATCCAGCACACAGGTAAATCGGCCAACCTCTTTTTTGAGGCTGACCGATTTGCTTCATTTTTGCCCTGCTTCTCGCTCACGCAGAACTTCTGCGCATTTTGCAACGCACCCATGGGCAGACAGTGCATCATATACGTGACATTCCCCTTGGAAATCAGCCGTTTTGACACCGCAGAGCCAGCATGGCCCGCCGCTCCCGCTCCGCTGCCTCCTCCAGGTCCAAGCCCAGGTCCCGGGCTGTCTCCTCCAGGCTCATTGGCGGCCGGCCATCCAGGCCAAAGCGCCCCTTCAGAAGTGCCTGGTCCACCTCTTCCAGGACGGACAGCAGCTCCTCCACCCGGGTCCGGAGCTGGAAGTAGGCGGTATCCTCCACCTTTTCCACCTCCTGGGCAGGCTCCCGGCTTTCCTTGGGCGCAGCGGCCGCGTCCCGGACCATGTTCCCCAGGGCCAGGACCTCCGTCACCGGCTTGCCCAGCTCCTGGGCGAGCTCCTCCGGCCCAGGATTCCGCCCCAGCCGCTCCAGGAGCCGCCGGTCCGCCTGCTGGTAGGCCCGCATGGCTGCCACCAGCCGCTGTGCCTCCCCGGTGGACAGGTACTGCAACGCCACAGCACGCGCCATAGCCTGGCGCACATGCCACCTGCCCCGCTCCACCGGATCAGGTCCCGGGTCCTCCATGGCTTGGAGGAGCCCCATGGCTCCCTCCTGCATCAGATCCAGAAGCAGCACGCCCTGTCCGGCAAAGTCCAGGGCCTCCTGGGCCACCAGCCAGAGCAAGCCCTCTGTGAGCCGGTTGGGGTCTGCGCCGCCATTGGTCAGCTCCCGTGCATCCAGGCTGTTGAGCCTGGGCAGGGCCTCCAGCTCCTGCCAATACAGCCTCAGGGGATCTCCGGAAGCCAAGGCCCCAGGGAGAGCTCCCCGTCGGGCCAGCTCCGCCTCCCGGGCCAGCCGCTCCCCTGCTGCCCCCGGTCCACCCTGGGGTAGCCTGGACACATCCAGTCCCACTCCCCGGGCAGTCAGGGTCAAAGCCGCCTCCAGAGCCCCCTCCTCGTCTACCGCCCCCAGCATGGCAAAAAACCGCTCGGCCGGTATGACGCTCCCCCGGGGCAGACTGTCCATCATCCGCTGCCAGCCAGGCTCCTCCCATTCCAATTCCAAATCCATTCCCATGGTCCTTCCTCCTCCTGCCCCGGAAGCTACCCCTCCAGGTATTCCTCCAGCCCCATGCTGGCTCCCAGGGTCTTCATTTTCTCAAAGGCCTGCTTCTCCACCTGCCGAACCCGCTCCTTGGAAATTCCCAATTGCCCCGCGATGTCCTCCAGAGAGTGACAGACGCCGTCGTCCAAGCCGTAATGCATTCTGAGAATCTGCTGCTGCCGCTGGGTGAGTTGGGCCATCAGGCTCGTAATCGCCTGCAAAAGCTGGGCTTGCACCAAGATATCCTGGGGTCCCCTGGCTGCCCGGTCCGGCAGGAGCTGGCCCACCGTCCCATCTCCGTCCCCCGTCGGTGCATCCAGGGAGGAAATCTCCGGCACCAGGCTCAAGAGCTTCGCCACCTTCTCCGGCGGCAGTCCCACCGTCCCGGCCAGCTGCTCCAGATCCGGCTCCTGTCCGTTTGCCTGTATCCAGGCCGCCCGGGCGGCCAGAATGGCTCGCATCCGCTCCGCCGTGTGGACCGGAACCCGGATGAGGCCTGCATGGTTCATCAGGCACCGGCTGATGCCCTGACGAATCCACTTGGTGGCATAGGTGGAAAACCGCAGCTCCCGGGTGTAGTCAAACTTTTGGGCCGCCACAATGAGGCCGATGTTTCCCTCCTGAATGAGGTCCATCAGAGGTACCCCCCGTCCTGCGTACTCCTTGGCCACAGCCACCACCAGGCGGAGGTTGCACTGGACCATCCGCCGGATGGCAGCCTGGTCCCCGGCGGCGCAACCCTGTGCCAGCTCCCGCTCCTCCTCAGGCGTGAGGCGGGGGTATTGGCGAATTTCCCGGAAATATGCCCCCAGCTCGTCCTCTCCCGAGGCGCCTGCCTTTGTCTCGCCTCCCTGTGGTACCTGGGGCAGCATCTCTTTTGTCAGATCAGTCATAAATATTCTCTCCATGCGGCGTGAGTCGCCGGTTTATGTGTTTCTCCGCAGGGCGTCCCGGAGGGCCAGCAGTCCTTCCGGGCTGGTGGTCTCCGCCAGACGATGCTCCCGGCGGATGGTGGCAGCGCAATCCACCAGGGCCGCCTCGTTCACAGGTCCCTCCTGCCGCTGAGCCACCCCCGCCAAATGCGCCGCCTCTTCCGGGGTCAGATCCTGCAGGCAGCTCAGGTTCACCTGAAGGCCCTCCCGGTACCGGCTCCGTAAGAGCCCATACACCCGGCCCAGGAGCTCACAGGAGAATTCCTCTGGCTCCAGCTGAACCCGGTCCAACAGGGCCGGCTCCCGCAAAATCTGTCCCAAAAGGCCCTCTTCCGCCATGGCGGACTTCAAGTTGTCATAGCGGATGGTCTTGCTCCGGGGCTTCAGCTTGGCAGCAGGAGCCAGGTCGATTTTCTCCTGCCGCTTGGCGTCCCGGCGGACCCGGCGCTTAAAGGCCCGCTCAGTCTCCAGGCGCATGGCCTCCGGGGAGACTCCCGCCGCCTCTGCGGCCCGGGCGCCATACACCTCCCGCTCCACGGCGTTGCCCACCGAGGCCAGAAGCTCTGCCGCCTCCTTCAGGAACTCCACCTTCTGATCGTCCAGACTCAGGTCATACCGCTGCCGCAGGCTCTGGAGCCGGTATTCCATCTGATTTTCCGCCCCCTCCAAAAGGAGCTGGAACCGCTCCGGGCCGAATTTGTGGAGAAACTCGTCCGGGTCCTTCGCCCCCTGCATCCGGAGCACCCGGACCTGCAATCCGGTTTTCTCCAGAATGGGGATGGCCCGCCGGGTGGCGCTCTGCCCCGCCTGGTCCCCATCGTAAATGAGGACCACCTGGTCGGTGTATTTGGCCAAGAGAGAGGCGTGCTCCTCGGTGAGGGCCGTCCCCAGGGAGGCCACAGCATAGTCAAAGCCAAACTGGTGCAGGGCCACCGCGTCCATATACCCTTCCACCAGTATGATCCGCCCGGACTTGGATTTTTTTGCCAGATTCATGGCAAACAGGTTCTTCCGTTTGTTAAAAATCAAGGTCTCCGGCGAGTTTAAGTACTTGGGCGTGGAGTCATCCATGACCCGGCCCCCAAAGCCGATCACATGGCCCCGCACATCGATGATGGGAAACATGAGCCGGTTCCGAAAGCGGTCATAGAGGTTGCCGCTTTTCTCGCTGCGCAGGGCGAGTCCCGACTCCAGCAGCTCCTCCTCGCTGTACCCCTTGCCCTTCATGGCAGTGAGGAGTCCGTCCCAGCGGTTGGGGGCAAAGCCCACTCCAAACCGGGTGAGGGTGCCCTTGGAGAGGCCCCGGCGCCCGGCGTACTGGAGTCCTGCCTCCCCGGCGGGGCTGTATAGGGTCCCGTGGAAAAACCGGGCCGCCTCCTGACACAGGGCCCAGAGCCGCTCCTGTTTCCGGTACCGGCTCTGATACTCCGGGTCCTCGGGCACCTCCAGCCCCGCCCGCTTGGCCAGAAACCGCACGGCGTCGGGGTAGGAGAGATTTTCAATTTCCATGATGAAATTGATCACTCCGCCCCCTTTGTGGCAGCCAAAGCAGTAGTAAATGCCCTTCTCCGGCGCAACGGAAAAGGAGGCGGTCTTCTCCCCGTGGAAGGGACACAAGCCAAAGAGGTTGCTCCCCCGCCGCTGCATCGTCACATATTGACCCACTACATCCTCAATGGGATTGCGGGCCACCACATCGTCCAAAAAGGACGGAGGAAACGGCATAGGGCCACCTCCTTTCTTGGTGCTTGCCGTCCCTTGCACATACCGTTCCCGGCAGATACCGCCTCTGCCTGCGATTGGGAAGCCTTGTAGCGCCGGTGCCTCCAGGAGGCTGCGCCCTACAACCCGGGGGCCTTGCTGCACAGCCGGTTCCGGATTCAACCGCTTACCCGGGCGCACACGGCGCTCCCCTACGGCGTCTCTACACGGACTCCCAAGAATTCACAGCCCCAGCTCCTCCCGGAAGGTGGCGGCCACCTGGGGGATGCGGTCAAAGGGGGACTCCAGGCCGGACTGCTCCAGGAGAGACAGCAGCGGGATGTCCTCGTCGGTCTTCAGGAGCTCCTGGAATAGCTCCAGTCCCGCGCCGGCCTCCTCCAGCTCCAGCTGGTACAGCTGCATGGCCCCGTCCCCGGAAACGACGTAGCTGATCACATAGAAAGGATTGGTGTAGAAATGGGTCACACCGGTCCACTCCGCCTCGTGCCAGCCCACAGAATCAAAGCCAAAGTCCTGGGCCACCTGGCAATAAATGGAGTTGAGGTTCTCCACCGTGAGGTCTTCGCCAGTGAGCCTGTAAGCCTGGCGCTCAAAGCTGTAATAGGCGGCCTGCTCCACATAGACGCCCAGGCTGTCGGCCAGCCTCAGCCGCCGGGCCATGTCCAGCTCCTCCTCGCCAGGCTCTTTGGCGTAGCACAGGCTCATAAACTCCATGCCCTGGGACATAAGCTCCGCCACATCTGTGGAGACGTAGCTGCCGCCTGCCAAATAGTCGTTGGTAAAGTGGCCAAACTCATGGGAGAAGCTGAGAAAATCCGAGATATCCTGATAGGGATTCAGGAACACATAGGGCGCATCATAGGACGCTAAGTACACCTCAAAAGAGCCCTCATATTTCCGCGCCCCGGGAGCAATGTCGTACAGCTCCCGGGTCGTCATTTCTTCGTAGGCCTCCTGAATGCCGCCGCCCATGGCTTCGGCAGCTGAGGAGAGGTAGGCCAGGCACTGGCTCTCCCCATACCGCTGCCGGTACACCTCATCATACAGCCCCGAGGTCTGCATCTTCCTGTACAGGGGCACCAGCTCCTGCTGGATCTCCTGGAGGTACGCATCCAAATCCTGGGGGGTGTAGGCCCGGTTGTAGGACCAGTCCCAGAGGAACTCCTCGCAGTCATCATACCCAACCTGGGCGGCCAGCTCCTGCCGCAGGCCAATGAGCTCCACCAGAATGGGCCCCAGGTTTTTTTCCATGTCCTCGTAGCTGGCATCCGCCAGCTGATTCATAGCTTCATAATACCGTGCCACAGCCTCCTGCTCCTGGTTCCACAGGTCCAGGAAGGCCGCATCCCACTGGCTCTCTCCGGTGTAGCCATCGAAAAAGCCCTCCCCAAAGTACTCCTCCAGCTCCTCCACCGCCGGTCCCTGGGCCAGGGCCTGGTAGTATGCCTCCAGAGCCTGCTCCACCTGGCCGGACTGGCCGGTGCAAAATTCATACTCCGCCTGGGCCTCGGCATTCGACAGATCTTTGCAATAGTAAATGTCCGCCAGGGACAGCATGGTGTAAAACCGGTCGTAAGCCTCGTACAGCTGGGTGGTCTGCTCCAAAATCTGGTCCACGTCCTCGCTGGTCTGACCCAGCCGGCAGCTCTCCTCCGCCAGAGCCTGGAAAGCCTCCATATCCGGCCTGGTATAGGTCATCTGGGAGAAGGGCTCCCTGGTCTTTCCCTGCCTGGCCAGCTGCTCCAGCTGCTCATCCCGGTTTTCCGCCAGACGCTGGGTGAGGTCCACCAGCTGCGCACAGCCTGTGAGCAGCAGCGCCAACGCCAGCAGTATGGCGAGGATCTTTGTCTGTTTCATCCGTAGCCTCCTTCCAACTCAGCCCGCCCGGTCAGCGGTACTCAACTTCCATTCCCTTAAGGTCCAGAGGGTTCACCGGAATCAGCACCGGGTCACCGGGCCGGCACTGCATGCCGGTGACATTCGCCTCCAGATTCAGCATTCCCACATGCCCCATCACCCGGCAAATCCGGTCCCCAACCACCACCTGGAGGCGGTGCCGGGTGACGAGATACTTCAGGTACCGGAGCATCCCCCGGATGCAGTCCTGAGGCCGGAACACGTCGTAGCCCCGCTCCACCGCAAAGCCATGGTAATAGCCCACGCCTACCACAGCCAGCTCTGTCCGCCGCGGTGCAATGCAGGCGCTTCCGTAGCCCACGTTGCCGCCTTCCGGCAAATAGTGAATCTCCTGGATGGGGGCCTCCACCCAGCCGACCCTCCGCAGGCCCGCTTCCCTGGCCCAATACACCCGGCCCAGAATCGCCGAGCCCAGGCGCACCGCGTCCTCATGATACTCGGGGTAGTACCAGAAGGCCGTGGAGTTGCAGCAGTGGATCATCCCCACATCACACTTCGTCTCCTGGAGAAAATCTATGACCTTTCGAAATTCACGGTACTGACGTTTCGTCGTTCCCCGGTCTCCCGCCGTATGGAAGTGGGTATAGATGCCGGTGGGATGAATGTGGGGGTTCTCTCCCTCCCAGTAGAAGCCCAGCAACCATTTCATGTTGAGCCGGTCCGTGCTGTAGCCATACCGGCCCATCCCCGTATCCAGCTCCAAATGGACGTCCGCCACCACGTCCAGCCGCTCCGCCGTCCTCTTCAGGGTGAAGTAGTCCTCCCGACTGCCCAGGGAGAGCGTCACCCCCAGCTTCAGCAGCTCTTCCACCTCCTGGGGATCGGCAGAGCCCCGCAGCATCAGGATCGGATTCTCCGTGAACCCCGCCTCCCGGAGGGTCCTTGCCTCAGCCAGGCTGGCAACGGCCAGGTGATCCACGCCGCAGTCATTCAAAATCCGGGCCAGAGGGACAATGCCCAGGCCGTAGCCGTTGCCCTTGACCACGCCCCAAATCACCTTCCCCTTGGCCAAATTCCGAAGGACCCGGATGTTATACTCCAGATCCGCCCGCTTCACAATGTATTTCGGTTCCATAAAACGTTCCCTTCTCTGTGTCTAAAATCTGCACGTTCGCCTCCCAGGGAGCGCCGTCCCCGATCACGGGAGGATCAGCTCTCCTTTGGAGCCTCCGGCGCTTTGTCCCGGTTTTCCCGGCGGTATTTGAGGACGTTGCGGTGCTGATACAGCTTGGTCGCCTTGTCGATCATCACATACAGGGGCTTGCTGAGAATCAGATCCATTTCCCCCACAAACTCGGTGAATTCCCCATTGAAGCCCTTCTTAAACTTGTAAAGGCCGTACAGGGGGTTGTCTTCGGAAAGGTCGCCGGAGACGCCCCGGAAGTCATAGATCCGGCACTTTTTCTCCAGGGCCCACTGGATCATGTTCCATTGGAGCAGATAATTGGGCATGAGATTCCGGTGATGGTTGGAAGACGCCCCATAGAGGTACCACACCTTGTCCCCAAACCAAATGGCCAGGGTGCCAGCGATGGGCGTCCCCTCATGAAAGGCCATATACAACCGGGCGTGCTCCCCCAGGTTTTTCAGCAAGTTGGAGAAATAGGCCTCGTTTCGGGTGACGAAATTGTCCCGCATGCCGGTCTCAATCATAATCTGGGTAAAGTCATGGACCATCTCCTGGCCGCAAACCCGAACCTCCACCCCTTTTTTCACAGCCAGACGGATGTTGTAGCGGTGCTTCTGGGTGAAGGAGGCCAGCATTTCCTCCTCCGTCTTCCCCGCCACATCCAAACGGAAGACAAATTTCGGCTGAATTCCCTCGAAGTTTTTCCCCTCCTGCATGAGGCGGAAGCCAAAGGACTCCAGCATCTGCCGGAACTGGGTATTCTGGCAGGGTACATCGGGGTCGATCTTAATGACGTAGCCGTGATATTGCTTCGCCAAGGCCCGCGCCCCCTCCATCAGGGCGGCAAAGGTCTCCCGGTCCTCTAGGTTGCACACCGGTCCCCGGCAGGCGTACAGCATACTCACGCCAAACAGGGGCATTTTCCGGATGAGGAAGGCCACCGTACCACAGATTCGCCCATCCTGCCCCCGGACGGCCACCGCCCGCCAGGTCCAGGCAGCCTTCTGCTTGCCCCAAAGACTGGACTGGGCAAAGTGCCCCTTGGGGTGGCTGGATATGAAAGCCTCGTACTCTGCCAAGGTTTTCTCCGTAATCAGTTCGTACATATTATTAAAACTCCGCTTCTTCCAAGTATTGTCTATGGAGCAGTCGTTCCAAAGGCTACAACCCCACAGGGCCATAGACGATTTTATGATACCATAGTTCCCAGGTTTCTGCAACGAAAAAACAAACTTTCTTCACCCACCGGGGGCCATGCGCACCGGGAAAGGCAGCGCTTGCCTTGCTTCGTGCTGGCGTGGGAGCCCTCTGCCTTCCCCGGGGCGGTAGGGTGCGGCCTCCCGGACGCACCGGCGTTAGAATGCCCGCGACCTGTGTCTCTTCGGCAAATCCGGACCGGCTTTCAAGCTGGTACGAATTCGCCGGAGTCTCCAGCAACCGGCCAGCCGCTTCTGCCGGTGCCTCCGGGAGGCCGCACCCTACGCAGCGCACCACAGGGGATGGACCAGGAAGGTGAACTCTGCAAAAAAATGGGCTGCACTGCATGCCAGTCCAGCCCAAAAGGAATCACAATATTTTCTTTATTTTCATTTGGTTCTGGAAAACAAGGCACAAAAGAAAAACAGACTCTTTCCCGTCTGCTCCTCATAGGCCAACCTGGCACATGGTCTGTCTCTGGTTCAGAACCTCTGCCATCTGGTCCAGGACTGCCCGGTCCGGATTATATACCTGCAGCAAAGCCTTCAGCAGCGCCGGGAGATTGCCCGCCTTCACGCTGGAGCAAAGGGTTGCCGCACAGTACTCCTCACAGGACAGTGCAGCCTCAAAGGTCCGTCCGTACGTCTTCCCACTGCGAACAAAACCAGCCTCTCGAAGTGCGCCCTTCTTCAGTAAGCTGTTCAGCAGGATATGTACGGAATTGGATTGCCACGATTTATCCACGGATAAATGCAGAAGCTCCGCCCGGGACAATGGCCGTCCAACACCCCAAAAAACATCCATCACTTCAATTTCGTTTTTTGTCAAATTCATTCTCTCACCTCCTTTTGCCTGACTTCGACATTATATTCCAACTTATGTGACCGCGTCAAGTCTTTTTTAGAGAGTCGGGGAAATTATTTCCAGAATCTGGTGAATTTTCCCGGCGCATAAGTTGGAGATTCTTTGGCAAGCAGCCATGAATCTCTGTATGATTCCCTCTGGAAATGGGCAAATTGGAACGGATACGTCTCCCTTACCGTAAATCATGTATTACATGAATTAATTTTACTATACATTGCTTCAAAATGCGGCCCATATTTCCCAAGAGTTCCAGTACATCGCAGCCTCTTCTCATCCTTTTTATCCATTTTTTGAATTTTAGGACAAATAGTCCAAAATGTCCATAGGACGATTTGTCCAGGATTATAGTGGACCTGGTGATGATATGCGCTTACGAATTCGGGACCTGCGAGAGGACCGCGACCTGACCCAGAAGGAGATTGCAGACTATCTCCTGTGTGACCAATCCCTCTACTCCAAATACGAACGCGGGGAGCGTCCCCTACCCCTGGAGCTGGCCGTACGCCTGGCGCAGTTTTACGGTACCAGCGTGGACTACCTGGTAGGACTGACCCGCAATAAAACGCCCTACCGCTGAAACAAGCCCTGCCGCAATCCGGAACGGTGAAGACCACTCCGAATTGCGGCAGGGCTTTTGGACGTCAGGGTATTTATGACAGCGTACCGGCCAGGGCGATGGGAGACAGAATCCGCTTCTCCCAGGACAAGGCCAGCTCCTGGGCCGCGTCGGCCCGGGCCGCCAGAGCGGCGGTGAAATGGGAATCATGGATGGAGTCCAGATTCACCCGCACATTGAAGAGGGCTCCCAGCACCGCCGTCCGGGCCAGCATGGCGCCCACCATACCATCGGTTACAGCGTTGGGATTTCCCCGCAGCACCACCGTCTCCAAGGCAGGAAAGAGGGACGCCACCGTCTCGGCCACCTCCATGGGTACCTGTGCGGCCTCCTTCAGGCCCTCCTCCATGGCGGCTTTCCGGGCAGCCTGCTCCTCCGGCGTGGCCTTGGGCATAGTCAGGGCCTCCATATATCGGTCAAAGGCCCGGCTGTCCCGGTCCACGGCGCACAGCAGCTTCTGGCGCAAGGGGGGGAGCTCCTCCAAAAGGGCCGCCATCTCCTCCTGGGCAGCGGCGTACTTCTCCCGCCCGGCTGTGAGATGGGCCACCATCTCCGCCAGAGCCGCAGCCAAAGCCCCTGCCAGGGCGGAGACGCTGCCGCCGCCTGGGGCCGGCGCGTCGGAAGCGGTCACCTGGGCAAATTCCGAAACACGCAGTTGATTCAGTTCCATACTCCGCCTCACAGTCTGTTTTCCAGCACCTGGTCGCCGTTGAAGCCCTCCAGCTGCAGGTAGTAGGCGGCGCAATCCAGCAGCGCCTGCTGAGGCACCAGGCCCACAATCTCGCTGCCCAGAACGTTCACACCATACCGCCGGGCCTCCATCTTCACCGTCTCAAACACCCGGTACATAGCAGACTGGGTGAAATCCGTCAGATTCATAGACACCTGGGCCAGATTCCGGTCCTCCAGGTGAACGCCCATGGCTTTGCAATAGCGGAAGCCGCCATTCATGTTCCGGATGGTCTTGGCAATGGCGGAGGCGATCTCCACATTGGGGGTGTCCAGGTTGATGTTATAGGCGATGAGGGGCATCCGGGCGCCGATGGCCGTCACGCCGCCGGTGGGGTGGATGGTGGCGGGGCCGTAGTCGGGCCGCCACATGGGGTCCTTCATCTTTTCCGCCATGCCCTCAAACTGGCCCTTGCGCACATCGGCCAGATTGGCCCGGTGGGGAGCCGTGGCAGACTTCTCATAGAGGAAGAAGGGCTGGCCAAAGCGCTGGGAGGCCAGCTGAGCGGTCTCCTTGGCAATCCGGTCTGCATCCCCCACCGTGGTGTTGCGGATGGGGATAAAGGGCACCACGTCCACGCAGCCCATCCGGGGATGCTGCCCCTGGTGCTTGGTCATGTCGATGAGCTCCACAGCCCGTCCGATGGATTCCACCACTGCATCCCGCAGGGGCTCCGGCTCGCCGATGATGGTGAGCACACAGCGGTTGTGGTCCTGGTCCCAGGTGTAGTCCAGAAGCCGGACCCCAGGCTTGCCCCGGAAGCAATCGCAGAGCTTTTCAATGACAGAGAGATCTCTGCCCTCGCTGAAATTGGGTACACATTCCAAAATCTGATTCATGATGTTCTCGCCTTTCTATAGTTTATTCCATATGAAGTCTGTTTGGCTTCCCCCGGGGGAAGGCTGGGCGCTGCCGCGCCAATGTGGGACAAAGGCGGTGTGTTCAGCCTGAGGTTTGCAGCCGGGTGGAAAAATCTGTCCCTGCAGGGGTTGGCAAAAGGGAAAATTTGGAGTATTGTATATATAAACGTATGTTTTACTTTAGGCCTACGGCCGGGTTGTGGCAACCACACCTCGTTTGATTACGGTTTTGGCCAGGTTTTGGCCGAAGCGGTAGAAGATGTAGTCCAGATTGGGGGCGTCCCAGATCACCAGGTCCGCCTGCTTTCCCACCTCCAGGCTGCCCAGGCGGTCGGCCCTGCAGATGGCAGCGGCGGCGTTCAGGGTGGCGGCGGTGAGAACCTCCTCCGGCGTGAGGCGGTAATTCCAGCAGGCCAGGTTCATCACCAGCTGCAGATTCAGACTGGGGCAGGAGCCGGGGTTGAAGTCCGAAGCTACGGCCACCGGCACCCCGGCGGCAATCATGTCCCGGGCCCGGGCATAGGGCTTGCCCAGATAGAAGGAGGTGGCCGGAAGCAGCACCGCCACAGTGCCCCCCTTCGCCAGGGCGGCAATGCCCCGGTCTGTGGCGGCAATGAGATGCTCGGCAGAGACTGCCGAAAGGGCGCCCGCCAGCTCTGTGCCGCCGATGGCGTCAATCTCATCGGTGTGGATCTTGACCTTCAGGCCGTGGGCCAGAGCGGCCCCCAGGATCTGCTCCGATTCCGAAGCGGTAAACACCCCGGTCTCGCAAAACACATCGCAGAACTCCGCCAGGCCCTCCCGGGCGACCAGGGGGATCATCTCCTCCGTCATGAGGCGGATGTACTCGTCCCGGCAGGCTTTGTACTCCTCCGGTACGGCGTGGGCCCCCAGATAGGTGGCTGCCAGCTCCACCGGCTGGGTCCTCCCCAGGCGGCGGATCACCGCCAGCTGCTTCAGCTCCGTCTGCCGGTCCAGGCCGTATCCGCTCTTGGCCTCGCAGGTGGTGACGCCCAGGCTGAGCATCTCCTCCAGGGCCGCCCCGGCCTTCTGGACCAGGGCGTCCTCACTGGCCTGCCGGGTCATGCGGACGGTGGAGAGAATGCCGCCCCCTTGGGCCAAAATGTCCAGGTAGGGCACCCCCCGGCGCTTCATGGCCAACTCATGCTCCCGCCAGCCGCCGAAGACCAGGTGGGTGTGGGCGTCCACCAGACCGGGCGTCACCAGGCGCCCGCCTGCATCGATGTGCCGGGCCCCCTGGAGCAGGTCCGCCGGGACCTGGCCGTTGCCCAGGGCCGTGATGACCCCCTCCTCCGCCACCAGGTACGCCCCGGAGCGCTGGGAAATCCGCCCCTGGTCCGGGCCCGCCGCAGCGGTGCGGCCCAGGGGGGTGGCCAGAAGGCCGATGTTGGAAATGACCAGACGGTTCGCCATACTCATTCCCCCAGAATTTCCCGGATCATCTCCATATCCGCCACCTGGGGCACGGTGATGTGGTCCGTCTCTTTGAATTGTTCGTTATACAGGCCCACCGCCTCCAGGGCGTTCTCATTCCGGGCCCAGGCGCGGCGGGACACGCCCACCATAGTATCCCAGGGCATGGCCATGCGCAAAATGGTATCCACCCGCTCCGAGCCGTCCAGGACCATGCCGAAGCCGCCATTGACGGACTTGCCAATGCCCACGCCGCCGCCGTTGTGCAGCGCCACCAGGCTCATACCCCGGGCGCAGTTGCCGGCGTAGCACTGGACCGCCATATCGGCCATGATGTTGGAGCCATCCTTGATGTTGGAGGTCTCCCGGAAGGGGGAGTCCGTGCCGCCGGTGTCGTGGTGATCCCGGCCCAGCATAATGGGGCCCACTTCCCCGTTGCGGACCATTTCATTGAATTTCAGGGCAATCTTCATGCGGCCCAAGGCGTCCTGATACAGGATGCGGCACTGGGTGCCCACCACCAGCTTGTTCTTCTTGGCGTCCCGGACCCAGACGTAGTTATCCCGGTCCTGATAGCGCCGGTTGGGATCGATGCAGCTCATGGCGGCGGCATCGGTCTTGTCCAAATCCTCGGGCTTGCCGGACAGGCAGCACCAGCGGAAGGGACCGTAGCCATAGTCAAAGAGCTGGGGACCCAGGATATCCTCCACGTAGGAGGGGAACACAAAGCCCTCCAGATCATTCTCCCCGTTCTTGCAGACCTCCTTCACGCCGGCGTCGAAGACGGCCTTGAGGAAGCTGTTGCCGTAGTCAAAGAAGTAGGTGCCCCGGTCATGGAACTTGCAGATCATCTCATAGTGATGGGCCAGGGATTGATCCACCAGGGCGCGGAAGCCTGCCGGGTCCTCTGCCAGCATCCGGGTGCGCTCGGCAAAGGTGAGGCCCTGGGGGCAGTAACCGCCGTCGTAGGGCACGTGGCAGGAGGTCTGGTCGGACAGCAAATCCACCGTCACATTCTGGTCGTACAGGTATTCCAGCAGATCCACCACGTTGCCATGGTAGGCGATGGCGCAGGGCTCCTTGGCGGCCAGCTTTTCCCGGGCCATGGCCAGCGCCTCGGGGAGGCTGTCCGTGACCTTGCTCACCCAGCCCTGGCTGTAACGAGTCTCAATCCGGGACATATCCACCTCGGCGACCAAAGCCACAGCCCCGGCAATCTCCGCCGCCTTGCCCTGGGCGCCGCTCATGCCGCCCAGGCCGGAGGTGACATACAGCCGCCCGGCCAGGTCCTGGTCCTTGGGAATGCCCAGCACCAGCCGTCCGGCGTTCAGCAGGGTGTTGAAGGTGCCGTGGACAATGCCCTGGGGTCCGATGTACATCCAGCCGCCTGCAGTCATCTGACCGTAGTTGGCCACGCCCATGGCGGCGGCCCGGTTGAAGCCGGCCAGGTTGTCAAATTCGCCCACCATAAGGCCGTTGGTGATGATCACCCGGGGGGCCATTTTGTGGGACCGGAACAGACCCAGAGGGTGGCCGGACATGACCACCAGGGTCTGCTGGTCGGTAAGGGCCTCCAGGTACTTTTTGATCAGGCGGTACTGCATCCAGTTCTGGCAGACCTGGCCGGTCTCGCCATAGGTCACCAGCTCATAGGGGTACAGGGCCACGTCAAAGTCCAGGTTGTTGTCAATCATCACCTGGAAGGCCTTGCCCTCGGTGCAGTTGCTCTTGTATTCGTCAATGGGCTTGCCGTGAATGGCCCCGGCGGGGCGGAAGCGGTAGCCGTAGATCCGGCCGTGCTCCTCCAGCTCCTGGGCGAATTCCTTTGCCATGGCCCGGTGGTGCTCCTGGGGGATGTACCGCAGGGCGTTGGCAATGGCAAGCTCCCGGTCATGGTCACTCAGCTTGGACTCCCGGCGGGGGGCACGGCGGATGCCGGGGACAAAGGCGGGATATTCGGGCAGCTCCCGGTCCAGCTCAAACACTTTTGCATTCAAATCCATGGTATAACCTCCCAGATGTCTTTACAGTTCAATTTCCCCGGCGGCCTTCTCCACAGCGCGGACCAGGCTGCCGTCCCGAAGCACCGCCTCGCAGCGGTTGATGTCCTCGTACAGGGGGCGGTCATCCTCCAAAGTGGCGCACACGGCGCGAATGGTCCGGTAGGCAGGGGCCGTTCCCTTGCCCAGACGCTCCTGGCCGCCCAGGAGATCCACCGCCTGGCAGGCGCACATCAGCTCCATAGCCAGAACCCGGCGCACATTGCCCAGAATCTCCGCCGCCTTCCGGGCGGCGATGGTGCCCATGCTCACATGGTCCTCCTGCCCTGCGGAGGAGGGAATGCTGTCCACACTGGCGGGGTGGGCCAGCACCTTATTTTCCGATACCAGAGCCGCCGCCGAATACTGGACGATCATGAAGCCGGAGTTGAGGCCGCCCTTTTTCACCAGGAAGGCGGGGAAGCCACCCAGGTTGGGGTTCACCAGCCGCTCCAGGCGGCGCTCGGAGATGTTGGCCAGCTCCGACAGGGCGATGCCCAAAAAGTCAAAGGCCAGAGCCATGGGCTGACCGTGGAAGTTGCCGCCGGAAATGCCCTCCATGGTCTCTTTGAAGATGATGGGGTTGTCGGTGACGGCGTTCATCTCGATTTCCACTTTGGACTTTACGTAGTTGATGGCGTCCTGGCTGGCCCCATGGACCTGGGGCACACAGCGCAGGGAGTAGCCGTCCTGGACCCGGATCTCCCCCTGGCAGGTCACGTTGCCGCTGCCGAAGAGGAGGTTGCGCAGATTGGCCGCCGTCTTCATCTGCCCATCATGGGGGCGAACCGCATGGACCCGGGGGTCCAGGGCGTCCTCCACACCCCGGTTGGCTTCGAAGCTCATGGCAGCGGCGATGTCCGCCGCCTTCATGAGGCCGATGGCGTCGTAGACTGCCAGAGCGCCCACGGAGGTCATGGCCTGGGTGCCGTTGATGAGAGCCAGGCCCTCCTTGGCCACCAGCTCCACAGTGGGAATCCCGGCCCGCTCCATGGCTACGTCCCCTGGCAGGACCTCTCCTTCATACTCCGCCTGGCCCAGGCCCAGCATGGGCAGCACCATGTGGGACAGGGGGGCCAGGTCGCCGCTGGCGCCCAGGGAGCCCTTCTGGGGAATGACCGGCGTAACGCCCCGGTTCAGCATGGCCACCAGGGTCTCCACCAGCTCCAGACGGGTGCCGGAAAAGCCCTTGGCCAGGTTGTTGACCCGCAGGAGCATGATGCCCCGGGCCACATCCCGGGGGAAGGGGTCGCCAGCTCCCACGGCGTGGGTGACAATCAGGTTTCTCTGGAGCTGCCTGCACTCGTCCTGGGTGATGGTCACATCGCTGAATTTCCCAAAACCGGTGGTAATCCCATACACCACGGCAGCCTCGTCCACCAGCATATCCACCACCTGGCGGGACTCCAAAATGCGCTGCTTGGCCTCAGGGGCAAGGGCCACCGGGGCGTTGTCCCGGCAAACTGCCGCCAGCTCCTCCAAGGTCAGTGTATGGCCTGTGATCAGAATTTTTTCCATGCTTCAGCCTCCCTGTTAAATTGCGCCTTCGGCAGAATCCAATGGGGGCCGGCGCGGAGATCCGCCCGGCGCTTCCCCCGGCCTACCCGGCGCGAGAACCGCTATGTGATAATTGTATACGATTTTCCGAAAAAATCAATTCCCTTTTGGTGAAAATTTCCAGCAAACCCGGTATTTTTTCGAATTTCTGCCAATTTATTTGGGTAGGCCAGTACAGAATTACCTTATTTTTATGCATCGCAATTTGCATAAAAATCCGCAGGCGCTCCAGCTCTTTGGGGAAAAATCAGCAAAAAGCGAGAAAAAATGCCGCCTGGGCTGTATGGGCGCGCCGTCCCGGGACCCCAGGTTGTTACAACCAGGGCAGGAATCGCATCTGTGCTCATGAATTTCTGCAGGGTCGGTTCCCCAAAGGAAGCCGGTCAAAGTCCCGGGTGGGCGCCTGGCAGGCGCCGTTTTCGCAGAGGTAGTACACCGTCCCCTGCTCCGGTACCGGATAAGACGCCGTAAAGGGAGCGCATCGGGCCAGCTGGGCCTCGTTCTCCGCCGTCTTGACCAGAACGGACAGATCCTCTCCGCCCTTCGTCCGGAGGTAGACCTCCAGCTCCCGGGGAAGGCCCTCGGCTGCGGCGCAGACCAGCTCCCGGTGGGGGGACAGGGCCTTTGCTATGGCCAGCAGGCCGAAGCTGCTCTCTATGGGATGCTCTGCCGCCGCCCCGGCCAGGAAGCGAAGCTGTCTGTGGGCTGCCTCCCGCCAGCGCACCTCCCCGGTGAGGTCTGCCAGAGCCTGCAGGGCCATCGCCGCCGCCGAATTCCCGGAGGGAATGGCTCCGTCATAGACCTCCTTGGGCCGGGCAATGAGCTGCTCTCCATCCCTGGGCGTGATGAAATAACCGCCCCGGTCCCGATCCTCAAACAGCTCCACCATTTGATCTGCGCGGAATACGGCCTCCTCCAGATAGGCGGCGTCAAAGCTGGCCCGGTACAGCTCCAGAAGGGCCAGGGTGTAGACGGCGTAATCCTCTAGCTGTCCCTTGTGAGCCGCCTCACCAGCCCGGTAACGCAAGTACAGGCGGTTGCGCTCATCGGTCATCCGGGTTCGGATCAGTTGGTGCGCCCGACACGCCGCCTCCAGATAGCCCCTGTCCAGAGTCCGGGCCCGGGTCAGGGCCAGGATGGTCCAGGCATTCCAGGACAGCAGCACCTTGTCGTCCAAGTGGAGCCGGGTTCGCTCCCGGCGGTAACGGGCCAGCCGCCGGAGGCGTGAGTCCTCCGCCGCCCAGGCTTCCTCCTCCTGGCCAATGCGGTTGGGGATGCTCTTTCCTTCAAAGTTCCCTGCCGGCGTTATGCCGTAGCATCTGCAAAACGCCTCACCGTCCTCCTTCCCCAGGACGGCCTGGACTTCCTCCGGCGTGAAGGTATAGAACTTCCCCTCCTCCCCCTCGCTGTCCGCATCCTGGCCGCAGAAGAAGCCTCCCTCCTGCCCCATGAGCTCTGCGAGCATATAGTCCGCCGTGCGGCGGGCCGTGTGGGCATACCGGGGCTTGCCGGTGACCTCATATGCCCGCAAATAGGCCAGGATCAGCAGGGCATTGTCATACAGCATCTTTTCAAAGTGAGGAACCAGCCATTTCCGGTCTGTGGCATATCGGGAAAAGCCGCCGCCGATCTGGTCCTGCAGTCCCCCATGGGCCATGGCGTCCAGGGTGCGCTCCACCATAGTCAGAGCCTCCGGCGACCCTTCCGCTTGAGCATACCACAGAAGAAACAGCAGATGGTGGGGCGTGGGAAATTTGGGGGCGCGTCCAAAACCGCCCCACACCGGGTCGAACCGCTGCCGGAACTGGCCGTAGGCCCGGTGCAGCAGGGCCCGGTCCGGCTCCCCTTCCTGGGAGGGCGCTTCCCGGCTGAGCAGCTCCGCCACCCGGTTGCCGGTCTCCAGAAGGCCCTCGCGGTTTCCCTTCCACAGCCCCGCCGCCCGCTCCAGCAGCTCCAGCAGCCCCAGGTGGCCGGAAACGCCCCGTTTCGGCAGGTAGGTCCCGGCAAAAAACGGCTTCTGCTCCGGCGTCATCAGGATGGTGAGGGGCCAGCCGCCGGAGCCGGTGAAGGCCTGGCAGGCCTCCATATACACCGCGTCCACATCGGGCCGCTCCTCCCGGTCCACCTTGATGCTGATGAAATCCCGGTTCAGCGCATCGGCCACCTCTTCATCCGCAAAGGACTCCCGGGCCATCACATGGCACCAGTGGCAGGTGGAGTAGCCGATGCTTAAAAACACCGGCTTGTCCTCCTGCCGCGCCCTCCGGAACGCTTCCTGGCACCAGGGATACCAGTCCACCGGGTTATCCCCGTGCTGCAAAAGATAGGGTGACTTTTCCTGACGCAATCGATTGGCCATACCGGCTCCTCCTTCTCGATTTCCCTTCCATGGATTTTTCCAAATGAAACCGCCCTGGCAGCGGGGGAAGCAAAAAGCGCTCCCGCGCCGGTGCAAACAGGTCAGCTGGGTTCTGTTCCGTTTAGATTGCCCCGTTTCCCCGAAAAAAAACGGCGGGGAAGGAGGCCCCGAAGGGTCTCTTCTCCGCCGGGCTGGGGCGCAGGACTTCTGATGCCGGAAGCTTTTCCGGAATGCGCGAAAGCGCCGTGGCCCTTTGGGCGCAGGCAGCGTCGCGCGTGGGCTTCATCCGTAAGGCAATGTCACGCAAAAGGTTGCGCTGCCTGGGGTGTCCGTCACGGTGATGTAGCCCTTTTCCCCTTGGGTCATTTCAGGACTACGTTCTCCTTCCCCAGAAGGGCGGTGAGTTCCTGGAGCATGTCCTCCTGAAAGCCGCACATGGTGCCACGGCGAACCTGGGTGTCGGCAAAGTACAAAAGCACGGAGCTGGTGCCTGGGAACATGTTCAAAATCGCCCGGGTCTTCCGGTACTCCGGTACTGCCTCAGAGGCAAGGCGGAGATACAGCTTGCCGCTCCGGGCAGGCTGGGGCCCCTCCTCCGGGAGGTTGCCGTCTGCATAATCCAAAATAGACCGGACCCGGTTCACCACCACCTGGGGGTCCTTCTCGTCCCGGATGGACAGGCGGCCAATGACCACCACGGCGGCTCCCTCCTGAACCAGACTGCCAAACTGGGTCAGGACGTTGGAGAAGGTCAGCAGCTCCATGGAGCCGGTGTCATCCTCCAAGGTGACATAGGCCATCATGGAGTTGTTCCGGGTGGTTTTCAGCCGGACCTTCTGGATGATCCCGGCCACGGAGACGATGGACTCGTCCTCCACCGTCCGCTCCTCATCCATCAGGCTGCCAATGGGCAGCACATGGGTGTTTTTCAAATAGGGCCGGTAATCGTCCATGGGGTGGCCGGAGAGGTACAATCCCGTAGTCTCCTTCTCCATGGCCATGCGGTCCGCCCGGCTGATTTCGTTCATTTTGGGCACTGGAATGCCAAGGCTCGGTCCCTCCTCCTCCAGCATGGCGAACATGCCCAGCTGGCCCTCCACATTCCGGCGGCGGCTGTCTGCCACCGCCTCCATGGCAGGCTCATACATGGCCAGCAGCTGGCTGCGGTAGAGGCCGAAGCAGTCCATGGCCCCGCATTTGATGAGATTTTCCACCACCCGCTTATTGAGGTCCCCCTCCTCCATGCGCTGGAGGAAATCCTCCAGGGACTGGAAGGGGCCGCCGGAGGTCCGTTTGGCCACCATGGCGCGGATGAGGCCCCGGCCCACATTCTTCACCGCGCCCAAGCCGAAGCGGATGCCCTCCGGCTCCACGGTAAATTTGTCTGTAGAATGGTTGATGTCCGGGGGCAAAACCGGGATCTCCATCTCCTTGCACTCGGCAATGTATCCGGCGATTTTCCCGGCGCTGTCCAAAACGGAGGTCATAAGCGC
Organism: uncultured Eubacteriales bacterium; assembly: GCA_900545515.1. GTDB lineage: Bacteria > Bacillota > Clostridia > Oscillospirales > Oscillospiraceae > Faecousia. Next base: position 14,670 of record UQZA01000027.1, on the reverse strand, counting down.
CGCCATATACTGGCGCGGATAATAATACTTCAGGTATGCCGTTTGGTAGGCCACCACGGCATAGCACACGGAGTGGGCCTTGTTGAAGGCGTAATCACCAAAATCCACGATTTCGTCATAGACAGACTGGGCCACTGCCTCCGGCACCCCCTGGGCCACTGCGCCAGGAATGCCCTGCTCCTGATCCCCGTAGACAAAGACGTGGCGCTCGGCCTCGATGATCTTCTGCTTCTTTTTGGAGATGGCCCGGCGGATATTGTCCGCCTGACCCATGGAGTACCCGGCCAGGGTGCGGAAAATCTCAATGACCTGCTCCTGATAGACGATACAGCCGTAGGTCACCCGGAGAATGGGCTCCAGCAAGGGGGTTTTGTACGTGACCCTTTGGGCGTTCTGCTTGTTTGCAATGAACTTGGGAATGGAATCCATGGGACCGGGACGGTACAGAGCCACAATGGCGGTGAGGTCCTCAATGGAGGTGGGCTTCATGCTCACGCAGACCCCGGTCATGCCAGCGGATTCCATCTGGAACACGCCCTGGGTCTTCCCCTCGGCCAGCATGGTATAGATATTGGGGTCATCATCGGGAATGTGGGCCATGGAAAATTCCGGTTCTGTTTTTCGAATCTCCGCCTCCGCCTCGGCAATAACCGTCAGGTTCCGCAGGCCCAGAAAGTCCATTTTCAGAAGGCCCAGCTCCTCAATGGTGGTCATGGGGTACTGGGTCACCACGGTGTCGTCATTTTTGGACAGGGGCACATAATGTTCCACCGGCAGCTTGGTGATCACCACACCGGCGGCGTGGGTGGAGGTGTTTCGGGGCATCCCCTCCAGAGCCCGGGCCGTATCAATGAGCTTTTGGACCCGCTCGTCCCCATCGTACATCTCCTTCAGCTGGGGGGAGGTCTTCAGGGCTTCGTCCAGGGTGATGTGGGGGGTGGAGGGCACCAGCTTTGCCACTACGTCGGTCTCCCCATAGGTGAAGTTCAGGGCCCGGCCCACATCCCGGATGGCGCCCCGGGCGGCCATGGTGCCAAAGGTGACAATCTGGGCCACATGGTCAGACCCATACTTCCGCATCACGTATTCGATGACCTCGCCCCGGCGCTCCTGGCAGAAGTCCGTGTCGAAATCCGGCATACTCACCCGCTCCGGATTCAAAAACCGCTCAAAAATCAGGGTGTACTTCATGGGGTCCACTTCTGTGATGTGCATACAGTAGGCTACTATAGAGGCCGCGCCGGAGCCCCGCCCAGGCCCCACGGGAATGCCTGAGTCCTTGGCATAGCGAATGAAATCCCAGACAATCAGGTAGTAGTTCACATACCCCATCTTGCTGATGACGTCAATCTCATACTCCAGACGCTTCCGGTAGGCCTCCGGCGGGTCCGGATACCGCTCCCGGAAGCCCTCCATGCACAGCTTGCGGAAATAGGCCTCGTCGGTGAAGCCCTCGGGCACCGGGAAGGAGGGGAGCTTATACTGGTTGAAGACAAATTCCACATTGCACCGCCGGGCAATGTCCACGGTATTGGCAAAGGCCTCTTCGGCGTTGGGGAACAGCCTGCGGAGCTCCTCCTCGCTTTTGATGTAGAATTCCTCGGTCTCAAACCGCATCCGGTTGGGATCGTCCACGGTTTTGGCCGTCTGGACGCACAGGAGCACGTCCTGAATTTTGGCGTCCTCCTGGCGGAGATAGTGGGCGTCGTTGGTGACCACCATGGGCAACCCCGTCTCCCGGGCCAGGCGGCACAGCTCCCGGTTCACCGTCCGCTGGGCCGCAATGCCGTGGTCCTGGAGCTCCAGGTAGAAATTGTCCGGGCCGAAAATCTCCGCCAGCTCCAGGGCATAGGCCTTGGCGGCGTCAAAGTCGTCCTCCATCAGCCTCCGGGGGATGGCCCCCGCCAGGCAGGCGGACAGGGCGATGAGGCCCCCCGCATGCTGACGCAGCAGCTGCAGATCCACCCGGGGCTTGCCGTAAAAGCCATGGAGAAAGCCCTCAGACACCAGGGTGGACAGGTTGGCATACCCCTCCATATCCTTGCACAGCAGGACCAGGTGGTAGGACTCGTTGTCGATCCCATGGACCCGGTCGGACATAGCCCGGGGCGCCACATAGACCTCACAGCCGATGATGGGCTTCACCCCGGCGGCCTTGGCAGCCTTGTAAAAATCAATGACGCCGTACATGACGCCGTGGTCCGTAATGGCCACCGCCTCCTGCCCCAGCTCCTTCACCCGGTCCACGAGGCCGCCAATGCGGCAGGCCCCGTCCAGGAGGCTGTACTCCGTGTGCACATGCAGATGGACAAATCCCATTTTTATCTCTCCTCCTGTGGCCGCGCCAGTTCCATGAGCCGCCGCAGCCGGTGGCTCATGGAGGACTTGGTGATGGGCGGGTCCATGAGGCCCGCCAGCTCCGTCAGATTGGACTCCGGATTCTCCAGCCGGGCCCTGGCCGCCTGGAGGAGCTTCTCCGGCAGGGACTCCAGACGGCCTTGCTCCTCCAGAAGCCGGATGGCCGCCAGCTGCTCCTGGGCGGCGTCCACCACCTTGGAGGTGTTGGCGTCGTCGCAGTTGCAGCGGCGGTTGACCTTATTTTTCAGTTCCTTCTCCAGCTTGGCCTCCATGATCCCCATGGCGGCCAGGGGCGCGCCCAGGAGGGTGAGAAAGTCCTCAATGGAGTTGCTCTGCTTGAAATACAGCACACTGCTGCCACCCCGCTTCGTCAGCTTGGGATAGACCCCCAGCATCTCCTGGATGAGGGGGGAGGTCTCCCGGCTCACGAAGCTGTGGGAGGTGGTGAGCTCCAGGTGGTAGCCCTTGGCCGGATCCGTCACAGAGCCCCCGGCCAGAAAGGCGCCCCGGAGGAAGGCAATCTTGCAGCAGTCCTCCTCCAATACCCCCAAATTCACGTGGAGCGCCACAGTGTCCTCCCGGCTGAAGCCATAGGCCTCCAGAATTGTCCGGAGTTTGCCGGGATCCCAGATGCCAAAGCACCGTTTCGTGCCCAGAGCCTCCGGCATTCCGTCAAAGGAGAAGCCGAAGGCCTTGCGGAACAGCTTGGGAAGCAGCTCCCCCAGCTCCCGGCTCTCTGTGACGATCCGCACCCCATCCCCTGTGAAGGTATTGCAATACAGGAGGATGCCAAAGCACTGCGCCAGGGCGCAGCACCTTTGGGCCGGTACCGTCCGGCACAGCTCGCTTTTTACTTGGCCTGAAAAGGACATAATTCTGTCTCCTTCTATTTCTGGCGCAACGCCTAGGGGGCTTGCGCATTCCATCGGTCTTCCTACCCTGCCCCATGTTCTGTTCCCGGCAGGCCATTCTATCGCCCATCGCTCAGGCGGGCAGGGGCTCAGAGGCGGACCACCTCGGGCTCCAGGGAGATGCCGGAGGTTTCCAAAACCCGCTTTTGAACGTGGGCAATGAGGGCCAAAACGTCCGACTCCGTTGCGCCCCCCAGATTCACCACAAATCCGGCGTGCTTGGCGGAGACTGCCGCGCCGCCGATTTGGGTTCCCTTCAGTCCCGCCTGCTCAATGAGGGCGGCGGCATAGCCGCCCACAGGCCGCTTGAAGGTGGAGCCGGCGGAGGGAAGGTCCAAGGGCTGGGAGGCCTTGCGGCGGGCCATGAGCTCCTGCATCCGCTGGCGGATCTCCTCCGGCGCGCCAGGCGTGAGGGCAAAGGTCCCGGCCACAATGACCCGGGAGGTGCCGGTAAAGGCGCTTTTGCGGTAGCCGAAGCCCTGCTCCTCCCCTTCCAGCGTATGGTGGATCCCCTCCTGGTCCAGGAACTCCGTCCGGACTGCCACCTGGCGGATTTCCCCCCCGTAGGCGCCGGCATTCATATACAGGCCACCGCCCACGGAGCCGGGAATGCCATGGGCAAATTCCAGGCCGGACAGGCCCAGATTGGCGGCAAATACGGCGGCTCTGGCCATGGAGACCCCGGCCAGGACCCGGATGTGGACGCCGTCCACCTGCTCCAGGCCGTCCAGGCAGCCTCGGGTGCAGATGACCAGCCCCCGCCGCCCGGCATCAGCAGCCAGCACATTGGTACCGGAGCCCAAAATGGCCGGCTGCAGCTGCCGTCCATGGGCCCAGCGGAGAAGGCGGGACAGCTCCTCCACACTGCGGGGGAAGGCCATCACCTCACAGGGACCGCCGATCCGAAAGGAAGTATGTTGGGCCAGAGGCTCCTCCATCCGCAGCTCCGTCTGAGGGAAGGCCGCCTGAATTGCCTGCTGTAACTGTGTCATTTCGCTCATAAACGCCTCCGGGTGTCTGAGATATAGTCGGTGATACTATATCATATCCCGCCGGGTTATGCAAATGCATCCCAATCGCAGTCCTGGAAAAAAAGAGGCGGGGAGAGCTCAAGACCGGTCTTGAGCTCTCCCCAGGCTCTCTGGAAGTTAGCGGGAGAAGGGATTCTCCCCGGGATACGGGAGGGAGGCGGGCTGGTTGTAGGCAATATCCGCCACACCCAGGTAGCGGAAGACCTCGTACATGGTCTTGCCGCAATGGGCGAAGGCCACAGCGCCATGATGGGGGTAACGCTTGGCCAGGAGCACATGGCGGTAGAAGCGGCCCATGTCATGGATGGCGAAAATGCCGATGCCACCGAAGGAGCGGGTGGCCACAGGCAGAACCTCGCCCTGGGCGATGTAGGACCGAAGATCCCCGTTGGAATCGCATTGCAGCCGGTAGAAGGTGATGGGAGAGGCGGCAATGTCCCCCTCCAGGGTGCCCCGGGTGAAGTCCGGCGTGCCGCCGTCCTCCAGAAGCCGGTTCTGGATCAGCTGATACTTCACCGCCCGGCTGGCGCACATCTTGCAGGCGGGGGTGTTGCCGCAGTGGAAGCCCATAAAAGTATCCCGAAGGACATAGGGGAACTTCCCTGCAATGTCCTCGTCATACAGGGCCTTGGGCACCGAATTGTTGATATCCAGGAGGGTCACGGCATCGCCGGTGACACATGCGCCGATGTACTCGGAAAGGGCCCCATAGATATCCACCTCGCAGGCCACGGGAATGCCCCGGGCGGCCAGGCGGGAGTTCACATAGCAGGGTTCAAAGCCGAACTGCTCCGGGAAGGCGGGCCAGCACTTATCGGCAAAGGCCACATACTTCCGGGCTCCCCGGTGGTTCTCCGCCCAGTCCAGCAGGGTCAGCTCGAACTGGGCCATCCGGGGCAGGAGCTCCGGATAGTTGTTTCCGGTCACGCCCAGCTCCTGGGCCATGTCGGCGCAGACGGCCTCGATCCGGCTGTCGCCGGCGTGGGCCTTGTAGGAGACCAGAAGGTCCAGCTCGGAGTTCTCCTCCACCTCCACACCCAGCTCATACAGGCCTTTGATGGGGGCGTTGCAGGCGAAGAAATCCTGGGGACGGGGGCCGAAGGTGATGATCTTCAGGTTCTTCACGCCGATGACAGCCCGGGCGATGGGGACAAACTCCCGGATCATCTCCGCGCACTCCTGGGCTGTACCTACGGGATAATCGGGGATGTAGGCCTGGAGATGACGCATCCCCAGGTTGTAGGAGCAGTTCAGCATGCCGCAGTAGGCGTCGCCCCGGCCATTGATCAGATCGCCGTCTCCCTCGGCAGCGGCCACGTACATCACCGGGCCGTGGAACCGCTTGGCCAGAAGGGTCTCCGGAGTCTCCGGGCCAAAATTGCCCAGGTATACCACCAGGGCGTTGCACCCGGCAGCCCGCACATCCTCCAGGGCCTTCAGGGCGTCTGTTTCATTTTCCACGGTGACGGGGCAGTTGTACAGCCCCTCCCCGTAGGCCTGAACCACCGCCTCCCGGCGGGAGGTGGACAGGGCGATGGGAAAGCAGTCCCGGGAGACTGCAACGATGCCAAGCTTCACTTCTGGTATGTTGTTGAATTTCATGGTGATCTTCCTCGTTTCTCAAAATGGATCTGTGTAATTATGAACAGGAAATCTCGGACCTCCAGTCCCTCATGGCCTGCCCAAAGGCGGCAATCACAGGTAGAAGCCGCCCGGTCAGAGCCTGGCCACCGTCCGGACCGTCGGCGTCGGCCCGGTCGCACCAGCAGCACAGCATGGCTCCGGCAGGCTGGGGAATGACCGTATCCCGGTCAAACACCCTGCCGTCAAAGCCGCGGACCTGTTCGGTGTGGCTCTCCCAGTCCTTCTGACCGGCGCCGCAGTAATACCGGTGATTGGCATTGATCAGGTGGAACCCTGCTTCCGCCAGGGTGGCGGCGGAAGCAGGGCGGTAGCCCTCCCAGCCGGCAATCCAATACTGGACCCAAATCCGGCTGTCGATGGTTCCATAGGTTTCCTTGTCATCATGATAATAAATCCCGTCGTTGAATGCCATGGGGACCATGCCATTTTGGGCAATCCGCTCAGCCAGGCCGTTGACGAAGGACACAAAATGCTTCATGTCCCCATTGTGGTAGATGAGGTCAAGACCCATGGTCCCCAGATCGTTGGCAAATTCATCGGCGCAGAAGTTGAAAAAGCGGCAGCCCCTTCCGGCAAAATAGGCGGCATATTGCTCCGCCAATGCCAGCCCAAAGGCCACAGCCTCAGGATTCCCCAGGTTCAAAGAGCTGCGGGAGCCGGGATAGCGCAGATGGGGAAAGTGCTCCAAAATGGCGCCCATGTGGCCGGGCATATTGAGGGCGGGAATGATTTCCACACCCACCTGCCGGGCATAGTCCAGGATTTTCTCCATGTCCTCCTGGGTGAGGTACCGGCCGGAGCCGTCTGGAGCCTTGTCCTCCTGGCAGTAGCCGTCCCCCAGAGCCGGGGTCAGGTCGTAGACGCCGTAGGGGGTTCGGACCACCCTGTCGCCAGGGGCAAACCGGAAGCCCTGGTTGTCGGACACATATAGCTGCATCATGTCCAGCCCCTCTCGGGACGCCCCATCCAGCAGCTTCCGGATGGCCGGAACTCCAAAGTATTTCCGCCCGGCATCCAGGAAAAAGATGCCTAAGGGCTTGTTCGCCGCCGGATTCATGGCAGCAGCTCCCCGATGTCCAGGTTAACCCCCTCCAGGAGCACCGGAGCGCCCTGGGCGGCCTCGCTGCTCTCCCTGTGGGCCAGGAGCCACTTGTTACAGGCCCAAAGGCGGCGGTCCTCCTCATTTTTGGGGGAAATCTCCGGCCTGGGACCGTTGGTGCCCAAGGGGAGCACGATGAGAACCCGGAAGCCCGCTCCCTTTTTGGCAGAGCAGGGGGCGTAGTGCAGCGTGGTGGCGTAGACCTCCACCAGGACCCCGGCTGGGCAGTGGAAGGCCTGAACCTTGGCCGTATCCAGGCGGCCGTCTTCCATATCCTCCCGCTTGGCAACCAGCAAAATGAAATCCCGGCTGCCCAGGTTCAGCTCGCTGTCCCGGTGGTACTCCAGGCAGTTGAGCTTCGTATTGTGGCCATTGCACCAGCCCAGCTGGATGGGCATGCCGCCGTAAACGCCTGCCGCCAGCTCCCTGGCCACGGGCAGCTCCATCAGCTCCTTTTGCAATGGCACATACTCCACCGCCTCCGGCAGGGGCGTGGCCGCCTCCAGAGTCTCCAGCAAAGGTTTGCAGTCATAGCCGGTGATGACCTGGCCGTAATTTTGGAAAGCCGGGTCCAAAACAGATAAGATATTCAAGTGGTTTCTCCTCCTTCACGTATCCAACAGGCTGGGGAACAGAGCCTTGCAGGCAGGGTAAATGTTCCGGAATTGCTGGTAACGGGCCTCATAACGGGCCGCCAGCTCCGGGTCCGGGCGGACAGTCTCCGACACCCGGACCAGCCTTTGGCAGGCCTCGGTCACATTGGCAAAGGCGCCGCAGGCCACCATAGCAAGCATGGCGCCTCCCAGGCCAGGCCCTTGCTCCGATGCCACGCTGTCCAGCTCCACCTGCAGCACGTTGGCCAAAATCTTCTTCCACAGGGGACTTTTGGCTCCGCCGCCGCAGATCTTACTCCGGGAAATGGAAATCCCCAGCTTTTTGGCCACCTCGAAGCTGTCCCGAATGGCAAAGGCCACCCCCTCCAGGACCGCCTGGGTCAGGTCTTCCCGCCGGGTGTCCATGGTCATGCCGATGAAGGTTCCCCGGGCGTTGGTGTCATTGATGGGGCTCCGCTCCCCCATGAGGTAGGGCAGGAAATACACGTGGTTGCGGCCCAGCATCTCCTCCGTGATCCCCGCCTGCTCGGCGGCGTAATCCTCCGTGCGGAAGATGTCCTCCATGAGCCACTTGTTACAGGAGGCAGCGGAGAGCATACAGCCCATGAGATGGTAGCCCCCGTCGGCATGGGCAAAGGCGTGGAGGGCATTGTTGGCGTCCACCCGGAAGTGATCCGAAGAGATGAAGACGGTGCCGGAGGTGCCCAGGGAAATGTTGCAGCCGCCCTCCCCCACCGTGCCGGTCCCCACCGCAGCGGCGGCGTTGTCTCCGGCGCCGGCGGCCACCCGGACGGTCTGGGGCAGGCCCAAGGCCTGGGCCACCTCCGGCAGGAGGGTCCCCACTGTCTCGTAGCTCTCGTACAGGCGGGGCATTTGAGCCTCCGTAAGTCCACACAGCGCCAGCATGTCCCGGGACCAGCGTTTGTTTGCCACGTCCAGAAGGAGCATCCCGGAAGCGTCGGAATAGTCGGTGCAGTGTACCCCGGTCAGGAGGTAATTGATGTAATCCTTGGGAAGCATCACCTTTTTGATTCTGGCAAACAGCTCCGGCTCCTGCTCCCGCATCCACAGAAGCTTCGGAGCCGTGAAGCCGGCAAAGGCGATGTTGGCCGTCCATTGGGAGAGCCGGTCCCTGCCCACGGTCTCGTTCAAGTCGGAAACCTGCTTTGCTGTCCGGCCGTCGTTCCACAAAATGGCGGGGCGGATGACCCGGTCCTCCTCGTCCAGGACCACCAGGCCGTGCATCTGACCGCCGGCGCCAATGCCGGCCACCTGGCTCCCGTCGAAGCCCTCCAGGAGAAGGGGGATTCCCTCCCACACGGCCTTCTGCCAGTCCGCCGGGTTCTGCTGGCTCCAGCCCGGCCTGGGGAATTCCAGGGGATAGTCCCTGGAAACCACATGGAGGATCTCCCCCGCTTCGTTCATCAGCAGCAGCTTCACTGCCGAGGTGCCCAAATCAATTCCAATGTACAGCATCACATACCTCGTCTTTCCGAAACCCCGGCTGTTCGGGGTCACATAGGTTAGGTCTATTATATACGAAACCTCCCGGCGTTTTCAACCAGCTTGTCAAAATTAGCCACGGCAGCAGCATGGCTCCCGCGGATGACATTGCCCAAGGGGAATTTTGTTGCACGCAGTGAGATTTGCCAATGAGCCAGTCAATCCAAAGGACTGACTGGCTCAGGGTTCCGGTTATATCAGTTGCCAGGCAAAGGAATTACTCCTCGGTCATGTAGCGCATGAGGATGGTGGCGAACTGTGCCCGGCTGGCGGAGGCGGTGGGGCTCAGGGTGGCGGAAGCGCCATTGCCGATGCCGTTGATGAGACCATTGGCCACAGCCCAATTCATCGCCTCTTTGGCAAAGTTGGAGACCTTTCCGGCGTCAGAGAAGGCGGACAGGACATCCTCTGCCACGGCCTGTTCCCCGTCGTAGCGGTACAGGATTGCAGCCAACTGCTCCCGGGTGATGGCAGCTTCCGGCTTGAAGGTGCCGTCGCCGTTGCCCTCCACAATGCCCTGGGATGCGGCCCAGAGAACAGCCTCGGTGTAGAACTTGCCTTCCTTCACATCGGTAAAGGCATTTTCCAAACCGTCTACCCCGGGCTCGCCCTCCATCCGGTAGAGGATGGTGACAATCTGGCCACGGGTGATGGCTGCGTTCACGCCAAAGACACCGTTGCCCATGCCTTCCATGTAGTTGCTCCGGACCACGAAGTCCACACCCTTGTGATACCATGCATCCAGGGACACATCCCGGAACAGGTCAGATGCGCAGACCAGCTCACCGGCAGCCTGGATGGCCTCCTTGGCTGCAGCCAGGGCAGCCTCGACTTCTTCCACCGTCTGGGCAGCTTCCACGGCCTGTCTGGCCTGGGCCAGGGCGGCATCCACCTGCTCCATCTGCTCGGGGGTATAATCGGACACATCAATGCCCACCAGCTCGATGATGGCGCTGTACTTGGCGGCGGTGAGGGCGGCCTCCTGGGCCTTCTTCAGCGCCTCTTCCACCTTCTTCTGGGCCTCTTCCGCGGCCTTCTGGGCAGCCTCGGCATCCTCGGCGGCCTTCTGGGCCTGGGCCAGGTACTCCACCATCTCGGCCTTAATGGCTACGATCTCAGCATAGGTCTCAGCCATCTGCTTGGCGTAGTCGGCAGCCTGGGCGGCGGAGGCAGCAGCCTCCCGGTTGGACTGCTCCGCAGCATTCCGCGCCGCTTCGGCGGCACTCTGGGCATCTGCGGCAGCAGCCTCGGCAGCCTCGGCAGCCTCCTGAGCGGCCTTGGCCTCTTCTGCAGCCTTCTCGGCTGCTTCCTTGTTCTCCGCAGCAGACTGGGCGGCTTCGTCCGCCTTCTCCCGGGCCTCCTTGGCCTGGTCACGGGCCCGTTCCGCCTGCTCCTGGGCGTCCTCGGCAGCGGCCTGGGCCTTTTGGGCCTCGTGCATGGCATTGGCAGCCTGGGCGGCACTGCTGGCAGCCACTTCCGCAGACGCAGCAGCGGCGGCGGCGCTGGTAGCGGCATCTGCAGCCTTCGATGCGGCAGCCTTGGCAGAACCAGCGGCCTCTGCGGCTCTCATAGCGGCTTCGCGATTGGACTTCTCGGCAGCCTCAGCGGCCTCCTGCGCGGCATCCTGGGCGATCTTGGCAGCATCCTGGGCGGCCTTGGCCTCGTCCCGGGCGGTCTCGGCAGCCTTCTCGGCAGCTTCGGCCTTCTCGGCGGCCTCCTGGGCCTTGTCCTTGGCAGCTTCCGCGGCGTCGCGGTTGGTACCAGCCTCTTCGGCGGCCTTTCTGGCTGCTTCCTCAGCGGCAATTGCCTCATTGCGGGCAGCCTCGGCAGCCTCTTGGGCAGTCTCGGCCTTCTCCTGGGCAGCCTCAGCAGCAGCCTTGGCAGCCTCAGCGTCGTTCTTGGCAGACTCGACTGCCTGGGACAGGTCCACCAGATCCTGATCGGACAGGCGGACGCGAACCTGGATGCTCTCCAGCTCCTGGCCGCCCTTCTGGTAGGAGACGTTCCAGGTGCCAATCTCATCTGCCACAAACACGCCGTTGGTGTCTGCCACCAGCTTGCCGGTGTAGGCGTAGAGCTCCAGCTCGTTGATCCGAACGTTGTTGTCATTGCCGGCCGTGGACTTGCCCACGTACAGGCGGTAGACCTGGGCCTGGACCAGATTTTCCTGGGGGATTTCCCGGGTCACGTCCACATCGAGGTTGCCGGTGACGGCGTCCAGGTCAATCCAGTAGGAGTTGTTGCTCATCACGGAATTCTTCTCGCTGGAGGACATGGCCAGGAAGTCCTCCTCCGTGACGGAGCCGTTGGGATCCAGCACCTGGAGGCTGAAGTCCTGGGTGATGTAGCTCTCCAGCTCACCCTTGGCGTGGACGGAATGCCACTTGCCCACAACCATAGACTCCGGCAGGGTAAAGCCAACCCAACCGGTGGCGCCCCGGCCGCACCACTTGTTGCTGCTGCCAGTGATGATACCGTCAAAGAGGTGATACGCCTCCTCGCCACTGTACTGGGCGGACTGGCCCTGGACGCTGGCGTTCAGCGCCACATTGGTAGTCTCGTCCAAGGTGCCCAAATCGGGCTTCTCCACACTGGAGGGAACATAGATTTCGCCGTTTTCATCGGTGATGACCACCTTCACACCCTTGGGCATGGTGGTGGCACTGGTCAGGTAGGCCTCGTCCACCCAGCTTTCGCCCTCCAGGTCGGCCACCGGCGTGCCGCGAACGGTCTTGAAGGTCTTGTAGCTGTCGCTCAGCAGGTCCAGCAGCTGGTACTGCTGGCCATTGCGCTCGTAGATGACGTCGGACATTTCCTCCCGCACCAGAGCGGGCTGCTGGCCGCTGTAGGTGAAGCCCATAGGAGCAACCTCGTGGCCATACACAGTAAAGCGAGCGTAGCAATCGATTTCATCTGTATTCGTGATCCGAATGTACTGGGCTCTGGCGCCCTCCGGCAGTGTCACTGTATAGTCGGCGGTCGCATCGGTCACCTCAGCGGCTACTGTATAATTGGTTCCGTCGATAGATACTTCCACGGTCATCTTAGTCAGGACTTCGTAGTAGCCCCAATCGGCATAGGGGTTTGAAACCTGAATGGTGCTCAGGGGCACAACCCGGTTCAAGTCAATCGTCGTACTGTTGCCGCCCCAATAGGACAGATAACCGCTCCCTACCTGGCTTGCAACAGGATTGATCTCCTCCTCCAGGTTGGCAGTGTTGAAATAGGACTCCATGCCATCCTTCAGCTTGCCCTCTTTGGTCCCGGAGGACAGGTCCAGCTTGGCGTTCTGCCAGTTCCAATAGTAGGCATTGGTATAGGCGGAAGGGGAAGCGGCGGTGATCTTGCTGATCTGGCTGTTGGAAATCACAAAGTTGTGAAGCATGGTCATGGCGGAAATGTCAAGCTCCGTCATGTTGGTGCCGGAGAGATACAGGTTCTCCACATTGACACAGCCTGTGAAGTCCACCTGGAGATTCGGATGGTCTTCCAGCTCCACAAAGGTCAGCGCCCGGCAGTTGGTGAGGTTCAGGGTCTCCAGACCGGTGGGCAGCATGTCGGAGGTGAGCTTGGTCACCTTGGTGCCGGTGAGGTTCAAACCCGTAAGGCCGGGCAGATACTGGGCAATGCCGGTCAGGTCCTTCACCTCGGTGTTCTTGCAATCCAGGACGCCGGTAAACCCAGACAGATCGGTTACGTAGGGACCCACCTGGCTGATGACGGCCTGCCGCAGGGCGGCGTCGGGGAAATAGGTCTCGTCCACCAGGGGTTCCATATTCCGAACCTCAGGCAGGGTGGAGCCGAAGGCCTTGATCACATCGGCAATCTTCTCGGCTACGCCTGCACCCTCATCCAGGCCGTCTGCCGCGCCGTTGTCGCACCAGACGCAGAGCATGGCGCCAGCAGGATTGAAAATGGTGTCTCCACCTTCGAATTCGGTGCAGTCAAACTCGCCAGCCTTCTTCACGCTGACCTGCCAGTCGGCGTTGCCCAGCACCCAGTAGTAGCCCTGGTTGGTGTTGATGAGCTCAAAGCCGGCGTTGTTCAGGGTGGTGGCAGAGGCCAGGTTGTAGCCGCCCCAGCCGGAGGACCAGTAGCAAACCTGGACGTCCTGGTCCATTTCCACGGTGGTGTCGTTGTTATACAGGACGCCATCGTTGAAGGCTCTGGGGGTCATGCCCTTGTCCTTGATGATGGCAGCCACGTCGTTGAAGAAGGGCACAAAGTGCTCCTTGTAAATGCCGTTCTGATAGATCACCTCGAAGCCCATGCTGCCCAGGTCATTGGCAAACTCATCGGCGCCGAAGTTGAAATGCTTGCAGCCCTTGGAGGCAAAGTACGCGGCATATTTCTCCACGATTGCCTTGGCGAAAGCCTTTGCCTCGTCGCTGGTCAGATCAATGGAGCTCTTGGAGCCGGTGTAGCGCAGGTCGGGGAACTCCTCCAGAATGGCGCCCATATGGCCGGGCACATTCAGGGCGGGAACCAGCTCAATGCCCTTGCTGTTGGCATAGGAGATGATTTCATCCATCTCGGCCTGGGTCAGGTATTGGTTGGAGCCGTCCGGATATTTGTTGTCTCCCACATAGCCGTCACCCAAGGAGTCAGTCAGGTCATAGGTGCCGAACTCCGTGGTCACGGTCATGTCGTCCAAGGCAAAGCGGAAGCCCTGGTTGTCGGAGAAGTACAGCTCCAGCTGGTTGAAGTTGGCCTCAGCCATGGTGTCCAGAATCTGCTTGATGTACTGCACACTGAAATACTTCCGTCCAGCGTCCAGGTGGAACACCCGCTCGAAGGCTTGGGGAATGATGGGCTCGCCCTGATCGTCGAAGTTGTATGTCACCTTCTCAGAGACATTTCCATCGTAGTCGGTCAGAGTGACCTCCAGGGTCAGGATGTCACTGGGCAGGGACTGGAAGCGGGACCAGTCGTTGTTCAGCTCGTTATGGCTCTTCACACCACGGGTGTACTCCTCAGAACCGGTACTGCCGCTCCGTGTGGTATAGGTGAAGCTCAGCTTATACCAGTCGGTGCAGGCCACAGGAGCGGTCAGCTGATGGCCGGTCATAGGGCCGTCGTAGGGGACGCAGTAGCTGTCGTCCAGATCGCCATCGTAGGCCTTGGGCGAGCCGCCCACCGGGGTCACCAGCATCTCATACTCCCTGCCGTCGGCGCCGGCGCCTGTGGGAACGGCGACAACCACAGAGGACTCACCGGCAGCAGCCTGAGCCGTGAAGGTCTCCTTGGTGGCAGGCACATAAACGGAAACGTCTGTCGCTACTGTGGCATCGGCGGGGGTAAAGCTCACCGTGAGGGTGCCGTCGGCAGCTTCCACAGCCAAATCGGTGACGGCTTTGGCGTAATCATAGGTGGCGGTGGCGGCCTCAGACTCGCTGCCATCGGCGCCAACGGCGGTCACCTTGATGGTCACCTCACCCTGCGCGTCGTAGACGTCCTTGATGTAGTAGATCTCGTCGTAGATACCGCCCATGTACTGCTCTACCCCGTTG
>UQZA01000026.1 GCA_900545515.1 uncultured Eubacteriales bacterium | reverse complement strand
CCCTGAGCCCCGCCGCCACGGCAACCCGGGCGCAGATGGCGACCATCTTCCTGCGCTACCTGGAGCAGCAGGGCTGAGAACCTGCCACTCATAAACATCCAAGCACAAAGCGGGCCCGGCATGTTCCGGGCCCGCTTGGCAAAAAATAAGCGGACAAGTGAGGAGATGCTATGCGTACTTTGCTGCATATTTGCTGTGCGCCTTGCGCCAACCAATGTATTGATGTTTTGCGAACAGACGGGTATGAAGTGACTGGGCTGTGGTATAATCCCAATATTCACCCCTTTACAGAGTACCGCGCCCGGCGGAACTGCCTGCGGGAGTATGCAGAAACCATCGGTCTGCCCCTCCTGGAGCGTAACGATTATGGTTTGCGGCCCTTTGTGCGGACTGTGGCGGAGGACATTCCTGGCCGCTGCGTGAAGTGCTATGAGATGCGGCTTTTTGAGGCGGCCCGACAGGCCCGGGAGGGGGGCTTTGGCAGCTTTACCTCCTCTCTGTTCATCAGCCCCTATCAAAAGCATGAGCTCATGCAGGAGGTGGCGGAGCGGGCAGCGGTGGAGTACGGCGTGACCTTTCTCTACCGGGATTTTCGCCCCTATTTCCGGGCAGGTCAGGAGCGGGCGCGGGAGCTGGGCTTTTATATGCAGAAATACTGCGGCTGCATTTTTTCCGAAGAGGAGCGCTATTTAAAAGCCTCCAAAATTCTGCCGTAAAAAGCGGGGGTACCTCAAGGACATGTTGAGGCGCCCCCGCTTCTTTGATTCGACAGGTTTCTTCATCAGAATGTTTTTTCAAAAAAGGACAAGAAATTCTTAATTTTTACTGAAGAATAACAAAGCCGGGTTTCCAAGGGGACGACCTTGCTGTATAATGAACTTAGAGAAAGCTTTTCTGTTTTTTCGCGTCTCGCCGGTCCATGTAAGGGACGACATGGGCACTCCTGAGGCGGAAATGCTTCTCATCCACCCAGAGAAAGAACGAAGAAAGGGAAACGGGGAGACATGAAAATATGGCATTGGCTCCGGTTTGCCATCGCCCTGTGGGGAGGCAAATTTTTTCTATTTTGGTACTGCCGCACAGGACATGTGCGCAACGATAAGCCCGGCATGGCCGCTATGCGGCTGTACGGGGACTTTTTGCGATACGTGGCGAAGCCCAAGCTGACCATTGTGGTCACGGGGACCAACGGGAAGACCACCATTTCCGCCCTCATTGCCGGGGTGCTTCGCAAGGAGGGGAAGAGCGTCTCCTTCAACGATTGGGGGGCCAACCATCATGCAGGTGTGGCCCGGTGCTTGTTGGACGCGGTGGACCTCTTCAACCGCCCTACTAAGGACGCCGTGGTGGTGGAATTGGACGAGCTGATCTCTCCCCTGGACCTCCCGGCGCTTCAGCCGGACTATGTGGTGATCAGCAATCTGGCCCGGGACTCGATGCTCCGCAATGCCCACCCGGCCTATATTGCCGGCCGGCTGAAGGAGGCTCTGGCCGGATCGGCCCATTCCGTTGTGATTGTCAACGGGGACGACCCTCTGAGCTGCTTTTTGGGGGAGGGTCACCGGCGGCTGGTGTTTGGGGTGGCGGATCAGCACACAGACCCTCTGCCTGCCCGGGCGGACGACTTTTCGATTTGCCCGTCCTGCGGTGGGAAGCCGGTGTACCGGTACCGGAATTACCGCCAGATGGGGGAGTTCTACTGCCCGCAATGCGGCCTACATGCCCCCAGGCGGGACTACTTGGTGTCGGAAATTGACCGAGCGAGCCACCGCATGACCCTCCGGGATCCGGAGGGAACGCATACCTATCCCATGGTCTCCTGGTCCCTGCACAACGCCTATAATCTGGCTCCCGTCATCGCCCTGTTCCGGGATATGGGGGTGCCAGCCTCCAGGCTGAGCAGGCGCCTGGAGGGCGCCCGGGTTTTGACCTCCCGGGAGAGCTTTGAGATGGTGGGGGGCATCAAGCTGATTACCCACATTGCCAAGGGCCAGAATCCCACCGCTGTGTCCACAGTCTTTGAATTTTTGGCCAAGGACCCTTCCCGAAAGGAGATCATTCTCATTCTGGACGAGGTGTTTGACAGCCCCCTGAAGACGGAGACGATTTCCTGGATTTATGACACGGACTATGAGTTCCTCTGCCAGGACTGCATTCAGAAAATTGTCCTGGGTGGGGCCCGGTACCTGGACCATCGGCTGCGGCTGCTGCTGGCCGGGGTTCCGGCAGAGAAAATTGTCTGCCTGCGCCAGGAGCTGGACACGGCGGACTATGTGGACACCACGGGGATTGACAAGATTTATATTCTTCACGATGTCAACGCCATCTCCCGGGGACGCAAAATCCGGGATCTGGTGAAGTCCCGCATTCGGGCGGAAAGGGGAGCGGGTTGTGAAAATTGAGGTGCTGTTCCCGGAGCTGTGCAACCTGTATGGCGACAATGGCAACATTCAGTATCTGGCCGCCTCTATGCCGGAGGCGGAGCTTGTGCGCACCGGGAACCTGGAGACGCCCCGGTTTACAAAGGAGCCGGTGGACCTCATCTATCTGGGCTCCATGTCGGAGTCCCATCAGGAGCTGGCCATCCGGCGGCTCTTGCCCCATGCCGGTGTGCTGCGGCAATATGTGGAGTCCGGCGGGGTGCTGCTGGCTACGGGCAATGCCCTGGAGCTGTTCGGAACCTACATTCAGGAGGGGAAGCGGCAGATTCCGGCGCTGGGCCTGTTCCCCTGCCACGCCGTCCGGGATATGGAGCACCGGCACAATTCCATGTTTCTGGGTACCTTTGGGGACATGAAAATCGTAGGGGCCAGGTCCCAGTTTTCCTTTTCCTATGGAGACTTTCCCCATCCCTTCCTCCAGGTTACGGGAGGCTACGGCATTTACCCGGAGGCCAGAGTGGAGGGCATTCATTACAAGAACTTCTTTGCCACCTATCTGCTGGGGCCGTTTTTGGTGTTAAATCCCCGCTTCACCCAGTACCTTTTGCAGCTGCTGGGCTGCGAGACTCCCCCGGCCTTTTGGAAGGAGGCCATGGAGGCCTACGAGTACCGTCTGCGGGGGCTGGAGACCCCCGGCGTCTGCTTCCTGGTGGGCGAGCACGGCTGACGAGCAGAACCGAATCTGCCCCAAAGCGGATCGATTGAAACCGCTTTGGGGCAGATTCTTTGTGCCTCTTGACCAGCGTGGTACAATAAAAATAACATGTTCCCCGGACGGCCCGTCCGGAGGGAAGGGAGCACAGAACCATGGGACTCGGGACGAAGCTTGCCATTTTTGGCCGCCGGCTGAAGGACGCCAGCCTGCGGCGTATGAATCAAAATATTCAGGCCATTCATCAGGAGACGGGAAAGAACCGGCTGTTTCTCCTGTGCGATATGGTCTGGTGTACCCTGCGCTATGGGGTGGGCTACCTGGATTACCACGTCTTTGGCTTTGCCCGAAACCGGGGGGCCAACCGGAAGACCTTTATGACCATGAACCACAACGTCTCCCTGGCCCGGATGGTCAACGACGCTGCCTATTACCCCCTGCTCAACGACAAGTTCCAGTTTTTGCAGCGGTATGGGGCCTTCCTGGGCCGCCGCTGGCTGGACCTGCGGCAGGCAGGGCCTCAGGAGCTGGCCCAGCTTTGCCAGGACTGCGGGGTGGTGTTTGCCAAGCCCCACGGCGAATTTGGGGGCAAGGGGGTAGAGCGGCTGGAGCCCGGCCCGGACACGGATTTTGAGGCCCTGCACCGGCGGCTTACAGAGAACGGTCAGTTTTTGGTGGAGGAAGCCATCCGGCAGCATCCGGAGGTCTCCCGCCTGTGTCCCCAAAGCGTCAACACCCTGCGGGTGGTGACCCTCCTGGCCGGGGGAGAGGCGAAATTTGTCTATGCCCTGCTGCGTGTGGGCAGTGGACAGGGACATGTGGATAACATCTCCAGCGGCGGTATGTATACCCTGGTAGGCCCCCAGGGGGAGCTGGAATTTCCGGCGTTTTGCGACCAGACGGGGCTGTATTACGACCGTCATCCTGTCACAGGGGTTGCATTCCGGGGCTACCGGCTGCCCTTCTTCCGGGAGGCGGTGGAGCTGTGTTGCCAGGCGGCTCAGGTGGAGCCCCGGCTGGGTTACATCGGCTGGGACGTGGCTGTGACGCCGGATGGGCCGGTTCTGGTGGAGGGGAACAACCTTCCAGGCTATGACATGGCCCAAAACGCCAGGTTCCACCCGGACGGGAAGGGGCTGCTGCCCACCTTTGAGGCCCTTCTGGGCCGCCCGATTCCCCGGGCGTGACGGTTCCCCACAGGTTTTGAAAAGGAGGAGGGCGCTGTGAAAAAGCTGCTTTTTGTGATGAATCCCTACGCCGGTATGCGGCGGGCCAACCGGTTCCTGACGGATATTTTGTCCCTGTTCAATGGCCGGGGCTATGAGGTGACGGTCCACATGACTGCCGGTCCCGGGGACGGGGCCCGGGCTGTGGAGGCCATGGCCGGACGTGCGGATCTGGTGGTCTGTGCCGGTGGAGACGGCACCTTCAATGAGACGGTGACGGGCCTTCTGCGCAGCGGATTGGACTTGCCTCTGGGCTATATTCCCTGCGGCAGCACCAACGACTTTGCCAATTCCCTGAAGCTGCCCACCAACGTGCTTCAGGCGGCCCAGGTGATTGTGGACGGAGATCCCGTGCCCTATGACGTGGGACGATTTGGGGACCGGTATTTTTCCTACGTGGCCTCCTTCGGGGCCTTTACCAAGGCCTCCTATTCCACGCCCCAGAGCGTGAAAAATGCCCTGGGACATGTGGCTTATGTGCTCCAGGGGGCCAAGGAGCTGTTCCAGATTCCCAAGGAGCATGTGGCATTTCAAACAGACAGCGGCAGCTTTGAGGGAGATTATATTTTCGGCGCCATCAGCAACTCCACCTCTGTGGGAGGCATTTTGACCCTGGACCCCAGCGTGGTGGACATGCAGGACGGAAAGTTTGAACTGATGCTGATCCGCCCGCCCAAGGATGCTGTGGAGCTCATGGGCTGCATCCAGGCCCTGACCGGGCAGCGGTATGACACCCCTATGCTCACCTTCTGCAGCGCCAGCTGCCTTACGGTGACGGCCAACCCCGAAATGCCCTGGACCCTGGACGGGGAGAAGGAGGAGGGCCATGAGACCGTGGAGGTGGAGAACCTTCACCGGGCCATCCGGCTGATTCAGAAGGGGGCGGTGGTGTGAAGAATACGACGCTGTGCTACATCACCCAGGGGGACCAGGTTCTGATGCTCCACCGGGTCAAAAAGGAGCATGACCTGAATCATGACAAGTGGATCGGCATTGGCGGCAAGTGCGAGGAGGGGGAGAGCCCTGAGGAGTGCCTGCTCCGGGAGGCCTGGGAGGAGACCGGCCTGACCCTGACAGACTTCCGGTACTGCGGCCTGGTGACCTTTGTGTCGGATACCTGGGAGGGGGAGTATATGCACCTGTTCCAGGCGGAGGGCTTCACCGGAGACCTCCGGACCTGTGACGAGGGAGATCTGCAGTGGGTGGACCGGGAGTTTTTGGATCAGCTCCCCAAATGGGAGGGGGACCGGATTTTCCTGGACCTGATGTGGAAGAAGGTTCCATTCTTCTCCCTGAAGCTGTCCTACACCGGAGAGCGCCTGACCTATGCAGCCCTCAATGGAAAGCCTCTAAGGGTGTGAAAGCGCCGCTCCCCCGGCACATACGCGTACCGCTCCGACGAGCTCCCTGCGCTTCGGGGACAGGGGGGAGCTACGGTCCAACCCTGTAGAGGCCCGCAAGGTGTGCCCCTACAGAGTCTCTGCATGCCCCTGCGCGATGAACTGGCTGAAAAAGAGCGTGTTGCAAGATGACCTGTTTTGCAGCACGCCCTTTTTTCGGCTCAACAGCTTGCGGGCTCATGAGTCCAGATTTTTAATATCAGCATCCAGGATATCCCACGCTGCTTTTCGCTGCTTCGGAGTTACATGCTCCAGCTTTTGGGCCATTTCGTCGAAGACATGCTCCTTCCTAGAAAGGACCTTGTGGCGGAGCACGGAACCGGCAGAAATTTCAGGGGCATTTAGAAGCCGGATAAAAACCTTCATGCTGGGCGCCTGGATGCCCCGCTCCACAGGTTGCCTGGAGAGGCGGCTGTGGAGCGGGTGTTTTGCGGCTCAGTCAGGGGGCTTCAGCGGATGCATGGGCTAGGAAAGGGAGACGGGGTCCGGGGTTTGGGCGCTGGCCGTCAGGTTTTTCCTGGCGGTGGCCAGCATCAGCTTAATGCGGTTGAGCTGGTTAACCTCGGAAGCGCCGGGGTCGTAGTCCACGGCCACGATGTTGGCCTGGGGGAAGGTCTTCCGCAGAAGCTTGATGACGCCCTTTCCCACCACATGGTTGGGCAGGCAGGCGAAGGGCTGGATGCAGACGATGTTAGGCGCGCCGGAGTGGATCAGCTCCACCATTTCGCCAGTGAGGAACCACCCCTCGCCGTACTGGTTGCCCACGGACAAAAAGGGCTTGGCGTACTCCGCCACCTGGGCAATGGGCAGGGGCGGGTCAAAGCGCCGGCTGGCCTTCAGGGCCTGGATGGCAGGCCGGCGAATCCTGGCAATGGCCTTCACCGCCAGGTCTCCCACCTTGGCGCTGCGCCAGGTGCCGCCCAGAAATTCGTGCTTGTACCCGGCATTGTAGACGCAGTAATTCAGGAAGTCCATGAGGTCCGGCACAATGGCCTCCGCCCCCTCCTGCTCCAGCAGGTCCACCAGGTGGTTGTTGGCAAGAGGCATGTACTTCACCAGAATTTCCCCCACCACCCCGACCCGGGGCTTGCGCAGGGCTTCGTCTATGGGGAAGGCGTCGAAATCCTCCACAATCTGACGGCAGAGGGTGGGAAACTCCCGGCCGGAGTGGGGACCGGTGAGGGAATCGATGCAGCGCTTCTCCCAGGACCGGTGCAGGGCGTTGGCGCTGCCGGGGGTGCGCTCGTAGGGACGGACCCGGTACAGGCAGCGCATGAACAGGTCCCCATATACCAAGGCCCGGGCGGCGTCCAGGATCAGGGGTACCGTAAACCGGAAGCCGGGGTTCTTTTCCATGCCGTTGGCGTTGAGGGAGATGACAGGAATGTGAGACAGCCCCGCCTTATCCAAAGCCCGGCGGATGAAGCCCACGTAGTTGCTGGCCCGGCAGCAGCCGCCGGTTTGGGTCATGAGGACGGCCAGGTGATCGGTGTCATACTTCCCGGAGGTAATGGCGCTCATGATCTGCCCCACCACGGTGATGGAGGGGAAGCAGGCGTCGTTGTTGACAAATTTGAGCCCCGTGTCAATGGCTGCCCGGTTGTCATTATCCAGGATTTCCACGTGGTATCCATGGCGCCGGAACACCGGCTGCAGGAGGGAGAAATGGATGGGGGACATCTGGGGCGCCAGAATGGTCCAGCCCTCCTGCTGCATCTGCCGGGTGTATACGGTCCGGCGGTAGGGGACCGGCTGGGGATGGGGAACCATGCCTTGGCGGGCCCGCATGTTCATAGCGGCGAGCAAGCTCCGGACCCGAATTCGGGCCGCGCCCAGGTTGGACACCTCGTCAATTTTGAGGACGGTGTACAGCTTGCCGCTGGCCTCCAAAATCTCCGCCACCTGGTCTGTGGTTACCGCGTCCAGACCGCAGCCAAAGGAATTGAGCTGGATGAGCTCCAGGTCCTTCCGGGTCCGGACAAACTCCGCCGCAGTGTAGAGCCGGGAGTGGTAAACCCACTGGTCATTGGCCCGAAGGGGCCGCCCAGGGGTGAAATCCACGGGAATGGAATCCTCGGTGAGGACCGCCAGGCCATAGGAGGCGATGAGCTGGGGGATGCCGTGGTGGATCTCCGGGTCTATGTGATAGGGGCGGCCTGCCAGGACGATGCCCCGGCGGCGGTGCTCCTCCATCCACTGGAGGGCCTCCCGGCCCTTGGCCCGCACGTCCTCCTTCGCCCGGCGCTGCTCGTTCCAGGCGGCGTGGACAGCCCGGCGGGTTTCTGCACTGGGGATGCCCCAGGTTTCCCGGCACAGCCGCTCCAGCCGGGCGGCGGCGGTGCGTTCGTCGGTCATGGCGATGAAGGGACGTATGTAGTGGATGCCGCCCTCTGTGACGGCGTCTACATTGTTTTTTAGGTTTTCGGGATAGGATACCACGATGGGACAATTGTAATGATTCTGCGCTCCTGGGGTCTCCTGGTGTTCGTAAAAGACACAGGGGTGGAAAATGGTTTGGATTCCTTGATTTACCAGCCACTGTACATGGCCGTGGGCCAGCTTGGCGGGGTAGCACTCGGACTCGGAGGGGATGGACTCCATGCCCAGCTCATAGATTTTCCGGGTGGATCGGGGGGAGAGCACCACGGAGAAGCCCAGGAGGCGGAAAAAGGTGGCCCAGAATGGGTAATTTTCGTACATATTGAGAACCCGGGGGATGCCAATCCGGCCTCTGGGGGCCTGGTCAACGGGCACAGGCGGGTAGGCGAACATGCGCTCCAGCTTGTAGTCCACCACATTGGGCCCCTTGTCCTGGGAGACGCCGCCGCCCAGGCCCTTCTCACACCGGTTGCCGGTGACGTGGCGGCGGCCGCCGGGGAATTGATTGATGGTGAGCATACAGCGGTTGGAGCAGCCGCCGCAGCGGGTGGTGGCGGTGGTGTAGGTAAGGGCCAGGATTTCCGGAATGGGGAGCATGGTGCTTTGCTGCCCCTGATACCGGTCCCGGGCGATGAGGGCTGCGCCAAAGGCGCCCATGATACCGGCGATGTCGGGGCAAATGGCCTCCACTCCGGCGATGCGCTCAAAGGCCCGCAGTACCGCCTGGTTGTAGAAGGTGCCGCCCTGGACCACCACGTGGCGGCCCAGATCCCTGGCGTCGGCCAGCTTGATCACCTTATACAGGGCGTTTTTGATGACGGAGTAGGCAAGACCGGCGGAAATGTCCTGGAGGGACGCCCCCTCCTTCTGAGCCTGCTTCACGTTGGAGTTCATAAATACGGTGCAGCGGGTGCCCAAATCGATGGGATTGGAGGCAAAGAGAGCCTCCTGGGCGAACTGGGCGGCGGTGTAGCCCAGGGAATTGGCAAAGTTTTCAAGGAAGGAGCCGCAGCCGGAGGAGCAGGCCTCATTCAGGAGAATGGTGTCTACGGAGTGGTTCCGGATTTTGATGCATTTCATGTCCTGACCGCCGATGTCCAGAATGCAGTCCACCTCCGGATCGAAGAAGGCGGCGGCCTGGTAGTGGGCGATGGTCTCCACCTCCCCCTCGTCCAGGCAGAAGGCGGACTTCAGCAGGGTCTCGCCGTAGCCGGTGGAGCAGGTGCGGAGAATTTTAGCCTCCGGCGGCAGCTTTTGCTGCAGCTGACCCATGGCCCGGATGGCGGTCTGGATGGGCGAGCCTTGATTGCCCGCGTAGAAGGACCACAGGAGCTCCCCCTCCTGGCCGACCAAAGCCAGCTTGGTGGTGGTGGACCCGGCGTCGATGCCCAGGTAGCAATTTCCCCGGTAGCGCTCCAGAGGGGCGGTCTGTACCCTGGCCCGGCTGTGGCGGGCCTGGAAGACGCGATATTCCTCCTGACTCTGGAAGAGGGGAGGTAGCCGCTTCAGCTCAAAGGCCATTTGCACCCCCTGCTCCAGCTGGGAGATGAGTCCGTCCAGGGAGCGGGGCTCCGCCTCACCGGATTCCAGGGCAGCGCCCATGGCGGCGAAGAGGTGGGAATTTTCCGGGTCCACCACGTTTTCCGGTGTGAGATGCAGGGTGCGGATGAAGGCCTTCTTCAGCTCCGGCAGGAAGTGGAGGGGGCCGCCCAAAAAGGCCACGCAGCCCCGGATGGGCTTGCCGCAGGCCAGGCCGGAAATGGTCTGGTTCACCACGGCCTGGAAGATGGAGGCGGCCAGGTCCGGCAGGGTTGCCCCTTCATTGATGAGGGGCTGAATATCCGACTTGGCAAAGACGCCGCACCGGGCGGCAATGGGGTAAATTTCCCGGTAGCTGGCGGCCTCCCGGTTCAGACCTGTGGCGTCAGTTTGCAACAGGGAGGCCATCTGGTCGATGAAGGAGCCGGTGCCGCCGGCACACACGCCGTTCATCCGCTGCTCCAGGCCGCCCCGGAAATAGATGATTTTGGCGTCTTCGCCCCCCAGTTCAATGGCCACGTCGGTTTGGGGCGCCACCCGCTCCAAACTGGAAGCCACGGCCACCACCTCTTGGACGAAGCCAATGTCCATGGCCTTGCCCAGATTCATGGAGCCGGAGCCGGTGATCCCCACCCGCAGGCTGCAGGGGCCCAGCTGCTGCCTGGCTTCCCTCAGAAGCTGGGCCAGGGTTTCCTGGGTATGGGCCCGGTGGCGGCGGTATTGCCCAAAAAGAATCTGCCCGTTTGTATCTAAAATCACCAGCTTCACCGTGGTGGAGCCGATGTCAATCCCCGCAGGGAAACAGTTACCCATGCTAAAAACCTCAATTTCGCTATTTTTCTACATGAAAGTATACCACGTTCCGTTTCAATTGCAAGAGGAGCGATTTGGAAAGAAATTGTAAATTTTCACAATTTCCCAAATTTGGGGCAGGGAAACGTACAAGGAGGCAGCTGGAAAAGCGGGTGGATTCCGACAGCCCCTCTGCAGCACCCCCCGGGAGGGATTGTATGCACGGCGCTGGGTATTTGTTCCGTCTGTCTTGGACAAGGGGATTCCTTTTGCAAGCGTGTGTGGAGCTCAGGTGAACGCTGGGAGCAGTCAAGGTAGCGCAAAGGTGTTGCAGGGGCGCACACGGTGCGCCCCTGCAAGGGTGTACTATGGTGATTTCCGCGTTTGCCCATCTGAGGGCGTAGGGTGCGTCCGGGAGGCCGCGCCCTACATAGCTGCATGTTGAACGCTGAACGGTGCGCACCCTAGCTGTGGACATATGCCCTTTGGGGGACGGGTTCGCAGACGGTCTGGCGCTCCAGGCGGGGACCCAGGCGGCTTAGGATTTCATTGGCGATGGTGCCGGCCTGTCTGGCGACGTCGCAGGCAGAGATCACCTCCTGACCGGAAGCGCCCAGGAGAACGGCGGTGTCCCCGGCCCGGGCTTCCGGAATCTCTGTGACGTCTACCAGGGTCTGATCCATGCAGATTCTGCCCAGAATGGGGGCGCGTCTGCCATGGATGAGCACGCTGCCAACGCCGGAGCCGAGGGCGCGGGGGAGGCCGTCGGCGTAGCCGATGGTCAGGGCGGCCATGCGCGTTTCTCTTTGCGCGGTGAAATCCAGACCGTAGCCTGCATGCTCCCCCGGATATAGGGTCCGCAGGGTGGAGAGCCTGGCGTGAAGGGACAGCACCGGCCGCAGCTGGGCTCCCCAGCGCCGGGTATCTTCCCCGGTGCTGAGCACGCCGTACAGGGCCATGCCTACCCGGGCGTAATCCCCGCCCAGGAAGGGGTAATTGAGAAGCCCGTAGCTGCCCAGGAGGTGGATTTTAGGGGGACGGATCCCCCGCTCATGCAATTGCCGGACCACCAGTTCAAAGGCCCTTGCCTGGGCTGCAGTGAAGGCACGGTCCTGGGGCTTGTCTGTGTCGTCGGCACACAGGTGGGTGAACATCCCCTCCACCTGGAGGTGCTCCATGGAGAATATGGCCCAGATGCGTTCCAGATTTTCCCACCGCTCCCCCAGCCGGTGCATGCCGGTGTCAACGGCCACATGAACGCGAATGGGAGCGCCCAGACGGCTCAGCTGCCTGGCATAGTCCCAGTCTACCACAGTCTGAATCAGGTCGTATCGCCGGACCAGGGAGAGCTCCTCCACAGGGGTGAAGCCCAAAATCAAAATGTCTCCCGGGATGTGATGCCGCCGCAGCTCCGCTCCCTCCTCCGCCGTGGCCACGCAAAAGGACCGGATGCCCAGGCGGCTCAGGGCCTGGGCTATGGGCACAGCGCCGTGGCCGTAGGCGTTGGCCTTGACCACCGGCATGAGGCGGCAGCCTGGGGGCAGCAGAGCCTGTAGGGCCGCTACATTGTGCCGGAGGTGCTCCAGATTTAACGCAATCCAAGCGCGGTGTCCTTCCATGGGAATCACTCCCTTCGTATGATACGAGGCGGCGGGGCTACGACGGTGGAGCCGGCCGGCACATCGGTGTGGACCACGGCCCCTGCGCCGATTTTGACGCCGTCTCCGATCCGGATGCCGCCCACCACCACGGCTCCGGCCCCAATCAGGCAGTTTCGGCCAATTTGCGGGGCCTTTCCCTCCACCTCACCAATGGTGACGTTTTGATAAATCCGGCAGCCGGAACCAATTCTGGCATAACGGGAGATGTAGACGCCGTGAAGGCCGTGGGGTAGGGATAGGAAACCCTCAATCACCGCAGTTTTCCCCACGTAGCCCCCGTGCCGCCGGGCCATGCGGCTCAGGACCAAGGTGAGAAGGCCGGTGACCAGCCTGCTGCCGCTCCGCTCCCGCAGGCGGAAGAGCCGCCAGAACAGGTCTAGATTGTCCCCCTTGCTGTACTCGGTGATTCGCTCCCGCATGGGCTTCACAGGACCACCGCCTCCTCAATGGCCCGGGTGATCACCTCCTGCAGGGGTATACCGGCGGCCTCCATCATGTTGGGAAACCGGCTGTGGGGGGTGAAGCCGGGGATGGTGTTGACCTCATGGAAGAGGATTTCCCGGGAACCGGTGAGGAACATGTCCACCCGGGCAAAGCCGGAGCAGCCCAGGACCCGGTAGATTTTTTTTGCCGTTTCCTTGAGACGCGCGGCAGTTTCTGCCGGGATGGGAGCTGGCACGTGGATTTTCGCCGTAATGAGATTGTACTTTTCGGTGTAATCAAAAAAGCCGCTGCCCAGGGAGATCTGATCGATTTCTCCGGTGATGAGGGTGTGCGTCCCCATCACAGCGCAGCCCACTTCGGAGCCGCCGATGCAGGCTTCTACCAGCACCCGGTCATCGTACCGAAGGGCGGCGGAAATGGCAGGGAGCAGATGCTCCTGCTTGTACACCTTGGAGACTCCATAGGAAGAGCCTGCCCGGACGGGCTTCACAAAGAGGGGATAGCCGGTCTCCCCGGCCAGGCGGAGGGCATCCTCCTGGCAGAAGCCGGGCTCCAGGGAGAAGGAGGCGGGAACCGGAATGCCTGCTGCCCGGACCAGCCGGTGGGCCCGGTCCTTATCCATACACAGCGCCGAGGCCAGGACGCCGCAGCCCACCACGGGAAGCCCTGCCAACTGGCACAGGCCCTGAACGGTGCCGTCTTCCCCGTTTTTACCGTGGAGGATGGGGAACACCCCGTCCAGGGGAATGGGCGTCACCGCTCCCTCCCGAAATACCAGAAGACTTCGGTCCTTGGGGTTGGGGGAGAGGAGGGCCGGGGTGCAGTCCGGTCCGCTTTGCCAGGCGCCGGCGGCGATTTGCCCGATGCTGCCGGTAAAGTGGTACCACGCTCCCTGTTGGGTGATGCCCACCATCACGGGAAGGTACCGCCGCCGGTCCATGTGTTCCAGCACGCCTGCCGCAGAGGCCAGGGAGACCTCATATTCCGGGGAACGGCCGCCAAAGAGGACGGCAATGGGTTTTTGTTTCATATGTCTCATCCTTTCTCCTGTACCGCCGTACCGGCTGGCAATTGGTAGCCGATTTCGCATTGATTCCGGTACATCCGCCGGGTGGACACGCAAATGCCGGAGGAGGTGTCGATGGCGCGCTGCACCACGTCCACTCCCTCGTACACCCTTCCATTTTGGCGGTAGTACACCAGGTTTTCGTTGATGGCCTCATACGTGAGACCCAGATCCCGGGCGGTGTACACCCGGCCGGTGATGTGAGCTTGGTCAAAGGAAATGGCAATTTGGAAGGTGACCTCTGTGTCATTCCGGACACGCAGGTCCAGCCAGCCCTCGGCTACCGTGGCGTCTACGCCAAGGGGGGCATCGCTGGGTGGCTCAGGAAAATCCTTGACCTGGTGCCCATGACGCTCGGTCAGGGTGAGGGGAGTGTGTAAAAACATCCAGCACAGCAGATTGCTCAGCTGACACAGACCGCCTCCCTTCTGGACGGTGAGCTTTCC
Source organism: uncultured Eubacteriales bacterium (assembly GCA_900545515.1). Classification (GTDB taxonomy): domain Bacteria; phylum Bacillota; class Clostridia; order Oscillospirales; family Oscillospiraceae; genus Faecousia. Next base: position 21,073 of record UQZA01000026.1, on the reverse strand, counting down.
GTCTACCTCAGCCAGGCCGTCCCGGTAAGGGGTATCCCGGTCGGCATACCGCACCAAGCGCCAGAAGGAGAAGGTTTCCCCGGGGCGGATGAGCAGATGGTCCAGGGTGGCAGCTGCCAGCTTCAGGTTGAATACCTTGTTCTCCTGGTACACCATGTCAAAGCCGGTCTCCCGGTTGTACATGGGGCAGCTGGTTTCAAAGAGGGGATATGGCAGCTCCTGCCTTTCCCGGCAGGTGGCGTAGGGGATGCCGTCCCACCCCATTTTGGCGTAAAAGCAGAAGCGCCGCTGCCACCTGCGCAGGGGGAGAAGCCATGGGAAGATTTGGGTCATACGCCGGCGTGTCATTTGTAAGAACCTCCTGATTGTCTTGGGGTGTGTGGGTACAGCTGAGAGTGCACTGCGTCCAACCGGCACGGCGCAGCCGTGCCAGCGTGGGTTTGGCTGTACCCATATGCCTGGCGGTAGAGGAAGGTGGTGATGGATGCAGGAAAAGTCCCCGCCTGGCATGTCTATCATACCACAGCGGGGACTTCCTTGTTTTCGCTTTTTCTGCCATGGATCTCATGGCTTTCTCACGAAAATCATACATTTTTCTGAAGGGCACGAGGGAGGCGGACGGTAAAGGCAATGTGCTCGTCCTGACTTTCGGCGGCGATGGTTCCGCCGTGAAGCTCTACAATTTCCTTGGCGATGGCCAGGCCCAGGCCGGCTCCGCCTGTGGTAGTGCCCCGGGCGGAATCCAGACGGAAGAACTGCTCAAAAATCTGGCTCAGCTTCTCCGGCGGGATGGTTTTGCCACGGTTTTCCACCCGGACAGATGCTTGCTCCCCCTGTTGCTCCAAATGAAGGGTAATGGCTGTTTGCCCGTAGCTGTAGTGCACAGCGTTTCGGAACAGGTTGTCAAATACCCGCTCCAGCTTGTCCGGGTCGCAGAAGACGTGCACGTTGGGGGCCAGCTGCAGCGTCCAGGTCAGGCGCTTTTCAGCCAGGGCTGGTTGAAACTCATAGGTCATCTGCTCCAGCATGCGGGTCAGGTTCACCTCTTGTTTTGCCAGGGCCAGGTGGGACAGGCTGAACCGGGTGATGTCAAAAAATTCATTGATCAGGTCCTCCAGACGCTGAGCCTTGTGCAAGGCGATGCCGGTGTATTTGGCCCGCAGCTCCTGGGAGATCTGGGGCTCGTCCCAGAGGAGGGTGAGGTAGCCAATGACACTGGTGAGAGGGGTCTTGAGGTCGTGGGCCAGGTAGACAATCAGGTCGTTTTTCCGCTGCTCTGCCTCCTGAGCGGCCCGGGCGTCCCGGAGGGCGCGCAGGCGCACCTGGTTCAGCTCATACTCCGTCTGTGCCAAGTCCTCTGGCAGCAGAATGGGCTCCTCACTGGGGTGAGCCAGCTTCCCGGCGGCTGCAGCCACCTGATCCAGATACCGAAGGGGCCGGGAAATGAAGCGGTAGGTGATCCCGGCCCAGCCCAGGAGAAATGCACCGCCCAGGAAAACCAGGATGTAATCCTGTACAAAGGACAGCATCTGGTACAGGGGGTCCGATGCCTGCCAGATGAAGAGGCGGCAAATGCGCCATGCCAGTAGAACGCCAACTCCCAGGGCCGCCAGAAATCCAGTCACGGCCAGCAAATATTGACCCAGCAGCCGCCGGGTCAGGCGGCTGGCCCGATGATGTGTGTTCGGATTACTCAATGGTGTAGCCAACCCCCCAGACGGTTTTGATGAACCTGGGCTTGCGGCTGGGTTCTCCCATCTTTTCCCGGAGGCGGGCGATGTGAGCCATGACCGTGTTGTTGTTGTCCAGGTACTTTTCGCCCCACACTGCCTCAAACAGCACCTCAGAGGAGACGACGGTGCCCTTGTGCTCGCACAGGTACCAGAGGATGTCGAATTCCAGCGGCGTGAGAGCCAGCTCCCGGCCGTAGAGGCTGCATTTCCGGTTGTCCCGGCAGATGTACAGACCGGCAAAGTCATGGATTTGCTTCCGGCTCTCCGCAGCCACGTTATAGGTGGTGTAGCGGCGGAGCTGTGTCTTCACACGGGCCACCAGCTCCAGGGGGTTGAAGGGCTTGGTCATGTAATCGTCCGCCCCCAGGGTGAGGCCTGTGATTTTGTCCATATCCTCCACCTTGGCGGTGAGCATCACAATGGGGAACATGTGCGTCTCCCGGATCCGGCGGCAGAGGTCAAAGCCCGTCATATCCGGGAGCATGACGTCCAAAATGGCCAGGGACAGCTCCTCCCGCTCCACACAGGCCAGAGCCTCGGCGCCCAAAGTGCAGGAGAAGACGGTGTATCCTTCGTTTTTCAGGTACAGCCCCACCAGCTCCCCGATTTCCTGCTCGTCGTCAACCACTAGAATTTTTTCGTTCACGCCAGGGCCTCCCATCTTGTTTTTATGTCAGAATGCGGATCCACCGGGCATACAGCCGCTTCCACCAGGGAGCCTTTCGGAGGGCAGAAGTCAGGCCGGCCTGCCAGTGGGTCAGTTTCTTCAGCTCTTGCCGGGTTATGGTGTGCTGGCTGAATCGGGCTTTCAGGGCCAGGGCTTCCATTTCCTCCGGCGGAGACTGCTGCAAGAGCTTGGACAGAGGAAGGGCCAGACGCCACCGGTGCAGAAGCTGGCGGTTTGGGGGTTCCCGGTCCATCACCCGGCGGCGCAGAAGGAGGGTTGCCGGGCGGCGCAGAAGGGCCAGACTCAGGAGAACCAGCGCCCAGAGGAGCCATCCGGGGAGCTTCAGCGGCTGGGAGGGAGAGGCAGGGGACAGCTCCTGGGCGGGGTTCGTTGTTTCTGCCGCCTCGTGGGTGGAGGGCTCCCCATCTGCCGGGTTGGTATCCGGTTGGGGCTCCGGAGCTGTGGGCTCTTCACCGTGGAGGGTGGAGGCTACGCCGTCAGGCGGAGTGGCCTCCAGGGGAACCCAACCCACACCCAGGCTGTAGTACTCCGCCCACGCGTGGGCGTTTTCGCCGGTTACTTCCACCCAAGCGTCCGCCTTGGCATCCACCAGGTAGCCGGTGACCATGCGGGCCGGGATGTCCAGGGCTCGGAGCATGGCCGCCGTGGCGGCGGCAAAGTGGACGCAGTAGCCGGTGTCGCTCTGGGTGAGAAACCAGGAGGCGAAATCCTGCTGGTCCGAGGGCATGCGGGGAGTGTTTAAATCATACCGAGCGGAATCCCGGACAAAATCCGCCACGGCTTGGGGCAAATCCGCCTGAGAAAGGCCGGTGAGCCCGGCGTCTTGGGCGATGTCCCGCAGGGCGCGGCGGCTGACCTCCGGGAGGGCGGTGTAGGCTCCCCCGTCCAGGATAAAGCGGTCGTACCCGCTGAAGACTTGAGAAGAAAGGATGGAGGCGCCTGTCATGATGGAGGCCGGTTGGGCATCTTCGCTGCTGGGGAGATTGGAGAAGAGAGTTCCATAGGAGATGCTGTAGGCCGTCGCCCGCCCCCGATTCTGGAGCCCGGAATCCTGCCGGGGAACGCCCACCTCCGGCAGTTGACTGAGGTAATAGGGGGTGTAGATCTCGGACAGGTAGGTGCGGCTGCGGATGGAGAGGGTTCGTGAGTCCTCCAGAGTGTGGGATTGGACCAGCAGCCCTGCTTCCGGCTCCGGGCAACCGGCGAAGGCTTCCTCCGGCAACCGGTCCCAGCTGATGCCGGTGTAAGAGCCAAAGGCAGAGCCCCGGAGGTACAGAGAGCCGGTTTCTTCCGCCAGAACCTCCATGATGGTCCGATGGCTGGGCAGCCTGGGGCCCATGCGCAGGTCTACGTCCGCTGTGGTGTTTCCGGCTACGGACACAGCCAGCCGGAGCCTGCCGTGGCTGTCCAGCTCCAGGGGGAGCATGTCCCCGGCCCAATCCAGGGTGGCTTGCAGGATTTCCTCTGCGGTCTGGGCCCTTGTGTAGGTCGCGGGAGGAATCAGCAGGCAGAGCGCCAGCAGGAGCGCCGTCACCGGCAGGGCCAGCCCCAGAGTCAGCCGGCTGCCGCCCCGGGGGCTGCGAATCCGGCTGGACTGGGTCAGGAGCAGCAGACAGACGGCGGCGAGGAGGAGCGCCAGACACCAGAGATCCGGCGGCGTATCCACCACCACCAGACACAGGGCCAGGGGCAGCGCATCCAGCAAAAGGGCAGGGGCCACGCTCTGCCGCCGCCGGATCACCCAGGCGTTGACGCAGGCCAAAGCCCCGCCCCAGAGGGCCAACAGCAGGGTGACATTCCCGGAGGTTCTGGGCCTCCAGGCGGGCAGCTGGACAGAGCGGTAGGCAGTGTGGTAAATGGTAGTGAGCCGGGTGTAGAGGAACCGGGCGCCCTGCTCCAGCTCCTCCCGTGCCAGAAGGAATGCTCCTGCCAGGATTAGGATCCATAGCCCCAGAAGGAACAGGCCGGCCCACCGGAACCGATAGAGGACGGAGAGCAGCAGGCACACCAGGACCAGCAGGACAGCCAGCTGCACCTCGTCTACCGGCAGACGAAAGGCGGTGATGGGGCAGAATATGCTGCCAAGAGTCAGCCCGGCATTTAGCAGCAGGCAGGCAAAAAAGGTTAAAAACCGGGATTCCTCCCGGGGACGTTCCTTCACGGGGACACCTCCTCCCTGGGCAGGACGTGGTAATGCCAGCAGGCATCGGCGGCCCAGGTCCGGCTGGTGGAGCCTGCAGGCGTGGGACTGGAGCGGCAGAGCTGCTCAGCCAGGTAGCTTAAATCCTGAGGCTGGTGGATGGAACAGGCTTGAGGTCCGGCGCCGCTGAGCCAGCGGACCACATGGGCGGTTCCGTGGGCCAGCAGCCACTGGGCCAGCCAGCAGGTCTGATCCAGACAGCTGTCCAGCTCTCCGGGGCTCCCGGAGAGGTCCAGAGTTAGGACCACAGGGCCCTGGTTGGGGACCTGGGCTTCCCGGACAATGGGGTGGTCCACCTTGGCCGTCAGCTTCCAGTGAATTTCCCGGGGGCTGTCTCCGGGCCGGTAGTCCCGGAGCTCGTGGACCTCTGCAAAGCCGCCCCCGGGCTTGGGCCGGTAGGACAGAACCTGGAGCTGAGCCAGGCTGGGCAGCTGCTCCGGCGGCTGGGGGCAGGGCAGCACCAAAAGCTCCGTCTGGCAATTCCAACGCCGGGGCAGGCGAAACAGGCCCAGGTAATCATAGACCCGGCCGCGGTCCACAGCGCAGGTCACGGCGCCGCAGTGATTGGTGGGGAGCTCCAGGGCCATTTGCAGGGACCGGGGCCTGGCCCGGAAGGTGGTTTCGTGGCCGCTGGTATGCTCCGTCATCCGGAGGCGGAAGCGGCACATGGGCTGAGGCAGGCGGCACACCGTCTGGAGCCGGAGCTCCGCCGCCTCTCCCCGGCGAGGATTCCCCGGGGAGACCAGGCGCAGATCCATGGTGAGCATGGCCGGCAGGCTTACCACCAGAGACAGCGCCGGCAGGCACCACAGAAGCACCAGAAGAAACCAGGAAAACCAGGCATAGAAGAAACAATAAAACACGGTACCTCCCGCCAGGGCGGCCAGGTACAGAAGCCGGTTGCGCAGCATGGTCAGGACACCTTTGGCGCTGCCGCTGCCTTCAGGATCTCCTCCAGGATATCCCGGGCAGTGCGGCCCCGGGCCTCAGCGCTTGGCTCCAGCAGGAGCCGGTGGGCTACGGTTTCGCAAAATACTGTCTGAATGTCAGAAGGGATGACGTAATCCCTGCCGTTCAGGAAGGCGATGGATTTGGCCATGGCCGTGACGGAAAGGGTAGCCCGGGGACTGGCCCCCCGCAGAATGGCGGGATGGCTCCGGGTGGCCCCGGCCAGGCGCACCACATAGTCCACCAGTTCGGCTTGGATGTACACCCCGGCAGCCTGATCCTGGAGCTCCGTCAGCTGCCCAAGGGAGAGAACCGGGCGAATTTGCAGAAGGGGGTTGCCCTCCTGCCGGCGCAGAATCATGTCCCGCTCGTCCTTGGGAGACGGGTAGCCCATGGACAGGCGAATGGTGAACCGGTCCATCTGGCTGTCTGGCAGGAGCTGGGTTCCGGCGGCTCCAACCGGGTTCTGGGTGGCGATGACTGTGAAGGGCTGAGGAATGGGATGGGTCTGGCCGTCTACGGTGACCTGCCCCTCCTCCATGGCCTCCAAAAGGGCGGACTGGGTCCGGGAGGTGGCCCGGTTCAGCTCATCCGCCAGGAAGAGATTGCACAACACGGCCCCGGGCTGGTAGGTCATGGAGCCGGTCTCTTTGTTGTAAACAGAATAGCCGGTCACGTCTGAAGGCAGAACGTCCGGTGTGAATTGGACCCGCCCATAGGTGAGGCCCAGGGCCCTGGAAAAAGCCAGAGCCAGAGTGGTTTTTCCTACGCCGGGAATGTCTTCCAGGAGGATATGGCCCCGGGCCAGGATGGTGGCCAGGCTCCACAGGAGTACCCGGTCCTTGCCAACCACGGCTTTTCGGACTTCCCCCATAATCTGCTGTGCATACTGCATATGCCAGACTCCTCTCGGTTACCATAATATTACTCAGTATACCATGTCCTGAGGGCAGGAGCAAGATGCTAAGAAAAATTTCAGAATTTTGTGGTCCTTTATAAAAAGCCACGGCCCAGCCGGGGGGGCTGGGCCGTGGAATCAAGAAAGGAGGTGAAGAAATGAAAACTTAGCTTTGCTCTTATCCTACCAGGGAAATGTGAAGAAAAAAAGGGGGGAAATATTAAGTAAATGTGAAGTTCCAAAAAACGTCCCGGCTCTCCGGAGCATTAAAGGATGTCCAAATGCTCCAAGAGAATTTTCAGCCCCAGGAGGATCAGAATGACGCCGCCGGTCAGCTCCGCCTTCTTCCCGTGCCGGGCTCCAAACCGGTTGCCCAGCTTCACGCCAAGGGCGGAAAACAGGAAGGTGGTGAGACCAATGAGGGAGATTGCCACCCAAATGCTGGAGAAGTTGAAATGGCCATCCACAAACAGGGGCAGACTCACCCCGGCCACCAGGGAGATGCCGGCTGCCAGGGCGTCAATGCTGGTGGCAATGGCCAACAGGAGCATGGCCCGGGCGGACAAATCCCCGGAGACCTCTTCCTCCTCTGCAGACAGAGCCTCCCGGATCATATTGCCCCCAATGACCGCCAGGAGGAGAAAGGCAATCCAGTGATCGAAGGAGGCGATGGCCTGGGCGAAGGAATGGGCCAGGAGAAAGCCCAGCAACGGCATCAACATCTGAAAGCCGCCAAACCACAGCCCCACCCAGGCTGCATGCTTGAGGGAGACTGTGCGTATAGCCAGCCCCTTGCAAATTGCCACGGCAAAGGCATCCATAGACAGCCCCACGGCCAGGACCAAAAGCTCATACATGTTCATTTCTGAGACCTCGTTTCCGTATGACCAATGAAATTGGACGCCACAGCAGGTCGCGGCGTCCAGGTTTTTAAAAATATTACCATATGCGGATGCCTCCTGTCAAGGGAAATGCGCGTCTGTTTCAGAGTAGCAGACCGGTAGGTAGGAGCCATACGATGGGGAGGTCTCTCCTTCCGTCCGTAAGTGCGCACCAAGCGCAACATTTCGCCGTTTCTCATCCGTCACGGCTACCGCCGTGCCAGCTGGAGTCATGGAGGCAATTGCCGGTGGCAAGTGATGAAATCCCATGGCGCCGCGCGCCTGCCCTCGGGGGAAGCCATGGGCGCTGCCGCGCCGGGACGGAGAAGGGAAATGCTTCTGCCCTGGCGTTTGTTTCCGGACAAAAACCCTCTTGTATTTTGGGGAGAAATGTGATAGAATTCAAAATGGGAGAAGATAGGTAAAAATATGATTTTTTAGTTTTTTGCCGCGAAAGTCGGAAAAATCCGAATTTATTCTGACTTTTTCGGAAAACGGTACAAAAATACCGATTTAATTGATACTTTTGTACCGATTTCCCCTTCTCTCCAATCGCAAACCAACACGGAAAGGAAGTCCTGCCTTATGAGCATCACGGACAAAAGTAAAATCGTCATCATTGGAGCCGGCAATGTGGGGGAAGCGGTTTGCTATACCCTGATGGTCCGCCGACAGGCCAGCGAGATTGTGCTGGTGGACATCAACGGTGACCGGGCCGAGGGCAGCGCCCTGGATATTGTCCACGGTACCGCCTTTTTTCACCAGGTAAAGGTCCGCAACGGCGGCTACGAAGACTGCGCCGATGCCCAGATCATCATCCTCACTGCCGGAGTGGCCCGGAAGCCCGGCCAGACCCGGCTGGACCTGGCCAAAACCAATGTTTCCATTACCCGGGACATTGCCCGCCGGATTATGCAGTATGCTGTCAATCCCATTTTGGTGGTGGTGTCCAATCCTGTAGATGTGCTCACCTATGTGGTGCAGCAGGAGACCGGACTTCCCGCCAACCGGGTCATCGGTTCCGGCACGTCCCTGGACACGGCCCGGTTCCGCCAGATGATTGGGGAAGCCTGCGGTGTGGATGTGTCCAATGTCACCGCCTATATTCTGGGCGAGCACGGCGACAGCCAGGTGCCTGTATGGTCCAGCGCCACTGTGGCCGGAGAGCCGGTGGATGCGTTCTACCAGTCCCAGAAGGGCCGGGACCTGGATCATGCCGGGATTGCGGAGCGGACCAAAAATGCGGGAGGCACCGTGATTAAGCTGAAGGGAGCCACCTTCTACGGCGTGGCCATGTCCACCAGCCGGATTGTGGAGGCCATCTGTGAGGACGAAAATTCGGTTCTGCCTGTGGCTCATGTGCTGGGAGAAAAGTTTGGCCCCCTGCAGAATGTGGCCATTAGTCTTCCCTGCGTGATCAATCGGGAGGGCATCGCCCGGGTAGTCCGGCCTGTGATGAACGAGGCGGAGACCCAGGCCCTGACTCGCTCCGCCGAAACGCTGCGCACCTTTATGGACCAGGCGCTGACTGAATGACAGAAGGATGGGTTGGTTGCAAAATGCGTTTTTTGCAACAGACCCCGTTCTAAAAGTGAAAGATAGCGGGAGAAAACACAGAAATTCGTGTTTTCTCCCGCTAAAATATGAGGGATCATTTTAGAAAGCGCATTTCGCAACGGGTCCATTTTTTTGTGGCGCTGCCTGGTACCCTGTATTCACTTTACACAGCTTCCAGGGGGCAGCCCGCCGGCAGAATGACTTCGGCTGTAAAAAGGCCGCCCTCTTGCCGCCGCAGGAAGCGGCCGCCCATGGAGGTCAGAAGCTTCTCACAGGTTTGCAGGCCGATTTTGGTGCTCTCTACCCGGCCGGCTGTAGCCCGGACGTAGTTGGAGATGCACACATGGAGCTCATTTCCCACCCAAGAAGAGGAGATGGTCACCGGCCGGTCCGGCTCTGCGTACTTCAACACGTTGGAAAACAGATTGTCAAAAATCCGCCGCAGGTGCTGCACATCCACCTGAATGAGACGGCTTTCCGTCAGGCTCTCAGTTTGCACCTGATAATTCCGCTCCAGAAGGTCTGCCGTTTGCTCTCCAAGCATTTGCTCCAGCAGGGTCCCGGCGTCCAGGGGCTCCAGATGCAGGGCGGGCGTTGGTTTGCCAAACACCAGGAAGTAGGAAAAAAGCTCATTGGTGAGGGTTCGCAGTTTCTCCGCCTTCTGGCGGCACACGCTGAGATATTCCTGCCGCTGGGAGGGGGTCAGGTTGTCGTTTTCCCCTAAGATGTCCAGATAGCCCATGAGGGTGGTAAGGGGAGTGCGCACATCATGGGAAATGGCGGTGATGAGCTCCGTATTGGCTCGCCATGCGAGCTCTTCCCGCTGGAGCTTGTCCATGATGGACAGGCGCATAGCGTCCACATCCTCTGCCAGGTCGCCGATTTCGTCTTTGGAGGAGGGGGTGATTTCCAGGGTCAGGTCTCCTTTGCTCACCTGCCGGACCTGCTTGGCCAGGCGGCTGATGGAGGAGGTGACCTGGCTGTTATACAGCAGCATCAGCGCCAGGAATATGATGCCGCCGGCTGCCAGTGAGGCCCAGCTGACCAGGGCGTAAAGCTGGTTTTGAGAAAAATCCTGGATTTCCACCTGGTAGGAGCCGTCGGTGAAGTTGACGGGAAAGGTATGTTCTGCTGAATTGGCGGAAGAGGAGATTTTTTCCTGATTCTTCCCAGACCGGATTACAAAGCCTCCGTCAGAGCCTACCATCTCGGCGCCCCAACGGTCGGAATTCAAAATGGCGCCGTTGGCGGAGACGGTGAGCTGGATATAGGGGTGGCTATGGTTCCAGACGCCGATTTTTTGCACATTGGTGGAGGAGACAGCCTCCTCCTGGACATAGGTCCGGAAAGAGCCGATGGCTTCCAGAAGCCGCAAATTCTGGCGCTTTTCCGAGCAATACACCCTTTCCACCAGATAATCCCCCAGGACCTGCAGCGTAAGACCCAGGGCGATGGCCGCCATGGCCGCCAACAGCAGCATGGCCAGCAGCTTCAGACTCAACCGGCGGTAGGGCTTACCTTTAGCCAAATTGATACCCCTTTCCCCAGATGGTCCGGATCAGTTTGGGATTGGTGGGGTCCTCCTCCAGCTTTTTCCGCAGGTTCAGGATGTGGACCATGACGGTGTTGGTGGAGGTGGGCATGTACTTTTCTCCCCAGGCGCCCTCGTAGACGGAGCGAACGTCCAGCACCTTCCCCCGGTGCAGGAAAAAGTATTGGAGAATGTCGTATTCCTTGCTGGTGAGCTCCACCACCCGGCCATTTTTTACGGCGCAGCGGCGGTCCTCATCCAGATGCAGGCTGGCGTCCAGAACCTCCTCCCGCTTGCCCTTATACACCCGGTATCGGCGGAGCAGAGAATCCACCTTCATGAGAAGCTCCGACTGGGAAAAGGGCTTTGGCAGGAAGTCGTCTCCGCCGCTTGCATAGGCGGAGGCCTTGTCCCCCAGCTGGGTTTTGGCGGTGAGGAACAGGATGGGGGCGGTGGAAAAGCTCCGGATGGACCGGCAGGCTTCCACACCGTCCATACCGGGCATCATAATATCCATCACAACTAGGTCGTAGGCAGGATCTGTCCGCAGACGGCGTACTGCTTCCTCGCCGGAGGAGGCTTCCGCCACCTGGTAGCTCCGGTTTTCCAGCAGGATCCGCAGCAGCTGCCGGATATCCGGTTCATCGTCTACCACTAAGATTCGAATGTTGGCATCCATGGTATGTCACCTCTCATCCCATTGTATCACATCCATTGGGCAAATTCCGGGTTTTTAAGAATTGTTAAGGAGAAATTTCTAGATAAATATTCGTTTGCGGATGGCGTCGCCCAGGGGCCGGATGATACCGGCCAGAATCCAGAGAAGCCCCAGGCTGGACAGCACCCCCACCGGGTACAGGCTCCAGCGGAACATCTCCCCGCCAAAGGTGATGCATTGAAACAGCTCCACCAGCATGGCGGAGCATCCCACGGCGATGCTGGCGCCTCCGAAAATGAAGAAGTACCCCCGGCGGAGATAATGGGCCAGGGCCACCACGGTGGTGGTCAGAAGACAGGCGATTCCGGTGACCGGAAAGGCGAAGGATAAAAACCACCCTCCACCGGTTTTCAGATTGATATACAGCAGATACAATCCCACAGCCACAAAATCCACGGGAAGCAGCACCACTGGATTAGGCCGCCGGAACCAAAGGGGCAGGGCAAGCAGCACGTAGGCCACCGCCAAGGCCCCCAGGACATAACCGGACCAGGTTACCCGGCTCCACAGGCTCAGGTCCACCAGCAGGCAGACAGCGGCGGCAGCCAGGGCAATGATGGTGAACAGAAACCGCATGCTGGTGCGTTCCGGCTCCGGCGCGACCCACTGGCGGGGATAAAGGGGCTCCCCTACCTGCCGTGGGATATCCGGATGATAGGCCCGAAGGCCGCACAGTGGGCAGCGGGTTTCGCCCTCCCCCAGGCGAACGCCGCAGTTCATACAATACATGGTTGGATCATTCCCTTCCTTGGTTGCTGTCTACCGTGACCTCCAGTCCCAGGGCCACCAGCTTGGTGAGGAACCGGCGCTCCAGCTCCGGCTGCCGGAGGCTGCGGATCAGGTTGATGCGGGTGAGCCCGCCCCAGGAGATGACGCTGCAGTTATTAAAATAGGTGAGTTGGGGGCCAATGATGAAGTCCAGGCAGGCCACATGGGGCGCCAGCTCCCGGGGCAGGCGGGTGAGACCCAGGTTGGAGATGTTCAGGGTTCCTTTGCATTCTCCTACAGTCCGGTAGGCCAGGCGCATGGCCAGATTTTTCAAGGGCAGCGGCGCCACCTTCATCATCAGGGCCTGCTCCGGGTTTACGTTGGCGGCTACCCGGGCGGCCATTTGCTGGGGGGTAACCTGCATGGCGAGCTGACCCTGAACCACTGAGCACAGCTCGTCCAGGCTGTATGCGCCCAGCCGGGGGTCCACCCCAACGTTGACGGTTAAAGCGAAGTTTCGGAGGGTCCGGCTTTCAAAAAGCCGGCGCAGGTCCACGGGAATGGTGACTTTGGCCCACCTATGACTCCGCCGGGGGCGGAGCTCCATAATGGCTTGCAGCATCACAGCTGCCAGGAAGGCGGTGATGGTGACGCCGTGGGCCTTAGCCAGGGTTCGGAGGGCTTCGGAGGAGACGGTTGCCACCGTCAGGTGGAGGAAACCATCCTGCTCCCGGGGTCCCTGAATCCGGAAAGCATTTTCCTCCCGGCGGCTCATGGAAACCTGACCGGCCACCTTCAGGAAGCTGTCTTCCCACTCGGCTGGGTCCGGGGGCATGTGCCAATCCAGAACTCCCTCCTCCGGTGGGATGGAGATGCCATCGCGCAGGGAGACATAGGCCGCTGTCAGAGTCTTGAGAAACACCAGGCCGCCGTTGCCGTCTGTGATGGAGTGGAAGAACTCCACGGCAATCCGGTTGCGGAAGTACAGCACCCGCAGGGCGCAGGTTTCCAGCTCCCGGCTGGTCATGTGGACCAGGGGACAGCTGCTGTCCGGCCGCACCCGAGGCGGTTCGGGAACCTGCTCCAGGTAATACCAGAAAAGGCCCCGGTGCAGGCTCACCAGCATGGAGGGAAAGCGGGGGGCAACCAACCGGACCGCTTCCTGCAAAAGAAGAGGGTCTATCGGCTGCGTCAGGGTGGCGGAAAGCCGGAACACATTGCTCCAGTCCCGCCGCTTGACGGCGGGGAATATTTTGGCGGCGTTGTCCAGCCGCATCCACTTCTTCGGCTCCGGCATAGAGGTCCTCCCTTGGCATGGAAATGATGCAACCGACCGTTTGCTTAGGGGCCATTATATCACATTTGTCCGCAAATGAAAAGCACGCCAGTACAGAAGAACGGCTTGCTTTTTCCGGCAAAAAACACTATAATCCACATTAGAAAATACGTGCTAAGCCCTGGAAGCAGGGCGGAATGGAGATACCATGTTTCGTGGATTTTCACCAGAGACCATGGATTTTCTCTGGGGCATTCGGATGAACAACGAACGCTCCTGGTTTCTGGCTCATAAAAACGACTATATGCAATACCTGTACGAGCCTATGAAGGCCTTGGGGGAGGCGATTTTTTGGCCCTTTCAGGAGGTTCCGGGCTTGGAGCTGAAGGTTTCCAGAATTTACCGGGACGCGAGAATGCACCCGGCCACACCGTACAAGGAAAGTCTGTGGATCTGCATCCGCCGCCAGGTGGATATGTGGAGCCAGCATCCGGCCCTCTTTTTTGAGCTTCGCCCGGAGGGCGGCAGCTATGGGTTCCTTCTGTGGCAGCCCCGCCCGGAGGCCATGGAGCGGTTCCGGCGGGATGTGGCGGCCCGGCCTGGCTATTTCCCGGAGCTACTGGAGCGGGCCCAGTCCGCCTCCGGCCTGGGGTTGACGGCCCAGCCATATAAGCGCCCGAAGCCCTGCCCGGATGCTGCCCTGGCGCCCTATTTCAGCTGGAAGGGCGATCTGGAGGCTATTGCGGAGGTACCGGCAGGGCCGGCCCTGTTTTCTCCGGCGCTGGCCGACCAGGTGGGGCAGACGCTGGAATCGTGGCTACCGGTCAGCAACTATTTTTATCAGCTGACGGATGTATAATTTAACAATTTTTTTCAAGACTTCCTGCTTCTGGGATTTTTGCCGCCGCCGGTTCACGCCGGCGGCGTTTTTCTTCAGAGGTTCAGGAAAAGGAGCATGTTTTTTCTAGTCTGCCCACCGACTGAATCGCCTACTTTTCGACATATTAGATATTGCGGACGCAAACGCAAGGAAAGGGTGGAGAAATGATGAAAAAATTTGGTTTTCGCGCCGCCCTGGCGGCGCTTTTATGGGTCCTGCTCAGCGTGCCGGTTTGGGCTGCGGATGTACTCATTCCCGTGGGCCGGGCGGTGGGATTGGAGCTGGAGGCAGCGGGCTTGGCTGTTGCTGAGCTGGACCCTGACCTGGGTGGCAATGCCCGGGATGCAGGCATGCAGGTAGGAGACATCATCATCAAAGCAGATGGCCAGCCGGTGGATGACGCGGCCTCCCTGCAGGCAGCTGTGGACCGGAGCAAGGACCGTCTGGTGCTTACGGTGTTGCGGGACGGAGAGGAACGGAACCTGACTGTCACACCCGTGGAGCAGGACGGCCGAAAGCGCTTGGGCATTTATGTGAGAGAGGGCATTGCTGGTGTGGGAACCGTCACCTACTATGACCCGGAGTCCGGCGCCTTTGGCGCCCTGGGACACGGTGTCAGCGACCCCCGTGGAAATCTGCTCCCGTTGGAAGCCGGCACCGCATTGGAAGCGGAGGTGGTCTCTGTAAAGAAGGGCCGCGCCGGAGCGCCGGGGCAGCTTCAGGGTGCGTTTCAAAAGGACGCGGTGTTGGGGGAACTGGAAAAAAATACCCGCTGCGGGGTTTTTGGCACGGCAGCAGCAGGATGGAGCGGAATTCCTCTGCCAGTTGCGGAAACCCCGGAGATTCATACGGGAACGGCAGCAATTTTGTCTAACATTTCCGGAACAGAGGTACGGGAGTATTCTGTGGAGATTTTAAAGCTCTATCCGGGGGAAAAGGCCTGCGGCCGGAATCTGCTGCTCCATGTGACCGATCCGGCGTTGCTGGAGGCAACGGGGGGAATTGTCCAGGGGATGAGTGGGTCGCCCATCATACAAGATGGCAGACTGATTGGGGCGGTTACCCATGTGTTAGTCAATGACCCCACGACAGGTTATGGAATTTTTATTCAAAATATGCTGGACGCTGCAGCATAGCGCAGAGCGGGGGCTGGTCCCCCGCTTTTTAACTTTGTGGCGTTGCACATAATTGATAAGTATGATAAGATTTGAACCATAGATCAGAAAGGGGATGACAATGTGTGACATATTTGGCACATGTGGCACAGAATGGACGAACGCAGACCGTGGAGGAGCACTTAGAGGGCACAGGACGGCGGAGCGCAGCGTTTGCGGCGGACTTTGGTGCAGAAGACCATGGCAAGTTGGTAGGATTGGCTCATGATATTGGGAAAACCACGAAGGAGTTTCAGAATCGCCTGTGTGGTGGGCATAAGGTAGATCATGCCACTGCTGGAGCGATGGAATGCACAAAATTGCAACAGTTATTTGCTGCCTGCTGCGTGATCGGACACCACAGCGGGCTTCCGGATTTTGGAAACATCCAAGTAGATCAACCGGGCACACCGACATTTGTTGGAAGGCTCAAAAAAGGCTTTGCTGGTGGAGTTCCGGCCTATCAATGGATCGGGCAGCTTCCGATGCCCGGTGATATGCCAAAATTTCATGATGAATATACGCTATCACTTTGGGTGCGGATGCTCTACTCCTGCCTGGTAGATGCGGACTTTTTGGATACGGAAGAGTTCATGACGGAGGGCACCGTCCGCCGGGACGGATATGACACACTCCCATCACTTTTGGAAAAATTGAAGTGTCATATTGCACCCTGGTTTCCGCCCCAAAATGAGTTGAATCGCTGCCGCTGTGAAATTTTATCTACTTGCCTGGAAGCAGGCGCCGCCCCCAAGGGAATGTATACCCTGACGGTTCCCACGGGGGGCGGAAAGACCGTTGCATCTCTGGCGTTTGCTTTGCAGCATGCAGTGAAACACCAAATGAAGCGGATCATCTATGTCATTCCATACACCTCGATCATCGAACAGAATGCAGCGGTGTTTCGTGAAATACTGGGTGAGGAACATGTCATTGAGCATCATTCCGGCGCGAGCTTTGACTCCGATGCGGAAATGAATGGTGCCGAGAGCCTCCAAAGGCTGGCAGCAGAAAACTGGGATGGACCAGTAGTTGTGACAACTGCGGTGCAGTTTTTTGAATCCCTTTATTCCAATCGCCCGTCCAAGTGCAGGAAGCTCCACAACATTGCCAACAGTGTTATTGTGTTTGACGAGGTGCAAATGCTTCCCACTGTCCACTTGAAGCCCTGTGTGGGTGTTATCTCTAACCTGGTGGCGCATTTCAATGCCACTGCAATCCTATGTACGGCAACCCAACCGGTCCTGAAGGATCTCATCCAGTCGTTTTGCCCAGGAATGGAAGTAAAAGAAATATGCTCTGCCATGCCAAATATGCACGACAAATTTCGGCGAGTTACATTCTGCAATGGCGGAAAACTGTCTCATGCAGAATTGGCCGAGAAATTGTCGCTCCAAAGTCAGGTGCTTTGCATTGTTAACACTCGCAAAGCAGCCCAAGAGATTTATATGCTGCTGCCGGAGGAGGGGAAATTTCATTTATCCACGCTGATGTATCCCGCCCACCGCCAGGCAACTATCATGGCCATTCGCCAGAGACTGACAGACGGCTTCCCGTGCCGGGTGGTATCCACATCGCTCATTGAGGCGGGCGTGGATATTGATTTCCCGGCGGTGTATCGGGAACTTGCCGGTCTGGATTCTATTTTGCAGGCAGCCGGGCGATGTAACCGGGAAGGGAGACGGTCTGCTGAAAGTAGCATCGTAACGTATTTTGAAGGGGAAACACCTCCACCCTTGCTGTTCCGTACCGGCATTGGCGCCACCAGGGAGGCCCTTTTCGGAGGGAAAGATCCGGGAGATTTGGAAAGTATTGAAAGATATTTTTCTGCGTACCGTTCGCTGATGGGGGACCATTTAGACAAGGCTTGTGTTGTGGAGCATCTGAGAAATGGCATCGGTGGGTGTAGCCTGCCGTTTGAAACAGTAGCAGGAGATTTTCACTTGATTGATCAGACAACGAAAACGATATACATTCCATTGGAAGAGGGGAAGCAACTGTGCTCCATCCTACAAAATGGAGGGGGAACCATGGCAATTTATCGAAAAGCTGGACGGTATGGTGTCAATGTTTATGATCAGCATTATCGGGCGCTGATGGAAGCTGGGGATATTCGTCCTTTGGATGAGGACAGTGCCGTGCTGATCAGCACAGATCTCTACGATCAGAAGAAGGGATTGTCGCTACAGGCAGATACTGGGAAAGCAGAATTTGTCTGACAGAGATGTAGCAGCTTTAAAGTGCATTTTATTTTTGCTGCTTAACTTGAAAGCTGGGGTTGGATGTGATACGATATTGTCATAATTCTGAAAAAAGGAGAAATCGGTGCCATACTTTGTAAACTCTACATGAGTTCCAGGCGCCAGTTCATTTTGATGAAAAAGGGTTGGAAAGTTGTTTCTGCTGTGTCCTTACTGTAAAATGAAAAATGGAAGATCAGAATCCAGGTAAAAACAATTATTTTTGTGAGAAAAGGAGTCGTGCCAATGTCTGTTGCCATAGAGGTCTGGGGAGATTACGCCTGTTTTTCCAGACCGGAAATGAAGGTGGAGCGGGTCAGCTATGACGTCATCACCCCCTCTGCTGCCCGAGGATTGGTAGAGGCCATTTACTGGCACCCAGGCATGCGGTGGGTGATTGATCGGATTTATGTATGTTCCCCCATTCGCTTTACGAACATCCGGCGCAATGAAGTGAAGGATACCATTAATGCTCGAAAAGTGAAAACCGTTATGGAGAGGGGGACGGGAGAACTCTATTTGGCTACGCCGGAATGCATCCAGCAGCGGGCTGCTATGGTGCTGCGGAATGTGCGTTATGTCATTGAGGCCCACTTTGCAATGACAGAGAAGGCGGCACCGGGAGACAACCCCGGTAAATTTCAGGACATCATGAAGCGGCGCCTGGAGAGGGGACAGTTTTATCACCAGCCCTGCTTCGGCGTCAGAGAGTTCCCAGCTCACTTTAGAGCCTGCAGGGAAATCCCATCCTGTCCGGAGGAGCTGAAAGGGGAAAAGGATTTGGGATGGATGCTGCTGGACCTTAATTTTTCTAACCCGGAAAGCATAGAGCCTCAATTTTTCAGGGCGGTGCTGCGGGACGGTGTGCTGGAGGTTCCTGCGGCCAATCGTCAGGAGGTGGTCAGGTGATCCTACAAGCACTGACACAGTTATATGAGGATTTGATTGACCGGGGCGAAATCGCCCGGCCTGGTTGGGGTCCTGCAAAAATTAGTTATGCCCTGGGTCTGGATGAAGATGGGCAGTTGATCCAGGTGATTCCCCTCCTTGTGGAGGTGCAATCCGGGAAAAAAACGGTAATGCGTCCTCAGGAAATACGCCTTCCCGCCGCTGTTAAGAGAACGGTGGGCATATTGCCCAATTTCCTGTGGGACAATTCCAGCTATATTCTTGGCGTCGATGAGAAAGGAAAGCCGAAACGGAGTCTGGAATGCTTTCAGGCTTGCAGGCAGATGCATCATCAAATTTTGGATGGCGTAGATTCCTCTGTGGCAAGGGCAATATGTTCCTACTTTGATTCCTGGAATCCGGAGCTGGCCAGGCAGCATCCTGCCTTGAGCCTCTATTGGGATGAGCTGATGAAAGGCGCAAACCTGGTATTTCGAGTCAACGGGCAGTTCGCCCAGGAGGATGCCGCCATCGCTGCTGCCTGGGAGGCCCATTATCACAAGACCAGAGGAGTCAAAACCCAGTGCCTGGTGACGGGAAAACCGGATGTGGCGGAGTCGGTGCATCCCCCCATTAAGGGCGTTGCCGGAGCTCAGTCCAGTGGCGCGGCCATTGTGTCTTTCAATGCGCCTGCTTTCTGCTCCTATGGCAAGGAACAAAGTCTCAATGCCCCGGTGGGCAAATACGCTGCCTTTGCTTACACCTCTGCACTGAATTATCTCTTGGCAGACCGAGACAATGTGCACCGTATTGGAGGCGATACCATCGTCTGCTGGGCGGAAGGAGCGGAGCCTGTCTACCAAAAATACGCATCTGCGGCGCTTTTTGGGGAGCAACTTCCTGAGAAGATTTCCACCGATACCCTCAGGGCAGCTATGAAAAAGTTGGCCCATGGAGAACCCTGCGAGGAATTGAATTTGGATCCCAGCCGCCCGTTTTACATACTGGGCCTGTCTCCGAATGCGGCCCGGCTGTCCGTCCGTTTTTTCTACCAGAGTACCTTTGGAAATATGATGAAGAATGTGAACGACCATCATTCCAGGATGGAGATTGTGAGTAGTCGCTTTGAGATGGTTCCTCTCTGGGATATGCTGAAGGAGACAGTGAACCTGAAGGCGACGGATAAGTCACCTAGCCCGGTGATGGCTGGCGCCACGGCCCGGGCGATCTTCTCTGGTACGGCATATCCAGCATCTTTATTGGAAGCTACCATGTTGCGGATCCGCGCCGAGCGGGACATTACCCCTGGCCGGGCAGCAATCTTGAAAGCTTACTACTCAAAAAATTTAAACGAGGGATGTCCGAAGGAGGAGGTTTTAACTGTGAGCCTTAATGAAAACAGCCCCAACGTCGCGTATACCCTTGGCCGCCTGTTCTTAGTCTATGAAAGGGTGCAAGAGTGGGCTAATCCCGGTATCAATGCTACAATCAAGAACAAGTATTTTAATTCCGCTGCTGCTACACCTGCTATGATTTTCCCAATTCTGGATAATTTATGTAAAAAGCATCTGCGGAAATTGGAAACCCCGAAACGTATTTCTTGTGAGAAGCAGATCGGTGATTTGAAAAACAGGCTGGGTGAGAGCTATCCACTGCGACTCACATTGCCGGAGCAGGGATCGTTTGACCTGGGCTACTACCACCAGAAAGAATTCCTATATACAAAAAGGGAGGAGAAATGATTATGGGAGCAATTAAAAACCGCTATGAATTTGTCGTTTTATTTGATGTGGAGAATGGAAATCCCAACGGAGACCCGGATGCGGGCAATATGCCTCGCATGGATCCGGAAACTGGCTATGGTCTGGTGACCGATGTTTGCTTAAAGCGGAAAATCCGCAACTATGTGGAAACTGTAAAAGAAGGGGAACCAGGCTATCGTATCTACGTCAAGGATGGGGTTCCTTTGAATCGCAGCGATGCTGAGGCAGGTTATGCTTACAGTGTGGGAAAAGAGCTTGAGCAGATTCAAATTGAGAAGGGCGAAAAGGCCAAAAAAATTGGAGCAAAGATTAAAGAGGGAAACGAGAATATCGACGTTCTTCTTAGAACATTTATGTGCTCTAATTTCTATGATATCCGTACCTTTGGTGCTGTGATGACCACTTTTGTCAAAGGAGCGCTGAATTGTGGCCAGGTTCGCGGCCCTGTTCAGTTGAGCTTTGCCCGGAGCGTTGATCCCATTTTGCCCCAGGAAGTGACTATTACCCGCGTTGCCATCACCACCGAGGCCGATGCGGAGAAGAAAGAGACTGAAATAGGACGAAAATATATCGTTCCATATGGCCTGTACCGTGTAGAGGGCTTTATTTCAGCCAACCTTGCCAGAAAAACCACCGGTTTTTCTGAAGCGGATTTGGAACTGCTGTGGGAGGCCATTCTGAATATGTTTGAATTGGATCGCTCAGCTGCGAGAGGCAAAATGGCAGTGCGGGATTTGATCGTGTTCCGGCATGATTCTGAGCTGGGGAACGCACCTGCCTATAAACTGTTTGATCTCGTAAGGGCGCAACGTAAGGAGGGGGTTACCACGCCCAGAAGCTACTCTGACTATACCGTTTCTGTGGATGAGGCCAATCTGCCCAGCGGTGTTACTTGCATTCGAATGGTGTGACTTTCGTCAGGTAGGGCAGTTCCCCGCTGCCAGCTAGCTACCCTTAGGTTCTGATACTGATGGATGCGAGCAACTAATTTCTAGAATAACATTATCTAT
>UQZA01000025.1 GCA_900545515.1 uncultured Eubacteriales bacterium | reverse complement strand
GGATTGCAGCGTTCTATGGGCCTCGGGACATAGTTTCAGCCTCCCTGCGGCCCTCTCCTTCTGTTACTGCGCTTGATATGGGCGCCGGCATATCCCATATGGGGCCTGCATAGGCTTGTACCGGCAGGTGATGAAAATGGAATACTACAACACAGATTTTGCACTGTCCACTCCCCCGGTTGTGACGGAGCTACCCCCGCCCCCTCCTCCGGCGCCTCCGGCCCAGGCGCCGGAGAGCCGGTTTTGGAGGCTCCTGCGGAACCAGTGCGCAGCCGCCCTGGTGCTCTGCGCCCTGCTTCTGTCTATGGAATTCTGGTGGCCATCCGGCGTTCAGACAGCCAGAAAATGGCTGATATGTCAGGAGGTGGGTCCCCTGGAAGCCGCCGCTCAGGCGTTCGTCCAGGAGGTTGTCCAGGGGACCCCTGTCTCCGACGCCGTCACAGCTTTTTGCGAGGAGGTGCTGGACTATGTCTCTCCCCCGGCTGCTGACCAGGTCCCGGATGAGGGTTAGGATCAGCCCCTGGTTTCCCGTCCTCCTGTGCGCCTTTTACCGCCTGGACCCGGTGGGCTGCTTCTGGCCCTTCCTGGGAGCCGCCGCCATTCATGAGGTTGGGCACTGCCTGGCTGTGTTGCTCTGCGGCGGCTCCATCCATAGCCTAGCCCTGACGGCGCGGGGCGCGGTGCTGCAGACCAGTCCCCTGTCCTACCGGCAGGAAGCCCTCTGCGCCCTGGCCGGCCCCTGCGCCGGCTTTTTGCTGCTCTTTTGGGTCCGCCTGGTTCCCTGGCTGGCATTTTGGGGCTTGATGCAGGGGCTCTATAACCTGCTGCCGGTATACCCTATGGACGGCGGCCGGGCCCTGCGGTGCGCCCTCCTGAGCCGCTGGACGCCGGAGCAGGCCGATTCCGTCTCCCGGTGGGTCAGCCTGGGGGTGGGCGGAATTATGGCCGCTCTGGCCGTCTACGCCGCCTGTGGGCTTCATCTGGGGCTTTGGGCGGCATTGGCAGCCGGGCTGTTCCTGTGGCGGATGCTCAATTGTATCCAAAGGGAGCCTCGATAAAATTCTTGCAAAAATCCTCAACTGCGGCTACAATAAGTGCAATTCAAAAAATGAGGAATTGCCATGACAAATTTATTACAGCGCATCCTGCCCACCGTCCAGAAGCCAGCCCGCTACACCGGCGGGGAATACAACCAGGTGGTCAAGCCCTTGGAGCAGGTGGACGTGCGGATTGCCTTTTGCTTTCCCGACACATACGAGCTTGGCATGTCCAACCTGGGCATGCGGATTCTCTACGGCGTGATGAACGAAATGGAAGGGGTCTGGTGCCAGCGGGTCTTTGCCCCCTGGGGCGACATGGAAGCCGCCATGGAAGCCCACCGCCTCCCTCTCTGGGCTCTGGAGAGCCAGGACCCAGTCCGGGACTTTGACATGATCGCCTTCACCATCGGTTACGAGATGAGCTACTCCAACGTGGTGAATATGCTCCGCCTATCCCAGGTTCCCATTTACAGCCGGGACCGCCAGGGGCTGAGGAATTTGGTGTTTGCCGGTGGTGTCTGCGCCTTCAATCCGGAGCCTCTGGCAGACTTTGTGGACTTCTTCTCCCTGGGGGAGGGGGAGGAAAGCACGGTGGAAATCGTCTCCCTGTACCAGAAGGCCAAACGGGAGGACTGGACCAAGGACCGGTTTCTGGAGGCCGTTTCCCACATCCCCGGGGTATATGTCCCCTCCTTTTACACCCACACCTACCGCCCGGACGGCACTCTGGCCGCCATCACCCCCCGGGAGGGAGCGCCCAAGGTGGTAACCAAGCGAATTGTGGAGGATCTGGACCGGGCCTACTTCCCCACCAAAACCATCGTACCCACCACAGAAATTGTCCACGACCGGAGCAACCTGGAGGTGTTCCGGGGGTGCATCCGGGGCTGCCGGTTTTGTCAGGCCGGCTTCTCCTGCCGCCCGGTGCGGAGGAAAAGTCCGGAGGTGCTGTACCGGCAGGCTGTGGAGAGCCTTGCAGATTCCGGCAACCACGAGCTGACCCTGGCCAGTCTGTCCACCTCCGACTACCGGGGACTGAAGGAGCTCACTGACGCCCTCATCCCCTACTGCATGGAGCAAAAGGTCAACCTCTCCGTTCCCTCCCTTCGGGCGGACAACTTCTCCCGGGAGCTTATGGAGAAGCTCCAGACCGTGCGCAAAAGCGGCCTCACCTTTGCCCCCGAGGCCGGAACCCAGCGGCTGCGGGATGTGATCAACAAGAACCTGACGGAAGCGGAAATTCTGGACACCTGTGCCCGGGCCTTCTCCGGCGGGTGGAACAATGTCAAGCTCTATTTCATGCTGGGTCTGCCCACGGAGACGGACGAAGACGTGTTGGGCATTGCGGAGCTGGTGTACAAGGTCGTCAAAACCTGGCAGGTCCACGCCTCCAACAAGAAACGGGGCCTGCGGGTCCATGTGGCCACGGCTTACTTCGTGCCCAAGCCTTTCACTCCCTTCCAGTGGGAAAAGCAGATTCCGCCGGAGGAGTACCTCCGCCGCACCCGGCTGCTGAAGGACGCCATGCGCTCCAAGGCCGTGGTATATAACTGGCACGCCCCGGACCTGTCCCGGCTGGAGGCTGCCCTGGCCCGGGGGGACCGGCGTTTGGGGCCCGTCATCGCCTGGGCCGTAGAGCACGGCGCCCATTTGGACGGCTGGGACGAGTATTTCCAGTATCAAACCTGGCTGGATGCCTTTGCCGCCTGCGGCCTGGACCCGGATTTTTACACGGTTCGGGGCTACGGCGAGGAGGAGCTGCTACCCTGGCAAACCCTGTCTGTCGGCGTGGATCCCGGTTTTCTTCTGCGGGAGCGGCGGCGGGCCTATGAGGGCCTGGTGACCCCGGACTGCCGCCAAGCCTGCGCTGGCTGCGGCGCCAACCGGCTTTTGAAGGAGGTGGGCTGCGATGCCTAGACTGCTCTTTGCCAAAACGGGAAACGCCGTCTGGATCTCCCACCTGGATCTGATGCGAGTGTTCCAACGGGCCTTCCGGCGGGGCGGCATTCTCATTCGCCACAGCCAGGGCTTCACCCCCCGGGCCCATGTCTCCATCGCCCTGCCCCTTCCCGTGGGCCAGGAGAGCGTGTGCGAGCTTCTGGACTTCGATTTGGCGCAGGGGGTAGTCATTCCCCTGGAGGAAATTCCGGCCCGCCTGAACGCCACCCTGCCCGCAGGGCTGCATGTCCTGGCTGCCTGGCCGGAGAGGCGGAAGCTCCGGGAGCTGACTCACCTGGATGCGGCGCTGACCCTGGAGTATGACCGGGGCTTCCCTTCCGGTGGGGCAGCTGCAATGGAAGCCTTTTTCCGTGAGGACACGCCCCTGCCGGTTCCCAAGCGGACCAAAAGCGGCATGACAGAGCTGGACATCCGGCCTATGATATGCTCCCTCTCCTGTCGCCAGACCGGTAGCCAGACGCTGGAGCTGACCTGCCGGGTCTGCGCTCAGAATCCCTCCCTCAATCCCATGCTTCTGGCGGAGGCCCTCCGCCTCCACTGCCCTGGCCTGGCGCCGGATTTTGCCAAGGTCCGGCGTCTGGAGGTGCTGGACTCACAGGGAATTCCCTTTCGGTAAGCCGTGGAGCTGTCACAAAAAAGCGTCCGTTTTTTTGTGACAGCTCCACACATTTTTCGCCGTTAAGCTTATGTTGAACCGTATAGAATCATCTGACGAACCGTTTTCATGGCCCTCCAATTGTTTTTTGTGTCGAAAACAAGCGAATTTTATCGACAATCCTGAATCTCTGCGATTTTTGTCGTAGAATCTCCCTATCACCACCATAAGGGAGAAAACATGATGGATCATACCCAAATCATTGAGGATACGCTGCGGCAGCTGGGCGTCGGTGGAAATTACATTGCACAGCAGCGGGCTGTGACCGCCATACAGCTGGCCATTGAGGATGAAGACCGTTTGCTTTATGTAACAAAAAACATTTACCTGCCGGTCGCTCAGATTTGCGGATGCAAATGGACCGCCGTGGAGCGCAATCTCCGCACCGTGGTCCAGCGGGTCTGGCGCATCAACCCAGAGGGCCTTGCCCAAATGGCCGGCTACCCCCTGAGCGAGCCTCCCACTGCCTCAGACTTCATCGAAATTCTGGCCCACTACATCCGCCGGAGTCTCCCAACTCCGACAGCTTCCTTGGATCAGCCAGGCGCATAATTTACCCCCTTTTCTGGCAACCTGTACTGAGGTGAAATGCCATGTCCAAAGGAAAACAATCCACCCCCAAAGCCGAAAGCATCCGCTTGGACCCGGAGCAGCGTCTGTGCCCCAAATTTGACTTTGCCAGCATCGCCACCTTTCCCGTAGCGCCGGAAGGCGCCATGGGCGTCCGGGTGGTGGACGACTGCGCAGAAGAGCACCAGATGTGAGCCGGAACCGCCTTTCTCCAGGGGCATAGACGTACAGCTAAGACGAGCACAGCTCAGCTTTCCAGATTTTGGTTATGCGCAGTGCATGTAGGGTGCGGCCTCCTGGATGCGCCAGCCAAAGGGGCTTGCCGTGGCTCCCGGCCCAGGCGAATTCGTACCAGATGTGAGGAAGGTCCGGATTCGCCTGAGCGCTGCGGATTACGAAACATCCTGACGCCGGTGCGTCCAGGAGGCCGCACCCTACACCTCGGAGGGCAGAACAGAGCTAGCCCTTGCTCTGCGCCTACGCCCTGGGGAAAACCAGGGCGCTCCCGCGCCAGTGGGAACCGCCGAGATCCGCCCTTCCCTGCCCCACGCCCAACCTCAGCCCAGTCCCGAAACCCGCCAAATCCCCCTCAATAAATTTTCAAAAAAACTGAAAAAAAGACTTGCATTTTTTGTAGACCTGTGCTATGATATCCGGGCGTCAGGGAGATGACGCTGAACGGAATATCCGGGTGTGGCGAAGTTTGGTATCGCGCTTGAATGGGGTTCAAGAGGCCGCTGGTTCGAATCCAGTCACTCGGACCACGGGTGAGTTCTGAGAGAGCTCACCCGTTCTTTTTTTAAATTTACTACTGGTCCATCTTCGATAATTTCAAGCTTTTTTAACTCAAAATTTCCCCAAAGGGTCAATTTACCCTCTGAGGACTCTCTTTTTCTTGGCAGCATGCAGTCAAAATTTAATACTGGCGCGGGAGCGCCCTGCCTTCCCCCGGGGGTAGGCGTGAAGCGCCATAGGATCTCATCACTTGCCAGTGGGATGATGTTGCCCACTGAACCTGTTTCCGTGTCCGTGCATATACTACGTTACCCCGTCTTGTAAGAAAAAGGAGTATTTGTCATGGATCAATCTCAGGATTATGTTATCCATTCTTTGGAACAGCATCTGTTTTTTGCCCGCATTATGAAGGAGCACGCCCTCTTTTTAAAGCTGGGCTTCCTGCCCCCCAACCAGAACCTTGCCCAGGATGCGGAGCACTTTTTGCGGGAATTTGAAGCCCTGCTCTCCCGGGCCATTGCCTTCAGCAATCGCGTGGTGCGCAACTGCGTGCTCTGTTCCGGAGAGCTGGTCACGGAATTTACCGACTGCGCTGAGCGTCAGACCCAGCAGCTCACCGGTACTGCCATAGACCGCAAGCTGACGTCCCGCACCATAGAGCTGGTAGGCTGCGGCAGCAAAGCGGATCCACCCGTTTCCCAGGCCCTGGTCCGTCAGGTACGCCAGCTGAACCGGGACGGAATCCAGCTGGTGGACGGCCTCATCGCTTTCAAAGAGCGGCTTTTGCGGAGCGTTTGCTCCTGCAGCCTCTTTACCTCAAATTACCCCCTGCTCATCGAGCACATTCTGCGGGAGGCCCGGCTCTACCGCGCCCACCTGATGCGCCTGGAAAATCGGAGCAATTGCAGCCGTCAGGAGCTCTGTGACAGTGAGCTGTTCTGGAACCGGATCATGATGGAGCACGCACTCTTCATCCGCAGCCTGCTGGATCCCAGTGAGGAGGCCCTGGTGGGTTCTGCCGGGGACTTCGCCGCCGATTATAAGCGTCTGCTGGAGGCCTCAGCCGCCGCCAATGACAAGGTCATGAACGGCAGCTCTTTGGCATTGACCCAGAAGTTCCGGGACTTCAAACGGGCGAGCGTGGACGGCATTGCGTCGTGCAAAATCCGCTCCATCATTCTTCCCCTCCTGGCCGACCACGTCCTCCGGGAGGCCAACCACTATCTCCGCCTGCTGGAGTCCTAAGGCCCCGGGCAGGAGCATCCCCCATGGGTTGACGCTGCAATTCATGCGTCCGGCCCATGGGGGTTTTGTCAAGCTCCATCACCTTGGTCGGAAGACACGCAAGCCGGGGATCGCCCGAAGCATCTCAAAATCCGCCGTTGTCAACTTCTGTTTTTCTCACAGCAGCAGACCTCCCCCGTCATGGAGCAGTTGGGCTCCAAATTCTGCTCATGGAGGTAATCCGTCCCCCAGTCCCGCATGGCGTTGAGGATGGGCAGCAGGCTCCTGCCCCGGGCCGTGAGGGAGTATTCCACCCGTGGCGGCACCACAGGAAATACCTCCCGATGGATGACCCCGTCCTCCTCCAGCTCCCGCAGCTGCTGGGTCAGCATTTTGGGGGTAGCCCGGGAAATCAGCCGCTGGAGCTGACTGAACCGCTGGGGCCCCCCCGCCAGGTGCCACAGAATGAGGGTCTTATACTTACCGCCGATCAAATCCAAGGTCGCTTCCACCGGACAGTGGTAGCCTTTCCGCTCCTCCATCCTCTCGCCTCCCTATCATTTTGGGTACTACCGCACCTAAAAGTGCGTTCTTTACAAAAGGAAAATTTCTGTTATTATGGTACCATGCCCCAGGGAAAAAGTCAAACTCTCCTGGAATTTTGAAATTTCTCTGGAAAACCCCCGTTTTTTCTCCGTACTGCAAATACTATTCCAACTACGATGCTGGAGATGGGAGGAAATCATGAACGTAAAATTTGACGTCACCGGCATGACCTGCGCCGCCTGCGCCGCCAGGGTGGAAAAAGCCGCCCGCAGCGTCCCGGGAGTGGCAAATGCAGAGGTCAATCTCCTGGCCAACACCCTGCGCACGGAGGTGCCCAATCCGGAGACCGCTCAGGCGGTGATTTCCGCCGTGGAACAGGCCGGTTATCACGCTGCGCTCCCAGGCCCAAAGCCTGCTCCCAAGGACCGCAACCCCCAGGCCCAGGCGCTGAAGGAAATGAAAACCCGGATCATCTGGTCCGCCCTGTTCCTTGTGATTCTGATGTATTTTACCATGGGCCATATGGTGGGCCTTCCCCTGCCCCACGGACTCCATGGGAAGGAAAACGCCCTAACCTTCGCCCTTTTGCAGTTCTTCCTCACCCTGCCGGTGGTGCTTCTGAACCACAGCTACTATTCCCGGGGATTCAAGGCCCTTTGGCGCCGGAGTCCCAATATGGATTCCCTCATTGCTGTTGGCTCCGGCGCTGCCCTGGTCTATGGCGTGGCGGCCCTCTTCCGCATGGCCTGGGCCACGGGCCATGGCGTCTGGGACCTGGTGGAGCATTACCGGGAGAACCTCTACTTTGAGTCCGCCGCCATGATCCTCACCCTCATCACCCTGGGCAAATTTCTGGAGACCCGGGCCAAAGGAAAAACCGGAGACGCCATTCGCCAGCTTATGGACCTGGCGCCGAAGACGGCCACCGTTCTGCGAGACGGACAGGAGATCGAAATCCCCGCCGCCCAGGTCCAGGTGGGCGACACAGTCCTGGTGCGGGCCGGGGGCCGGATTCCCGTGGACGGCACCGTCCTGGAGGGCCGGGCCTCGGTGGATCAAAGTGCCCTCACCGGTGAAAGCGTCCCCGTAGAAAAGGGCCCCGGCGACACCGTAGCCGCCGCCACAGTAAGCACCGCCGGATTCCTGAAATTTCGGGCGGACAAGGTGGGAGAAGACACCACCCTCTCCCAGATCATCCGCCTGGTGGAGGAGGCCGGCGGCTCCAAGGCCCCCATCGCCCGCTTGGCAGATCGGATTGCCGGCGTGTTTGTCCCCGTGGTCATGACCATCGCCCTGGTTGCCGCCGCCGTCTGGCTTTTGGCAGGCCAAAGTCTGGAGTTTGCCCTCACCACCGGCATTTCCGTGCTGGTGATCTCCTGCCCCTGCGCCCTGGGCCTGGCCACACCGGTGGCCATTATGGTGGGCACCGGCCAGGGCGCACGCCATGGCGTCCTGTTCAAATCCGCAGAGGCTCTGGAGACCCTGAGCCGGGCAGACACAGTGGTGCTGGACAAAACCGGTACCCTGACCCAGGGAAAGCCTCAGGTCACAGACATTTTGCCGGTGGAGGGGCCGGAAAAGTCTCTCCTGGCCCTGGCCGCAGCCCTGGAGCAGCAGTCGGAGCACCCCTTTGCCGCCGCCATTCTGGCCCGTGCCAGCGAGGAGGGCATTTCAGTGGCCCCTGCGGCAGATTTTGAAACTGTGCCAGGCCGGGGCGTCTCCGGCACCGTCAAGGGCCGGGCTTGCCTGGCAGGCAACCGGCAGATGATGGAGGAGGCCGGAATCCATGTCCCCACCTATCCCCAGTTGGCCGCCGAGGGAAAAACGCCCCTGTACTTTGCCGCTGGCGGCGTGTTCCTGGGAGTCATTGCCGCCGCCGATGTGTTGAAGCCGGATTCCCCTGCCGCTGTCAGCCGGCTGGGGCAATTGGGGCTTGACGTGGTCATGCTCACGGGAGATAATGAAGCTACTGCCCAAGCCATTGCAGCAAAAGCGGGCATACGCCACGTGATTTCCGATGTGCTCCCAACGGAAAAAGCCGGGAGCATACAAGCCCTCCAGGCGCAAGGACACAAGGTGGTCATGGTGGGCGATGGCATCAATGACGCCCCCGCTTTGGTCACCGCAGACGTGGGCATAGCCATTGGGGCTGGCACCGACATCGCTGTGGAATCTGCCGATGTGGTACTCCTGTCCGGCAGCCTGCAGGATGTGGCGGTGGCGGAATCCCTCAGCCGGGCCACCTTGCGGAATATCCGGGAAAATCTCTTTTGGGCTTTCTTCTATAACATCCTGGGCATTCCCATTGCCGCCGGTGTGCTCTATCCCGCTTTCGGACTCCAGCTGAGTCCCATGCTGGGAGCCGCCGCTATGAGCCTCAGCTCCGTCTTCGTGGTGTCCAACGCCCTGCGCCTTCGGTTCTTCCGGCCCAAAGGCAAAGTCCAAGTCACCCCCGCCCCGGTATCGCCGGAGGCGACCCATATCACAACACAGGAGGAAACAACCATGTCAACTGTCATTCACACCGTAATTCACGTAGAGGGTATGATGTGCGGCCACTGCAAGGCCCGTGTGGAAAAAGCCTGTCAGGCTGTGCCAGGCGTCCAGGAGGCTGTGGCGGATCTGGAGGCCAAGCAGGTCACCGTCACCGGCAACGCAGATTCCGCCGCCCTGCGGCAGGCCATTGTGGACGCCGGATACGAAGTGGTGGAGTGATCCCATGACCGAGTTTTACCTTCCCTCCCATGGCAAGGGGCGCATCCACTGCGTGCAGTGGACGCCCCCGGGCCAGCCCCGGGCCGTGGTGCAGTTGGTCCACGGCATCGCCGAGTATGTGGCCCGATACGATTCCTTTGCCCGCTTTTTGAACCGGCAGGGCTTTCTGGTGGTAGGCGAAGACCACATGGGCCATGGCGGCTCCCTGGCTCCTGGAGATCCCCCCGGTTACTTCCATGGCGGGTGGAACGCCGCCGTGGACGACACATATGCGCTCCTGCAAAAGACCCACGGGGAATGTCCCCAACTTCCCTATGTGATCCTGGGCCACTCCATGGGTTCTTTCCTGACCCGGACCCTGCTGTACCGTCATCCGGACAGCGGCATCCGGGCTGCCGTCATTTGCGGTACCGCCTGGCAGCCGGATGCCGCCCTGAAAACAGGGCTGGCTATGTGCCGCCACGTCTGTCAAAAGCATGGCGAGACCCAGGTCTATGAGCCTCTGCGGAACCTGATCTTCGGTAGCTACAACCGGCGCATTCCCGAAGCAAAAACACCCTTTGACTGGGTTTGCGGGGATGCGCAAATCCTAAACGCCTATTTGGCCGATCCCCTTTGCGGCTTTTCGGAAACTGCCGGACTGGATCGGGACATGCTCACTGGCATCCGGATGAACCAGAAACGGGAAAACCTGGCGCGGATGGACAAGAAGCTACCAGTCCTCTTTGTAGCCGGTACCCAGGACCCGGTTGGCAACTACGGCCGGGGCGTCCGCAAAAGCGCCGAGGCCTTCCGGAAGGCTGGTATGGAGGACGTGGAGCTGATCCTGTACGACAAAAGCCGCCACGAAATCCTCAATGACGCGGAAAAGGAACAGGTTTTTCAGGATATTTTCCAGTGGATTTCCAGTAAAATCCTGTGAAGTATTCTGAAAAGCTCAAAAAAATTCAGAATTTCCCCGCGAATCTCTCTGAAAAGTATTGACAAAGTGATTACAATTTGTTACAATTCTGGCATGAATTCTCTGGAACATCCCTAAAAGGAGAACTGCCATGAAACGCATTTTGTCTGTTTTTCTTCTGATTGCCATGACCGTTTCCACATTTGCAATCCTGCCTGCCCAGGCGGCTGCGCCGATCACCTCTACGGAAGAAGATTCCATCGTCCCCTCCCCCTGGGACAGCATCGAAACAGAAGGAGGGGCCTTCTCCTCCGAGATTGAGGAAGCTGGCCTTACATACGCTGCCCAAGGGGCGGAAACCTACGGCGCCCGTTCCTCTTCCCTTCCTTTTCGCGACGTATCTTCCAGCAGTTGGTTTTACGATGAGGTGGTGTACGTCTACGAAGCCGGTCTGATGGATGGCATCTCTTCCACAGAATTTGCACCCAACGCCTCTCTCACCCGGGCAGAGGTAGTGACGGTGCTGTACCGCCTGGACGGTTCTCCCGCCGTGGATGGCGGATCCGCTTTCACCGATGTGCCGGATGGCGCGTTCTATTCCAAGCCCGTTGCCTGGGCTTCCCAGAACGGGATTGTAGAGGGCGTTGGCAACCATGAATTCCTGCCTAAAAAGTCCATTACCCGGGAACAAATTGCCACCATCTTCTACCGCTACTACGCGGGCTATCTGGGTAACAGCGCCCCTTCCTCTTCTCTGTCCGGTTACACGGATCAGGGCTCCGTCTCCGGCTTTGCCCGGGAGCCCATGGCCTGGGCGGTATATTCCGGCCTGATTCGCGGAATCAACGCCAGCCATGAAGCGCCTCGTCTGGAGCCCCAGTCCACCTCCACCCGGGCACAGGTTGCCACCCTCATTCACCGCCTGGATTTGCTCTTGGAAGACGAATCCGGCTGCCGCTCCAGCCAAAGAATCATCGACTTCATCAAGGAGCGGGAGGGCTTCTCCGCAACCCCCTACTGGGATCACTCTCAGTACACCATCGGTTACGGCACCTACTGCGGCTCCTCCCGGGATGAAGTGCCCGCCTCCTACTGGGACGGCATTACACGGGACGAAGCGGAAGTCCTCCTTCGGGAATCCATTGCCAGTAATTACGAAGCTTCCGTGATCCGGTACGAATCCGGCCTGGGCCGTCGCTTCACCCAAGGGCAGTTCGATGCCCTGGTGAGCTTTACCTTCAACTTGGGCTCCGGCTGGATGTACGATGATTGCAGGCTGACCCGCTGGCTGGAGAACCCTTCCACAGATTTGCAGCTGGTCTGGGCCATGGGCGTCTGGTGCCGGGCCGGGGCGGTGAACACCCACCTGTGCAAGCGCCGCATCCAGGAGTCGAACATTTTCCTGTACGGTGACTATACCGGTACAGGCAGCCATCCCAACTATTGCTACACCGTATATGATGGCAATGGCGTTCTGATGGGCTCCCGGTATGACGATGTTGGGTATTATGTTCTGGGAGAAGCCTATGGTACTCTGCCCACCCCAAATTCTGACAGTTACAGCTTCCTGGGCTGGTACACCAGGGACGGCGCGCAAGTGACTTCCGCGTCTACAGTCCGTGCAGACCAGACCCTGACTGCCCGCTGGGATTGACGTCAGATAAAACAAGACGACTATGCGAAATTTAAAGTTAATTCTAGCCTATGACGGCAGCCGCTACCAGGGTTGGCAGCGGCTGCCCGGCGTAGAAAACACCATTCAGGGTAAGCTGGAGCGTACCATCAGCCGGATTCTGGAAGAGCCGGTGGAGGTAAGTGGCAGCGGCCGCACCGACGCCGGCGCCCATGCCATAGGACAGTGCGCCAGCTTCCACTGTCAAAGCACACTCCCCTGCTCTGAAATTTTGTCCCAGCTTCGGATGCATTTGCCCGAGGACATCGGCGTATTATCCTGTGAGGAGGCGCCTCCCCGGTTTCATGCCCGGCTGAACGCCACCGCCAAAACCTATGAATACCGGGTCTGGAACAGCCCGGAGCCCTGTGTTTTTCAGCGAAAATACTGGTACCGTCTGCCGGTCCCTCTGAACTTGGAGGCTATGGAGGCTGCAGCGGCCCATTTGGTGGGACAACACGATTTTCGCTCCTTTTGCTCCAACAAAAAAATGAAAAAATCCACAGTCCGCACCATCTACAGCCTGGATATAGCCACTATGGGACCGGAACTGCGGTTTGCCCTCCGGGGAGACGGCTTTTTATACAACATGGTTCGAATTCTGGTTGGCACCCTCCTGGAGGTGGGCATGGGCCGCCGAAGTCCGGCGGAAATCCCCGGCATCTTGGAGGCCCGAAACCGGGAAACGGCAGGTTATACTGTTCCGGCCCATGGACTTTTCCTTATGGAGGTGGAATACCCTTGAACATTCAAATTTTCGGCACATCCAAATGCTTTGACACCAAAAAAGCGGAGCGGTACTTCAAAGAGCGGCGCATTCCCTTTCAACGCATTGATTTGGCCCGCTTCGGCATGTCCGGCGGCGAATTTGATTCCGTAGTCCGGGCCTTGGGCGGCATTGACCAGCTGATCAACTGGGACAGCAAGTCCGAAGAGGTCACGCTCCTGCGGTATACACAGGACCGTCAAACCAAGGAAGACCGGGTCTTTGAAAATCCCAAGCTCATGAAGACGCCGATTGTCCGCAATGGCCGTCAAGCCACCGCGGGCTACTGCCCAGAGATCTGGGCCGAATGGAAATAAGTACGAAAGAACAAGCCAGCCAAAGGGGTTTCCCAGGCCGCTTGTTCTTTTTTTGTCATACATGCAAAAGACTGCTGCTGTGAAAGGGGAACCGCATATGACAGACACCATATCCGCCGTCATCCAAGCCCTCAACCGGGTGGTGTGGGGCGCGCCAGCCCTCCTGCTGATTCTGGGAGTGGGGCTGTATTTCAGCCTTCGCACCCGGTTTCTCCAGGTGCGGAAGCTGGGCTTTTCTCTCGGTACCATCTGGCACAAGCTGCGGGAGAAGCCGGAGGCAGGCGGCGTCTCACCCTTCCAGGCCGTATGCACCGCTTTGGCTGCAACCGTAGGCACCGGCAACATTGCCGGTGTAGCAGGGGCCATTGCCATTGGTGGACCCGGCGCCATTTTCTGGATGTGGGTGGCAGCTCTCCTGGGCATGGTAGTCAAATATGCAGAGGTGGTCCTGGCCGTCCGGTACCGGGAACCGGACGGCCAGGGAAGCTTCCGGGGCGGGCCTATGTATTACATCAAAAACGGTCTGGGTAAAAAGTGGACCTGGCTGGGTGGACTCTTCTGTGCCTTTGGCATGGTGGCAGCCTTCGGCGTGGGCAACTCCACCCAGATCAGCACCGCCGTTACCAGCATCAACGAGGCGCTCATCTTTCTGGGACTCACCCCCTCCCCCCTGGGCAATCTGATGGTGGGGCTTTTGGCCGGCGCTCTGGTGGCCCTGGTGATTTTGGGGGGCGCCAAGCGGATTGGCGCCGTAGCCGAGTACCTGATCCCGGTCATGTCCCTGGGATACATTGCCCTCAGCCTGGGGGTTCTCCTGCGCAACGCCGGGGCAGTACCCGGTGCGCTTCAATCTATTTTTGCAGGCGCTTTTTCCCCAAAAGCCTTCACCGGTGGCGCAGTGGGGTCGGCTTTTCTCACCCTGCGCATTGGTGTCTCCCGGGGCGTGTTCACCAACGAGGCCGGTATGGGTACCGCTTCCATTGCCCATGCGGGAGCCAACACCCGCCACCCGGCGGAGCAGGGGCTTTACGGCATTTTTGAGGTGTTCGCGGACACGCTGGTCATCTGCACCATGACGGCCCTGGTCATCCTCTCCTCCGGCATCTCCGTCCCCTACGGAGCCGACGCTGGAGCTGAGCTGACAGTTGCGGCCTTTGTCAGCGTATACGGCGGTTGGGTGACGATTTTCCTGGCCCTGTCCATGGCTCTGTTTGCCTTTGCCACCATCTTAGGCTGGGGCCTGTATGGCATCCGCTGCGCAGAATACCTTCTAGGAAGCAGGAGCTTCCGCCCCTTTGCCCTGATCCACGCCGCCACCACGGTGCTAGGCGCACTCGTTGCCCCAGCCCTGCTGTGGGAGCTGGCAGAGGCGGTGAACGGTCTCATGGCCATCCCCAATCTCATTGCTCTGGCCGCCCTCAGTCCGGAGGTATTCCGGCTGACAGCCGCCTATTTTGGTGGATCAAACGTCCAAAAAACAGCGCTGCCACCTGCTGCAAGGCCGATTGACAAGGCTGGCTGAACATGCTAATATGTGGATAAATCTAAAGGATACAGAGGTACAAAAACATGGATTACAATGCGTTGGCCCAGCTGCTATTCCCCCAGGTGACCGAGACACCGGAAACCCTGGAGCAGCGGTATCCCCCCCGGGACGTACCCGCCGGAGCGGTCGTCACACGGATGGCTCCCAGTCCCACCGGCTTCGTACACCTGGGCAATCTGGTGCAGGGCCTGGTCTCCGAGCGGATGGCCCACCAGTCCGGCGGCGTTCTGTTCCTCCGGGTGGAAGATACAGACGCCAAGCGGGAGGTTCCCGGCGCCGTGGAGGTCTTGATTGACACACTTAAGCACTATGGCATCCTCTTTGACGAGGGCGCTACCATAGAGGGAGATTCCGGCGCCTACGGTCCCTACCGCCAGCGGCAACGGGCAGAGATTTACCACGTCTATGCCAAGCAACTGGTGGAAAAAGGCTGGGCCTACCCCTGCTTCTGCACCGAGGAGGAGCTCACCACCATGCGGCAGCAGCAGGAAGAGCAGAAGGTTAACTTTGGATACTACGGCCCCTGGGCTGTCTGGCGGGACCGGAGCCTGGAAGACATCCAGGCCCAGCTGGCTCTGGGCCGTCCTTGGGTCCTTCGTTTCCGCTCCACCGGCTCTCTGGAACATAAGTTTCTATATAAAGACCTGGTAAAAGGGGAGCTCACCATCACGGAAAATGACATCGACCAGGTGCTCCTGAAGTCCGACGGTATCCCCACCTATCACTTTGCCCACGCCGTAGACGATCACCTGATGAGGACCACCCACGTAGTCCGTGGCGATGAGTGGCTGCCCAGCCTTCCCTTCCACATTCAGCTGTTCCGGGCCTTGGGCTTCTCTCTGCCCAAATACGTCCACATCGGCCCCCTCATGAAAATGGATGGCGCTTCCAAGCGAAAGCTCAGCAAGCGCAAGGACCCGGAGCTGGCGCTCACTTATTACAAAGCCGAGGGCTTCCCGGTCCGGGCTGTCTATGAATACGTGATGACCTTGCTGAACTCCAACTATGAGGACTGGCGCAGAGCCAATCCCACTGCCAAGCCGGAAGACTTCCCCTTCTCCTGCAAAAAGCTAAATCCGGCAGGGGCCCTCTTCGATTACGCCAAGCTCTGCGATGTTTCCAAAAATGTCATCTCCACCATGACCGCTCAGGAGGTTTATGGGCTCACCCTGGAGTACGCCAGGGAGTTTGACCCGGAATTTGGCGAAGCCCTCGCCTCCGATCCGGCCTATGCCACCGCCATCTTTGCCATTGGCCGGGGCGGGAAAAAGCCCCGGAAGGATTTGGCCACCTGGAAGGAGGCCAAGCCCTATATGGGCTTCTTCTATGACCGGTATTTTGACTGGAACGCCCCCTTCCCAGAGAATTTCCCCGCCGATGCAGTCCGCACCGCTCTCATGGGCTTCCTGGCCTCCTACGATCCCCAGGACGACGCCATTGCCTGGTTCGACAAGGTCAAGGCCCTGGCAGAATCTATGGGCTTCACGGCCAATATGAAGCTCTACAAGCAGGATCCCACTGCCTGGCCCGGCTCTGTGGCCGATGTGAGCACCTTCTTGCGCATTGCCCTCACCGGCAAGACCAATTCCCCAGACCTCTATACGGTCATGCAGCTCCTGGGCCCTGACCGCTCCAAAGCCCGGCTCCAGGCCGCCATAAACCGGCTGTAAATGCTCCCGGAAGCGTGGCCTGTACTTCATACAAACATGATCAAACCGCCAGTCCAGCCGGACTGGCGGTAATTTTGTGGAGCCATAACCGAATCAGCAGGCAGAACGTGAGCTGCAACCATTCCCCTGGGCTTCATCCGCTTCCACGGCCATTCTCTTTATGAGTTCGTTCGGAACGCAAACAAGCGCTGCCCCAAATAGTTCAGTCCAGTAAAGAGGCACATTCCCACTAGCATGGAAACATTATCACGTACCGCGACACTGGCGTTCCCCAGAAGCTGCAGACACAGCGGCTTGGCGATGCCGTATGCCAGGCCATAACACACCGCAATATTCACGGCAAAGCGGAGCACTTGCTTCCAGCTACGTTCTTTGTTTTTAAATGTAAAGTATTTATTCAAAAAGTAGCTGAGAATACTCGTCAAAATATAATTGGCTGCTGATGATACCCAATAGCTACAGTGTGCAAGGTTGTAAAGACCAAACATGATTGCCATGCCGACCAAGGTGTTGACCACTCCGACCAAAATAAATTTCAGGAGCTTTTCATCAAACAAATTTTTCAGCTGTTTCATTGCGCGCCCTTCCAATCATCCAGAATCATCTCCGCCAAATAACGCGGGCGACCCTTGGTCTCCAAATAGATCTTTCCAATGTATTCTCCAACAATACCTGTGGCCAGCAGCTGAAGTCCACCAATTGCCCACAAAGAAACTGCCAGGCTAGACCATCCCGTCACTGTGTGCCCAGTAAAATGCCGGATAAAAAACCAAATTAACATCAAAATACTAATGCCAAACATTACGATTCCCAGTCGGGTAATCAGTTTCATTGGTTTCACCGACAGAGACGAAATTCCCTCCCAGGCGAAGGAAAGCATCTTTTTTAAGGGGTATTTGCTCTCCCCTGCAAATCGCTCTGCACGCTCGTAGTAAACCACACCGCTTCGGTAACCTACGAGGGGAACCATGCCCCGGAGGAACAGGTTGACTTCCTTATATTCCGCCAATGCATCCAACGCCCGGCGGCTCATCAGGCGATAATCCGCATGATTGAACACCACATCCGCACCCAGGGCTTTCATGACCCGGTAGAACCCCTCTGCGGTTATCCGTTTAAACGCTGTGTCAGTTTCTCTCTTGGAGCGGACCCCATAGACCACGTCGCACCCTTCCTGAAACTTTTCCAGCATACCGTCTATGGCGTTGATATCATCCTGAAGGTCTGCATCCAAGGAAATGACGCAGTCCGCCCGCTCCCGGAGAGTCATAAGGCCGCACAGAAGCGCGTTTTGATGTCCCCGATTGCGGGAAAGCTTGATTCCCGAAAACATGGGGTCCTGCTGGTGCAGCTGACAAATCAACTCCCAGGTTTTGTCCTTCGACCCATCGTCAATGAAACAAGCGCGGCTTTCCGCAGTGATGGTCCCTGCCTTCCGAAGGGCTGAAAATTTCTCCTTCAGTCTCTTGGCAGTTTCCGGAAGGACCTCCTCCTCGTTGTAGCAGGGAATCGCCAAATAAAGTGTTATTGACATTGCAATTCTCCCCTTCTTTCTATTGTATTTGTAAAGAAATCCAATCCAAACGCTGAAGCGGCAAACAGGAAAAGCTGAGGCAAATATGCGTACCGAGGCTGCACCTCAATGGGAAGGAAGGCGCAAAAGGCGGCAAAAAACACAAAATACGGGAAGTACTCATTGGGAGACCGCTTTTTTCGGAGGCCCAGGCAGGCCAACGCAAATACCAGGAAAAACAATGCCCGGTCAAACTCCTCTATGACCCGATACAGTGTCTCAACGATAAAGTTGGAATTCTCCTGGGTGTGGTGAAAGGCCCATACCAAGCCGCTGGAAGACCATAAAACATCGATCTTACGCAGCATCAGCACCCCAAGTTGGACTGGAGAAACCTGCAATCGCTGAGAAATCAGCTCCTTCTGCAGCTGTTCTGTCTCAGGGGTGGGCATAAAATTCTCATCCAGGGTACCCCCCAGCAGGTCCCAGTCCTTTTCTGCATACATACCGCTGGTCTCGTGATTCAGGCCACACACAAACTTCCAGCCAGGATAGGAATTTTGCAAGCCCTTGGGATTTAATCCTGTTGCTTTTGTAAGCCAGTCGGCGCCCAGTCCGAACGCATGGTAGGCAACTGCCACAGCCAAGAATCCGCAAAGTAACCGCTTCAGCCGGTTCGGTTCCCGAAGCGCAGAAAAGAATACCCATGCCAACACCGCCACCAGCACAATCACGCCTTCCGGACGAAGCAGGTTCCCCATCTGAAGGGCAACGCCGCACAGAGGGTACCTCCAAAAACGAAGGCGGTCCGTATCCGGGCAGTACAAAAGCCAAATCCCCAAAACGAGGAAAAAGGCAGAGGCAATCTGATTGGTTAACACCGTAGTCAAGGTGCAAGCAAAGGGGAAAACTGTCAGAAGTAAGGCCATCAGCTGGGCCGAAGATTGCCGGACATGAGGTAAAACCAGACGGTACAGGAAGCATACTGTGCCAGCAGAAAGGAATGCATGGACGATCTCCAAAAAAATGGGATGATTCCAAATGGCAAGCCACATGGCTTCCCAACAAACAAACGCGGTCTGATAGGCCCAGAGGGAAAAATAGGGGGTACTGTTAAAAGACAGGTCTCCTGCCAGCAGACTTTGCGCCGCATCGTAAAGCTTCTCAAAATCTGACTCCAAGGGCGGATGGAGAACCCAGATCACCACAAAGCGAACAAGAATCCCGCCCAAGAACAGCCACACAGTGAATCGTGGTATATGATGCCTGGATAACCAGTAAAAGCCTAAGCAAATACACGCTACCGCCAAAAACAGGCCGCTACGCAATAAAACAGACGCAGCAATCAACAAAAAGCATACGCAAAACAAGATACGAAAGGCCCGATACGTGCGCTGCATGAGAACCACCCC
Organism: uncultured Eubacteriales bacterium; assembly: GCA_900545515.1. GTDB lineage: Bacteria > Bacillota > Clostridia > Oscillospirales > Oscillospiraceae > Faecousia. The sequence goes on along the minus strand of UQZA01000025.1, from coordinate 16,111 downwards.
GCAGTTATTGTTTCTGCCATTCTAGCATAGATTTCATAAGAAGTAAAGTAGCATTTACCTTAATCTTCCTATTGAGATGCCACATAAAAGGCAACATTATACATTGGGTACAGCCCAGAGCTTCAACGGTATCCCATCCCGGAGCTCCACCTGAAAGCCCCTCCCTGGTGCAGGTGTCCAGGCGTATCGCCCCTCTTCCCGGGGAAACCAGTGAGCCAGCAGGCCGCCGATGACGCCGCCATGGGTGATGCAGACAGCGTCCTCCCCTGCTGCAAGCAGCGGCGCCAGTGCCTCCAGGGCTCGCGTTGTCACCCGCTGGCCGCTCTCCCCGCCTGGGCATAAATTGGCCTCTACATCGCCTTCCAGCCACGCCAGATACGCAGGGTCATGCTCCAGCTCCTCGTAGGAGCGCATCTCAAAGGCTCCGAAGTCCATCTCCCGCAGTCCGGGCAGCACCTCATGGGAAACCGGGCCGTAGAGAGCCAGCAGGGTCTGCTCCGTCCGGATCATGCCACTGGTATAGTACCGCGTTGCCGTAGGGTAACCTCCTTGGGCACGTAAGTCCTCCAGCGCCTCCCACCCTTCCTGGAGAAGGGGCAGATCGGTGCTGCCGTAGTAGAGCCGCCGCCGGTTTCCCTCTGTGATGCCATGGCGCAAAAGAGTCAGCTTCATTTCAGTACCTCCGGCAGGCCGCAGAAAATCCGGGTCACTCCCTTGGCCCGCTCCGCCAGAAAGCGGAGCACCTGGCCGTGGAGCTCACGCCACGCCCGCTCCCTTGGGTCCATGGGCACCACGCCGGAGCCAATTTCCCGGGAAATCACCACCTCTGGCAAAACCGGCTCCAAACGCTCCAGCAGCGCCGCAGCGCTCTCCCCTGCCTGGAGCTTCCGCCAGGTCCACTCCTCCAGGTGATACCAGCACCGTGCCGCCTGGGGCTCTGCCTTGGCCAGATCCAGCAGTTCCTCCTGCTTCCATCCATATTGGGCCACCGCCCAGGTCAACTTTCCCTGATAGGCCCCGCCAATCACCAAATTCATACCGTCACCTCGTCAAAGTCAAAACCGCCACACCGGCCAGCTCTCCCAGGGTAAGGGCAAAGCCGGAAATGTCCCCGGACATGCCGTCCAGTTGCCGGAACCCATACCAGGCCGCCAGTCCATAGCCTGCCGCCGCTGCCAGCGGCGCACAGCCCGGCCCATCCAGGCGAATGAGGGGCAATCCCACAGCCAAAAGAGCCAGCGCCAGGAGGGCCGCCTGCCGGCCTGCCCTGCCCCGCCGGTCCAGATTCGCATATTGACTGGTCCCCATAGGCCGCAGAGACACCACAGCCAGGCCGGCACAGGCCCGGGTGGCCACGGGAATCATGGCCAGCGGCATAAGTGCCACTGTCCCCGCGGAGAGAAACAGACTCCACTGTGCCATAAACAAAAGCCCCAGGGAAATCACCGCAAAGGCTCCGCAGTGGGAGTCCTTCAAAATCTTCTGCCGGGTGGCCAGGTCCCGCCGGGACAGCACGGCATCGCAGACATCCATATAGCCGTCCAGATGGAGAAAGCCTGTAGCAAGCCAGGGCACTTCCGCCAATACCAGGGCTCGTACCGGCCCCGGACAGGACAGATACCCCAATCCCCAGGCCGCCAGAGCCCACAAACCGCCAACCACTGCCCCAATGAAGGGCAGACACACCATCATCTTCCCCCGCGCGTTCTCATCCCAACGGCGAACGGGACAAGGAATGACCAGAAACATCCCCCAGGTCATGAAAAACCCATAGATCCAGCTCTTCATAGGAGCCCCGCCTTTCTCAGCCAGTTTTCCCCCCGGTATGCCTTTGGCATGCCCAGCATCACTTCACAGGTCACGTCAAACTCCGCTGCCAAGGCCCGGCAGATTTGGGCCAGACCCCGGCGGTATTGCTCCGTCACCGGATCATACCGCCCGGCATCCCGGAAGACGTCATCGCAAACGCAGACCAGATTGGCCACGGAACCGCTCAGGCGGAGCAGGTCCCGGGTCACTACCGCCGGCGCCCCATCATGCACCTTGGAGTCAAACATTTCATTGGCCAGCAGCGCGGTCACACTGTCCAGAAGCACACTTCCCTTGGAGTCCAGCCGGTGCAGCGCGCCCGGAAGGTCCCGCCCCCGCTCCACCGTCTGAAATCCCCAGCCCGCCCGGTCTGCCAGGTGGCGCCGGATGCGGGCCCGATCCTCTTCATCCGTGGGTTCCATGGTGGCCCAATAGTACAGGGAATTTCCTTCGGACAGGTCCCGGGCCAGGCGCTGTGCCAGTCCGCTTTTGCCGCTTTTGCTGCCGCCTAAGAGTAAAATTCTCATGGCAAAACCACGGTGTAGGAATCGGCAGCCCGGATTTCCTCTAAGTAATCGTCATCGATGGCCGCTTCCTGAAAGGTTCCCATGCCGCACATCACTGCGCAAGCCCCCTTCAAAATCTGGAACGCCAGGGGGCAGCCGCTCCCCTCTCCCAGCCGCATTTCCAAAAGCAGGCAGGCGTCCAGCCCCAGCTCCCGGGCTGCCAGCTGATAGCCCACCTCATAGGAAGCGTGGGACAGGAAGAGATACTCCCGTACATGGGGGCACAGACGGCAGGCACACAGCGCCGCCACGATGGAAATAAAGCCATCCACCACCCCGGGAATCCGGTGTAAGGCGCAGCCCAAAAAGGCTCCGGTCATGGCAGCCAGGTCCAGACCGCCCACCTTACTCAAAACGTCCAGGGGATCCTCCGGATCCGGCCTGTGCAGCGCCAGGGCGCTCTCAATCACCCGCTTTTTCGTGGCAAAGCCTTGATCCGTAAGGCCGCCGCCTCGGCCTGTCACCTGCTCCACAGCGGCCCCGGTGAGGGCGGCCAGAACAGCCGAGGAGGTGGTGGTGTTGCCGATGCCCATCTCCCCAACGCCAATGGCCTGGACTCCCTCCTCCTTGGCCTGGCCCGCCAGCTCCAGACCCACTCCCATGGCATCCAGTACCTCCTGGCGGGTAAGGGCCGGTTCTTTGGCCAGATTGCGGGTGGAACGGCGAATCTTCCGGTTCAGGATAGCAGGGCACCGCACTTCGGCGTTGATTCCCACATCCGCCACCACCACAGAATTTCCAAAGTACCTGGCCAGGGCGGACATGCCGGTAATATGCCGGGTCATGTTCACCGCTTGACTCAGGGTCACGGATTCCGGTGATGAAGAGACGCCCTCTGCAATGACGCCGTTGTCCGCTGCGAAGACCAAGATGCGACAGCTTTCCAGCTGATTGCGCACCTGGCCAGTGATGCCTGCCAGTCGAATGGACATGTCCTCCAGCTTTCCCAGGCTCCCCGGGGGCTTCGCAAGCTCCGCCTGACGCTTTTTCGCCCGGTCCATGGCCTCCCGGTCTGCCGGTGCAATGGACGTCAAAATTTTTTGCAGCTCTTTCAAAGTCATCGTTTTTCCTCCAATGATGTCATATTACCGTCCCTAAACGAGATAGCCCCGCTGTTCCAGCCAGGAGACAGAGGGGGAACAGAGCAGATTTTCAATGGTAAACGTAGCCTGGGGGCAGTCAGTCAGAACCGTGTCCAGCACCGCCTCCATAGGAACGCTCCCCTCTCCCAAGCTTTGATGTAAATCCATATCTCCGTCGTTGTTATGCAGGTGCACATGGCGCAGATAGGGGGCCATAGGGCTAATCCAATCCAAGGGGGGCGTCTCGGAAACCCGGCTATTGGCGTGCCCCACATCCAGGCACAGACCCAGACGGGGGTCCTCCACCTGCCGGACAATTTCCACCAGCATCTCCGGCCCCGGCTCCATCACGTTTTCCAGGGCGATGGTGATTCCCGCTGGTATTTCCCTCAGAAACTCTCTCCAGAACACCACAGACTGCTCCACAAACCACTCCGGAAAATACACCAGAGGAATGAATCCGCTGTGGATCACCAGCCTGGAAATGCCCAGAGAGGTTGCCATCTCCACTGCCTGCCGGTAGCGCAGCGCCGTCACCGCCCGAACCTTTGGATCAATGGATGCAGGAGACAGCTCTGCAAAGGGGGCGTGAAACCAAAAGCTTCCCAGTCCAGACATGTCCTTTAACACGGTGGCCCTGCGCCATGCCGCGTCCTGATCCAAATTCGCGGCTGTGCAGAATGTAGCAATTTCCAGTCCCAAGCCATATTGCACCGCCACCGTTCGGCTATCTGAACCAATGGTAGACAAGTGCAGCCTACTTGCCAGCGCCTCTCTCTTCATTGCATCCTCCATAAAAAATCCGCACCCTTACGGGCGCGGACGCACAGAGCGCTGCCGGTTGCGGCAACAGCGCCAAAGACCATAACCTGACTTATCTCCCAAGGAGCATTACAGTGACCGACTCGTGGGTATTTCAACCCGTTCCATGGCCTGCATCCGCAGGTTTTCTGGGAGAAAGGACTCCCCATGCCAATTGATATCAAAAGAACCCATTACAAAACGAACGGTCAAGGCCGTTCCCTACAGGATATTGCGTGTTATGCGAAGTCGGGTATGATGTCTTATAGTTTGGGGACTCTCCCACGGCTTAACAAACAGTCCACCGGACTGTTTATTACCCGGCTTACGCCGGGCCGGCCTTTCGAGTCCCTTCCGGCGCAAAATAAATTAGGGTACATGCCCCCATGGGGCTATTCCATCTCACTGGAAAGCTTGCTTCGCAAGCTTTGGGACTCTCCCACGGCCTAACAAACAGTCCACCGGACTGTTTGTTACCCGGCTTACGCCGGGCCGGCCTTTCGAGTCCCTTCTGGCGTAAAAATAAATTAGGGTACATGCCCCCATGGGGCATGTACCCTAATTGGTACGCCAGAAGGGACTCGAACCCCCGACCTACTGATTCGTAGTCAGTCACTCTATCCAGCTGAGCTACTGGCGCATGCGCACCTCAAGTGCCTGGATATCATAGCACAGGGGGCGCAAAAAAGCAAGCCTTTTTTTTAGTTTCTGGAAAATTGCTCAAAAAATTTCCGGTAACCCAGATATCCCGGCACAAATGCAACTTTCGTTTGTCTTCGGGTATACTAGGCCTGAGGTGATGACTTTGAAGTACCCTGATATGTATGCTCTGCTGGCAGATGAGCCGGAGGCTCAGGCATATTTTGACACCCTGCCCGACTATATCCGGGAGCAAATGGAAACCCGCGCCCAGGGCGTCAACTCCCTGGAAAGCTTGAAGGACTACGCGGAAAATCTCCTGCGTGGCGATGACTGAGCTTCTCCCTGAAAAATCAACTGCACACAGGAGGTATGAAACCCCATGACCAAGCACAGAAAGCAGCCTGTTCAAACGGATCCCCTGGCGAACTTCCAAGCAGCCAAAACCGATCCTCAGGGCAGCTGGACCGGCGTTCCTGCCGACCCGGACGAGGTTCCGGTCCAGGATGCCGACGATCTATAACAGAATCTCATCATTTTCCGGAGGGCGGTGATGAAACCCCATGGCGCTGCGCGCTTTCCCCAGAGGCACGTGCGTACAACCAAAGGCCAGGAACGCCGAAAACTATGCACTGGCGCGGCAAGGTGCAGTTTTGTTCCAGACGCGGCGTCCGTTGTGTCCGCTCTTCAGGGACTCCTGTACCGTCTTCCCTCCGGCAGACCTGACTTTTTTAAATTCCACTTGACAATCCCCTTTCCGCTATGGTAATCTACCCTTGGAAGTGGAGGGAAAATCCGGTACTTCCCCGCTTTTGCAACCGAATATCGGTATCGGATGAGTGGCCCGGGAGAGTTCGCCCGGTTGTGGGCGGAGCCGAAGGGGAATGCAAAAGCTCTCAGGCAAAAGGATCGGGCCATGACGATGCTCCGAAAAGCGCGGTTTTCGCGCGCCGAAGGTGCAACCTGATGGCCATGCCGCCAGGGAATCTCTCAGGTATCAGAACGGAGGCGCAAAGTATCTGTCGGGGTGCTTTGTGCCTTTTTTCCTTTCTGAACAAGCTCTTATGCTGCCATAAAAAAGAAGGAGGATCATTTCATGAGCGAACTCAAACGCACCCAGCTCTACGACGTCCATGTGCAGGCCGGCGCCACCATGGTAGATTTCGGGGGCTGGGAAATGCCCATCCAGTATCCCAGCGGCATTGTATCCGAGCACCTGTATACACGTCACGCCTGCAGCCTATTCGATGTGTCCCACATGGGCCGGCTGCTGGTGGAAGGACCGGACCGGCTGGCCTTTTTGCAGCATGTTCTCACCAGCAATGTGGCCGGGCTGGACCTGAACATGGCACAATACTGCATCATCCCCGCCCCCGACGGCAGCGCCGTGGATGACGCATATCTGTACCGCTTTGAGGAAGAGCGGTATCTGCTGGTGGTCAACGCCGCCAACACCGACAAAGACCTGGCCCACCTGGAGGCCGCCCGGCAGAAGTTTGACTGCACCCTCACCAACATCACAACCAAATATGCTGCCATTGCCGTCCAGGGCCCCAAGAGCAAAGAGCTGCTTCAGATTCTCTCCGGCGGCGTGGCAATTACGGAGCCCATGAAAAACGCTTTGAACACCCTGACCTTTGAGGGCCGCACCGTGCGGGTAGCCAAGACCGGCTACACTGGCGAGCCTCTGGGCTACGAGGTGTACATTGAAAGCGCCGAAGCTGCCTGGCTGTGGAACCGGCTGGTGGAGCTGGGCGCAAAGCCCGCAGGACTGGGCGCCCGGGACACTCTGCGTCTGGAAGCCGCTCTGCCCCTGTACGGTCACGAAATGGGTGCTGACCCCGAGGGTGCTCCCATGCCCATCTTTGCTGTGCCCCTGGCCAAATTTGCTGTCAGCTTTGCTCCCCAAAAGGGAGACTACATCGGCCGGGCTGCCCTGGAGCAGCAATATGCCGCCTTCCGCCGGGTCATGAATCGGGACTTCACCGACATGGCTGACCTGCCCCGGCGCATTCAGCCCATCACACTGCTGGACCGGGGCGTGATGCGGGCCGGTATGCCCGTCTACCGGGGCGACCGCCAAATCGGCTGGGTCACCAGCGGCACCATGGTCCCTTACTACCGCGCCGAGGGGGAAGGCCTGCAAACTGTCATTCTGGACGAAACCGCCAAGCGGGCCATCGGACTGTGCTACATTGACAGCGACGTGCTGGAAGACGACCAGGTGGAAGTGGACATCCGCGGTAAGCGGCTCAAGGCAGTGATTCCCCCCTACCATATGCGTGTGGATACCCCGCCCTATGCCCGGCCCATTCTCTACGGCCTGGATCATCTGACTACCGCTACCGGCACCGGCAACCGGGTTGCCGACGCAACGGATCTGCTCCATCGGGCAGCCGAGAACCATGTGTGGCGGCAGAAGCAGTGCATCAACCTGATTCCCTCGGAGAATACCCCCAGCCGGGCCGTACAGCTGCTGTGTGCCTCTGATCCCGCTTTCCGGTACGCCGAGCATAAAAAAATTAAATCCTTCTACGACAAAGACGTCTTCTATTATCAGGGCACCGAGTTCATTGACCGGGTGGAGCAGCTGCTGGTGGAGCAGATGCGTCAGTATCTGGGCTGCACCGAGGTGGAAACCCGGGCCATCAGCGGCCAGATGTCCAATATGGCCACCTTCTCCGCCCTCATGGACTGGAAGAACCGGCTGGACCGGAAGCACGACCCTAAGCGTCTGGGCTATATCCTCAACAACCACATCATCAAGGGCGGCCACCTGTCTGCACAGCCCATGGGCGCTCTCCACGATTATGTGGCCATTGACCCCGTGACTGAGCGCCACGCCGTGGTGAACTTCCCCGTCTGCAAGGACAATATTTACAAAATCGATGTGGAGGAGACCAAAAAGGTCATCGCCCAGTACCGGCCGGAGCTCATCATCTTCGGCAAGAGCATGGTGCTCCATCGTGAGCCTGTGGCCGCCATCCGGCAGTTTGTGGATCAGGAGAAGATCCCCACCACCATTATGTACGATATGGCCCATGTCCTGGGTCTCGTGGGCGATCACTTCCAGAAGCCCTTTGAAGAGGGCGCCGAAATTGTCACCGGCTCCACTCACAAGACCTTCTTCGGTCCCCAGCGGGGCGTGATCGGCGTCAACTACAAAAAGGAAGACCTGAAGTACGGCCTCTGGGAGACCATTGAATCCCGCGTCTTCCCCGGCAGCGTCTCCAACCACCATCTGGGCACCCAGCTGGCCCTCCTGATGGCTGCCTATGAAATGAACCAGTTCAAGGACAGCTACCAGAAGGCCATTGTAGAAAACGCCAAGTATTTTGCCAAGTGCCTGAAGGCACAGGGCCTGGATGTAGCCGGCGACCCCGCCATAGATTACACCGAGACCCACCAGGTCATTGTCTCCGTGGGTTATGGCACCGGTCCTCAAGTGGCTCAGCGGCTGGAGCAGAATAATATCATTGTCAACTACCAGGCCACTCCCGACGAAGAGGGCTTCACCGCCTCCGGCGCACTGCGTATGGGTGTCTCCGAAATGACCCGGTTCGGCTTCGGCCAGAAGGAGTTTGCTCAGCTGGCCGAGCTGATGGCTGACTGCATCCTGCGCAACCGGGACGTGTCTCAGGATGTGGCACGCCTGCGGGCGGAGCACCCGGAGATGGGCTACTGCTTCTCTGGTCAGGAATTTGACAACGCACTCAGCGAGCTGGCCGGTCAGATTGGCCTGTAATACTTTGCAATACATAGGAGATATAACCTTATGAGTGAACTCAAGCTCACACCATTACATGACACCCATGTAGCGGCAGGCGCCACCATGGTGGACTTTGGCGGATGGGAAATGCCCATCCAGTACCCCAGTGGCATTGTGGCCGAGCATCTGAATACCCGCCGGAATTGCGGGATCTTCGACGTGTCCCACATGGGCCGCCTGATCATTGAAGGCCCTGACCGGGTAGCATTCCTGCAAAAGGTGCTTTCCAGCAATGTGGAGGCTTTGGCAGTTGGCCGTGCCCAGTATTGCATCATCCCCGCTCCTGACGGAAGCGCCGTGGACGATGCGTATCTGTACCGCTTTGAAGAAGACCGGTACCTGCTGGTGGTAAACGCCTCCAATACAGACAAGGATCTGGCCCATTTTGCCACAATCGCACCGGCGTACCAATGCACCGTCACGGACATCACCGGCGCCTCCGCCTCCATCGCCCTCCAGGGACCTGACAGCGAACAGCTTCTGCAAACCCTCTCCGGCTGCAGCTTCATCACCGGACCGAAGAGAAATGACCTCAATACCCTGCAGGTGGAAGGCCGCACCGTTCAGATTTCCAGAACCGGCTACACCGGTGAGCCCATAGGGTATGAGCTGTTTTTGAGCAACGAGAATGTGGTGTGGCTGTGGAACCGGCTTGTGGAACTGGGCGCCATGCCCACTGGCTTAGGCGCCCGGGATACTCTGCGTCTGGAAGCATCTCTGCCTCTGTACGGTCATGAGATGGGCCTGGACCCCGAGAGCAAGGCCATTCCCGTTTTCGCCGTGTCCCTGGCCAAGTTCGCTGTGAGTTTCCTGCCGGAGAAGGGTGATTTTGTGGGCCGTAAGGCACTGGAAGAGCAATTCGCTGCGTATCAGCGGATTGTCGCCAAGGACTTCTGTGATATCGCCGTCCTTCCCAAGCGCATCGTGCCCATCGCCCTGGTGGATCGAGGCGTTATGCGGGCCGGTATGCGGGTCTATTGCCACGGCCAGGATGTGGGCTGGGTCACCAGCGGCACCATGGTTCCCTATTATCAGTTCAACGGCGACGGCCCCGAGGCCACGCCTACAGACGCCACCGGCAAACGCTCCATCGGCTTTGCCTATATCTCCAGCGCCATCACCAAGGACGACACGGTGGAAATTGACGTGCGCGGCAAGCGGCTCAAGGCCAAGCTCACCACACGCCATATCCGTCAGGATCTGCCGCCCTACGTCCGCCCTGTTCTCTAATCAAATGCCCGCCTCTTGGCAGGTATCTATATCACACACATTTTAGGAGGAATAACATTATGAACTATCCTAACGACCTGAAGTATTCCAAATCCCATGAGTGGATCAAGACTGAAGACGGTCTCACCCTGGTAGGTATTTCTGACTTTGCCCAGGACGCCTTGGGCGATGTGGTGTTCATCAATCTGCCCGGTGAGGGCGACCAAGTCACCGCTGGTGAGGCCTTTGGCGATGTGGAATCCGTGAAGGCCGTCAGTGACCTGGTGAGCCCGGTTACCGGCGTGGTTGCTGCCATCAACGAAGAGCTGCTGGATGCTCCGGAAATGCTCAACAGCGATCCCTACGGCGCATGGATCATGAAGGTGGAAAACGTCACCGAGTCAGAAGAGCTGCTGGATGCCAGCGATTACGAAGCCTTCTGCGCTGAGGCGTAATTCTATGGGGAGCTATATACCTGCCGCACCGGCGGAGCAGCGGGAAATGCTGGAGGCCATTGGCCTCCGGGATTTCCGGGAGCTGTACCGGGATGTACCGGAGTCCATGTACCTGGATCGCCCTCTGGACATTCCCGCCGGCATGAGCGAGCTGGAAGTGGGCCGGGCCCTTCAGGCCATGGCGGCGAAAAATCAGGTGTTTTCTACCATCTTGCGGGGTGCAGGGGCCTATGACCACTACATTCCCAGCATCGTCAAATATATCCCCGCCAAGGAGGAATTCCTCACCGCCTATACCCCCTACCAGGCGGAAATGAGTCAGGGTCTTCTGCAGTCCATTTTTGAATATCAGACCATGATCTGCCAGCTGACCGGCATGGACGTATCCAACGCCTCGGTGTACGACGGCGCCACCGCCGCCGCAGAAGCAGCCGCCATGTGCCGGGAGCGGAAGCGCCGGGTGACTTTGGTGTCCGCTGCGGCCCATCCGGACGTGATCAATACCATTGCCACCTATTGCTACGGCACCGGCGACGAAATGCGCTTGGTTCCTGTCAAAGACGGCAAAACCGACCCGGAGGCCCTCCGGGAGCTGCTCACCGCCGACGTAGCCTCTTTCTATGTTCAGCAGCCCAATTTCTTCGGCCAGCTGGAGGACGCGGAAGCTCTGGGCCAGCTGGTTCATGAGGCGGGCGCCATGTATATCATGGGTTGCAACCCCATTGCCCTGGCCATCATGAAAACCCCCAGGGACTGCGGCGCCGATGTGGCCGTAGGCGAAGGCCAGCCTTTGGGTCTGCCCCTGGGCTATGGCGGCCCCTACCTGGGCTATATGGCCACCACCAGCAAGCACATGCGGAAGCTGCCAGGGCGTATTGTGGGCGAAACGGTAGACAGCAAGGGCGAAACCGCCTACGTTCTGTCTCTCCAGGCCCGGGAACAGCACATCCGCCGGGAGAAGGCCAGCAGCAACATCTGCTCCAATGAGGCCCTGTGCGCCCTTACGGCCAGCATCTACATGGCTACCATGGGTCCCCAGGGCATGGCTGAGGTTGCCCGGCAGTCCATGGCCAAGGCCCACTACCTGGCCAAGGGTCTGTGCGCCATAGAAGGCGTCACCCTGCGGTACAGCGGTCCTTTCTTCCACGAGTTCCTCACAGACCTGCCCAGGGGCGAGCAGGTGCTGGCAGCCCTGGAGCAGGTTGGCATCCTGGGCGGCCTGCCGGTGGAAGGCGGCATCCTGTGGTGCGCCACTGAAAAGGCCTCCAAGGAAGCGCTGGATCAGACCATTGCCATTGTGAAGGAGGTGCTGGCCCAATGAAGCTGATTTTTGAGAAAAGCGTAGCCGGCCGTCGCTGTGCCATACTGCCTGCCTGCGATGTAGACCCTGTGGAGCTGCCGGAGGGCTTTGCCCGGACAGAGGCACCGTCCCTGCCGGAGATGAGCGAAACCGACATTTCCCGTCACTACAGCGAGCTGTGCCGGAAGGTCCACGGCGTAAACTGCGGTTTCTACCCCCTTGGCTCCTGCACCATGAAGTACAATCCCCGGATTGACGAAGAAATGGCAGCCCTGCCCGGCTTTGCCGGCATGCACCCCCTGACGCCCAAGCACGCTGCTGCTGGCTGTCAGGAGGTGCTGGAGACCGCCAAACGGTATCTGTGTGAAATCACAGGCATGGCGGATATGACCTTCCAGCCCGCCGCTGGCGCCCATGGCGAGTTCACTGGCGTTCTGCTCATCAAGCAGTACCATGAGGCCCGGGGCGACCACCGCCGCACCAAGATCATCGTTCCGGACTCTGCCCACGGCACCAACCCCGCCACTGCAGCCATGTGCGGCTATCAGGTGGTGAACATCCCCTCCGCCCCCAACGGCTGCGTGGATTTGGAGGCCCTTCGGAAGGTCCTGGGGGATGACACTGCCGGTCTGATGCTCACCAACCCCAACACCGTTGGCATCTTTGATGAGAACATTCTGGAAATCACCCGCCTGGTTCACGAGGCCGGTGGCCTGTGCTACTACGACGGTGCCAACCTCAACGCCGTGATGGGTGTGGTCCGCCCTGGCGACATGGGATTTGACTGCATCCACCTGAACCTGCACAAGACCTTCGCCACCCCCCACGGCGGCGGCGGACCCGGCGCAGGCGCCGTGGGTTGCAAGGATTTCCTGGCAGCCTATCTGCCCCAGTCCGTCACCCTGGACGGCCCTGGCAGAAAGCAGGTCCGGAGCTTTGCCGGCAACTTCCTGGTGGTGGTCCGGGCCCTGGCCTATCTCATGACCCTGGGCCGGGAGGGCGTGCCGGAAGCCGCCTGCAACGCGGTACTCAACGCCAACTACCTCATGCAGAAAATCAAGGGCACCTTCACCCCTGCCTTTGACCGGATCTGCATGCACGAATTTGTCCTGGATCTGTCGGAGTTCAAGAAGGAGACCGGTGTATCCGCCCTGGATGTGGCCAAGTCCCTCATTGACTACGGCATGCATCCGCCCACAATGTACTTCCCCCTTATTGTCCACGAGGCCCTGATGCTGGAGCCCACGGAAACAGAAAGCCGGGAAACTCTGGACTGGGCTGCCGAGGTGTACCGCAAGCTGTACGATTTGGCTCACACAGATCCGGACTGGATGCATGGCGCACCTCACAACGCCCAAATTGGCCGGCCCGATGAGGTCCGCGCCGCCCGGAATCCCGTGCTGCGGTATGAAAAGCCATGATCCAGCAGCTGAAATTATATGAGGGGCAAAGTTTTGACCCCCATTACAATTTAGCTGTAGAAGAGTACCTGCTGCAGACCGTGGAGCCCGACTGCTGTATTCTTTATTTGTGGCAAAACCAGAATACCGTGGTCATTGGCCGGAACCAAAACGCCTGGAAAGAGTGCCGCACCACCCTTCTGGAAGAAGAGGGCGGCCACCTGGCCCGGCGTCTGTCCGGCGGCGGAGCCGTGTTTCATGATCTGGGAAACCTGAATTTCACCTTCCTGGTTCCCACAGACTGTTATGACCTGGAAAAGCAGCTGTCTGTCATCCAGCTGGCCTGCCGGAGCTTTGGCATCGAATCGGAGCGGTCGGGACGGAACGACATTCTGGCAGGCGGTCGCAAGTTCTCTGGGAATGCCTTCTATCGAAGCGGTGACCGCTCTTACCACCACGGCACCCTGCTGGTAGACGTGGACATGGCCCGCATGAGCCGGTATTTGAACCCATCCAAAGCCAAGCTGGAAGCCAAGGGTGTGGACTCTGTCCGCTCCCGGGTGGTAAATCTCAAAGAGCTGGCGTCTGAAATGACGACAGACCGGCTCAAGGAAGAAATGGCAAATGCGTTCCAGCAGGTTTATGGTTTGCCCTGCAGTCAGATCATGCCCCAAGAACTGGATAGCGCCACGCTGGAGGCAATCTACCGGCGCAACTGTAGCTGGGAATGGAATTACGGCAAGCAGCTTCCTTTCACCTTTAGTTGCCAAGGGCAATTCCCCTGGGGCGGCATTCAGCTTCAGCTCCTGGTAGAAGGCGGCCTTGTTCAAAAAATCCAGGTCTATTCCGACGCTATGGACTGGGAGATTGCTCCGGCCCTGGAGCGCGCCCTCCATGGCTGCCGCTTTGCCTTGACGGAGCTGTGTCAAGCAGTCCGCAAGAGCTGCCCAGAGCAGGCAGAAGCCCTCTGTCACATGCTGGCCGAGCAGGGGATCTAGCCAATCGCGTTGGGCTGACTCCGTCAGCTGGCACATCCAAATATTTCTCTGATCCTCAGGGGGTACCGTAACAGCTGGTTGCTGCGGTACCCCCTCTCAATTCCTATATGACGCCCTTACCTGGAAAGCCCTCCCGTAAAGTCGCCCCCCATTCCCCCTCCGATTTCGGAAAATTTCCATGGGAACGCAAAAAAAGTTCTTGCCAATTTGCCCCGGGTGTACTATAATATGCATGTTGCCGGTTCCCTCGCGAGTGAAAACATGTTTGGGATCCGGTTGACCACAATATGCCGGTGTGATGGAATTGGTAGACGTAGTGGACTCAAAATCCACCGCCAGCGATGGCGTGCCGGTTCGAGTCCGGCCACCGGCACCACGTTGGAGCAAGCTCTATGTCGCTTGCTCCGACTTTTTTCAAAAGTCAGAGCGCGCTCATGCCGCTGCTCCTCCTTTCCAAATCGAACCCACTTCGCTGGGCTTTGATTTGGTTTTGGGTACAGGCCTGAAAGAACGGCATCTATAGTGTTGTGATGTTACAAAAATCGACACACGGTGGCTTGTCGATTTTTACTTATTTATAATTTACTCTTCTCTCATTTTGATGGACCGATTTTTGAAAGGTAGTCAATAGTAGCGAATGGTGAAGAGGTCGCTTCGAAAGTAAGTATCGGTTGGAACTGCCGACTGAGTTTGGATATGATCCACCCAGTTCTCTCTTTTACCCACAATCTCCCTCAACGCAGTTCCCTGCTGCCCGGAGATCATTCTGAAACGTGGATTTAGATATGTCCAATGCTCTCTGGAAAGTTCCTCCCTAAAAGGTTCCTCTGAGTTTTCAGAAATTCTGTGAAACCATCTGGGATGTCGCCCAGTTGGAATATAAAGAAAAAGAGGGAATCCAAATGAAAAAACGAGTATTATCCATCCTACTGGTTGCAGTGCTGCTGGTTACACTTGCAGTTCCAGCAACCGCAGCGTCTGTAAGTCAATTCACAGATGTAAAACCTGGCGCGTGGTACTATAACGCAGTGGACTATGTAACACAAAAAGGCCTATTTGCTGGAACTAGCACAACTACATTTAGCCCAGACAACAACATGACACGGGCCATGTTTGTAACGGTACTCGGGAGGCTGTCAAAAGTCGATACCGGTCGGTACAAAGGGGTTCGATTTGAAGATGTTAACGCCAAACAGTATTACGCGCCGTACGTGGAATGGGCAGCAACTTACGGCATTGTAAAAGGGACTTCAACCACCAAGTTTTCGCCCAACGACCCTATCACACGGGAGCAGCTTGCGACGATTTTATACCGCTTCGCAGAACAAACGGGCAATGATATCACTTACACAGCAGATGCCTACAATGCATTTGCAGATAAGAACAGCGTAACCCCATATGCACAGGCGGCGCTAAAGTGGGCCACGAGCAAGCATATCATCAATGGCGATGGTGGCAAGATAAAGCCCGCTAAGACGGCAACTCGTGCTGAGGTAGCACAGATGCTGATGAACAGCCGGGACATAATTGTAAAGACAGAAATTATCTCCCGCCCAGATCCTATACCTGACCCAACTCCCGATCTTGTGTATTGGGTTTCTGGCGGATCTGTATACCATTCTACCATAGATTGCCCATCTCTCGCTCGCTCTAAAAATATCCAAAGTGGAACACTAGCCGAAGCTAAAGCAGCTGGCAAAAATGATCCGTGTAAGGTTTGCCACCACTAAGAACTCTTGATTGATCGGCATCACGGCTGATCTGTAAAATGCCAAGATGCCCCCATGTAGAGGCACAACTAATTATGCCGCCCCAGAAATCATTCCGGGGCGGCATAATTAATATCGTGCATTCTCACATAATATTCAAGTGCTGCTTCAAAGCTTCCTGCAGTACGCCCGAGAAGTTCACCCGGTAGTGTCAAGAGTATTTGGTTATGCAGCCCTCCTTTTGGGGAGAATGTTCCAAAGGGTAATCTTCTCATGGGCGTTCCTCTTTATAGATCGGAACCACATTCAATTTGACATTTCAAATTCGAAGAGAACTCATTGTTGCAAAAAACAAATTTGCGGCAGGCCCTCAT
>UQZA01000024.1 GCA_900545515.1 uncultured Eubacteriales bacterium | reverse complement strand
TGCTGGCGTCCGTCACATCCAGGTTGGTCTTGTACAGATGCATGAAGTTATCGGCATCCACCTTGCCATAAACGGCCAGAGAGGAACCGCCGTTGTAGGGATTCACCAGGTCGAAGTCGAACTCTCCGTAGGTGGTAGAGCCTTCCACCAAGGCGCCCTCCTTCCACTGAGCGCTCAGACCCTTCTGATAGCCGGTACCATAGTCGTACTCCGCCTGAAGAGCCGTGCCCTCAGACTGGAACCAGAACTGCCAGGTGGGCAGGATGTCCTGGATGGAGATGTTGGCCCACTCATGGGTGTTGGAGATTTCGCCGTCCACGGCGTAGACCAGGCCGTGACCGGTGTTGAAATTGGTGACGAAGGTGTCGCCGTTGACCACAGAGCGCTCGGTCACCAGGCTGGCAATGCCAGGCATCTGATTGGTGCCACTGCCATTGGTCTTACCCACAGCAGTAACCGTGTCCGTAATGGGGGTGGCGTCTGTGGGATTCCCGGAAGAGCCAGTGAACCAGGCCCGCTCACGGACAGCGCTCATCCACTGGAAGTCATCGTTCTCCCGGCGCATCTCCTGATAATTTCCGAAGTCCTCATCCATGCCGGCATGGACAAAGTCAGTGCCCAAGGTGGCAATGGAGCTGACAATCTCACCGTCCTGCCACATCTTGGAGAAACTATTGTTCCAGCGGTCGTTGCCAGCCTCAAAGCCGCCGTGTACCGCGCCGATGCCGTACTTCTCCACTTCGCTGACCGCGCCGGAGGTGCTCCAGCCGTAATCCTTGAAGAAGGAGTCGGCCGCACCGGCGTTCATCATCTGGGTATCGATGCTGCCGCCGGCGTTGTAGTACTGGATGTACAGGCCGCCCTCGTCCCGCAGGTACCTCAGGAAGGCAGCCAGCTCCTCCTTGGCTGTGCCGGAGGGGCTGTCAGAGCCTTCCAGATTCACAAACCAGCCGTCGAAGCCATAGTACTTGGTGATCTCAATCAGCTTGTCTGCATAGGGGAAGCCGCCGTTCTCATCTCTCTGGATGAGGGTCCGCCAGGACTGGTAGGCCCGGGGCAGGAAGATGCAGCCCAGGGACAAAACGCCGTTCTTGTGAGCGGCGTTGGTGTAGGCGGCGTTGGGCAGATTCATCATGCCGAACTCAAACTTCCGTCCTTCCCAATTGTTGGTACCCTTCCGCTCGCCTTCCGCATCCCACAGCTCAATGGGTGTGGTAGCCGTAGTCTGGCCGTGCCAGGGGGCGTAGTAGTCGATGTACTGCCAGAAGTTGAAGCAGTATTCGCTGAACTCGTTGGTGTACGAGGTGCCGCCGAAGAAGGCGTTGCCATAGTCGCCAGCCAAGGTCAGGTACTCCACCTCCGGGTTCAGGCTGGGGTTGGCCTGAGTGGCTGCAACCGCTTCAATGCGGTTCTGCAGAGGCACCCGCGCCCGCAGAAGCTCCGCGTCCGGGTCCGTCGCCGGATCCCAGGACAGCAGGTCCTCGGCCCGGTAACCGTGAGATGTGGGCTCGTTGTCCGCCAAAGCGCTCTCGCCCTGATAGGGCAGAGTGTCACCGGCAAAGGCAATGGTGGGGCACAGAGAGACCACCATGGCGATCACCAGGACGAAGGACAAAAGCCGTTTCAGATGGTTTTCCTTCATTTGTGTATTGCTCCCTTCAAATTTTATTTCACGCGCTGCAGTTTTCGGGCTGCAGCGTTGAAAACAAAGTTATGTAACCGGCTGACGTTACTTAAATTGTAACACGAACCCACATGTTCTGCAACACTTCTTCCAGAGTCTTTGAAAACTTTGTGAGGATCCCACAAATTCCACCTGGCGAATTTGTTGAAAATGCAAAAACGGCCAGCCGGCCCGAATTCTATTTCAGACAGACTCCAGCCCTTTTTCCGGCAGACAACTGGATGTCCGCTTTCAGGACGGGTCATAGAAGGAAGCCGATGTACGCCTCTATGGGGTGTGCCGTGATTCTCTACCCATCCATCCGAGGCCGCGCCCTACTAAGTCAGCAGAACTTACTTTTTCTGAATCGGCCCTGCCACGGTCTGTAACCGATCGCCGTTCCTCATTCGCCACAGCTGCGCCCTATCTTCTGCGATGCATCCACTTGCATTTTTCCTCAATCTATGATACTGTGTAACATAATAGACGAATTTCAAATGCAGGTCCCGATGCCTGCGAGGAGTGTGACCCCCTGTGCAAAAAAACAACAATGTTGGCTCCCCCGCCTGCCCCGCAGACTTGAAATATGGCAACCGCATCCAGGTCATTGAGACCTTTCTGTCCGGCGGTGTGTGCAGCACCAACGATATTTCCGCCACCATTGGCCTCAGCCGGCAGACTGTGATGAAGTCCATTCAATTTTTTCTGCGAAGCGGCCTTTTGATCTCCGTTGGAAAGGGCGACTCCACCCACGTGGGCGGTAAGCGGCCGGAGCTCTTTGCCCTCTCACCAGAGAAATACTTCCTATGCATCACCCTGTGGCCTCAGGAGCTGCGGCTGCACCTGTTTACCATCGGCCAGCAGCTAAAGGGCCAGATCTGCCTGTCCCGTCCCCTTCCCCCGGACCCGAAAGCGGCCATGGACCACGTGGGCCGCCTTTCTGTGGAGCTGTTGGAGCAGTATCAAATCCCTCCGGAAAATCTCTGCGCCGTCAGCGTCTCCACCGCAGGTACGGTAGACTATAAAACCGGCCGGCTGAAATACAGCTCCCAATCGCCTGCATGGGGCACCGATGTTCCCCTGGTGTCCTATTTGCAGCCATACTTTGCCCCCAACACCATGATTTTCCTGGAAAATGCCGGCAAAATGACAGCCCGGCCTTTTCTCCTGGAGAAGGACCTTGCCGGCAAGCGGGTCCTGGTCATTTTTGCCTGCTGGGGCCTGTCCAGCTGCCTCATCGAAAAGGGGCGCATTCTGGGGGGCAAGAACTCCCTCATTGGGGAAATCGGCCACATGATCATCGACCCCAGTGATCCCGAAACCTGCGGCTGCGGCAGCCACGGCTGCCTGGAGCGGCTGGTGAGCGTAGACCGGGTCCGCAGTATTTTGCAGCAGCAGGCGGCACATTTCCCCGGGTCTTCCCTGCTGCAGAGCGATCCGGAGCAAATCACCATCCCCCAGGTATTTGCCGCCTCCAGCCAGGAGGACCCTCTGGCCCGTTACCTGGTCGATTACCTGGCCCGGGCCTTTGCTGCGGCTCTCAGAAACATTTCCCTGGTTTTTGACCCGGATCTCATTGTGTTTCAAGGCGATTACGCCTGGGCCGACCCGTACTTTGACCAGCGGCTTCGGGGAATCCTCCGGGAATTCCAGTACTTTCCTCCGGAAGGACCCTTTGAAATTCACTATGACCAGCGTCCCCTGGCGGAAATGGATGTTTTGGGCTCCTACACCGCATTGACCCGCCGGTACTTTGCGACTCCCGCCCTTTACCAGGAATCTGATCCGGGATAGGGACTCGCCAGAGAATGGACTTTCGCCCTGATTTGACAGGCTACCCGAAAAATGCTTCATCTTTTTTTGTTTTCGCTATTGACACCATCTCAGAATTCAGCTATTATACACATATAGTGATATTTCCCAAAATATAAAAAGCAAGGTGATTGTTTATGTC
The DNA here is from genome assembly GCA_900545515.1 of uncultured Eubacteriales bacterium. Lineage (GTDB taxonomy): Bacteria > Bacillota > Clostridia > Oscillospirales > Oscillospiraceae > Faecousia. The sequence goes on along the minus strand of UQZA01000024.1, from coordinate 33,184 downwards.
CGCTCTGTCTTTATCCTCTAACGAATTCTGCATCTTGAACCTCCTCTGGTCAGAAAGCCGCGCCATGACCCGTCCGGAGATTTTGGAAGCACTTCCGGACAAGGATTGGAATCCCAATTCTATCCACCTCATCCTCAACAACATGATTAAAAAAGGTGTCCTTCAGGTGGTGGGCGTCGCGCGCTGCGGGCGCGGCTACGGCCGGACCTATGCCCCCACCCTCTCCCAGACAGAATACGCCGCTGCCCAGGCTCTGGAGGCTACCCCGGATATGACGGTCAGCGACCGGCTGCTGGGTGTGGTCGCTGCTCTGGTCGATAAAAAGGGAATCGATGCCCAAACCATTGCCGAGCTGGAGCAAATGCTGGAGGAAAAACGCAAAGAGTTAAATGTCTAATGGATTTGAATGAACTTTCCTTCTGCATGGGGTTGATTTGCTTTTCCCTGGCGGTCATTTTGGGTAGCTGTCTGGTTTTATGCACCAAAGGCCGTTCCTTCTGGCTGCTGGGATTGGTCTTTGGATTGGGATTTCTGCGCTTTTTGCTCCCGGTGGAGTTTCCCCATACCCGCGTAATCTGTTGCTGGCATGTGTATCCTTCTATCATATCCCTGCTCTGGCAGGAGCTATGGCCCGGACTTTCCCTGGGCCGGGGGCTTCTGATTCTGTGGTGCGTTGGGTCCGTGGGGATGCTCTGCCGGTTGGCGGTCACCCTGTACCGGCAGCACCGGATTGTGCAGCTGTGCCAGCTTCCTCAAGAGGGGTCGCAGCTCCACCAGCTATGTTGCCAGGCTGCCCGGGAGGCTCAGTGCAGCAAACCAGTCTCTGTGGGAATCTCCTGCCGGGTCTCCACCGTGATGATGGTGGGATTTACAAAGCCAGTGATCCTGCTCCCGCCGCAATCCATGCAGCTGCCTGCTTCGCAGCTACATTGCATTCTGCTTCATGAGCTGTACCATTACCGAAGCCGGGACCTGTGGCTGAAGCTGGGAATCCGAATTTTCTGCTGCCTTTTGTGGTGGAATCCTCTGGTGTATCTGTTCAAAAGCAGCGTAGATCAAATTTTGGAGCTTCGGTGTGACAAGCATGTGTGTAGCCGGCTCTCCAAACTGGAACAGCTCCAGTACTCCTCCGCGCTCCTGGAAATATTAAAAATCGGAAAAACCTCCTCTCGCTCTTTGGCTGCCAAGTATTTGGGGATTCCCTCCAAATCCCGGCTGCGCCAGCGCTTCCGCCTGCTGTTGCAGCGTGAGCGCCGTCCGTCCAAACGCGCGGTCCTTCCTTGGATCGGGGCAGCGTTATGTATGCTAGTTTTTCTGGGCTCCTATACCGTCATTTTGCAGCCTGGGTTTCCACCACCTGCAATTGAGGGCATAATTGAACGACCGTCTGATGCGAGTCTCACTTACATCTTCCGCAAGGAAGACGGTCAGCTGGAATACTATGTGGAGGGGGAGTTTGTAAAGGAGCTGACCCCAGAAATGCTGTCGCTGCCGCCTTACTCGGATCTGCCCATCATTGACGTCGCAATCGAAGAGGTGCGGTTGGACTCTGTTTGGGGCGGCTAATACACAAAGGCAGGGGTTGTCTCAAAATTTTTGAGGCAACCCTTTTTTGCTTTGCGCTGGAGCAGCAGCGCCTGCCTTCTCTGGAAGCAAGCGTGTAAGCGCGCCTATCCGCCTTGGCCAACCTCCAAAGTTCGCCTGGGTGGATGAACTGCGCTGAAATGGCCCTGCGCCTTTGATCATCTCACAATTCCCATCATGACGTACCAGCAATCGTTTCAGGAACCCGAAGAAAGTGGTGAGCGGCTATGTCCGAACGAAATTCCTACCCCCTCTATACCCAAAACCGGGAGCTCTCCTGGCTCCGATTCAATGAACGTGTGCTTTTGGAGGCCTTGGATGAGCAGGTTCCCCTGCTGGAGCGGCTCAAATTTGTCTCCATTTTCACCAGCAATTTGGATGAGTTTTTCATGATTCGCGTGGGAAGCCTGCTGGACCTGTCCCTGGTCAAGGGGCACGCCCCAGATAATAAAACCGGCCTTTCCCCCAAAGAGCAGCTGGAGGCCATTTTTGCCGCCGTCCAGCCGTTGATTGCGGAAAAGGATGACATCTGCCGGCAGCTTCAGCAGCTCCTGGGGAGCTACGGCATCTGCCGCCTTTTCCCGGGCGATCTGGATAAGGCGGACCAGAAGTATTTGCGGCAGTACTTTCAAAACGAAGTGGACCCCATCCTCTCCCCTCAGATCATCGATGGCCACCATCCCTTCCCCCATTTGGCCAATAAGGTCCTGCACATCGGGGCGCTGCTCCAAAATAAGGGTAAGGTGGTCTTTGGCGTCATTCCCGTCCCCACCTCCCTGCCGGAGACCTTGTTCCTGCCGGGGAGCGAGGTGCGTTACGTTCGTACAGAGGATCTGATTCTCTCCCATGCCGAGCGTATTTTTAAGCCATACGCCATTACGGAAAAGGTGATTTTCTGCATCACGCGCAACGCAGACATTGCACCTGCGGAGGAGGGCTTTGAGGAAGACTTCCGGACCCAAATGAAAAAGCTGCTCCGCCAACGGACCAAGCTGGCTCCCGTGCGGCTGGAACTGAGCTGCCCAATCTCCAACCACTTCATTCAGTATTTTTGTGAAAAGCTTCAGCTGGGGAAAAAGCAGCTCTATGTCACCTCTTCCCCCATGCAAATGCATGACGTCTTCTCCCTGCAGGACCGGCTGCCCCCGGCTCTGCGCCAGGAGCTGACCTATCCCCCCTTCCAGCCGCAGCCTCCCGCCGGAGTCCTGCCCAAGGAGAGCATGCTGCGCCAGGTCATGAAGCGGGATGTGCTGCTGTCCTATCCCTACGAAACCATGGAGCCCTTCCTGCAAATGCTCCGGGAGGCCGCCTCGGACCCGGCGGTCCTGTCCATCAAAATTACAATCTACCGCCTGGCCAGGCAGGCCAAACTGGTGGAGTATCTTTGCGCTGCAGCAGAAAACGGCAAGGACGTCACCGTGATGATTGAGCTGCGGGCCCGGTTCGACGAGCAAAACAACATCGACTGGTCCCAGCGTCTGGAGGAGGCCGGCTGCCGGATTCTCTATGGCTTCGACTCCTATAAGGTTCACTCCAAAATCTGCCTGATCACCCGCCGGGAGCGAAATGGCATCGCTTACATCACACAGGTGGGCACCGGCAACTACAATGAGAAGACGGCCAGGCAATACACAGACCTTTCGTATATCACATCCAACCGGGAAATCGGCATGGATGCCAGCGCCTTCTTTAAGGATCTGGCCATTGGAAACCTGGAGGGTACCTACCACCGCCTGCTGGTGGCCCCCAACTCCATGAAAACCCGGATCACCGCCCTCATTGACCGGGAAATTGCAAAAGGCCCCAAGGGCTATATCTTCCTGAAGCTCAATGCCATTACCGACCTGGATTTGATTCAAAAGCTGCGGGAGGCCTCCCAGGCCGGCGTCCAGGTGGAAATGATCGTCCGTGGCATTTGCTGCATCCTGCCGCAGGTGGAAGGCGAGACGGAAAACATCCGGGTCACCAGCATTGTGGGCCGTTACCTGGAGCATGCCCGGATTTACTGCTTCGGCAAGGATGCCGAAGAGCTGATGTTCATCTCCTCCGCCGACTTCATGACACGCAATATGGACCACCGGGTGGAGGTTGGCTGCCCCATCGACAGCCCTCAGGTACGTCAAAAAATCCACCGCATCATAGAGCTCCAGCGCATGGATAATACCAAGGCCCGCCGTATGCGCTCCGACGGCACCTACCGCCGGGTCACCACTGGGAAGCTCCCAATCGGCGCCCAGGACGCCCTCATGGAGGATGCCATGGCCGCTGCCAACCTAAGCGCGCCGGAAACAGACCATCCCTGGTGGAAACGCCTGCTCCGGCGCTAAAGGAATCGAGGTAGCCTCCACGTGGAGGCTGCCTCGATTTTTTCCCACCAACCGGCTTAACCGGCTTCAAAATTCCGTCGAAGATAGACCACATAGGGCTCCCCCCGCCGGTAGCCCAGCTTCTCCGCCAGGGCCACAGAGCGCAGATCATGGGCGTCCCAGCTGGGATTCAGTCCTCTTTCCAGGCACAGCAAGATCAGCTTTGCGCCGCAGGCCGTCGCCAAGCCCCGCCTCCGGTACGCCTTCTGGGTTGCAATTTGAATTTCAATGCCTCCGTGGTACACCGAGTAGGAGGAAGCGCCTGCCACCAGCCGGCCCTCCTGCACCACACCTACCCCCAATCCCCGGCGCTGGAAATCTGCAAAATCCTGAAACAATCCGCAAAAATCCCTGGACCAGGGCTCTGCCATCGCCTGGTGGTACAAGTCCCGGTCAAAGACGCGCAAAGAAAAAGACGGTTCGAAAGCTTGGGCAAACCGGCGCAGCTTCTCCCGGTCAAACCGGTCAGGTTCCTTGCAGATGGCATAGCGGAGGGACTTCTGAACGCTCTGGCCCAAGACCGCCTCAATCCGCCGGGCCCACGCCTCATCCTTGGGCACCAAAATGGGGGCGCCTGCCTGGCAGATGAGGCGGTCCTGAGGCTCACCGGCAAAAAAGCAGAAATCGCCTACCACAATCTGCGCTGCCCTGGGCGCCTCCTCCTGATCTGCAATGGCATACCCCATGCAGCCCTGGAGGCAAGACCAAATCATGGTCTCCTCCCAGCCGGCAAAGAGGGGGGCGACCCGTTCCAGCTTCACCATATGTTCCTCCCCATACTCAGGCCTCCACCAGCCGCTTTTTCTTCCACACGCCGGAGCAAAAACGCCACACAAAAAAGGCCGTCCGGCAGATCCAATCCAGCACCATAGCAATCCAAACTCCAGTGGCCCCGTATCCCAGCTTCACGCACAAGATCCAGGAGAACCCAATGCGCCACAGAACCATGGAGGCCACGCTCACCGTCATGGTAAACCGCACATCACCGGCCGCCCGCAGAGCATTGGGAAGCACAAAGGCCGCCGGCCACAAAACCAGAGCGCTGACTGAATGAATCAGCACCAGGGTCCGGGACAGGGCAACCGTCTCTGGAGACAGGGACCGGTAAAACCCGATGAGCAGCGGCAGGCCGGCAATCACCAGCACATTGCTCAGGCCCTGGGCCACATACACCCAGCCCATTAGCTTCCTGGTCTGCCGGGAAGCCTGCTCCGGCTCCCCTGCGCCCATGCACTGGCCCACCACCGTAATCATGGCAAGGCCCATGGCCTGGCCAATGATGATGCTGATGCTATCCAGATTGTTCGCCACGGCGTTTGCAGAGGTCTGGGTCGTGCCAAACAGGGCAATCATACTGACTACAACCACCCGGCCCAGCTGGAACAGGCAGCTTTCAAAGGCCGAAGGAATGCCGATTTGCAAAATATGTCCCATCATTTTGGGATAAAAGTGGATGAGGTTCCGGGGCACCAGCCGTACCTCCTGCTCTGGCCGGGCGGCCAGGGCCAGAATCAGCACAGCTGCAACCGCCCTGGAAACCAAGGTGGGAATGGCCACACCAGCCACCCCCATCCCCAGGCCGTAAATGCACAGGGCATTTCCCCCCACATTGATCACATTCATCACCAGGCTGACCTTCATGGAAATCTTGCTATTGCCCATGCTCCGGAAAATGGCCGCGCCTGCATTGTACAGGGCCAGGAAGGGGAAGGACAGGGCTGTGATCCGAAAATAAGTCAGGCCTGCCGCCATAACATCCGCCTCAATGGAGCCAAAAAAGAGGCGGAGCATTCCCTGGGCCAGAAACAAGCAAAACGCCATCACCCCCAGGCCAAAGACCGCAGCCATACACACCAGCTGCCCTGCACTTCTCTGCGCCTCCTCCCGACGCCGCGCCCCCAGAAACTGGCTGGTAATCACAGCGCCGCCGGTGGCCAGGGCGGCAAACAGGTTGATAATCACATTGTTGATCATATCCACCAGGGAGACGCCAGAAATGGCCGCTTCTCCTGCCGAAGATACCATCACACCATCGCACATCCCCACCAGAGCCGCCAGAGCCTGTTCAATCACCAGTGGGAAAATGAGGCGGAGCAGCATCCGGTTGGTAAAAAGCTCTTCTTTTTGCAATTTCACAACATTCACCTGCAAATCTTTCTTCTGAGCATGTAGAGTATAACACCAAAAAGAAGAAACTGCAAGGCGGGAAACAAAATATCCCAGGCCCTCGTCCGGTTCGCCTTCCGGCCTGGACGGAAAAACCGGGGCATTGCTGCAATCCCCGCTCTTTGGCAAACAGACGGCAACGGCAAAAACAGTGCTTGACATTTTCTGCAACATTCCCTAAATTATTATACAAGAACTCGCTGCCACTTCTGGGAAAGGACGACGGAAGCCATGGACTATGCATTCATCCGGAAACCCTATATTTTATTTGAAACGGTGGAAATGTTATACAGATTTGTCAATGGCATTTCCTTCCGCTCCCTGCTAAGTCTGAGGCTTGCCGCAGAGGATACCGCCGAGGGAGACCGGATGGTGCGGCAGGTGGAGCAACTCCAGGAGATTCTGGAGGAGACCTGCCGGGGCCTGGACCCCCAAAGCCCTGCTTTGCGGCGCTTTTTTGCCCGGGTGGACACCAGCGACAAGCAGGAAGGAACCTGCCTGGCGCGTCTTTTGACCTTCTCTTTTTTCACCCTAAAGGAAACAGACTTCTGGAAGAATGTGGAAGAAATCCGGACCAACTGGCGATACTTGCAGGAGAAGGGGGCGTGGATTCAAAGCTACTCCATCATGAGCCTGGAATTCTCCTTTGGGGAAGATTGTCCCGGCGATTTTCTGGACCAGGTCTGCGCCCTGGAGCTCCCGCCGGAATTCCAGCTGAACCTGTGCCGGGCGCTGCGAAGCTTTGACAAGAGCCTGGACGAGCTGGCGAACCTGATTTATCCCATTGCCCAGCGGTTGGAGGAAACCCTTCATCGGGCCCACTGGATTCTGGACCAACGGGTGGAATATTGGCAGAATTCTCCCGTGCCCCTGTTGGACTATCTGTCCGACACGATGGGACAGACCCTTACCGTCGGCGAACATGAGCATACTGTGGTGGCAATCTTTGTCATGAACTACAACTTTCTGCTTTACAAAAAGTCGGATTTATTGGAAAACGAAAGCTATCTCTACCTGGGCTGCGGCGTCAGCGTCAAGAGTCAGCGCCGGGACCAAAACATGACCTACGAGATGCTCGGCCTCTCCCTGAAGGCCCTGAGCGACAAAAAACGGCTGGAAATTTTAGGCAGACTTAGCAAAGAACGGGCATACAGCCTGGAATTGGCAAAGGCGATGGGCGTAGACCCCAGCAATATGTCACGGAACCTGGCGCTTTTGTGCAGTTATGGCTTCCTGAAGCAAGAGCAGGAAGCACAAAAAAATTATTATCAGACAGATCATGAAGCAGTACGCCACTTCCTGCGGCAACTGGAACGAGTATTGCTGACATAATGGAACCGGCGCGGAGGTGTCTCAAAACGAATTTTGAGACACCTCCGCACATTTTCTGCCCAGGAGCGCCTTGCCTTCCCCGGGGGATGGTGCCCAGCGGAGCGAGGCGGATGAGGAATGGCCATGACTGACCGGCAGACAGAACCGGCAAAAACGTAACGTGTTCCCTTCACAGTGATGAAATCCCATGGCGCTTTGCGCCCGCCCTGGGGGAAAGCCAGGGGCGCTCCCCCGCCAGGATGGAAAAAGGAAATGCTGTCCCTGGATTCTCCGCGAAAGCGGTTGACAATTTGTGCACAATGTGGTATATTGCAAACATAGACCACAAAAAATTGGTAAAGTAACGCAACTACAAGCCGGAACGTCCCTTGGGTATTTGGTGCGGGCCACCGCTCTGAATATACAACATCCAACATTGAAAAGGAGAATCAACATGAAAATGCAAGTCACCAAGCGTCTGCTCTCCCTGTTGCTGGCAGTTGCCCTTCTGGCGGGCTTTGCAGTCCCCCTGCGCGCTGCCGGTGGAGACGATGTCGCCTTCACCAAGGTGGACAACGGCACGGTTTCCGCCTCGCTTCTGCCGGAGCCTGTGGAAGACGCGGCAGAGGAACCGCAATATGCGGATACCGACGTAGTTCGTGTTTCCATCATGCTGGAGAAGGCCTCCACCCTGGAAGCCGGCTTCTCCACTCACGGCATTGCAGACAGCCGGTCAGCCATGACCTACCGGTCTGGCCTGAAGAAGGACCAAGCTGCCGTCACCGCCAGGATCGAACAGACCACCGGCGAAAAACTGGATGTAGCCTGGAACCTGACCTTGGCTGCGAACATCATTTCCGCCAATGTGGAATATGGTCAGCTTGCCTCCATCTCCAGGATTCCCGGCGTCAGAAAGGTGGTTCTGGAGACCCGGTATGAGCCCCAAACCGCCACCACCAGTGCTGTTGACAAGCCCAATATGCTGGTCTCCGCTAACATGACCGGCGCTGTCCAGGTCTGGGAATCCGGCTATACCGGCGCCGGCACCCGGGTCGCCATCATCGACACCGGTCTGGATACGGACCATCAGTCCTTCGATCCCGGCGCGCTGGTCCACGCTCTGGCCGAAGACGCCCAGCTGGCCGGTATGAGCTACGAGGAATATCTGGCTCATGTGGATGTGCTGGACGAAGATGAGCTTGCGGAAAAGCTGCCCCAGCTGAATGTGGCAGAGCGGAACCCCGAGCTGACGGCAGAGGATCTGTACTTCAATCTGAAGGCTCCCTTTGCCTATAACTACCTGGATCTGGATCTGGATGTCACCCACGACAACGACTCCGCCTCGGAGCATGGCTCCCATGTGGCTGGCATTGCCGCTGCCAACCGGTTCATCAAAGAGGGATCCGGTTATGTCTCCGCTGCCGACGCAGTTGGCACTGTGGGCAATGCACCCGACGCCCAGATTCTCACCATGAAAGTCTTCGGCAAGATGGGCGGCGCTTACGATTCGGACTACATGGCCGCTATCGAAGACGCCATCATCCTGGGCTGTGACGCGGTGAACCTGTCTTTGGGTTCCTCCTCCGCCGGCTTCACCACCAGTGAGGACTATGAGGACCTGCTGGACTACCTGACTGAAACAGACTGCGTGGTGGCCATGGCTTCCGGCAACAGCGGTTACTGGACCGCGAACGCCGCAGGCCCCATGCCCAATCTGTACGTTGAGGATGTGAATTTCCAGACAGCCGGTTCCCCCAGTACTTACACCAATGCGTTTGCTGTGGCATCTGTGGACAACGATGGGGCGGTGGGTCCCTCTCTTCAAGTAGGGGGCAGCTCCTTCGGCTATGGTGATGGTACTGGCGAGACTGGCCCCGGCTGGAACAATCCCATGGCCACCCTGGACACCACCGGAGAAGGCACGCAATACGACTATGTATTCCTGAATTCCATCGGACTTGAGGAAGACTATGCGGGCATCGACGTCACCGGTAAGATTGTCTTTGTCTCCCGTGGTGAGACCAACTTCGCAGATAAGGCCAACGTAGCTGTGGACATGGGCGCCATCGCCACTGTAGTCTATAACAACGAGCCTGGCACCATCAATATGATCTTGACTGGTTACTATGAGGAAGCTCCCTGCGTACTCATCACCCAGGCCAGTGGAAACATAGTCCGGGAGCACTCCACTGCCGCCACCACAGACCGCGGCGTGACCTATTATACCGGCAAAGTCACCGTTGAGAGCAAGGTCAAAGCCAACATTGCGAACTCTGACTACTATCACATGAGCAGCTTCTCCTCTTGGGGCGTTCCCGGTGACCTGAGCATGAAGCCCGAAATCACTGCCCCCGGCGGCAACATCTACTCTGTCAACGGCGCCGTTTCCGAAACTGACCAGTACGAGATGATGTCCGGCACCTCCATGGCAACTCCTCAAATCACAGGTATTTCCGCCCTGGTGCAGCAGGTCATTCGGGAGAAGGGACTGTCTCAGCCCGGCCTAACGGATCGTGCCCTGACCCAGAGCCTGCTGATGTCCACCGCAGTTCCCCTGAAGGATGCCAACGGCCTGTACTATTCCGTCCTCCAGCAGGGCGCAGGCTTGGCAGACGTGCTGGCTGCAACCTCTGCCAGCTCCTATGTGACCGTGGACGGCCAGCCCGATGGCAAGGTGAAGGTGGAGCTGGGAGATGACCCCGCCAGAGCCGGTGTGTATTCCTTCTCCTTCCACTTGAACAACCTCAGCGATGAAGAGAAAACCTTCCAGCTTTCCGCAGATATGTTTACCCAGGATACCTTCGAAGGCTACGCCAATGAAGAAGCCGCAAACGCCAAGGATGACTCCATGCTGGTCAGTTACCTGGACACCGCAACCCGGAACCTGGGCTGCACCGCCGCCTGGGAAGCAGATGGGGCCATGGTCAGCTCCCCCAAGGCTTTGGAGGGTTGCGACTTTGACGGCGACGGCGATGTGGACAAGGATGACGCCCAGGCGCTCCTGGACTATGTCACCGGCGCACGAAGCACCATCAGCAGCCTGGAGCATGCTGATGTCTCCGGTGATGAAGATGTGGACACCTACGATGTTCACGTGTTCCTGGCCAAGCTGTCCGGCGGCGCTGTGAACGTTCCTGCAGGCGGCTCCGTCAAGGTAACCGTAACTCTGACCCTGGATGCCGGGGAAAAGGCATATCTGGATGCTCATTATCCCAACGGCGCTTACCTGCAGGCTTATGTGTACGCCGATGCTGTCACAGACGCCGAGGGGGTAGACGGCACCTGCCACAGCATCCCCGTGCTGGGCTTCTATGGCAACTGGACAGATCCCTCCATGTTTGAAATCGGCACCACCCAAGAGCTTGCCACCGGCAACCAAATTCGCACTCCCTACACCGGCATCGATTCGATCAACAGCATGATGGTGGAGTACGCCCGGGATCCCGGCTACTCCTACTGCCTGGGTGGCAACCCTGTGGTCGCGGATGAGACCTATATGCCCCAGCGCAACGCCATCAACAACCAAAACGGCGACAGAGTGTACTCCGTTCAGTTCAACCCCATCCGAAATGTGGCCGCCAGCCGCATCCGGGTCACCAATGCCACCACCGGAGAGCAGCTGAAGGAGGTCTATCTCGGCAGCTTCTATGCTCCCTACTATAGCGTCATCCTGTTCTTTGAAACATGGTTGGAGGCCATTCAAAGCTACAAGCTCAAGTGGGTCCCCAAGGAGCTGGCAGAAGGTGAGACTTTTGAAGTCTCCGTGACCCTGGCTCCCGAGTACTATGTAGACGGCGATACGGTGAACTGGGACGCCCTGGGCAAGGGCGCTACCCGGACCATGCAGGCCACCATTGACAACACCCCTCCGGAAATCCAAGAAGTTTCTTTGGGCATGGTGGGAAATACCCTGACTGTAGATGCCAGAGATAACCAGTATGTGGCCGGCGTTGCCCTGTTCAACAGCACCGGCAGCGAGGTCCTGGCTTACACCGGCTCCAACGCAGACGCCGTGCCTGGCGAGACTGGCAAATACACCCTGAGTCTGGACAAGGCAAACGGCAATAAATTCCTGCTTCAGGTCTATGACTACGCGTACAATGTAACCACCTACGAGCTGAAGGCGGATCTGGGGCAGGTTCCCGCACTCCCTCCTATGATCGCCTACGACCGCATGTACAACAGCTACTGGACCAGCTTTAACCTGGATTCCTGGTACAGAGATTTGAACGTCTATGCAAAATCCGAGACGGCGTTCAACGCCGCCACCATCGACAGCCACTATGTCTTTGCCTGCTCGGTAGACGGCGACCTGTACGTCATGCCGGAGAATGATTTGGCGGACATGACCCGCATCCGCAACCTGGGCACTGTCCTGTGCGACATGGCCTATAGCCGAGCGGACGATTCCATCTACGCGGTAGCCTATAGCGACAGTGGAGAGTCCGTCCTGTACACCGTAAACAAGCTGGACGGTACCCTCACGGAAGTGGGTACCCTCGGTCTCAACACCAACACGCTTGCCTGTGATCTGGACGGAGTCTTTTATTGCAACGAGTACGGCACCAGCAAGGTGTACTCCTTCACCCTGGACACCTTGGATCAGCCCAAGTATCTGATGGAGTGCGTCAACGACAATGGCGAAGCCTTCACCTCCATGGGTGCCCAGGCTATGGAGTATGACGTCAATACCGGCAACGTGGTCTGGATCAGCTACTACTTCCAGGAGACGGCCTGGGGTACCCCCTGGGGCTATAGCTACCTGTACGAAATTCACCCCAAGACCAACACCTACACCCTGCACAATGACCTGTTCCATCAGCTGACTGCTCTGGTGATTCCCCAGCGCTCCGCCGGTGGCAGCTGGACAGCGCCTACGGACCAGGTCACCAGCCTGGAGCTGTCCCAGGAGAAGCTGACTCTTCTCAAGGGCAATTCCGATCAACTCACTGCCAACGTGCTGCCCTGGACCGCCACCGACCGTTCCGTGACATGGTCCTCTGCAGACACCTCTGTGGCTACGGTGAACCAGTACGGCGTGGTCACCGGTGTGGACCCCGGCACCACTACCATTACCGCCGTCTCCAACCTGGACCCCTCCTTTACCGCCAAGGCCACGGTCACGGTGGAAGCTCTGCCCATCACCGTGGAGGGTGTTCTCCAAACGGAGGAAGGCGCCCCCGTCCGGTTCACCTGGGACATGACCCGGGACAACACCTGGACCGCAGGTATTGAGCTGGATACCGATGTGCTGGCAGCCACCCACAATGGGAAGGGAACCATGTATGTCACTTCCGGAGACGGCAAAACTATGAGGTCCGTGGATATGGAAACCGGCGTCTCTGCCAAGTTGAGCACTTGGGCCAACGGCCTGGACGACCTGGCATACAGTAAGCTGTTCTCCACGCAGGAGCAAGACCTGGTACATTTTGTATGCGGCTCTGTATGGGCTCCCGCCAAGGACCCCTCCAACATGGAAGATGACGAAGGCTGGGATTTGTCCAGCTACATCTACCAGAACAGCGGCGGTTCCCAGCTCCTGGCCATAGCAGAGGGAGGCTCCTGCACCTACACAGAAGTTGACGGCATAGAGCACGAGGCGGAGATTCTCTACTTTGTGGATGACAAAGGCTGGATCTGCAAGCTCTACGCCTATGAAGACGGCGATTTCTATAACGCCGGCATGGACTACTATCCCTCCAACCTCACAGATGCCGGCTACGAAGCCACAATGGACGAAAACAGCCTGGTCATGTGCTCCCTGCTGGTTGAGGAAGACGGTAATCTGTATTTCTCCGGCTGGAACGGCAAGACCAATGTGTTCTACAAGCTGACCTTCCAAGAGGAAACCCAAGCCTACGAGGCGATTGCCTTTGCCAACGTAGGGGAAGACGTATGGCCCGCCTCCCTGCTGGAGGTCAAATCCAATGCCGCAACCACCAGTCGTACCAACGTTCCAGCCAGTGGAGACTCCCTGGCTCAGTGCGCCCAGCGGGTGAGCCTGTCCGCAGCCGGTGAAAAGGCTGTGCAAAAGGAAAACACCGCTCTCATGACCTTCCCCATGGCAGAGGACGCCCTGGCCAGCAAGGAGGCCCGCCTGACTCCTGCCGCCGCTTCTCCCCTCCCCCAGGAGGCAACGGCAGCAGAGGATGTGGTGGTGACCCTTACTGCCAAGGATGCTGAAGGAAACGCACTGGACGTCACCAACGGCCTGTTCCGCGCCGCCTACGATCCGGAAAAGCTGACCTTGAAATCCGTGGAAAGCGATGCTGACCTCACCTCCACTGTAACCGCCAGCGGTTCCGTGACCTTCGGCTACGCCGGTGTGACCCCGATTCCCACCGGAAACGCTGTGGCCAAGCTGGTCTTTACACCCAAAGCCAGCGGTACCACGGATGTGACCATCACCACCACCCAGATAAACGATACCAAGGTGGAAATGACCGAGACTGTCACCGCCACCCTGCCTGAGATCCCGGTCTGTGAGCACGCCAGCACCGAGATCCGGGGCGCAAAGGAAGCCACCTGCACAGAGGACGGCTATACCGGCGACGAGGTGTGCACGGTGTGTGGCGAGATTGTGAAACAGGGTGAGACCATTCCCGCTTTGGGCCATAAGACGGAGATCCAGAACGCCAAGGAGGCCACCTGCACAGAGGACGGCTATACCGGCGACGAGGTGTGCACCGTCTGTGGAGAGATTGTGAAGGAAGGCCAGGTCATCCCGGCCCATTGCCCCAGCAAGGCCTTTGCAGATCTGAATACGGACCGCTGGTATCACGAGTATACCGACTATGTCATTGCCAAAGGTCTCATGAACGGCATGGATGAGACCCACTTTGCCCCGGAGGGGAGCCTCACCCGGGGCCAGCTGGTGACCACCCTGTACCGCCTGGCAGGAGAGCCGGAGGTGGCCGAGCCTGCCACCTTCGCCGATGTGAAAGCGGGCCGGTACTACACGGAAGCCGTGGCCTGGGCGGAGGAGAACGGCATTGCAAAGGGTATCACAGATACCACCTTCTGCCCGGACAAAGCGGTCACAAGAGAGCAGGCCGCCACCTTCCTGTACCGCTACGTCACCGAATACCTGGAGCAGGAACCTGCCACTGGGGCGGACCTGTCCATCTACACCGACAGGGAAGCCATTTCCAAATTTGCCAGGACCGCCGTTGCCTGGGCAACCGCCGAGGGCTTCCTCCAGGGCTTCCCGGGTGGCTCTTTGCAACCCAGAGGCACCTTGACCCGGGCCCAAATGGCAAAGCTCCTGACCATTTTGGACCAGAAATTCTGATTCCACCGTCTCATTTTATATCTCTTTTTATCGCGACTAAGCAAAACCCGGACAGCCTCACCAAACTCTGGTGGGGCTGTCTCTTTCTTTCATGCAAAAAAGCTCCCAGATGAATCAAACGACTATGAGCACCCACCTGTCACGTTTTACAAAAGCCGGATCCAGCGGGAAAACACCCCAGCGCCTGATGCGACATAAGCTGGCGGGAACAGACCTTTTTCGTGCCTGTTCTAAAAAATTTAAGGAGAACACTTATGTGGAACCTATCTGATTATCCGGACACTGGACAGGTCCGGGAATATGACATTGAGGCAATCTCTCTGCCCATTGTCTACAACCAGTATGGCGATCACGACCCCAACGGTTTGCTGTATGTGCTCCGTGAAGATTCCCAGAGAATCCGGAAGGAGGCTCTGAGAAATTTTCGGCAGCCCATCCCGCAGCCCTATGAGGGCGTGCAGCCTCTGGTGATTCGGGCAAATCTGGGCGACACCGTTCGCATTCGCTTCTTCAACCAGCTGGGCCGCCGGGCGTCGATCCATGTCCAGGGGCTTTCCAACTCCGTGCTGACCTCCGATGGGGCCAACGTGGGTTTCAACCCGGATACCACCACGGACGACAGCATCTGCTATACCTGGCTGGCGGATAAGGAGGGGGCTTTCCTCTTCTCCGATCTGGCAGACCCCCGCAGCAGCGAGGAAGGCACCAATGTGCACGGACTGTTTGGCGCTATTTTGGTGGAGCCTGCCGGCTCTGTATGGCTGCATCCGGAAACTGGCAAGCCCCTGCGCAGCGGTCTGTTTGCAGATATCTGCAGCCCGGGGCGTCCGGCCTTCCGGGAATACGCCGTGTTCTTCCACGATGAGCTGGAAATCCGCACCCGGGACGGCGGCCAGCCGGTAGACCCTCACACCGGGCTTCCCAGCGGTACCACCGCCATCAGCTACCGCTCCGAGCCGATGCGCAACCGTCTCCCCCTGGACCCGGATGCAGGTCACGCAGATACAGCGGAGGATATTTCCATGAGCTCCTGGGCCTATGGCGATCCGGCGCCCCCGGTGCTACGGGCCTATGTGGGAGATCCGTCAAAAATCCGGCTGATCCACGGCGGTATCAAGGAGACCCATGTATTTCATTTGCACAACCATCAGTGGCGCTTAGATCCGGAGGACCCCAAGTCCACCATCCTGGACTCCATCTCCATCAGTCCCCAGGAGTGCTATACACTGGATCTTCTCTATGGAGCCGGAAGCTTCAACGGGATGATTGGCGACGCCATCTTCCACTGCCACCTCTACCCCCATTTCCACGAGGGGATGTGGACCCTGCTTCGGGTATTTGACCGGCTGGAGGACGGCACAGGACACTATCCTGACGGCACGCCCATAGCGCCGCTGATGCCGCTGCCGGACCGGCCAGCGCCGCCTCCCAAGGACGATTTGCACCCCGGATACCCCAATTTCATCCACAGCCAGTTCGGCCAGGAGCCAAAGCAGCCACCTCTTGGCATCCTCACAGCCGCCGGAGAAAACAAAATTGAACCCACCCCTCTGGAGGCGGCAAATTTCGTACCGGATTTCGCGCCGGGAGCCCTGTACACCGATACCTGCCCCTGCGATACAGACGCTCATGTGCGGGTGTTTGAAATTGCAGCGGTACAGGCCAGACTGACCTACAACCGCTTCGGCTGGCACGACCCCCAGGGGCGGTTTTTCGTGCTGAAGGAAGAGATTGAGCAGGTGGGTACCCTGGATGACTACCTGGCCAAGGTGGAATCCGGCGAAATCTGTCCGGAGCCCCTGGTGCTTCGGGCCAATGCAGGAGACTGCGTGGAGGTGCGGCTGACCAACCTTCTGCCGGAGTTTCTGGAGGAAAGCCCATTCCAGCTTAAGACGCTGACGGACATTGTGGGCTTCCACATCCACCTGGTGAAATTTGACACCATTGTTTCCGACGGCGCAGCCAACGGCTGGAACAACATCGCCGGGGCGCGACGGTGTGAAACCCTGGTGGAGCGGTTTTTCGCCAACGAGGAGCTCCATGCCGTGTTCTTCCACGATCATTTATTTGCCAATGTGCACCAGCAGCACGGCCTGTTTGGCGCGCTGATTGTGGAACCCGCCGGTGCGAAATTCCTGGACCCACACACCGGCGAGCCTCTGAAACGGGGAACTCAGGCGGTGATCCGCACCGCCGACGGCAAGGTGTTTCGGGAGTTTGTCCTGTTCTGCCACGATTTCGCCCTGCTGTTTGACCAGGACGGCAACCCCATCAACCCGCCGGAGGTCCCGGGCTCCGACGACGACCCCGGAGTCATGGGGATCAATTACCGCTGTGAGCCCATGCCGGAGCGGCTGCGGCGCAAGGATGACCCGTCCCATATTTTCAGCTCTTGGGTGTATGGGGACCCGGCCACGCCAATTCTGGAAACCTATCCCGGAGAGCCGGTGCGAATTCGTCTTTTGGACGGCGCACATGAGGAGCAACATGCCTGGAACCTCACCGGTCTGCCCTGGCGGAGGGAGATTACCGACCCGGTTTCTCCCCTGGTGCAGGCCCAAACTCTGGGGATTTCCGAATCCTTCAGCCTGCACATTGACGAGCCTTACCAGGCCGGAGATTATCTGTACTACTTCGGCGGAATTGACGACGTGTGGTTGGGCCTGTGGGGCATCCTCCGGGCCTATGCACAGCCCCAGAGAAACCTGCCGCCGCTGTGCGGTCAGAAGCCCCGGGTTCCGTGTCTGGCGCCGCCTCCCGGTGCGGTGATTCGCAAATTTGAAATTGCGGCCATTCAGAAGGATTTGGTGTACAACCGCTTCGGGGACCACGACCCGGAAGGGCTGCTCTTTGTGCCTCTGAACCAGGCCGAAGATGTGCGGCGAGGCTGCCGGCAGCCGGTCCCTCTGATTCTTCGGGCCAATGCCGGCGACTGGATTCAGGTTACCCTGCACAATCTGTTTGACCCAAAGGTTCCCATCCGCCAAAACGAGTATCCCTCCGTTCCAGTGGAGCGAAAGCACACCCCCAGCAACCGGGTGTCTTTGAATCCACAGTTCCTGAAATATGATCCCATCGCCTCTTCCGGCGTCAATGTGGGCTATAACCCTACAGAGCAGACGGTGGGACCGGGGGAGAAAATCCAGTATTTGTGGCACGCAGACAGAGAATATGGCGCCGCTCTGCTCACCTCCTTTGGCGATCTGCGGAATCACCGGCATCACGGCCTGTTCGGCGCCATCCTCATTGAGCCGCCAAAGGCCAAATATTACCGGGGAATTCGTCCGGACGGGAATCACCATGGAGAACAGGCCGTAATCACCGCGCCGGGAGTGGAACCCTACCGGGAGTTTGTCCTGTTTGCCCACAACGGCATCCGGCTTCTGGACCGGGATGGAGCGCTGATCAAAACCACAGAGCAAGGCGGAGAGCATGGCGGCCATGGGGCCCCCGACCACGAGGACACCGGGGAGAAGGGATATAACTACCGTTCCGAGCGGTTCTTCAACCGGCTCCGGCGCAATCCCCTGCCCTTCCAGGTCTTCGACTCCAAGGTTCATGGCGACCCGGCTACGCCTCTTCTGCGCAGCTATGCCCGGGAGCGCATCATCATCCGGCTGCTGATGCCAGGGGATAAGCCCCGGAATATCAGCTTCACGCTCCACGGTCACCGTTGGCGAACCCAGCCTGATGACCCATTTTCCAGGATTGTTCCCATCCAGGGCGCTATGAGCGTGGGCAATGTGTTCAACATCGAGCCTGAGCCGGTGTCGTGCCCCGGTGATTACCTGTATCGCTCCGGGTCCCTACGCTGGGATGTGGAGTCCGGTATGTGGGGCATTTTCCGAATCGTAAGCCGCAACGTCCGTTACTACTGCGAAACTGCGTGTCGAAATTTCCGGCAGTGGTGGGAGAAAAAATGGTATGAGAAATAGTGCAAAGACCCTGCAGTCGTTCACGGGTCTTGCGTCAAGATCAGCGGCGCTCCGGCATGTTGAGCCATGTAAAAGCAATATAACATGAGCCGCAGTCAATCAAACAGGTCCCCTTTCTAAAAATTGAAAATAGCGGGAGAAAACACAGAAATTTGTGCTTTCTCCCGCTAAAATATGGGGATTTTTTCATCCAGACGCTGTTAACGTCCGGCTCTGGTGGCATTTAAAATCGCCAGAACTGCCACGCCAACGTCTGCAAATACCGCCAGCCACATCGTAGCGATGCCAAAAATACTCAAAAGCAGCACAATAAATTTCACCGCCAGGGCAAACACAATGTTCTGCCTGGCCACGGCCATGGTTTTCCGGGAAATGCGAATGGCTTTTGGCAGGCTCCGCAGGTCATCTTTCAGAAGGACCAGGTCCGAGGCCTCCACCGCCGCGTCAGAGCCAATGCCGCCCATGGCGACACCCACACCGGCCAGGGCCAGTACCGGGGCGTCGTTCACGCCGTCCCCCACAAAAATCAGGGTGTCCCCGGACTTCTGAAGCTCGCGCACCCGTTCCACCTTATCCTGGGGCAAAAGTCCGGCAAACCAGCGGGTGAGGCCCAAGCGCTTGGCAACGGAGGCAGCGGCATGTTCCCGGTCGCCTGTCAGCATCACAGTCTCCCGGATTCCCAGGGTATCCAGCTCCGCCAGAGCTTCCCGCGCTCCGGGCTTCACCGTATCCTCCAGGAGGATGCAGCCGGCATAGCGGCCATCCACCGCAGCATAGACGGCCGTGCCCCCGGCCTGCACTTCCTCCGGCGTGAAACCGGATTCCTCCATCAGCAGCCGGTTTCCGGCGAATACCTGGTGTCCTTCCACCACAGCGGAAATACCGCGGCCGGGAATTTCCTTCAGATTCTCCACCCGGGTTTCCCGGGCGTCCGCGGCTGCCACAATGGCCCGGGCAATGGGATGGCTGGAGGCGCTCTCCGCCCCCGCCACCAGGCGCAGAAGCTGGTCCCGCTCCATCCCGGCGGTCCGCACCTGGGTGACAGCGAAGGTTCCCGTGGTCAGGGTCCCCGTCTTATCGAATACTGCCACCTTGGCTTTCGCCAGATTCTCCAGGGCTACGCCGCCCTTGGCAATCATGCCGGCCCGGGAAACTGCACCCATGCCGCCGAAAAAGCTGAGGGGCACCGAAATAACCAGGGCACAGGGGCAAGAGACAACCAGGAAGTTCAGCGCCCGGGTAATCCATTTGGCAAACTGCCAACCGTCAAAAAAGGGCGGCAGCAGAGCCAGAATCACAGCGCCAGCCACCACGCAGGGGGTGTAGTACCGGGCAAATCGGGTGATGAGGCTCTCCGTGGCGGACTTTCCCTCCGTGGCCGATTCCATCAGGTCCAAAATCCTGGCCACGGTGGAGGAAGCATATTCGCTCTCCGCCCGAATGGTGAGAATGCCGGAGATGTTGATGCAGCCGGACAGGACCCGGTCCCCCGGGGTCACATCGGCAGGAACTGACTCCCCGGTGATCTTGGCGGTGTCCACGGAGGAGCTGCCCTCCACCACCACGCCGTCCACCGGGATCCGCTGGCCAGGCAGGACCCGCAAGAGGTCGCCCGCCTCCACCTCCTCCGGGTCGCATTCCTCCGGCTCCCCGTCCCGCAAAACCAGGGCCACATCGGGCCGGAGATCCATCAGGGCCGCCACGGAGCGGCGGGAACGCTCCACAGCAATGCTCTGGAACAGCTCCCCCACCTGGAAGAACAGCATCACTGCTGCGCCCTCGTCAAAATCCATCAGAGCAAAGGCTCCAACGGTGGCTAACGTCATTAGAAAATTTTCATCGAAGATTTGGCCATGTCCTATATTTTTGACTGCCTTGATGGCAATCTCCAGGCCGCACAGCAACCAGGACATCAGCAGCAGCCCCACCGCCGTCCAATAAGCCCACGGAGCGTCCACTGCCCGCTCCAGAATCATCCCTGCCAGAAACAGGACAATCCCAAGGATGATTCTGGTCAGCAAACTCTTCTGCTTTTTCGTCATTTTGTCACAATGCGGCAGTCCGGCTCTACCTTGTGGATCTCCTTCTGAATCTCCTCCAAAAGGGCCGCCATGTCCGTGCCGTCAGGCACCACCAGAGACAGGCGAGAGGTCATAAAACTCACCGTTGCTTTTTCCACTTGGGGCATTTTGTTAATCGCCGCCTCCATCTTGGCGGCACAGTTGGCGCAATCCAGGTCCTCCAGAGCATAAGACTTTCTCATCGTTACGGTTCCTCCTCCAAATGTTCTTTTGCCATCCCCAGGATGGTCTTTACGTGGTCATCTGCCAGGCTATAGCCTACCAGCTTTCCCTGGCGGCGGTTTTTCACCAGCTTGGCCTGCTTCAGCAGCCGGAGCTGGTGGGAAATCGCCGATTGGCTGGCCCCTACCCGGTCCGCCAGCTCCTGCACAAACATCTCGCCGTCAAACAGGCAGCACAGGATTTTGATCCGGGTGGAATCCCCGAATACCTTGAACAGCTCCGCCATATCAATCAGCAGGTCCTCACTGCCCAGGAATGGTTCCATACCATCACCTCTCCTTATTTTCTCATATTTACATATGAGTATGTTTTCATTTGTATTCTACAACGACGTCCCGTCTTTGTCAAGGGGGCGCAGAAAAAAATCTGCCGCAAAGTGGAGCGGTCCGGAGAATTCCCCATAAATTTGGGGGGAATCCCCCTGGCCGCTCTCTTTTGCAGCAGGTCAGTCTATTCAGTGGCTTCCAACCCAAGCGGGCGGGGCCGTCCCAAAATGAAATTTTGAGCCAGCCCCCTCTGCCTTACTCAATGGCAACCGTGCGGCTGCTGGGCGTCGTCTCAGTCCGCTTGGGCAGGTTCAAGGTCAGGACGCCATTTTGATATCCAGCCTTAATCTGGGCCGTATTGATATCAGAGACGTCAAAGCTCCGGCTGTAGCTGCCCCAGGTGCGCTCACGGCGGATATAGTTGCCCTTCTTGTCCTTCTCCTCCGATTCCGTCCGGTGCTCGGCGGTGATGGTCAGGTAGTTGTCGCTGAGCTGGATATTGATATCCTCCTTTTGGAATCCGGGCAACTCTGCCTCCAGAACGTAGGCCCCGCCTTCATCCCGGATATCCGTCTTAAAAGAGGACATCCCATTGCTGCCCCAGAAGCGGCGCTCCATCTCATCCATCATCTGGAAGGGGTCATAATAGGAAACTTCATTGTGCTTACGATACGGCGTCAAGTTAAACATTATTCATACCTCCAAGTTGCTGCGTCCCCAGGTTTTCAGGGACTTCGCTTTTTATTTGTCTATAGGATATCCCAGATTTATGAATAAAAAACGGTGATTTTGTGAATGGACTGTAAATTCTAGCACTCCCGCCTCGAGAGCGCTAGAATTTCAAGCAATCAACTCCGTGCCCCCTCCGGTCCTTTGTTCCGGCCCCAAATGGCAGCTGCCCCTTGTAGAAAGCCCCGGGTTTGCTCCGGCGATGCATCCGGGCCAAAGCTGGCTCGGACCGTCCCAGTCTCCAGCGTTCCGGCGCTCTCATGGGCCGTCGGTGCACAGTGTAACCCAGCCCGCAGGGCAATCCCCCGGGCGGCAAAGCTACCGGCAGCCTTTTCGCAGTCTCCGTCCGGCGGCAGAAAAGACAGCACGCCTGCCTGATGCGGGCCTGCAAAAACCCGAAGGCCCAAACGGTTGAGCCCCCGGACCGCCCGCTCCATCTCCCGCTCCTCCCGGGCCCCAATGGCCTTGAGGCCTACGCGCTGGATATGGGCCATACCGGCAGCCAGGCCGCAGATTCCGGGGACATTCACCGTCCCCGCCTCCCCCCGGTCCGGCAGGAAATCCGGCATGTCCTGCTGGATAGACAGGCTCCCGGTCCCTCCTTGCATCAGCGGTTCCGGGTCCCGGGCACACAGCAGCAGCCCTGTACCCTGAGGCCCCAGCAGCCCCTTGTGGCCGGGCATCGCAATGAACTCCGCCCCCAGCTTTTTCAGGGAAACCGGGCGGCTCCCGGCGGATTGGGCCGCATCTACCAGGAAGGGAACCCCATGGAGATGGCAAAGCTCCGCCAGCTGCTCCACCGGCAGCACATAGCCAAACACGTTGGACACATGGGTAAAGATCGCCGCTACTGGCTTCTCACTCAGGGCCTGGTCAAAGGCTGCCAGGGTGTCCTCCCAATCAAACAGCTTCCGGCCCGCCACTGTAACCCTGGCTCCCAGGGCGTGAAGGGGGCGGGTGACTGCGTTGTGCTCGAAGCCCGAGATCACCACCCGGTCCCCGGGACGAACTAAGGTCCGAATGGCCATGTTCAGCCCGTGGGTGCAGTTCATGGTGAATACCACCCGCTCCGGCGGACAGTCAAACATGGTGCCGGCCAGACTCCGGCATCGGAAAACAGCCTCTGCCGCCTCCATAGCCGCCGGATACCCGCCCCGGCCTGGATTGGCGCAGGAGAGCAGAGCCCGGTTTACAGCAGCGCGGACGGCCTGAGGCTTGTGCAGGGTGGTCGCGCCGTTGTCCAGATAGATCATGGCTTCAGCTCCTCCAGTCCCCCGTCATCCCGGTGCAGGTAAAGCCTACTGAAGGGAATTCCGGATTGCTTCAGCTGCTCCACGGCCGCAGCCCCATATCCAGGGGGCAGGCGCAAGCTGTAACCGCATCCTTTTTCCTCCATCCAGCGAGGCGTCCGCTGCAGCTGCACCGGAATTCCCGCGCTACGCAGCACGGCCTGCCCCCGCTGGGCGAAGGTGATAGAGCGAAATGTGACAAAATACTCTTTCATATGGCAACACCTCCCGGGCTAACCTATGCCCGGGGGAGCAAGAAGGTGCCTGGAAACCGCAGTAAAACGGCGTGGCCGCCCCGACGCCAAGTCTGAGGCGGCCACGCGCCACTGCAAAAGCCGCAATAGGAACTGCCAGCTTGAACAGGAATCACATATCGACGGCAGCCAATGGGAATGTTACTTCAAAAACAAACTATTCACTGCAATGCCACTGCCAATTCCACCGATTCCTTGCAATGTTCCATCACCCAAAAGCACGTGATACAGGATAGAACCAGCACCCATATCCCGAATGACATAGACATCCCCCGAATACCAGTCCTGAATGAAGCTTCGGCCCCTGTCGCTCTCGCCCCAGTAGCCCTGAATCCTGCACAACTCTTCCATGGTCTGATCTTGGCTATTCAGATCACACCGGTACATCACCCCAGTTCCGTAGGTGTCCATAAACAGAGCCACTGCGTTGTGCACCAATAAATTTCCCGGTTTCAACGCCTGCGTCCGTAGCAGTTCCACCGTATCGCCTGTTTTCGGATCCACTTCTACAAACGCCGAAACGTTCACGTAGTACTCGTCATCACGGCTACCTTCCAGAACCCCATATAGCTTTCCGGTCGCTTCATCGTAGGACAAATCCACGACGCGAATGGGGCACTCCACCGTCACAAGCTCTCCGCTCCACCAATCCTCGACCTCGCAGGACAACGTTTGACCATATAGCCCCTGTCCCACCAGAGTTCTCCGGAAATCAGTGGAATCCACCGTATAGAAGCGGCCTTCCACGTCATAGGCATAAATTGTATTTCCTGTATAGACCGATGCCGCAATGGGAGCCTCATCTGCAGAATCCTTCCGCTCTGTGGTTACCGCACCTGTGTTATTGGCATCAAAGCTGATCCACTGCCCATTGGTTTCATCATAAGCAAAGAATCTGCGCGCCGACTCCGTTACGATGATCTGACAGGAGGCTACAACACCGCCGGTTGACTCCGCTGTGATGGTGGCTGTACCAGCCTTTACCCCGGTGACCACTCCGTGTTCCACTTGGGCAATATCGGGGGCACTGGATGTCCAGGTCAACGTCCGATCCATTTCTGCAACACTATAAGGCAACACCACAGCAGATAGGGCTTTCGTTTTTCCAACTGCAACCGTATTCCGCTCCGGCAGCTGTACACGCTCAGGCACAGTCTGTCTGGGAACTGCAGGTTCCTGAGTTGGCAGCGTATACATGGCCGTCATCATGGCTCCAGCCAGGCCAATTCGTCCCAAGCTTGTAGAAGTACCATCATCCAGACTCACCAACCGCAGGCTACTAGACCGATTCTCATCTACCTGTGCCCAGTAAACATTGCCCGTGTTAAAGTCATAATGCATACACTGCTCATACTTGGCCGTTACGCCGGTATTACCTACCAACGTTGCTTCCGCAGTCAGTCGGTTCAGGCGGTATAGATTTCCAGCTTCGCTTATGGTGTACAGATCGCCCTTGGCATCACAACAAAGGGCCGCCAGTGTGATTCCAGTATCGCCCACCAACGCGATCTGACCAGTTTGCAGCTCCAGCTGCGCCAATCCGCCCCGCACGAACCCGCCGGAAACAATCGCATACATCACACCTGTGGTGTAATCAAAGGCCATGTCCCGAACTGCGTAAGGTACCTGCTGCAAAACCTGGTAAGAATTGTCCTCCGGATTGATTTGCAGGAAATAATTCTTACCGCCATATTCCTCTCCGCCCTGACCTACGGCATAGAGGGTTCCATCATAAAACGCACCGGCACAGATCGTGAACGGGAAGGGTTCTTCGGTCAAATGCTCCGTTCGACTCGTGTCGTAATCATCCACACGCATCCAGAGCTTGGAGCTCTCCTGGAAGTCGGAAACCAAGAAGCCATACAGACTTCCCGCAGAAGGAACCACGGTAACCGTCGCCTCCAGCGTGCGATCCAACGCTGGCACATAGACGCCCAATGTGGTGACGCCCGCCTTGTGGCCGGTCAATCTGCCATACTCATCCACAGTCACCACAGAGGCGTCCTTCACCGCATATTCCACCGGGCAAACGGCATTCCAGGGTTCCACATCCAATCCTACCTGAACCATCCCATTCTCCAGGAGCATATAGCTCTCCTGCAGGGTTACCTGCTCCGGCTTGACCTGTGGCATATGGGGTTCTTCGTCGGGAATTGCCACCAATCCCATGTTCATGGCATAGCCGCCGTCTGTACTTCCAATTCCCCCCAGATCCATCATCTGGATGTGATCCAAATCTGTCGGATTCAGCCAGATGAGTCTCCCTTGCGCATCGGCCCAGAACAAACCGTGATTCTCGGCAGAATATGTCATGGAACCATAGCTGTAGCTCTCGCAATTCTGGAGTGCACCAGATTGCAGTTGCACAATTGTATCATTTTCCACGCGGAAAGTTAGCAGTTTCATACTACTTTCATCTTCTACAGTTATCATGTAAAATCTGCCGTCAGGACCGATTGCCATGCCGCCGACCGGACTGCCAAAGCGTGCAGCTTCCAGTTCTTGTAGCCTTCGAATTTGACCGTTAGCAGGATTCACCCGCACCAGGTAATACTGACCGCCATCGCAGTATTCCAATCCGTACAGGAAGCCGTCAGCATAATTGTTGGCCAACGCCATCGTCTGTGCATCGGAAGCGCCCAACTTGAGACCCTGCAGCATATCCGGATCCAGACGATAGAAGGCTCCCGCACCGTCAAAGGCATAAATCCAACCGTTTCGGTACGCCGCAGCATCAAAACTCTCACATGAGGCTATGGCCTCGGTCACAGATTCCGCTTCTTTCGGAGAGGCAGCGTTAAACTGCAGCCACTCGGAATTGTTTCCCGCATCATAGAGGTACATCTGTCCTGCAAACTGACTGACTGTTACCGTGCAGGAAGCCGTAATCTCGCCCGTAGAAGCGGTGATGGAAGCCGTTCCCTCTCCCACTGCAGTAACTACCCCCTGTGAAACTGTGGCCACCCCGTTGTCGCTGGAACTCCAGGTAATTTCGGGCAAATTGGAATAGTAGGGAACCGCCTCACATTGCAGCGTTACGCGCTTTCCCTTGCTCAGGAGTAAGGTTTCCTGCGAAAGCTGCAGACTGGTAACCGGCGCATCTGCCGGGTACAGCGTCTGCCCTGATTGCCAGGGCTTATACAGGCCCGTCATTTGTCCGTTGTACTCCGTGACTGCCAGCGTGGTCAACTGGCCGCTTTGTTTGTCCACTTCATAAAATACGTTGGCGCCGGTAAAGCCCTGATACGCTGCCCAGTACAGCCTGTTGGTCTTATGGTCTACCATCATAGACTGCTGTTCCTGGGGCAGATAGCCCGTCGCTCCCACAAAGGATGCCTTCGCCGTATCCCGATCCAGCGTATACAGCCCACCGGTTTCGCAGTCCACTGTATACAAAACGCCCTGATTGTCACATGCCAGCGTTAGCCCGTAGCTGTCCATCCCAGAGACCAACCCCTGGTCGGTCAATTGGCCCGTCAGGTAGTCCAGCTTTACCAGATGGCCGCCTTCCTTTGGATTTCGCTCGTCTGTGAGCAGATACATGGTTTTTGTTGTATAATCAAAGGCCATATCCAGCGCCAGATACCGCTCGCCCTCCAGCGTCAGCTCACCCAAGATCCGCCTGTCCCAACTGCCGGCGCGCATGGTAAAGATGGTACCCTCCGTATCCACACCCAGAATGTATCCATCCACATACTCTGCAGCTGCCACCTGCGTCTCACCAGTTTTATACATAGAGGTATGCATGAGCATCGTATCCGCTGTTTCAAAGGAATACCAGCCGTTATAAGCGTCAGTTGCGTGCAGGTAGATGCCACTGGGAATGATGCTATACCGGCGGTACCCATAGAAGGAATCAAAATCCACATTGTGCAGGCCGGAGAAGGATACCCTGTAGTAGGTCTCATTGCAGGCATAGTCACAAACTGCTAAAATAAATTCAGAATCAAAGTCTGTCACATCCACGGAAACCAGAACCTTCTCCCCGGGCCTGTCCTCCACCGGGAGATACTGAATCGGTGCGTCAGCCCCGGTCAGCAGTGCAATTGCGGCAACGTCATAGTTATCGGAAACATAAAATTCAATGCGCCGGGTATCGGCATGCTCGTTATACAGATACGCAATCTCATCCGTGTAGAGGATGGGCGCCTCATTGTCAATTCTGAGCGGTATCACAACGCTCTCATCCGCTTGTTCGTCGCCGTCATCCAGATAACCCTCTATCGAGAGCTCCAATCTGGTGCCGTCCGGCAGGCTGTTGCCGTCTGCATCCCGGAAATAGTAGGGATCGCAATACCAGCTGTAAACCAGCGGCAGACACAGATTATAGCCACTGTTATAATAGGCCTTACGGGCATACGGGATAGAGGTATGGAAATAGACGTCCCCAGTGTCCCCGTTGGTCCAGGTGAAATCCAGTTTTTTTGCGTTCCGCATCAAACTCAGATAAATTTCAGAAATCCGATCCATATAGCCATCGCCGTTCAGCGACAACACATTGTGCGCCGGGTCATAGTCCTCTTTCAAATAGGGATTCATTCCCAGCAGATAGTCTGATGTCCCAAAATCTGTAAAAATGACATTGGGATACCGGTTATACTCCACCGCATTGATATCCCGTCCCTGATAGTACCAGCCACCATCAAAAATGCGGCCTCGACTCCAGTCGCCATAAAAGCCCATGAACGGCAAGCTCAAATCTGGAGCGTTTTCATTCTCCGTATACAAGTGGACAAAACCATCTACATAAATGCCGTTTTCATAGTAGGTATCCATGTAGTTTCTATCTCCGTCGGAAAGCGTCACGGTGGCGTAAACCGTGGTCTTTCCATTGGCGGGCACTTCTAGCACGTCCAGTGGTGTGAATCCGCTCAGAATCCATTCATAGAGCTTCTGCACATCGGCCGTGTCCAGAATGCCGTCGCCGTTCAGGTCAAAGGCGCTCTTTTTCTGCTCTGTCATCCCAGGTAAACCATTGACGCTGTCCAGCAGCACTTGTACATCTGCCATATCTGTCACGCCGTCATCGTTGGCGTCGTACTGCTTGGGCAGGGCTTCATTCTGAGAAGTAAACGTCACATTGGCCTCCAGGGCCCGAGAGGTCTCTCCCATGAAGGTGTAGCCCTGCTCCTCCTGGCTGAGGTCTGCCTGATCCGTCAGTGCAATTCCATCCAGTGTATAGCGCTGCGGCTCACTGGTCAGATTGTTTACCTCGAAGGAGAATCGGTACACGCCCGTCCTATTGTCGTCGTCTCCCAGAGAAGCCTTGGGCGCTCCGCCACGCACGGTCAGATATGCAGGACTGACAATGGCATTGTACACATTGGCTGATCCGGCTCCCTGTTTTCTCGGCGAATAGGCAATGCCGGAATCTTCCAGCACCGGAACAGCTGTGCTCATCAAAAGCGCCTCTGCTACCGTATGCATCTGTTCATCGGTCAGATCGTAAGAATCCCGCAAATACTGTAGCACCAGGGCGCTCATACCGGCCACATGGGGAGCGGCCATAGAAGTACCGCTCATGGTACCGTATTTCCCGTGATTCAGGGTCGAGTAAATATTGCCGCCGGGGGCAGTGATGTCCGGCAACAGCTGTAAGTCCGGCGCGACACCCCAGGAGGAGAAATCACTCATCCGGCCTGCCAGAGGATTTTCCAGCACCATATGTTCGTCAGAAGGCATAATCTCCATGGTTCCCACGCCGTCCATTGCGTGAGCAGCCAAAATGGCTCCACTCGCCTTTGTAACCGCCACATTGGGCAGCAGCCCAGCATCTTGCATATTTAGTAGATCGCCGTCTTCATTGTCATACACGATGCAGCCGAGGGCCTCTGCGTCATAGGCGTTTTGCTGCTTATCTGTAAAGGCCAGCTCGCCTCTGGACACAACTGCAATTTTGCCCGCCACATCCAGCCCGGCATAATCGGATACATCGCCAAAGCCTGGAATCATAACGTATTCCACGGTTCCGGCCAGATCGGTAAATGGCTTTACCGCTACATCGGAATAGGGCAGCTTCTCTTCACCAACCAGCAGGTAGTGACTCATAATCAAATTGTTTTCCAGACTGGCCACGACAGTCGTTCCCAGATAGGAGGCGGGAGAGGAAATAATCCCATTATCCGGATCCTTGGTCAGATTTCGGTTGGTGCCATATCCATTCATGAGGGCCGCGGAATAGCTGTTGCCCGCAGAGACCGAAACCACCATATCGCTTTCCAAAATTCGTTCAAAAATTTCGTCGATGTACGGTTCCTCACTGCAAAAGCCAGCAGGCGTTCCCAAGCTCATATTAATTGCATCTGCATTCAGCCGGAAGCTATCCTCCAGCGCGGCAAGAATATCATCAAAATACGCGCCGCCGTTCATGCCAAATACCTTCATTACAAGGAGCTGTGCATCAGGAGCAACACCCACTGCAGCACTATCCTGTGTAGCATTGGCCGCCGCAATACCGGCTACATGTGTGCCGTGATCCCCTTGCTCATCATTGTCATGGGTTACATCCAGGCCCCCATCTACATAGTTGAACCCATAGGGCACCTTTTCACTGCGGTAAAGATTTTCCGCCGTCAATTTCACACCGCTCTGATTGACATACCGGTCATAGGCATTCAAGGATTCCAGTGTATTGGATACCTCGTCAAGCGTCAGAGAACGTTCCGTCAGAGGAGGTGCTGCTGTAAAGGCAGGGTGATCCATATCCAGGCCCGTATCAATGATTGCAATCCGCATTCCTTTTCCGGTATACCCAAATGTCTCCCAGGTCTGCGCAGCACCGGTGATCGTTTTCGTTTCATACAATGCTGGGTTGGCCACAACACTGCCATTGGTCATATCCTCCGGCACATCGTATCGAGGCGCTATCAAAACTTTTTCCACACCCGGCAGAGCCCGAACTTCTTCCAAAGTCCCATAAGGAAGCTCCACTGCCATGCCGTTCACCGCCACATGATAATGGTACTTGAGGGTTGCCGGATTGTCTTCTGTCAGCTTTCTGATTTTTTGCAGTGCCGATTCCTGCTGGAGCTCCATAGATTCCACTTGCTTTGTCACCGCTGTACCCTTGGACGCAATCTCCGCCCCAGTGAAGCCTTGCTCCAGCAAGCTCCGGTTTTCCAAGACCACAATGGCCCGCACCACTTCCGTTTCGTCATACGGCTCCTGTTCTAGTGTTTCCACCTCAGAGTCCTGTCTCAGCTCCACACCGGGATTCTCAATTTTTTCTGCCATAACAGCAGACGTTTCCTCTCGCGTCCCATCTGCCGCTGAGACGGAGCCTGGAACCAGCGTTGCAAGCATACACAAAACCAGGAAGAGGGAAAGTATGCGGTTTTTGTGTTTCATGTTTGTTTCCTCCTCTTATAGTCCCATATAACGGTTAAAAATTGCAGCCGCCTGCCCGCGTGTGGCCTCACCTCCAGGCAGCAGATGATTGCCAGGATACCCATTCAAGATTCCCGTTGCAACCGCCCAGGCTACTGCATCCTTTGCCCAGCCGGAAACGCTGGCTGCATCCCCATAGGCGGACAGGTCGTCTGCACCTGCCACTTCCTGACCCTGCGCCTTTGCATAGCGGTACAGCATAGTCACCATTTCCTGTCTGCTGATTGCTCGGTGGGGAGCAAAGCTGGTATCACTCATGCCATTGGTCACCCCCAGCTTGACTGCCCAGGCCACCGCATCGGTATAGTAGCGCCCCTCTTTCACATCTGTAAAAACAGTTTTTGCAGACTCCACATCGGGGCAGCCCGCCAAACGGTAGAGTGCCGTCACACACATTGCCCGGTCCATCGTCCCTTCCGGTGCAAACCGGTCCACTGTCACACCTCGGAACAAACCGGCATGGCAGGTCTTCAAAATGTCTGCTTTTGCCCAGTGCTGATCAATATCTACAAACGGATTATCAACCACCACAGCTGAGTCGGAGGTAACGTCTATCTTTTTTTCTCCCACATAGATTTCAGAAGCCACCGCGGTGAAGGCTGCATCCTGACTCACCCCTTCGATGATCCGGAACGTCAGCTTCAACAGTGGATGTTCCCCAGTGGGGAAATCACTGCCTACCCAGGCCAGAGATACCGTATCTGCCCCTTCCCGATTCACGCTGGATGCGCCACAGGAAAGCAAGGCCTGGACGTCTAAAAGTTCCACCGTCTCAGAATCATACGTAACGGCCAGGCGACCATTGGTTACGCCCTCCGATTCCTCCATGGTCACCATTGCCATGATCTGCCCGTCTTGATAGCCGGCCGTGATAGACAGCTTGCAAGAATTGTCTCCGGCCGCCAGGCCGCCGGTGGCCATGGTAAAGATCAGAACCAGTGCCAAGCATAGCGCTCTCAATCGTGTTTTCACATTGCTCTTCCTTTCGATTTTTAATTTTCATGTGCAGGGTAGCCGCAACAGCGGCAGGTGGAATTGAGTGCGCAATTAATATATCACAGAATTTCAGCAAAGAAAAGGCGGTTGTTTTGCGAAAATTCCTCACAAAACAACCGCTTTACGCACTTTCTGGAGACCATTTATTGCACAAACTTGTGCAGCAATTCATATGCCTGCCGATATTGACGGTTAGAAACGTACCACTCCTCTAGCCAGGGCAGGTGAAACCGTATAAACCCCACCGGAAGTCGTTCCCGCATCACCTCAAAGCAGTTACATAGTACTTTGCCATATGCGGGATCTTTTGTATATTCCGCATGATCCAACCTGTAACGCACCAGTGCACACATTTGGTCCAGTGCTTCCAAATCCATAGGTGGTTCACAGGGCAACTCCAATGCCCGGTCCAGCGCTGCGCTGGCTTCCTGGTAATGTCCCAGCTTTTCATAGCAAATTGCCAGCTTGTGAAAATACAGAGGATCGTGTTCCAACGGATGCTCCATCAGGCGTCGAAAAGCCGGTTCCACCTGATTCATCTGCAATTCCGTGGAAGCCAGGCAGTAGGCAATTTGGCTCAAATCAGACTGGTCGCCTAGGGCCCGAATCATGCGGCTGGCCACCACATAATGTTCTCTAGCCTGTTCCAGCTGATTCAAATCGCTGTAACAGTTGCCCAAATACAGCCTGCACCAAAACTGCACATATACGCTCCCTTCCCGGGCAGCTTGCTCCAATCCCCGCTGGAAGCAGACGACTGCAAAACTATAATCCTCCTGGGAGTAAGCCCACTTGCCCGCCTCCAGCAAAAAATAGCTTCGGTCGGACACCCGCAGAAGCTCCTGGAACTGCCTGGTCAGGCACATATATAAGTTGCGCTGCCTGGTATCCATGGCTGGAACAAAGCCTCCAAGCTCACCCGGGCTCTGCCCGGCGGCTGCCCAGAACAGGAGAAACCAGTCCAGGCAAAAGGGGCTGTCCCGGAGCTCCACCTCCCGCCTCTTTAGCATCTTGGCAATCTCCTCCAGCCGTTCCCCAGCAAACAGGCGGTCATAGCAATCTTCCAGCCACTCAGATGCCTCCCTGCAAAAATCCGGATCGTCCCGCCATTGAATTCCCAGCCTCTGGAACAGAAGGTCCAACACTTCCGAGCTCCCTTCCACCTTGCCTCGTTCGATTCTAGAGAGATAGGAAACCTCACAGATTCCCGTACACAACGCCGCCTGAGACCATTCCCGCTCCTGCCGTCTGTTCCGAATGATCAATCCCTGTAATTTCTGCCACACAATCTCACCTCCCTATTTTTAA
>UQZA01000023.1 GCA_900545515.1 uncultured Eubacteriales bacterium | reverse complement strand
CCTACTGGAGATTCCCGTACCTGTTTGTATGGGATAATTCTGGGGAGAGTTTAGGATCGATGCAGATGCTGCGATCGATCCTCGCCATTGCTGCTGTTTGGGGGCACGGTTACAGCAGGGAGTTTTGCAGAGACTGGAAAAAGGCCTGGAGGTTTGGACGGCAGATGGAATACTGGGTGTAAATCCCTTGCTTTTTGGCCACCACGAAGTTTTCGTAGAGGAGATTGGCCATGTGGTAGGAGACGGTGGCGGGGGAGAGCTTTAGCCGGTCTCCAATGTCCTGCCCATAGAGGGGTTGATTTCTGAGCTCCTGCAGAATGCTGAGACGCCGGGTGTCGGAGAGGGCCTTGAGCCCACGGGAGAGGCGGTTGACGTCCTGGCTGTATTTTTGATTCAGGGTATGAATGGCATCAAAGAAAATGCCATAGTACAGGTAGGATGCGGATTCATGGCTTTCATATAGGGCGATGCTGCCGACGGGCATCAAGGTTGGGATCAATATAATGGGACTCTGTTCCGGAACAAACTTTAGCAAGCTTAGAATGCCAGGGTCTGGATTGGTTTGGAAACTCTGGATGGCGTTTGATATGAGGGGCAGGAAGGGCGCTTCTATTTCATGAAACAGAGAAGCCGCCTGCTGGATGATTTGTGCAAACTCTTCCTGGCAGGCTTCGGGGTCGGAGAAAGCCTGCATACAGGCGTACTTATAGTGCTCAATTCGTGGATAGCTTCGGAGAAAACGCAAAAGACTGGGCAGGTCCTCTATAGGCTCCAGCTCTTCTGTGGAGCACTCCAGGATACGGCTGAGCAGGTATCGCAGCGCCGGCAAGCGGTTCTGCGGCGACAGCTGGTTAAATTGAATCTTTTCCTGTTGCAAGTTGTAGAGGGCAAAGCCCAGGGTGGCCCAGCTGCCCCGAGCGGAATCAAAGTAAAATCGGAGGGTTTCCTCCGGGACGTGCAGATGCTGCAGGATATGGGTTTCCGCTTCCAGTATGGGGCCGGTGATGGCTTCCACTTCAGATAATGGGATGCCGTGTTTTTCAGAGAGGGAGATGGTAAGATCCTGCACACTGTGCATATCGCCGGGGGGAGCAAAGTGACGGGTTAGCAAATAGATGCATTCATAGGCAGGATCGAAATGATCCTGAAATTCAATTTTCATGGTCTTGCCCTCAATTCCGTGTTTTTTCTCATCATAGCACAGCCTGGTATTTTTTGCAAGAAATGCCGGGCAAATTTTTATAAAATTTGAAATATGGGAAAGAAGCGGAATAAAACTGCATTTCCGTGCAGTAAGAGTGAAGTTGAAATATTAAAACGCGGCTATTGCGGGAATGGCCTTCCCTGGCAGAATTTTTTGTTAAAAATGGGTAAATTAGGAAGAATTACAACGGAAAAACCAATCTGAAAATGGAGGCGCTTCACTCCTTTGCCTATATTTTGACAAAATTTGAATTATGATGTTGACAGGAACTGGAAAGCTGTGCTATCATAGAAAAGCAGAGACGCAGGATATAGTTTGAAAGTTTTTGAACTATATGGCAATCATGGAACGAGAGGAGGGAAAGCGCGGACGCGGCGGTCTGTCGGTACGATGGTGGACTTGCCCGCGTGAATTCCAGGAGCAACCTTCTTGCGCTCGCATGGACAAACCTTTCCGACGAACGAAGTTTTATGTGATAGGGAGTGTGAAAATGAAAACAGGTAAACAGATATGGTGCTTTTTGCTGGCCCTGGCCCTCATCCTTGGGCTGTTCCCCACGGCGGCGCAGCCGGTTCAGGCTATGGACAATGCGGGGGGCGCTACCAATCTTGCAACGGCAACGGAAACCGCAGAGGCAAACCCCGTTGTCCGATTTACCTTCGCTGTTGTGGGTGGAGGCGGTGCTACGGAAGGCATAGGTTCTATTTTGGTCAATGGTGAGGATGTGGGGACCGAGACAGAAGTGGAATCTGGAGGCGATCTGAAATTTCAGGTGAAAGTGCCAGGTTATCAGATTAATGTAGTGTTACTTAATGGATCACAGCCACTGACTGCTGATAGCAATGGGGAATATACAATTTCTGGAATTTCACAAAACAGAAGCGTAACGATAATGGTTACAAAAAAAGATAATGTAGAGATCACTTTGGAAGCATTGAACGCCAGGATTGCCATAGAGGGCACGGACTATACAGGGAAGACCTATTCTGCGCGGTACAACGAGGAGGTTACCTTTTCAGTGGAAACCGATGCCGATGGCGCGACAGTGACCGTAGAAGCGGACAATTGCAGCGTGACAGATCACGGTGATGGTACCTATACTACATCTGGTATCACCGGTGCCACCAAAATCACCGTGACTGCGGAAGGCGGCGAGGAACGACCGCAGCATACTGTGAGGTTCCAGTTTTCGGCATCAGAATGCAATGGCAGCATTTTGGTGGATGGCATAGATTGTGGAACCTCCGTGAAGGTGGTATCTGGGCGGGATTTGGTATTTTTAGTGAAAGTACCTGGATATAGGGTCAATGTTGTGCTGCTTGGAGGTACTCAGCCGATTTCGGCAGCCAGCGATGGCACATATACAATTATGAATATTACAAAAGATTACCAGGTTACCATTATGGTGACGAAAGTCTCCAATCTGGATGTGACATTTGAAACCATCGGAACCAAGGTAACGGTGGGCGGTGTGGATTACTCGGATAACGTCTATTCCGCCCAATATAACGAGGAGATCACCTTCCGTGTGGTGTCGGAGCTAAACAATGCGCCGGTGACGGTGACAGCGGACCAGGCCACGATTACGGACCACGGCGATGGCACCTATACTACCTCTGGCATCACCGCCAATACGACAATCACGGCCCAGGCTGAGGGAGCGGTGAAGGAACCCCGCCGTGTGACGTTCCGGTGCACCAACGCCAAGGTCACGATCAATGGGGAGGATTATACCGGTCAGGTATACCCTTACTTGGGAGGGCGATTTACTTTTAATGTGGAGATCCCGGAAGGGTATTATGTGAAGGCGGTGACCCCCTCGGTGGGTTGCGAGATCATCAATCTCAGCGAACTAAAGGATGGAAAGACTTCCTATTATCTGCCGGAGGTTGGGGAGGAGCTGACCATCACTGTGGAGGCGGAAGCGGGACAGGAGAACACCTGGCCCTTGGAGTATCGCTACATGTACCGGGGGCTGGGAGGGAGCAACGCCCAAATTATTGCTTGCTCGCCGAACTACGCTGGAACATTGGAGATTGACTATACGGTTCACAATGGTGTGCAATTCCCTATTATCAGCATCGGAGACTACGCATTTGGCCAATGCTATAAGTTGACAGAGGTCACCATGAGCGATACTGTGACTGACATTGGCGAGGGTGCATTCAGCTACACGGGTATCCGCCGTATCCGCTTGTCAGAGAATTTGCGGAGTATGGGTGAAGAATGCTTTAGCACTAGCATTTATCTGGAGGAACTTGTCATCCCCGAAGGGGTGACAACGCTGAGGAAAAGGATTTTCAGTCGTTGCTCAGGACTGCGATCCATTACGCTCCCAGATACCTTGGACACCATACAAGAGTATGCATTTTGGGAATGTAGCGCCTTGGAAGAGATTACTATACCAGCTGGGGTTACCGCAATTTCACCAGATACATTTTCCTTCTGCAGCAGCCTGAAGAGGGTAATCTTCTTGGGCGATGTTACTTCTATTGGGGAGGATGCCTTTTCCCATACTGCATTGGAGTCCATCCACCTGCCAGATAGCTTGACCAGTCTGGGCAATGGCGTATTCTCCTTCTGCTATGATGAGTCCAAGCCCGACAGCGGGTTGAAAGAGATTGTTTTGCCATATGGAATAAATAAAATTTCTAGTGAATTGTTTCAAGGGTGCAAAAATCTACGCTCTGTTACTTTACTTGGAGACGTGACAGTAATTGAAGCTTTTGCATTTGAGAATACTGCTCTGCAATCTATAGATTTTCCAGACAGTCTTGTGCGCATTGGGGACTCCGCGTTTCGTGGAACAGAGCTGACGGAGATTTTCATACCACGGGACTGCGCCGAAATTGGCCAATATGCTTTTCGGGAGACTCCCGTGACTGCATTTCAGGTTGCGCAGGAGAACCAGGTGTTTATGGCCGGGGAAGACGGGGTCCTGTTTTCCAAGGATGGCAAGGGACTTGTGCTGTATCCCTATGGCCGGGAAAGCAAAACCTATGCCGTCCCTGCAGGGGTGGAGCGAATAGAAAAGAAGGCCTTTTACGCCAATCCCAACCTGGAAGAGGTGACTTTCCCGGAGAGCCTCCGTGATATCGGCGATCAGGCATTTTATCGTCTTCCCCAATTGAAGCGCCTGACCTTGCCTGAGGGCTTGGAGGATATTACAGGAACCGAGGTATTTGCAGGATGTAAGACATTGAGGGAACTAAAGCTCCCATTAACGTTGAAAGATATCAGCGGTGATGGCGTTTTCTATAGTATTGGTATTACAGAGATGACCTTGCCAGGGGGAATGCAAGATATTACAGGAAGAGATATATTTAGATGTTGTGAAAGCCTGACAGAGGTGACTTTCCCGTCTAAAATGAAGAAAATTAGTGGAGACTGTCTCTTTTTGGGCTGCACTTCCTTGGTTGAGGTAGTACTTCCCGAAAAATTGGAAGCAATTTCAGGCAGTTTGATTTTTGCGAGCTCCGGCCTTGAAGCAGTGCAGTTTCCAGCATCTTTAAAGGAACTGGGCGACGCTACATTTGAAGAATGCACAAAACTGAAAGAAGTACATCTGCCAAAGGATTTGCAAATTCTGGGAAGTTCAAATTTCAGGGGCTGTACTTCGTTACAAAAAATTGTAATACCAGAAGGGATCGAGAAGTTAGAAGATTCTACATTCTATGACTGCATTTCTTTGAGAGAGATTGATATTCCAGCTGGCGTGAAGCAAATTGGAGCGAATTGTTTTGCTGGCTGCCAAAAATTGAGTGAGGTCACACTACCTGAAAGCCTAGAAGTGCTTGGAAGCTGTGCTTTTGGCGAGACGGGTATCACCCAACTGCACATTCCTGCATCGCTGAAATACTTTGGTATAGCACCAATTGGTGTGAAAAGAGAGTATGGCTTCTGGGTGTATAACACAGAGCAGACATGTGCTTTATATTTTACTGGGGACATGCCTCAGTGGGAGGACCTGTCGAACGCCATGCCTAATCTGACCAGCACCTACTGCTATTACCCCCGGGAGAATCCCACCTGGACCGAGAATCTGCGGGATTTGCTGGACGGGTCGGGGACATACCAGATTCACTGGCTTGCAACGGACGTCACCCTGCCGGAGTCCGTGGAGCTGATCGCTGGTTTTGGGAAGCAGCTCACGGCCCAGGTGCGGCCCGCAGACGACCCCAACCTGGCTCTCACCTGGACCAGCAGCGATGAGACGGTGGTGCAGGTGGACGAAACCGGTATGTGCACCGGCATTGCGCCGGGGACTGCGGTCATTACGGCCTCCGCCGGTGGCGGCGCCTACAGCGCCCAGTGCCAGGTGACGGTACTGGAGAACAGCGCGCCTCACTACGAAGATGTGCCGGAGAGCGCCTGGTACTATGAAGCGGTGCAGTACACCAGCGCCCATGGCCTGTTCCAGGGCATGACAGAGACGAAATTCGGCCCCAATCTCACCATGACCCGGGGCATGCTGGTGACGGTGCTGTACCGCATGGAGGGGGAACCCGCTGTGGAGGGCCAGACCCATCCCTTCACCGATGTGGACGCCAGCCGCTACTATGGGGACGCCATTACCTGGGCGGCGAACAGCGGCGTGGTGAATGGCATGACGGATACGCGATTTGCCCCTGAGGCGGCAGTCACCAGAGAGCAGATGGTTACCATCCTTTACCGCTACGCCAAGCTGAAGGACGCAGATGTGACGGCAAAGGGGGACCTGGAGAGCTTCCCCGACCATGACCAGGTGAAGCCATATGCCCGGGACGCCTTCTCCTGGGCGGTGGGAGCCGGTATCATTCAGGGGGATTCCAACGGCAGCGTCGCCACCCTCTCTCCCCGCAACAGCGCCACCCGTGCCCAGGTCGCCGCCGTTCTGATGCGCTACCTGGAGCAGCTGGGTTAATTGCCATGTGGTTCACGTCAGCGCCCAGCCTCCCTCGGGGGCATATGGGTACACCTAAGGCAACTCCTACAAATTGACCAGGTCCCATAGAGACGCTGTAGGGGCGCACAGTGAAATCTTCCGTTTTTTCAAATTTCCGGCGAATTCCCACACGTTTCCCAGCGGGCGCACATGGTGCGTCCCTACAGGGGTGGACCGTAGCTTCCGTCTGCACCCTGAGGCGGTAGGGTGCGTCCGGGAGGCCGCACCCTACGCTGCCCTCCACAGCTGGTCCCTTGAAAGTTCAATGAAAAAGCGCCCGGCTTCCGTCTGGGGCCGGGACGGTTAAAAAAAGGATGTGAGGTACAACATGGCGAATCAAAAACGTAACCGCCTGCTTGCTCTGGCCCTGGCCCTTTGCCTGGCTCTGGGGATGCTCCTGCCTGCCGGGCAGGTCAATGCCGAAGGGCGGAGCGCCGGAATCCTGACCGAGGTAACCGGTCAGGAACGGGAGCAGCTGGCTTCCCTGGCCGATGATACCCTGGCCCTGGAGGAACCCACAGAGGCGTCTCCGGCGGCGGATACCCCGGTCCGGGTGTTCATTGTCCTGTCGGGTAAAAGCGCCCTGGAGCAGGGCTATGCCGCCTCTGCCATGGCGGAGGCGACCGCCTATACCGGCCGTCTCTTGAACCGGCAGGCGGCGGTGATTGAGAGCATTGAGACTCAGGTGCTGAAGGAGCCCCTGGAGGTGCGCTATCAATTCACAGCGGTGGCCAACGCCATTTCCGCCGTGGTGCCCTACGGCTCCATGGAGGAGATTGCGACCCTGCCCGGGGTGGAACAGGTGTGCCCCGTCCCGGTGTACGAGACCTGCCAGACAGAGCTCTCTCCCATGACCATCACCACCGGCGACATGGTGGGAAGCTACGGGACCTGGGAGAACGGGTACACCGGCGCCGGGATGCGCATTGCGGTCATTGACACCGGCTTGGATCTGGACCACCCCTCCTTTGACCCGGCAGCTTACGACTATGCCCTGGGTCAGGAGCAGGGGAGTTGGGATCTGCTGGATCAGGAGGAAATTGCACAGGTGCTGCCCCGGCTGACCATTGCCCAGGATGGCCTCACGGCGGCGGACCTTTACCGCAACACCAAGGTGGCCTTCGGCTACAACTATGTGGACGGAGACCTGGATATTACCCACGATCACGACAGCGCCGGGGACCACGGCACCCACGTGTCCGGCATTGCCACAGCCAACCGCTATGTTCCAAAGGACGGCGGCTTTGCCTCCGCAGCCGAGACGGTGCTGGCTTGCGGCGTGGCCCCGGAGGCCCAACTGCTGGTGATGAAAGTGTTTGGTAAGAATGGCGGCGCTTACGCCGATGACTACATGGCTGCCATCCAGGATGCCATTTCCTTGGGCTGCGACGCCATCAATCTGAGCTTGGGCTCCAACAGTCCCGGTTTTGTAGACCCCGCCGGTTCCGGCGTGGCCTACGCAGAGCGTCTGTTCCAGTCCTTGACACAGACCGATACCGTGGTGACGATTTCTGCGGGCAACGCCTACAGCGCCGGTTTCCAGAGTGCCACCGGTACGGATCTGCACCGGACCTCGGACCCGGACGTTGACACCGTAGGCAGTCCCGGCTCCTATGAAAATGCTCTGACGGTGGCCAGCGTCACCAATTCCGGCTTGACCGGCCCCTACCTTTCCATGGGCCAGATCAACGCCTCTTACACTGCAGTGGGCAGCGCGCCGTCAGGGCTGGAGAGCTGGGAGAGCCTGGACGCGGACGGAGAGGGGACCGAATACCCCTTTGTCTTCCTGGGTGATCCCACCAGCGACACCGATACCCGGAAATATGCCATGTCCCAAAGCGACTTCAATGGGCTGGACGTGACAGGCAAAATTGTCCTGGTTTCCCGGGGTACCAACGCTTTTTCGGAAAAGCACAGCTTTGCGGCCCAGGCTGGGGCCAGGGCCGTGATTGTCTATAACAACACCAGCGGCACCGTCAATATGGACTTGAGCGCTTCCACGGGAACCATTCCCTGTGTGTTCCTGACGCAGAAGGATATGCAGCGGATTCTGGCGGCCTCGGAACAGGGGGCGGACGGCAGCTGGGGCGGCGTCATGACCCTCCACAGCGCCCCGGCGGTTCTGGAAAACGCGGAAGACGGCTACCGGATGAGCGACTTCTCCTCCTGGGGCGTCCCCGGGGACCTGTCCCTGAAACCGGAGATTACGGCTCCTGGCGGCAACATCTACTCCACCCTGGATGGAGGCGCCTATGGCGCCATGAGCGGCACCTCTATGGCAGCTCCGGCCATGGCGGGCCTGTCAGCCCTGGTGCTACAGTACATCGATGACCAAAATCTGACAGAACGGACGGGCCTGTCCGCCCGGGCCCTGGCTCAGGCCCTGCTCATGAGCACGGCGAAGCCTCTGACCGAAGAGAGCGGCCTGCCCTACTCCCCGCGGAAGCAGGGGGCCGGTTTGGCCAATGCCCAAAAGGCCACAACGGCCCAGTCCTATCTTCTGACCGGGGCCGCTTCGGGCAA
This sequence comes from uncultured Eubacteriales bacterium, assembly GCA_900545515.1. Taxonomy (GTDB): domain Bacteria; phylum Bacillota; class Clostridia; order Oscillospirales; family Oscillospiraceae; genus Faecousia. The sequence goes on along the minus strand of UQZA01000023.1, from coordinate 30,850 downwards.
CGACGGCAAGGTAAAGGTGGAGCTGGGGGATGACCCCGACCGGACTGGCAGCTACCAGTTTACCTTTACCGTGTACAACCTGTCTCAGGAGCCCAAGACCTACGCCTTTGGAAGCGATGTGCTCACCGAGGCTGTGGAAACCCTGGACGGCGTGGACTACATGGCCGAGACCTCCCATGGGCTGTCCCCCAAGGTGGACTTTGCAGTTGCCTCCATGCCCTACGACCTCACCGGAGACAACCGGGTGGACCGGGAGGACGCCATGGCGTTCCTGCGCCACTGTAACGGCAGTCTGACCCTGCCGGAACAGAAGCTGGCGATTTTGGACCTGGATGGAGACGGCGCCGTGACCACCGGGGACGCCCAACGGTACCTGTGTCAGCTGGAGGACCTGGAAGGGGCTGTGATGGAGGACACGGGCTGTACCGTGGCCCCCGGCGGCAGCGCCACCGTTACAGTGACCATGGACCTGTCGAAGAGTGACCGGGCGTACTTAGATGGGAATTTTGAGAACGGCATTTATGTGGATGGCTTTGTATATGTCCGGGAAGTGGAACGGAGCACGGAAGAGGGCGTAATTTTGGAAAATGCAGACCTGTCCCTGCCCTTCCTGGCCTATTACGGCAGCTGGTCTGAACCCCCTATGCTGGAGGACGCATGGTATTATGACGAGGCCACCCTGGAACACAGCTATTCCGGCGGTTTCAACGCGGCGGTGACCCGGGTGGACGGCCAGGCCTTTGGTCTGGGCCTGAATCCCTTTACGGCAGAGGCAAGCGACTATCTGGCAGACCGGAATGCCATCTCTCCCAACGGGGATGGAATGGCGGATTGCCTGGCAGCCCTTCAGATTTCCCTGCTGCGCAATGCGGCGGAATTCTCTGTTCGCATCGAAAGCGAGGACGGAAAGCAGGTCTATTATGAAGAGATCCTGGAGAATCTGAACCGTGCCTACTACCATGCCAACACGGGGGCCTGGCAAAACACAATCCGGTCCATATCTTTAGGTTGGGCTGGGACCGATGATCACGGCGCTGTCTTACCGGATGGCACAAAGGCTGTAGTTGCAATTACGGCCAAGCCCGGCAGTGGGGAGGAGGGACAAACCTGGCGCGTCCCCATTACGGTAGACTGCGCAGCGCCGAAGGCAGACTTGGACGGTGTTGTGCTGGATTCTGCGGCCAGAACCCTGACTGTGACAGTTTCGGATAATCAATATCTGGCAGATGCGGTGCTGCTGGACAGCGCAGGCTTGTCCATTCTCCAGCGGCTGCAGGTAGATGACAGGAAGCCGGGAACAGGCTGCAAACTCACCTGGGATTTGCAGGATGTTCGGACCACATTCTGTTACCTCGCTGTGTCGGACTATGCCATGAATACGGCAATTTATAAGGTGGACCTGTCTGATCTCAATCTGGGCTATGAGCCAAATGCCTTCTATGGGTATATGGAAGGGCAGGGGACATCCGGCTGGATGAGTTTTGCTGAGGATTCTCCTGAACGACCAGTTTTACTGACTACAACGGAGCGAGCATATCGGGCTGCTGAGTATGTGGATGGTTGTGTTTATGCAGTTACGAGTGGCAACGAACTGGTCGCGATGAAGTTTGGCGAATTTCTGCCAGCAAAGGTTGGGGCTATCACGTTGTCAGAATCATCTTTGCACTGGGAATTCTCTACAACTACAGAAATTTTAGATATGGCGTATGATTATTCAACAAAAACAATGTATGCAATAGGTCTAACAAGATTAAATGATTTTGTAGTAAATGTATTTCTGTATACGGTAGACCTGGATACAGGGGAGTGTACACAAGTAGGGAAATCGTGGATCAGCGGAAGTACGGGCAAGGGGGTGGCTGCGCTGGCCTGCGATCTGGAAGGAAATCTCTATTGTGTGGATCGAGGAACCTTGAGTGCAAATCTGTACAAATTGGAGCTTACAGACGATGACCTGTATTGTAAAGAGATTGGAAATACAGGCGTTTTCAGTTACACATCTGCGCAATCTATGGCGTTTGATCATAATAGGGGGTGCCTGTATTGGTCGAATTATTATCCATATCCCAATTCTGAAAGCCAAAACCCTTATCAGCATAATCTCATTCAAGTGGATCTGGAGACTGGGAAAGGGACAGTGCTTGGAGCAATCGGTGGCCAAAAGACTTATGGCCTCTACATTCCCTATGATCGGGACCCTCTGGAAAAGTCCGCGGAGCGAATTAGCTTGCCGGAGACTGGTTGGCAATTTGAGGGCCAGACGCAGCAGCTGCAGGCAGCAGTCTTCCCGGTTACAGCAAAAGATCAAAGATTGCTCTGGTCTTCTAGCAACGAGACAGTGGCGTCAGTGGATGCTCACGGTATGATTACCGCGAGGGAAGCGGGAACGACTACGATTACCGTGACTTCTGTGGTAAATCCTGAGATTTCTACTTCCTGCGAATTCACTGTAATGCCTTTTGACGACAAAACGATGCGCAGTTATCTGGCTGATACAGGAGATGGTGTGCCGGGGTGGATTCAGTTTAACGCGGCTGCGCCGGAAGAATTTACCGTTCTGCGTGAGACACCGGGTCTTCACATTACTGGAGCGGACTCCGGAAAAGACGTGGTCTATGCAAGCGGATATACGGATGATGACAGGAGAGAAGCGCTGTTTTGCTTGGATCCGGATACGCTGGAGGTGCAAAAACGAATTAATATTCTTGCCCCAACTTCAGATATTGCATACTCATATTATCATGATGTTGTATTTTTTGTATACCAGTCGTATTTTGGATTTGTCCCTCTTAAAGAACTGACTTTAGGTGAAACGACCTATCCTGCAGGAACGGCATTATATTATAATTTAGAAAGTATAGTTAAAGATGATTTTATAACTGGAATAGTAGAGCAGAAAGGCATGCGCGGTGGGTTTTATATTGTTACATCGAGCGGGATGAGGTATGATGTGGACATCACCAGGAACTTTGGCATTATGGTATCTCCATATGTTCTAGACCTTGAAGTTGAAGCATTCTCAGAACAAGGGAATTCGCTGATTTATTCTTACTCTGCGGCTTCTGGAAATCCTGTGTACTACTACAGCGTATATAACCGAGTCCGGCAAGAATCTACTCTGTATGCAATTACCGGAGATATGGATGGTAAGACACAGGTCCTAACCCTTGGCTCTTTTGGGGAAGGCAAGGCGCCGCTCACAGGTACTTTTATAGACTACCTGGCAGAGGCTGGCATTCATAGCGCAGAAGTACCAGAAATGCTGGAAGGGGAGCCGCTCCTGACCCTGGAGCCGTCGGAGCTGCAGGTCTACCAGCCCCCCGTGTCCCAAGACGCCCAGCCCTAAGACGCAACGCGCCCGGGGCGCAGTGCCCCGGGCGGGAAAGGATGATGAATCGATGAAAATGCGCATGTTCAGTATGTTGCTGGCCCTGTGCCTGCTGCTGTCCACCGGTGTTCTGGCGGCTTCGCCGGAGGCGGTGACTGGCAGCGCCCAGGCCTTGGAGACCGGCATGGAGCTGACCCTGGTTTTGCACACAGCCACCACCAACGGCAAAATTGCGGTGTCCTATCCGGCGGAGCTGGAGCTTCTGGAGACCCAAACCGGCTTCGGCGATGAGGTCCTGTGGGACGTCGATCCGGCTAAGCCGGGTGAGCTCTCCCTGGCCTGGATCAGCGCCAAGGACGTCCCCGCTGAGACCACGGCCCTGACCCTGACCCTTGCGGGGGAGCCCGGTCGCTACACCTTCCAGGTGACGCCCCAGGAGCTGCAGCGCAGCGGCACGAAAATCGACTGCCCGGCCTTTTCGGTGACCGGCCAGATTGTGCACGACAGGCCCTGCCCGTCTGCGGCCTTCCAGGACCTGTCCCAGACGGCGTGGTATCACGCCGGGGTGGACTATGTACTGGAACGGAAGTGGATGATGGGTATGAGCGATACCCGGTTTTGCCCCGGGGTCACCATGAGCCGGGCCATGATGGTCACCGTGCTCTACCGCATGGCGGGGGAACCGGATGCCTCCGGACTGGCTTGCCCCTTCCGGGACGTGAAGCTGGATGCCTGGTACACCGATGGGGTTTGCTGGGCTGCCGCGAACCAGATTGTCCTTGGCGTGTCGGCGGATTGCTTTGACCCCAATGGGACCCTGACCCGGGAGCAAATGGCAGTGCTGCTCTACCGCTATGCCAAGCTTCAGGAGGCGGATACGGCGGCCACAGCAGAGCTGACCGCCTTCCCCGACGGCACTTCTGTGAGCGCCTGGGCCAAAGACGCCATGCAGTGGGCGGTTGCCGCAGGTCTGATCCGTGGTACCCAGGAACATGACAAGCTGCTCCTGGACCCGAAGGGCGGCTCCACCCGGGCCCAGGTTGCGGTGATTCTGATGCGCTTTCAGGAAGAGGTTGCCTAGGAAAGACCGCCTGTGAACCGTTTATATCCCCAAAGAGCGAACCAGCTGGCCCCATTTGAGGCCGGTTGGTTCGCCCTTTTCTGTCCGAAGACCAGCCGCAGCGGCTTGCGGTGTGGCAAAAAGTGTGATACCATACAGAAAAAACGAAATAGGTGGAAACAGTTATGGCCTATCAAATTGACCGCCGCACCTTTATCCTGTATGAGACCGTGGAGATGCTCTATAAGTATGTCAACGGAATTTCATTTTGCGACATTGCCGAGTCCATGGCCCGGCTCTATGGAGATGCGTTTCCGGCTGCATTTACCCAGCGTTTGCAATGCCTGGAACGAATCAGCCGGGAGGTGTGTGCCGGGCTGGATGTGCAGAACCCTACAGTTCAGCGGTATTTCCGGCGTTTTGAGACGGATGCAGTCCGGGATAACATGTGCCTGGCCAAGGCCATGACGTTGTCCTTTTTCCTCTATGAAGCACCGGAGCCAGAGGAAGAGGTCCGGCATTTGAAGGAGCGCTGGCGCTGTATGCAGCGGCAGGGCTTCCGCCTTGGGGATATGAGCATCTCCGGGTTGGAATTCCGTCCCCTGGAGCCGGGGCAGGAGCGGCGAAGCCTGGTGGATTTGCTGTATGGCCTGAACTACCCGGCGGAGTACCGCCTGGAGCTGCTGCAGACGCTGTCGCACTATGAGCAGGCCCTGGATGCGCTGCTGGAGCTGGCCGCACCCTATGCCCGGCAGCTGGAGGCACAGCTGGAGGGGGAGAGCTGGCTCCTGGAGAGCACAGCCGACTACTGGCAGACGCAGTTTACAGGGACTTCTCCCTCCCAGCTGGTGCAGCTGATTGCCCAAAGTCAGGAAACGCTGCCGGAGCTGCCAGATAAACGGGTTTTGTTTTCCCTGATGAACTGCACCGGAATTTTGTACGATCTGAATGACGAGTACTCCGCAGTAAGCCGGGGCGGCAGCACATTTGTCATTGGCTGCGCCGTGACCATTCACAGCACAATTCGCAAGGTGGGCGGCAGCGTGGAGCGGACTTGTGCCATTCTGCGTTCGATCAGCGACAGGAGTAAATTTGAGGTGCTCCAGCGTCTGGGAGCGGAGCGGTCCTATGGTCAAAAGCTGGCTGAGGAAATGGAGATCAACCCGGGGCAAATGTCCAGGATTCTGGTGACGCTGTTTAACTATGGCTTTTTGACCCGGGAGCAGGAGCAGTCCCGGTATTATTACACGACAAATAAAGAAAGTATTTCCGCCTTTTTCCGTCAGGCGCAGCAGCTGCTCACTGGCAGAGCGGAGCAGTAACCGTTATTTTGGGGTTGGGGTTGTCTCACATTGCTGTGCTCCCGCCTGGGGTGACAGTGTTTTGCCAATTCACTGTTTTCCTAAGGGGGGAAACATAGCAAGACGAAGTTTTGAGACAACCCCGGCCCCATTGTCCGTTAGGCTTCCCTGCTGGTTGACGGTTTGGATAGAATGGCTCTGCAGAATGGGGAAGCAGGACTGGACTGGTGGATGTCTTTTCCGTAATTTTACAGAAACAGGTTGAAAAATGCGCCGTGATGCAGTATAATATTGCGCAAGGAGGCAATGCACCGCGTCCTCACTGTAATTATTTAAGAAAGAAGGTCGTGATATGAAAAAAATCTGTTCGTGGCTGTTGGTGCTGGCCATGCTGGTTACATGGCTCCCTGCCGGGGCGCTGGCTGCTGGGATAGAAACCGGCGAAACCGGGCGGATACGCCCGGAAGTGCAAGGAGAAAGGAGCCTGTCCGAACTGGGTCTGCGGGACCGTGCGGCTCAGACATTGGAGCAGCCGCAGCTTGCGGAGGACCAGATTGTGGATATCATTGTCCTGCTGGATGACAGCCGCCTGACGGCTACCCCATCCGCCGGCGTCCGGCAGGCGCTGCTGGCGGATCAGGCCGGCGTCCAGCGGGAGATCTCCCGGGAGGTTCTGGGCGGCGTGCCGTTGGAGGTGGGGTATTCCTACACCACGCTGGTCAATGGCTTCTCTGCCTCTGTGACCTATGGCCAGCTTCGGGAGATCCGGGAGCTGGAGGGCGTCAAGTCTGCATTCATTGCCCCCTGCTTTGAGCTTGTACCGGATATGGGCACCAGTAACTCCATGGTGGGCGGCGGTACCTTCAATGAAACCGGCTACCACGGCGAGGGAATGCTCATCGCAATTCTGGACACCGGCGTGGATATGACCCACGAAATGTTTCGGGATACCCCGGAAGAGGCCCGGCTGACCCGGACGGCGCTCCAGAACCTTCTGGATACCGAGGAGCTTCAGTGCGAGTCTCTGGTTTCTGGCGTAGGGGCCTCGACGCTGTATCACAATGGTAAGATTCCCTTCCAGTTTGACTACGGCGACAAGGATGCCAACGGTGCGCCCCCGGCCTCCGGCGGTGAGCATGGCACCCATGTGGCTGCTACGGCTGCGGGAAACGATGGGGTCAATAGCATGGTTATGGGTGTTGCGCCTGAAGCCCAGGTCATCAATATGAAGGTGTTCAAGGCTTCCGGCGGCGCCTCCTATGACGACATTCTGGCGGCTCTGGAGGACTGTATGCTCCTGGGCGTGGATGCAGTGAACATGAGTCTGGGCTCCACCTGCGGTTTTATTGATTATGAGTCCCAGGACGAGTGGACCATGAATCTGGTGAACGTGTTCAACCGGGTGGGTGAGAGCGGCATTTCCATGGCAGTGGCCGTGGGCAATGACTACAGCGCCGCCTACAATAACAATTACGGCGGCCGGTCCCTGGCCTCCAATCCGGATTACGGCAACGCCAGCGAACCTGCCACCTATGACGAGTCTCTGGCGATTGCCAGTGTGGAAAATTGCGGCATTCTCTCCCCCTATATCACGGTGGCTGGAAGAGACATTGCTTACTATGACGGCTATGATGCCGATACCAGCGCGGTCACAGTGGAGTATGCTTTCCGGACGCTGGGTACTGGTGAGAAGGAGTACGTCATGGTCCCTGGCGCCGGTGCGGCGGAGGATTATGAAGGGCTGGATGTGACCGGCAAGATTGCTGTGGTACAGCGGGGCGGTACGTATTATGAAGTCAAGGCCCGGAATGCGGCTGCCGCCGGTGCGGTGGGATTGATTGTTTACAACAACCAGCCGGGTATGGTCTACATGTCCATGTCGGCCTGGAGCATTCCCGTGGCCTTCATTTCCCAGGCGGATGGGGCCTATTTGGCCCAGCAGGAGAATCGGGTTCTGACCATTGCTGCCAAGGACGCGCTGGTGACTTCTCCCGTTACGGGGATGTCCGATTTCTCCTCCTGGGGCGCTACCTCGGAGTTGACCCTGAAGCCGGAGCTGTCCGCCCCCGGCGGCAATATTTACTCCGCCATTCCCGGCAATCAGTATGAGCTGATGAGCGGAACCTCCATGGCCTCTCCCCATGTAGCTGGCGGCATGGCCATTGTCAAGGGCGCTGTAGAGGACCGTTTCCCTGGCCTCACAGACGGAGAGCAGAAAGACCTGGTGGATACCCTGCTCATGTGTACGGCAGCCATCGTCTATGATGGGGACACGCCGGTTTCCCCCCGGAAGCAGGGCGCGGGACTCATGGATATCAATGCCGCAGCCGGGACGCCGGCGTACATCACCGTGGCCGGCATGGAGCGGCCCAAGCTGGAGCTGAAGGATGATCCGCAGCGCAGCGGCGTGTACAACCTGACCTTTACGGTGCACAATACCACGGATGCGGCTCTGACCTACAAGGCTTATCCCATTGTGATTACCGACGATACCACCACCTACACCAATGCCGGCGGGGAGTCTGTAGTGACGATGACGGAGACCTCCGTTCCCCTGGACCATACCTTCACCACCAACTTCGAGAACAATCTGGTGACGGTTCCGGCCAATGGCGAGGCACAGGTGACCATCACTGTGACCCTCACCGATCCCAAGACCACCCTGGCAGCCTTTCCCAACGGTGCATTTGTGGAAGGATGGGCGGTTCTGGAAGCGGTCCATGCAGATGGCAGCGAAACTGAAGATGGAATTGCACTGCACGCTCCCTTCCTGGCCTTCTACGGCGACTGGACGGAGGCTCCCATCATCGACGCCGGGTTCTATTATCATGAACTTGACGGTGAGACCAGCCAGGCTCAGACCTATTCCAACTCCGCCATCGTCTCTTCTCTGGAGGGCTACACCAATACATACCTGGGCGACAACAATTACGCCCTGGGCATGGGGTATCTGGCGGATCGGAATGCCATTTCACCGAACCATGACGATTTTATGGATTCCCTGACCTATGTGTACACTGGTATGCTGCGCTCGGCCCGGCACTTGCGCTACACCGTCACCGGCCCGGATGGCACGGTGTATTACGCTAAGGACGTGGAATACGAACCCAAAAGTGTCTATGACAATAACTATTTCCAAGTGGTTCCGGCAGGGGTCAACGACTACGACGCCTTTGACCCCTGGTATGGTACGGATGCCACGGGCTCCAGTCTCCCCAACAATGCCAAGGCCACTGTGCGGGTGGAAGCCGAGCTGATTTATGATGAGCACGAGGCGAACAATCAGCGCAGCGCCTGGGAGTTCCCCATTACCATTGATACGGAGGAGCCTCAGATCCAGGAGATGACCGTCCGGGAATCTGAGGGCCGGTACTATGCCACGTTGACCCTGACGGACAACCAGTATGTGGCGGCTGTGGTCCTGACGGATCCCCAGTACAGCAAGGAATTTGATGTGATTGGCGTGGCGGAAACGACGCCCGGCGCGACGACGGTTCTGAAGGATCTGGATATCACCGGCATGGGTGAGAGCATCGGCCTGGTGGTCCATGACTATGCCGGCAACTCCAAAGCCTACACCCTGAAGGCCACAGGCAACAGCGACGACTACGCCGAGGTGGTGCCCACGGATATCCTGTGGCAGGAGAACTTTAACAGCGCCTGGCTGCCGGATGGCTGGACTGTTGAGTCCCGGGGGCAGTCTGTAGAGACCTGGCACCGGGATGAGGAATACATGGCCACCTGCAGCTACGATGAAAATTTTGAACAGAATGAGTGGCTCATCACCCCCGTACTGGACATCAGCGGGCAGCAGACTGAGACCCATTTCATTTTTGATTTCAATACAGTCTATGCTTTTACCACGCATTACAAGCGCTGCGACCTTCTGGTCATGGCCTCTGTGGACGGCGGCGAGACCTGGGAGAAGCTGTGGGACCTGTGGGACGTTGGCGTCTTTGCCGACTGGACCAATACCCAGGCCAAGGTGACGATCCCGGAGAAGTTCCAGAACAGCCCCCATATCCAGTTCGCCTTTGTCTACCAGGGCAAGGACGGCGCCATGATTTCCATTGACAATGTGATCGTTTATGCCGACCTGGTGGAGGACTACGCAGCCATTACGGCCTGCGCCGGTGAGAACGGTTCTGTTTCTCCGGAGGGCCGGGTGTTGGTGAAAAAGGGCAACAGCAAGACCATTACCGTAACCCCGGACGAGGGCTACCGGATTGCCTCCGTCACCGTGGACGGTGTAGACATGGGCCCCATTTCGTATTATACCTTCGAGCGGATAGGCGTGGATCACACCATCACCGCTGCCTTTGCGCCGGAGCACGCCGGGGGACAGCAGGTGCTCTTTGAGAATGACTTTGAAGGGGACAGCTTCCCCGGCAACGGCTGGAGCCTGAAGACCACCAACTCCAGCTTCACCTGGTACTCCGGCAAGCAGACAAACCTGAACGCCACTAAGGTGGCCCGGGTGGACTTTGACGAGTATGAGTACGAGGACTGGAGCCAGGCCGGCCTCAGCCCCCTGGGTACCGGCGCGAAGCAGGATGAATACCTGATTACCCCGGCAGTCAATCTGACGGGCAAGACGCCGACTTTGAGGTTTGACTATGCCTTTGGCCGCTATGCCCTGTTCAATGGCACCATCCGCCTGACGGTAGAGGCCAGCACCGACGGCGGCAGCACCTGGACTTCCCTCTGGAATGCCAAGGAGGACCTGGAGAACGAGTCCGGCTATACCCAGTCCGGCACCTGCGAGCTGGCGATTCCTGAGGAATTTTGTACGGCTGACGTGCAGTTTGCCTTCCGGTTCTATAAGACCGCCTATACCGGCGGCGACCCGGCGGCGGTGGACAATGTGTCTTTGACGGTACCCGATGGCGCAGGGGAAACCGGACATACCCTGCGGGCTGCGGCCACGGAAGGTGGCACGATTGCGCCCACCGGCGACACTGTGGTTGCAGACGGCGCAAGCCAGACCTTTACCTTGATGCCCGATGAAAATTGCCGCCTGGTTTCCCTCCGGGTCAATGGCCGGGCTGTGGATGTGACAGACAGCTACACGTTGGAGCATGTGGATCAGTCCTATTATCTCCTGGCCACCTTTGAGGCCATTGAGGAAGAGCCTCAGGTGATTTTTGAGCAGGACTTTGAAGGCCCCTGGATTCCCGCCGGCTGGTCCGTGGAGGGCGTCAACACAGACTTCACCTGGAAGCAGTATAAGTATTACTACTTCAACGGCACCCAGAATGCCTATATTACGGCGGACTATTCCACCGGCGCCGCCCAGGATGAGCGCCTGGTAACGCCCACGGTGGACCTCACCGGCGCCACCAAGATGGAGCTGGACTTTGCGTATGCCTATCCCTACTATGGCATGAAGAGCGGTGAGTTCACCTTCACCCTGGAGATTTCCAAGGATGGCGGCGGGACTTGGACCACGGTCTGGGACGCCAAGGATACGATTCCCCCCTCCCAGTCCGGCTATGTGGTCACTGGCCAGGCCGCTGTGGAAATCCCGGAGGCGTATGGTACATCCGGCGTCACCTTTGCCTTCCACTACACCCGGCCTGCCGGTGAGAACACCGGCATTGCTGCAGTGGATAACCTGAAGCTTCTGGCTGTTGGTGGCCAGACCGCTTCGGAGTACACCATCACAGCAACGGCAGGGACAGGCGGCGCTGTGACCCCCAGCGGCACGGTTTTGGTTGCGGCCCATGGCAGTCAGACCTTTGCTGTGACGGCCGATGCCGGCTACGAAATTGCCGATGTGACCGTGGACGGCCAGAGCGTTGGGGCGGTGGCGGAGTACACCTTCCAAGATGTGACCCGGAACCATACCATCCATGCGGCCTTCCGGCCTGCCGGCAGCGTCATGTTTGACAACGACTTTGAGGACGATGCCTTCCCCGGCCGGGGCTGGCGCGTTAAGACCACCAATGCCGACTATACCTGGACCTCTGCCCGTATGTCCCAGCTGAATGGCAGCAAGGTAGCCAAGGTCTCTTACGACGCCTATGATTCCGACACCTGGTCCGGCGGCGCGCAGCAGGACGAGTACCTGATCTCCCCGGCGGTGGATCTGACGGGCAAGCATCCGGTTGTGAAGTTTGACTATGCCTTTGGACGATACGAGGTGTTCTACGGCGGCCTGCACTTCACCGTAGAGGCCAGCACCGATGGCGGCGACACCTGGACCACGCTCTGGGACGCTTCCAAGGACCTGGAGAACGGATCCGGCTATTACCAGACCGGTACCTGCGAGCTGACGGTGCCCGAGGAGTTCCGGACAGACAATGTACAGCTTGCCTTCCACTATTTCAAGAAGGCCGGTGACACAGCCGACCCTGTGGCAGTGGACAATGTGACCCTTTCCGAGGCCACGGAATGCCCACATACCAATTCTGAGCTTCGCGATGCCAAAGAGGCCACCTGCACGGAACCCGGTTACACCGGTGATACCTATTGCAAGGATTGCGGCGCGCTCCTGTCCCAGGGCAAGGAGATTGAGGCGCTGGGTCATGACTTCTCCATTCAGCAGGAGACCGTAGCGCCCACCTGCACAGAGGAGGGCTATACCATCTATCGGTGCAGCCGTTGCGGTGCGACGGAGCATCGGGATGTGGTTCCGGCGACGGGTCATACCGGAGAACTCCGCGACGCCAGGGAAGCCACCTGCACAGAGTCCGGCTATACCGGCGACACCTACTGCTCTGTCTGCGGCGTGCTCCTGCAGCGGGGAGAGAGCATTCCGCCCCTGGGTCACGACTACGAAGACGTGGTAATTGCCCCCACCTGCACGGAGGATGGCTATACCGAGCACACCTGCACCCGGTGCGGCGACAGCTATCGGGACAGCTACACCGATGCCCAGGGCCACCTGTATGAGAAGACTGTGACGGAGGCGACCTGCGAGACCATGGGTTATACCACCTATGTCTGCTCCGTCTGTGAGCACAGCTATGTGGGCGCAATCACACCGCCTCTGGGGCACGATTACGAAAATGTAGTGGTGGCCCCCACCTGCACGAAGGAGGGCTATACGGAGCATACCTGCGCCCGGTGCGGCGACAGCTATCGGGACGGCTACACCGATGCCCTTGGCCACCAGTACGAGGCAATTGTGACGGAGGCGACCTGCGAAACCATGGGCTATACCACCTATGTTTGTGCGGCCTGTGAGCACAGCTACATCGGGGATCTGGTTCAGCCTCTGGGCCACCAGTATGAAGGTGTGGTGACAGAGCCTACCTGTGACGAGATGGGCTATACCACTTATACCTGCACCATCTGCGGTCATAGCTATGTGGCGGATTATGTCTCGGCCCATGACCACCGTTATACGGCTTCGGTGACCAGGGAGGCTACCTGTGTAGAGGAAGGCATAATGACCTTTACCTGCACCGACTGCGGCAAGACCTATACCCAAACCATTCCCATGACGTCCCACAGCTGTCAGAGCGTGGTGGTGGAGCCTACCTGCGAGGAGTTTGGCTACACGGAGCACACCTGTACCGTCTGCGGCTACCGCTATATCAGCGAAATTACCCAGCCCAGGGGTCACCATGAGCAGGTTCAAAACGCCAAGGAAGCCACCTGCACAGAGCCTGGCTATACCGGCGACGCGGTCTGCACCGATTGCGGCAAGGTCCTCTGCCTTGGTGAGAGCATTCCTGCCAAGGGCCACAGCTGGTCTGACTGGGAGGTGACGCAGGAAGCAGACTGCTTCCACGAGGGAGAGCGGATCCGGAGCTGCGCCCTGTGCGGGGAGTCCGAGAGGGAGAACCTGCCTGTCAGCAGCGAAATGTGTCCCAGCAAGGCATTTGTGGATCTGGACACAGCCAGATGGTACCATGCCGGTGTGGACTATGTGCTGCGCCAGGGCATTATGGAGGGCGTGGGCGGCAACCGCTTCCAACCTGACGGCGCCCTGACCCGGGGCCAGATTGTCACCATCCTCTACCGTATGGCGAATTCGCCCAGCGTGAGCGGCAAGTTCCCCTTTACAGATGTGAAGGAGGGCCGGTATTACACCGAAGCTGTGGCCTGGGCCTATGAAAACGGCGTGGTTCTGGGCATGACCGATACCCTCTTTGCCCCCGAGGCGCCTGTGACCCGGGAGCAGCTGGTGACCTTCCTGTATCGGTACGCCAAGCTGACTGGCGCGGATATCACAGCTGGCGGCAGCCTGGAGGCCTATCCGGATGCCGGCCGAATCAGCACCTATGCGGCTGAGGCCTTCGCCTGGGCTGTGGAGAAGAAGCTGGTGAACGGCATGGGAGGCCAATTGGTTCCCAAAGCAACCGCCACGCGGGCCCAGGTTGCAACCATCCTCCTGCGCTACAGCGAAGCCTTTGGCTGAGCTTAGCCGACAGCGGGATTCGGCCCGCTGGTCCGTGACTTCTCCTCAGCGTATGCCTCGAATGAGAGCGGAGTAAGCGTCAGAACGAACGATGTATAGAGATTGCCAGCTCAGGGATCCATTCCGGAGCTGGCAATTTCTATGCTCCTGTGCGTTGTGTGACGTCCTGCCAAGGCATTCCGGAAGGAATGGGGAGTTGCCCTGGATCGTTTCCGCCATTGCCCTCCCAAACCAGTGTGCGGATCCGTGTGCCCCCGGGGCGGTAGGGCGCGCCCGGCGGTGAAATCTTCCGGTTTTTCCAGATTTCCGGCAAATGCAAACGCATTTCCCGACGAAAACAGGGATGTTTAGCTTCCTGATGAAATCAGTTTGCAAAATCCTCAAAAAACCACCCCAAAGGGGTTGCGTTTGACAAAAGAATCTGCTACAATGCACTCGGTAAAAAGATATCGGTATGCGAATACTGATTTTGAGCTTGTCACCAAAAGTGGGAGGGGACAATACAATGGTGCTGAACTATTATCCAGGCTGCACGCTGAAGAACCAGGCAGCGGAGCTGGACCGCTGTGCCAGAGCCTCCGCAGAGGCCTTAGGCGTCACCCTGGAGGAGCTGCCCCAGTGGCAGTGCTGCGGGGGCGTGTATCCCATGGCCTCAGACGAGATTGCCACCCGGCTGTCCGCAGTCCGGGCCTTGGCGGAGGCCGGGGAGCGGGCGGGGACCTTAGTGACGGTCTGCTCCGCCTGCCACCATGTGCTGAAGCGGACCAACGAGGACTTCAAGCGGGACGAGACCTTCCGGGATCGGGCCAACCGCTATCTGGAGCTGCCCCGACCCTATGAAGGGCAGACGAAGGTGGTCCACTTTCTGGAGCTGCTGCGGGACACCGTGGGGTTTGACCACCTGAAGGAGGCGGTCAAGCGCCCTCTGACCGGCCGGAAGATTGGGGCCTATTACGGCTGCCTTCTGCTCCGCCCCGGCAAGGATATGGCCATGGATGATCCGGAAAACCCTGGGATTTTGGAGGATTTTCTTCGGGCGCTGGGGGCGGAGCCAGTGGTTTATGCCATGCGCAACGAGTGCTGCGGTGGCTATGTGACCCTGGAAAACAGGAGATTGGCTCAGGCCCAGGCACAAAGTGTGGTGGACAACGCAGCTGCCTTGGGGGCAGAGCTGTTGGTAACTGCCTGTCCCCTGTGCAGGTACAACCTCACCCGGAACGCCACGGGGCTTCCTACGGTGTATTTCACCCAGCTGCTGGCCCAGGCCTTGGGCCTGACGGAGGAGGGGTAAGATGAAACATCCAGATATGGTGCAGGAAATCCAGCGCATTACGGGAATCAATCCCCGGAAATGTATGCGCTGCGGAAAATGCTCAGCGGCTTGCCCGGCTTACGGGGAGATGGAGTACCATCCCCACCAGTTTGTGGCCATGATAGAGCGCGGCGCGTTGGAGGAGCTGATGGCCTCCCGGGCCATTTGGAATTGCCTGTCCTGTATGGCTTGCCTGGAGCGGTGCCCCCGGAGTGTGGAGCCTGCCCGGCTGGTGGAGGCGGCCCGGCTTCTGGTCATTCGCCAGGCTGGTAAGAATCACCTGCTGCCGGACCAAATCCCTGCCATGCTGGACAGCGAGATCCCCCAGCAGGCCTTGGTCAGCGCCCTGCGGAAGTACGGAAAGTGAGGAGGTCGCCTATGGAAAGAATTGGTGTTTTTGTCTGCTGGTGCGGCTCCAACATTGCCGCCACCGTGGATGTGGTCCAAGTGGCGCAGACCCTTGGAAAAGAACCGGGGGTTGTCTACGCCGCAGAGTATCCTTATATGTGTTCCGAGGCCGGACAAAACCTGGTCATGGAGGCCATCCGGGAGCACCGCCTTACCGGTGTGGTGATTTGCTCCTGCTCCCCCCGGATGCATGAAGCCACATTTCGCAAGGCAGTCAGCCGGGCCGGCCTGAACCCGTACATGCTGGAAATTGCCAATATCCGGGAGCAATGCTCCTGGATTCATAAGAGCAAAGAAGAGGCCACGGAAAAGGCGGTGATTCTGGGCCGGGCGGCCATTGCCAAGGTCCAGTTGAACGCCCCCCTGACGGCCGGGCAGAGTCCCGTGACCAAGCGGGCCCTGGTCATTGGCGGAGGCATCGCCGGCATCCAGACGGCCTTGGACATTGCTGAGGCCGGATTTCAGGTAGATCTGGTGGAGAAAGAGCCTACCATTGGGGGGAAAATGGCCCAGATTGACAAGACCTTTCCAACCTTGGACTGTGCAGCCTGCATCCTGACCCCCAAAATGGTGGATGCGGCCCAACATGAGGGGATTCAGATCATGGCCTACTCCCAGGTGGAGTCGGTGAAGGGCTTTGTGGGAAACTTCACGGTGACCATCCGGCATAAGGCCCGGTACGTGGACGAGACCAAATGCACCGGCTGCGGCCTGTGCACGGAAAAGTGCCCCCAGAAGAAGGCGCCCAACGCCTTTAACCTGGGCCTGAACACCCGCCGGGCCATTTACATCCCCTTTGCCCAGGCAGTGCCCAAGGTTGCCACCATTGACCCGGACTTCTGTACCATGCTGAAAAGCGGCAAGTGCGGCGTCTGCGCCAAGGTTTGCACCGCCGGGGCCATTGATTACCGGCAAAGGGACCGGCTGGAGGAGCGGCAATACGGCGCCATTGTGGCGGCCACAGGCTTCCGCCCCATTTCTCTGGAGAAATACGGGGAGTACGCCTACGGTCAGAGTCCCGATGTGGTCACCTCCCTGGAGCTGGAGCGGCTGATGAATGCTGCCGGTCCCACAGGCGGGACCCTGCTGCGTCCCTCTGATGGGAAGCATCCCCACACCCTGGTTTTCGTCCAGTGTGTGGGCTCCCGGTGCGACGACGGCCGGGGCAAGTCCTATTGCTCCAAAATCTGCTGCATGTACACGGCCAAGCACGCCATGCTCTGCCGGGAGAAGTACCCGGATACAGAGGTATATGTATTTTACATCGACGTCCGGACGCCGGGCAAGGGCTTTGACGAGTTTTACCGCCGGGCGGTGGAGGAGTATGGAGTCCACTACATCAAAGGCCAGGTGGGGAAGGTAGTCCCTCAGGGGGATAAGCTCCTGGTTCAGGCCTCGGACCTGCTGGAGAACCGGCAGCTGCACATCCAGGCGGACATGGTGGTGCTGGCGGCTGCCATGGAGCCGGACCCTTCCGCCCGGCCTTTGGCCACCATGCTGACCGCCTCCATGGACACCAACGACTTCTTTACGGAGGCGCACCCCAAGCTCCGGCCTGTGGAGAGCCCGACGGCGGGCATTTTCCTCTCCGGCGCTTGCCAGGGCCCTAAGGACATTCCGGAGACGGTGGCCCAGGCAGGGGCCGCGGCAGCGAAGGTCATTGGTCTTTTGGCAAAGGACCATCTCACCTGCAACCCATGTGTGGCGCGGTCAGACGAGGGAATGTGTAACGGCTGCTCCGCCTGTGAGAAGGTGTGTCCCTATGGAGCCATTACTTATGTGGACAAGGAGTTCCGAGGGCCGGGGCGGAAGACGGTGCTGCGCCGGGTGGCTCAGGTGAACCCGGCTGTGTGCCAGGGCTGCGGCGCCTGTACGGTGGCCTGTCCCTCGGGGGCCATGGACCTTCTGGGCTTTTCCAACCGGCAAATCATGGCGGAGGTGGATGCTATATGCAAGTGAACGAGCGCTTTCAGCCCACCATTGTGGCCTTTTGCTGCAACTGGTGTTCTTACGCCGGAGCGGATCTGGCCGGCACCAACCGGCTTTCTTATCCGGCTCACGTGAAGATCATTCGCATCCCCTGCTCCTGCCGGTTGAACCCCATGTTCATCCTGCGGGCCTTTCAGCGGGGAGCCGATGGCGTGATCCTCTGCGGCTGCCACCCGGGGGATTGCCACTATACCACGGGCAACTACTACGCCCGGCGGCGGATGACCCTGCTGGTTTCCCTCCTGGACTATTTGGGCATTGAGCGGGAGCGGACGAGGGTGGAGTGGGTCTCTGCGGCAGAGGGAGCCAAATTTGCCGCTACCATGGAGGAATTTGCCGAGACTATCCGCGCTTTGGGCGAGAATCGGAGACTGGAGGACCTGAGATGCAAGCAGATGTGAAGGCCAGGGCTGTCGAGCTCTTGAAAACTGGAGCAGTGGACCGGGTCCTGGGGTGGAAGGCCGGAACATTTTTCTATGATCTCACGCCGGCGGTGTTTTCCACGGCGGAGGAAGCGGAGCGGGAGTTTGTATGGTCCCCCTTTTCCGCCCCCAATCTTTCCAAATATCTGGTTGCAGAGAGCCGGAAGCCGGGAAAAATTGCCGCCTTTTTAAAACCCTGCGACACCTACTCGTTTCAGCAGCTTTGCAAGGAGCATCGCGTGCAGCGGGCGGCGGTGTATGCTGTGGCCGTCCAGTGCGAGGGAATGTGTGACATGGAGCAGCTCCAAGCCCAGGCCAAAGCGCCCCTGGCGGTTCGGGAAGAGGGAGAAACCCTGGTGGTGGAGACCCTCTACGGAGAGAAACGCTTACCCCGGCAGACGGTGTTGGCAGAGCGGTGCCGCAGCTGCAAAACCAAAAAGATGGCCTGCTATGACGAGCTTTTGGGAGAGGACGGCACAGACTGCGGGGACGGCCGGATGGAGGGCGTGCGCCGTTTGGAGGCGATGACGCCGGATGAGCGGTTTCGCTTCTGGCAGGGCGAATTGTCCCGGTGCATTCGCTGCAACGCCTGCCGGAATGTGTGCCCCGCCTGCTCCTGTGAGAAATGTGTCTTTGACAATCCTGCGTCCGGGGTGGAGAATAAGGCGGCTGCAAATTCCTTTGAAGAGAATCTCTTCCACATCATCCGCGCCTTCCATGTGGCTGGGCGTTGCACCGACTGCGGGGAGTGCTCCCGGGTTTGCCCCCAGCACATCCCCCTGCATTTGCTGAACCGGAAATTAATTGCCGATATGAACGAGCTGTACGGCCCTTACCAGGCCGGTGCGGACCTGGAATCCAGGCCGCCGCTGATGGACTTCCGCTTTGACGACCCGGAGCCCAGTACAGCCAGGAGAGGAGGGGCGCAATGAAACGGATTGCATGGTCCAGGCTGCCAGAGCTTTTGGCGGCCATGGCGACCCGGGGCAGCCTGTATTGCCCGCTGGAGGACGGAGCCGGACATAGCCGGTTTGCCCGGTGGGAGCCGGGGAAGGAGCCGGTTCTGACCGGCAATACCCGGTTGGGCCCCAAGGACCTCTTTTTTCCCCAGGTGGAGGATTTGATGCGCTTCCGTGTCTCCGGCAAGGAACTGGAGATTTTGGAGGCCCGGGTGCGCCAGGAGCCGTTTGTGGTCTTTGGAGTCCGGCCCTGTGACTGCCGGGCCCTGGAGATTCTGGACCGGGTGTTCCTGGCAGAGCCGGAGGACAGCTTCTACCGGGACCGGCGGGACCATGGCACCGTCATCTGCCTGGCTTGCCAGGAGCCGGAGGAGACCTGCTTTTGCGGGACCTTTGGCATTGACCCTGGGGACCCGGCAGGGGATGTGTCCGCCTGGCAGTGGGAGGACGCCCTGTACCTCCGGGCCAATACGGAAAAGGGAGCGGCGCTGCTGGCGGGCCTCCCCCTGGAGGAGGGGGAGGAGTCTGCCGTGGCGGCAGCACAGGAGCGAACCAGGTCCATTCTGAACCGGCTTCCCCTGCGCGAGCTCACCACCGAAGGATTTGGCCGGGAGGAGGCGATGCTGGAGCTGTTCCACCGGCCGGAGTGGGACCAGCTGTCGGAGAGCTGCCTGGGCTGCGGAGCCTGCACCTTCGCCTGCCCCACCTGCCAGTGCTATGACATCAAGGAGTTTACCGGAAATCGGGAGATTCTTCGCTACCGGTGCTGGGACAGCTGCATGTATTCAGACTTTACCATCATGTCTGCCGGTCAGCCCCGGCCCACCCAAAAGGAGCGGTTTCGCCAGCGGTTTTTGCATAAGCTCCAGTATTTCCCCGTAAACCAGGGGGGGATTTTCGGCTGCGTGGGCTGCGGCCGGTGCCTGCGGCAGTGCCCGATACACATGAATATTGTCAAGGTGATGAAAACTTTGGGAGGTGCGCCCCATGAATCGTGATCCCCTGATTCCCATGATCGCAGTGGTGACGGACATACGGGTGGATACCCCGGATGTGAAAACCTTCCGGGTGGTGGGTCTGGACGGGAGGAAGCCCTTTTCTCACATCCCCGGCCAGTGCGCCATGCTGTCTGTGCCCGGGGTGGGGGAGGCCCTCTTCTCCATCACCTCATCCCCCACCGATTTGGATTTTTTGGAATTTTCCATTAAAAAGTGCGGCTGCGTCACAGAGTGGCTCCACGCCATGGAGCCGGGGCAGCAGGTGACCCTTCGGGGTCCCTATGGCAACGGCTTCCCGGTGGATACGGCCTTCCGGGGGAAGGATTTGGTGTTCATTGCCGGCGGCATCGGCCTGGCGCCGCTGCGGTCTGTGATCCGCTATGTCCGGGCCAACCGGTCCTGGTACGGGCAGGTGGACATTGTCTATGGCGCCCGCTCCAGGGACGACTTGGTGGACTATCCGGAGATTGTGGAGCAGTGGTGCCAGGAGGAGGGCCTGAGGGTCCACCTGACCATTGACCGGGAGCAGCCGGGCTGGGACGGACATGTGGGCTTCGTGCCCGGCTATGTCCGGGAGCTGGGATTTGATACGGGGAAAACCGCTGTGGTCTGCGGTCCCCCTGTGATGATTCAGTTTACCCTGGAGGCGCTTCAGGCCATGGGTTTTCAGAAAAACCAGGTGTATACCACTCTGGAGCTGCGGATGAAATGCGGCATTGGGAAGTGCGGCCGTTGCAACATTGGGGACCGGTACGTTTGTAAGGACGGTCCGGTGTTCCGCTGCGACCAGCTGGACCGGCTGCCCGACGAGTATTGACAGAGGTGCTACGATGGAAGAAATGGTTCATGTTTACTTTTTTGGAAAGCAGTATCAAGTCCCAAAGGCCTTGACCATCATGCGGGCCATGGAGTATGCGGGCTATCAGCTGGTGCGGGGCTGCGGCTGCCGGAATGGCTTCTGCGGCGCCTGCGCCACCTTGTACCGGGTGAAGGGCAGGCAGGAGCTTAAGACCTGCCTGGCCTGCCAGACCCAGGTGGAGGAGGGCATGTACGTTGCCACCCTGCCCTTTTTCCCGCTGGTAAAGCAGGTGTACGACATGGACAAGATTCCGCTGAATCAGCAGGTGATGATGCAGCTTTACCCGGAGATTTACGCCTGCATCGGCTGCAATGCCTGCACCAAAAGCTGCACCCAGGAGCTGAATGTGATGCAGTACATCGCCTATGCCCAGCGGGGGGACTTTGCTGCCTGCGCAGAGGAGTCCTTTGACTGCGTCATGTGCGGGGTATGCTCCGCCCGTTGCCCGGCGGGCATTTCCCACCCCCAGGTGGCCATGCTGGCCCGGCGGATCAACGGCAAGTATCTGATGCCCAGGTCCCAGCACCTGGAGGACCGGGTGGGGGAGATTGCAGACGGGACCTTCCGGGAGCTGATGGAATCCCTGATGGGCAAGCCCTTGGAAGAGCTGCAAGAGCTGTACAACCACCGGGACATTGAGAAGTAGGGAGGCAATCGCATGTACACACCGGAAATGCTGGAATCCATGGCCAAGGTGGAGGCACATCGCGCCCGGAACCTGGCCACAGAACCCCGCCGTATGACAGCGGAGGAGAAGGAGGCCCTCCTGAAGGCCTTTCATCCGGATTATAAGGAGGAGAAATTTACCCGGCTCCAGGTGGGGCCCAACGCTGGGGAGAAGGTTCCCCTGGAGCTGGCGGAGCTGCTTCAGTCTCAGCCTCGGTTTCTGGAGGCGGAGGTGCCCCTAGAACAGGCGAATTTCACTGCGGACGTGTTAATCATCGGCGGCGGCGGAGCGGGCTGTGCGGCGGCCCTGGAGGCTCAGAACACGGGCGCTTCTGTGCTGCTGGTCACCAAGCTCCGGGTGGGGGACGCCAACACCATGATGGCCGAGGGAGGGATCCAGGCTGCGGATAAGCCCAATGATTCTCCTGCCATTCATTTCCTGGACGCCTACGGTGGCGGTCACTTTGCCGCCAAAAAGGAGCTTTTGAACAAGCTGGTGACGGAGGCGCCTGAGGCCATTTTGTGGCTGAACCAGTTGGGGGTGGAGTTTGACAAGGCGCCGGATGGGACTATGGTGACCACCCACGGCGGCGGTACCTCCCGGAAGCGGATGCATGCCGCCAAGGACTACTCCGGGGCGGAGATCATGCGCACCCTTCGGGATGAGGTCCTGAACCGGCCCATTCAGGTGGTGGATTTTACCGCTGCTGTTGAACTGATTTTGGATGAAGCGGGACGGGCCTCTGGGGCGGTGCTTTTGAATATGGAAACCCGGCAGCTTCTGGTGGCCCGGGCGAAAACCGTAATTTTGGCTACCGGCGGGGCGGGGCGGATGCACTATCAGGGTTTCCCCACCTCCAACCACTATGGGGCCACGGCGGACGGCTTGGTTTTGGGTTACCGGGCGGGGGCGAAGCTTCTGTATCCGGATACCCTTCAGTACCATCCCACAGGCGCGGCGTTCCCTCAGCAGATTTTTGGCGCATTGGTGACGGAAAAGGTCCGCTCTCTGGGCGCCATGCTCATCAATCGGGAGGGCGAAGCCTTTATGCATCCCCTGGAGACCCGGGATGTGTCCGCCGCCTCCATCATCCGGGAGTGCCAGGGCCGGGGCAAGGGCGTGCAGACTCCAGACGGCCAGGGCGTCTGGCTGGATACGCCGATGATTGAGCTTCGGAATGGAGCCGGTACCATAGAACGCCGGATTCCCGCCATGCTGCGCATGTTTGGAAAGTATGGAATGGACATTCGGAAGACCCCCATTTTGGTTTATCCCACCCTTCACTATCAAAATGGCGGCCTGGACATCGGCCCGGACTGCCAGACGCCGGCCGTGCCCAACCTTTATGTAGCCGGAGAGGCGGTGGGAGGCATCCACGGCAGAAACCGGCTCATGGGCAACAGCCTCCTGGACATCATCGTCTTTGGCCGGGACGCCGGGCGGAACGCCGGGCAAGCGGCCCGGGAGACGGATCTGGGTCGCCCCACTTTGCGTCATGTGACCGGCTTTGTCAAGGAGCTGGAGCAGGCGGGGATTTCCACCGGCAAAGTGAGCCCCAAATTGTTACCCACTTATCATTCCATGGGAAAGGATTTTTAAGGGCCATGAAACATCTGGTACCCCCGGAGCAGCCTTCGGAATCCATCCTGGTAGGATGCCTACTTGCGGCCTCCGGCGGCCTGCAAGACGCTTATACTTACAATGTCCGGGATCAGGTCTTTGCCAACGCCCAGACGGGTAACATGGTTTTGGTGGGCCAAAGCCTGGCCTTGGGTCAGTGGGCGGTGGCGGCGGAGCATCTCATTCCGGTGGTGGCCTTTGCAACCGGGGTGTTTGCGGCGGAGGCGGTGCGCAACCGGTTTCACAGCCACAGCCTGGCCTTTCACTGGCGGCAGGCTGTGGTGCTTCTGGAGGCTGTGATTTTGCTTCTGGTGGCCTTTCTGCCCAGCCAGCTCAATTTGCTGGCCAACGTTTTGGTGAGCTTTGTGTGCGCCATGCAGGTGGAGAGCTTTCGGAAGATTGAGGGCAATGCCTACGCCACCACCATGTGCATCGGGAACCTCCGCAGTGGGATGGAGTATTTATACCGCTGGCATGTGACCCGGGACCGGGCCCATCTGCACCGGGCGAAGGTGTATTACCTGGTGATTCTGGTGTTTGTCCTGGGTGCGGCGCTGGGAGGCGTGACATGCCGGAGCCTGGGAAGGCTTTCCATCCTGATTTGCTGCCCGCTGCTGCTGTCTGCTGTGGCCGTTATGGCCTGGACCAAGCGGAGCGCGGAACATGGCAAAAAAAAGTAGGTTTGTCAATGTGCTGGTGCACCAGTATCACAACATGGCCTGCCGCAAGAAGGAAAACCCTCTGCGGCAGGCCATGTTCCATTATTTCTTGGCCCAGGTGCTGGGCAGGAGAAGCACCAAAAGGGGGAAGATTTCCAGCCGTCCGGCCAGCATGTCCAGGCACAGGACGGCTTTGGACAGGTCTGACAGCCCGGCAAAGGAGGCGGCCGGTCCTACGGCGCCCAGGCCGGGGCCGATGTTGTTGAGGGTAGCCAGGACGGAGGAGATGGTGGTGGAGGCGTCGAAGTTATCCAGGGATACCAAAAGCATGGAAGCCATGGCAATGAGGATGTAGAACAGGGTATAGACCAGGACGCCATGGACCGTTTCCTTGGAGACCTGTTTGCCGTCCACCTTCACCACCTTGACGGTCCGGGGATGGATCAGCCGCTCCAGTTCGTTTTTTGCATACTTGCACAGGATGACAATCCGGGAGACTTTGAAGCCGCCGCCGGTGGAGCCGGCGCAGGCTCCCACGATCATGAGAAAGCAGAGAATCACCCGGCTGAACTCCGGCCACAGGTTGAAGTCCAATGTGCCGTAGCCTGTGGTGGTGATGATGGAAGAGACGGTGAAGGCTGCGTGATGGACCGCCTGCCCGAAGGAGGGCATAGAGCGGTAGATGTTGACGCTGATGGCCAGGGTGGCGGTCAGAATGATCCCCACATAGGTCCACAATTCGGAGCTGTGGAGGGCCTGACGGAATTTCCGCTGGAGCAAAAGGAAGTAAACCGTGAAGTTTACTCCGAAAAGCGCCATAAAAATGGTGGTCACCGTCTGGATATAGGGGGTATATTCGGCGCAGCTGGAGGTCCTGACCGCGAAGCCGCCAGTGCCTGCCGTGCCGAAGGCGATGCACAGGCTGTCAAAAAGGGGCATGCCTCCTGCCAGGTATAAAATGACCAGAAGAAGGGTCAGGGCCAGATAGATGAGATACGTGATTTTTGCGGACTCCCGAATTTTCGGGACCACCTTTGCCACATTGGGCCCCGGGCTCTCTGCCCGAAGAATATGAATGGTGGCTCCACCCATAGCAGGCAGCAGAGCCAGCATAAACACCAAAATGCCCATGCCCCCTATCCAGTGGCTGAAGCTCCGCCAGAACAGCATGCCCTTGTCCAGAGCCTCTACCCGGGGCAGGATGCTGGAGCCAGTGGTGGTGAAGCCGGAGATCACCTCAAATAGGGCGTCAATATACCGGGGGATCTGACCGGACAGGCTGAAGGGCAGCGCCCCCACAAGACTGATGACAATCCAGGTCAGAGCGGCAATGACAAAGCCGTCCTTGGGAAAGAGCGTCCGCCTCCGGGGCTTCCGAATGATCATACACCCGCCCAGAATGAGACAGACGGCAATGGTGAGCCCAAAATGCTTCCAGGTGGTCTCCTGGTAGAGGAGGGCGACTGCCAGGGGCAACAGCAGCAGAGCGCCCTCAATGAGGAGCACCAGCCCCAGGACATAACGGATCATTTGCTTGTTCATAGTATGTTGGCCCCTTCCGATTCGCTTTCTGTGCCGTACCAATTATAGGCCCTTCCTGACCAGCCGTCAAGGCTGAGAGAGGGGGGGAAGGGGAAAAATTGCAGATTCTGCGGTTTTCCCAGATCCAGAACTTTCCAGTTGCACTTTGGGGCGGTGTGGAGTAAAATGGGGCAGAATACGGCAAGAGGTGTGAGAATGATGACGGAGGTCATTTGCCACAGAGGATACAGCAGCCGGTATCCGGAAAATACCATCCTGGCTTTTCAAAAGGCGGTGGAGAGCGGAGCGGACGGCGTGGAATTGGATGTTCACCTCACCCGGGATGGGGAAGTGGTGGTGATCCATGATGAGCGTGTGGACCGGACGACAGATGGTGTGGGATATGTCAAAGACCATTCCCTGGCGGAATTGCGCCGCCTGAACGCGGCATACGGCTGGAGGACTGCACCGCAGCGAATTCCCACGTTGGAAGAGTATCTGGAGCTGATTGCACCCACTGGAATGAAGTCCAATATCGAGCTGAAGACGGGGCTTTTTGATTACGAGGGAATGGAGGAAAAGGTGTGGAACCAGATTTGCCGCTTTGGCCTGGAGAACCGGGTGATTCTCTCCAGCTTCCATGCCCAGACCCTGCTGCGGGTCAAGGCCCTGGCGCCGGAGGCGCCTTGCGGTCTTTTGAACCAGGATAAGCTCCTGAGTCCCGGCCAAGCCACCCGGGATTTGGGGCTTGAGGCGTACCATCCCCTGTATCTCCGTTTGCGGCCTGGAGTCATCCGGGAGCTGAAAGCGTGTCACCTGGAGATCAATGCCTACACGGTGAACGGTCACGGTCCCCTTACTTATCTCTTTGCTTGGGATGTTCACTCTGTCATTACCAACCATCCCAGACGGGCCCTGACCCTGCGCCGCCTGATTCAGGGAAATCCAGGATTGACAAACCCAAAAATTGTGGTAAAATAGCCCCAAATACTCCAAATGCCATGCGGAAACCAAGCAGAGGAAAGGCCCAAAGCGAGGGGGAGACGGTGCAAGCCCCCGGCCGGAATTCTGCCAGCCATTTCCAAGCGGCCCGGGATGACCGGGACGGGCGCTCCCGTTACAGAGCAGCTAAGACGCCGGGTTTTTTCCCGGTAATTAGGGTGGTACCGCGAGCAAGAGCCTCGCCCCTAACCTGGGGGCGGGGTTTATTTGTTTGGCAGGGGGCGGCATCCTTGACGTGCCCCAGCTGGAGCTTTCCCCATGCGGGCAATGTGTACAGGAGGCATTACGCTTTACAAACCGCCAAATGGGCATGAATTTGTGGCAAAAAAGCCATTTCGACCATATCATCCGCAGGGAAGGAGACTTTTTCCAGGTTTGGCAATATATCGACGGCAATCCGGCCAAATAGCTGGAGGATCCATATTATGTGAACAAAAATAATGGAGGTAGATTACTATGAATCGCAAGCCCTATGGCGTGAATGAGCTTCGGGAGATGTTTTTGTCTTTCTTTGAGAGCAAGGGGCACCTGCGCCTGCCCAGCTTTTCGCTGATTCCCCAGAATGACCAGTCTTTGCTGCTGATCAATTCCGGCATGGCGCCTATGAAGCCCTATTTCAAGGGAGAGGTGGAGCCGCCCCGCCGCCGGGTGTGTACCTGCCAGAAATGCATCCGTACCGGCGACATTGAGAACATCGGCAAAACGGCCCGCCATGGAACCTACTTTGAGATGCTGGGCAACTTCTCGTTTGGCGATTACTTCAAGCGGGAGGCCATCGAATGGAGTTGGGAGTTCCTGACGCAGGTGGTGGGCCTGGACGAGAGCCGGCTGTACCCTTCTATCTATGAAAACGATGAGGAGGCCTTCCAGATCTGGAACCAGGAGGTGGGCATCCCGGCGGACCGGATCTTCCGGTTTGGCAAAGAGGACAACTTCTGGGAGCATGGCTCCGGCCCCTGCGGCCCCTGCTCCGAGATCTACTATGACCGGGGGGAGCAATACGGCTGCGGCAAGCCCGGCTGTACCGTGGGCTGTGATTGCGACCGGTATATGGAGGTCTGGAACAACGTCTTTTCCCAATTTGACAACGACGGCCACGGCCACTACTCCGAATTGGCCCAGAAGAACATCGACACCGGCATGGGCCTGGAGCGGCTGGCTGTGGCGTGCCAAGGGGTGGAGAGCCTTTTCGACGTAGACACCGTCATGAACATCACCAACCGGGTGACCGCCCTCACCGGCGCTGCCTACGGCCAGAGCCATAAGACGGACGTATCCCTCCGGGTCATTACAGACCACATCCGCTCCGCTACCTTTATGATTGCCGACGGGGTTTTGCCCTCCAATGAAGGGCGTGGCTATGTCCTGCGGCGGCTGCTACGCCGGGCGGCCCGGCATGGGAAGCTCTTGGGGGTGGATAAGCCCTTCCTCTTCCAGGTGGTGGAGACCGTCATCCATGAAAACGAGGGCCATTACGGCTACCTCCGGGATCGGGCGGACTATATCACCCGGGTGGTGCGCACGGAGGAGGAGAACTTCGCCCGGACCATTGACGGTGGCATGAAGATTTTTGCGGAGCTCCTGGCGGAGCACAAGGCCAAGGGAGAGACGGTCTTCTCCGGGGCCGACGCTTTCAAGCTCTATGACACCTACGGCTTCCCCATTGACCTCACGGCGGAAATGGTGGAAGACGAGGGGATGACGGTGGACGAGGCCGCCTTTGCCAAGCTGATGCAGGAGCAAAAGGTGCGGGCTCGGGAGGCCCGGAAGGCATTGGGAGATCTGGCCTGGGCTGGAATTGACCTGGGCCTGGATAATACTCCCACGGAGTTTACCGGTTACGAGAAGGACCGAGATACTGCCAAGGTGCTGGCGGTTTGCGTGGACGGCGAGGTCACCGGGGTCATTGCCGGCGGCGAGGCTGGCATTTTGGTTCTGGACCGGACGCCATTCTATGCGGAGATGGGCGGCCAGACGGCCGACCACGGCAGCATCACCGTGGGGCAGTCGGAATTTGTTGTCACCAATGTGCAGAAGGACAAGGGCGGCAAGTATCTGCACCACGGCAAGCTCCTGACCGGGGAGATCAAGGTGGACGATGAGGCGGTTGCAGCCATTGACCGAACCCGCCGAGCAGCCATCTGCCGGGCCCATTCCGCCACCCATCTGCTCCAGAGTGCCCTGGTGAAGGTCCTGGGGGACCACTGCCACCAGGCGGGCTCCCTGGTGGAGCCGGACCGGCTGCGGTTCGACTTTACCCATTACGAAGCCATTTCCCGGGAAGATTTGAAGAAAATTGAGGATGAGACCATCCGGGCCATCCTTTCCGGCACGGCGGTGGAAACGCTGGTGCTGCCTTTGGAGGAGGCAAAGAAGCTGGGCGCTACGGCCCTCTTCGGGGAGAAGTATGGGGACACCGTCCGGGTGGTGCAGATGGGAGACCTGTCCCTGGAGTTCTGCGGGGGCACCCATTTGGATAACACGGCCAAAGCGGGCCTGTTCCACATCGTCTCCGAGTCCTCCATCGCCTCCGGCGTGCGGCGGATTGAGGCTGTCACCGGCCCTGGGGTGCTGGCGCTGCTGGCAAAGGACGACGAGACCATTGTGAAAGCTGCCGAGGCGATGAAGGCCAACCCTGCTGAGCTGGTTCGGAAAGCGGAGCAGACGGTTGCCGAGTTGAAGGAGGCCCGCCGGGTCATTGAGCAGTACAAGGCCAAGGAGTCCGCCGGCGGTGCAGATGAGCTCCTGAAAAAGGCCGAAGACGTGGGGGGACTCCATGTGACGGTACAAAAGCTGACCCAGGGGGATGCCAATTCCCTGCGGCAGCTGGGGGATATGCTCCGGGATAAGGACCCCGCTGTGGTGGCAGTGCTGGCCCTGGTGGGGGAGAAGGTCACCTTCCAGGCGGTCTGCGGCAAGGAGGCTGTGGCTCGCGGCGTGAAGGCCGGAGACATCATCAAAACCATCGCTCCCATCTGCGGCGGCCGGGGCGGCGGCAAGCCGGACTCTGCCATGGGCGGCGGATCCGACCTGGAAAAGGTGGATCAGGCCCTTGCCCAGGTGAAGGCATTGGTGGCTGCGAAGGTGTGAGCCTGTGAGGAGGGAAGCATCGAGAAGACCGATGCTTCCCTCCGGAATGCCAACGGCGGGAGCGTTCCAACAGCTTGGATCAGGAAAGGGATGAAAGGGGGATTGGGATGGAAGTATATCATATCAGCCAGTCACTCCAGCTGGGGGATACGCTGACTCCGGATTACGAGAAGCTATATCAGCTGGCTGAGCCGTTTCTCCAGGGGCTGGAGCGGGGCTTGGACTGCTTTACTGCTATGGTGCTCCAGGGGAAGTATTTATACGCGGTGATGAGCCGAAGCGGCTTGCGGTATTGGGCGGACTATGCCAAATATGCCACAGAGGCCGTCTTTGAGTTTGTGAGAAGGCGGGAATTTCCCCAGAGCTACAGCCGCCTGGGCTGTGCTTACTTTTTTGACAGCGAAGCGTGCTGCCGGAACCATTTTGAGATGGACTACGGCGAAGATCCAGAGGAAGGGGCCAAGGTGGGCCTGTTCCAGGTGGAGCTGGAGGACCCTGCGCCTCAGTACCGGGATATGAGCGTGTATGACCTGGCTTATGAGGCCATGTCTCAGAGGCAGGATGTGGAGGAGGGATTCCGCCAGGCACGGCGGTATTTCCAGGGCGGCCAGACGGAATCGCCTATGTGGGAGATTCTCAGCGACAAGCCGGCACGGGTCGTGAAAAAGCTGGAACTTTAGGGGGTATTAAGAATGTATCAGGACGTGACAAAGCAGGCGGCACAGGCCATGGAGGAGCTGCTGGCGGCAGCAAAGCTGGAGCGGGGGGACCTTTTGGTCATCGGCTGCTCCTCCAGTGAGATGGTGGGTTTGAAAATTGGAAAGGGCTCCAGCTTGGAGGCGGCGAGAGCGGCCTTTGACGGAATATACCCCATTACCCAGGAGGCAGGTGTCGCCTTGGCGGTGCAGTGCTGCGAGCATCTGAACCGTGCCCTCATTGTGGAGCGGGAGACGGCGGAGCGGTTTGGGTACGAGGTGGTCAACGTCCGTCCTCAACCCAAGGCCGGTGGCTCCTTTGCCACCACCGCCTGGGAGCGGTTTGCCCATCCGGTGGCGGTGGAGCATGTCCGGGCTAAGGCGGGGATGGACATCGGCGGCACCCTCATTGGGATGCACCTGCGGGAGGTGGCCGTGCCGGTGCGGCTGTCCGTCACCCAGATTGGTCAGGCTCCCATCTTGTGCGCCAGAACCCGCCCCAAATTCATCGGCGGCGAGCGAGCGCAGTACTGCGATTTCTTGAAATAGAACAAATATATAATTAATATGCCTGTATTATATTATTAAAAAT
>UQZA01000022.1 GCA_900545515.1 uncultured Eubacteriales bacterium | reverse complement strand
ATGATAATTATATTATAGCAGCAAAATGAGGCTGATTTAAAGTATTTTGCGTGTCAAATTTCGCAACGGGATTGGACACCAATTAAGTAGGTGATTGAGGTGCGCAAGAAACTCTACAGAATGACAGTGCTGTTCTTGGCTTTTCTCATGGCTAGCTGCGCAAACCCAGAGCCTCTTTTGAACGAGGAGGATGTTTCCGCCTCTGCGGCTACTTCGTCTGAGCCCAGAGAGCCTGTCACTTACACGTTAGAGGCCCAGGAAATCCCTCTCTCCCCGGAGCTGGAGGACACCTGGGAGTGGATCGTCCTGGATACGCGGGAGGATCAAGTGCTGTTTGCCATACAGGAAAAGCATTCGGCGGAGGAGGAGATGTACAGCTACCGCCTTACCCGGGAGATTGGCATCTACGACGTGGAGCAGGCCTATGTCACGGCCCAGTGGGAGCCAGAGACGCCGGGCTGGTATCAGGCTGGGGCGTTGACCGGAGAGGGAACCGCTTGTTGTGCCGGGGCCAAGGACTATGAGCATGTTTACCCATCGGAATATGTTTTGGTCCTTTTGGGCCAGGATCAGAAAGCCCTCCCGGACATTTCCTGCACGGTGCAGGAGCTGTGGGCGCTGGAGGATGGAACGGCAGTCTTCAGCTACGTGGAGCCGGATGGACAGTTTGGAGTCCGTGCCGTTTCCGATGGCCAGGTGACGGACCTTCTGACCTGGCAGACTGGTGACCAGACAGAGCCCCTGGGAGGGGGAGAGATGTCCGTCTGCGGATCGGAATTTGGCTACGTCTATGCAGACCATGGACAGTGTGTCCTGATTCGGGCTGACCGTTCCGGGGAGCTGGACCGGCAGACATTGATTCCCAAGAAAGAGAAGCTGGATTCCTGCTATCTGACCCGGGAGGGGATGGTAGCCTGCCTGTCCATCGATGAAGACACAGACCAGTTTCACCGGGAATTGACGCTTCTGTCTGCCAGGGAGGACGCCCAGCGCCGCTCTGGTGAGGATGGAGCTCTGTACCGGATGCGGTTTGCAGGAGAATTTGGCCTTGCTGTAGACTACAGGTTTCGTCTGCAGCTGCTTCGGTTGGAGGATGGGGCCGTCACTTGTATGTCTGCGCCGCTCCCGGAACCGTTAAAAGATATGGGAGAATCGGCAGTCAATTTATATGCAGCCGGAGACCATACATTTTATCTCTTCTACCGCAAGGAACAAAAGCTATATCGAGTTACTGTGAACTGAATTCCCAATATGCGGGGCCGCTCCAGGCGTTTGCCTGGCTGTGGTCCCGCATATGTGATTTTCTACCGCCTGGGTCCAACTCCCTGGACGCGCTGGCAGAGATAGGGTCCGGGTCTACGGTACTTTGTTCAGTTCGCACCGGTCCCAATTTGTCTGGATTTCAGTGATCCAGACGGATCCCACAGTCGGTGTGTCCGGAAGGCTGCGCGCTACACCTGCGCTCTCGGTTTTGTTATGAAATGAAACGCACGCTGTAGCCAAAGAGGCGCTACAGCGTGCGTTTGAAAGGGCACGACTTATTTGGTACCAAAGATCCGGTCTCCTGCATCCCCCAGACCGGGGACGATGTAGGCGTGGTCGTTGAGCTTTTCATCTACAGCGGCCACAAATATGTCCACGTCGGGGTGGGCTTCCCGGACGGCCTTAATGCCCTCGGGAGCCGCGATGATATTCATGAGGGTGATGGACTTGCAGCCAT
This sequence comes from uncultured Eubacteriales bacterium, assembly GCA_900545515.1. Lineage (GTDB taxonomy): Bacteria > Bacillota > Clostridia > Oscillospirales > Oscillospiraceae > Faecousia. The sequence continues at coordinate 39,425 of UQZA01000022.1, read as the reverse complement.
ATTCCTTGACAAAGGTAATGGCCGCTACAGCGCTGCCGCCGGTGGCCAGCATGGGGTCCACGATGAACACCTGGCGCTCGGCAATATCGTTGGGCATCTTGCAGTAGTACTTCACCGGCTCGTGCGTCTCCGGGTCCCGGAACAGGCCGATGTGGCCGATTTTGGCCGAGGGGATCAGGTCAATCATGGCGTCTACCATGCCCAGGCCAGCCCGGAGCACCGGCACAATGGCCAGCTTCTTCCCGGCCAGGACCTGAACCTTGGCCATACCGATGGGAGTCTCCACCTCAGCTGCCTCCATGGGGAGATTCCGGGTGGCCTCATAGCACATGAGGGCGGAGATTTCGCTGACCAGCTCCCGGAACTCCTTGACGCTGGTGTTTTTACTCCGCAGGATGGAGAGCTTGTGCTGGATCAGAGGGTGATTCAAAACGTGTACATGGTCCATCATTCGTTGTCCTTTCTTTCTGCTGCCTGAAGCCGCTCCAGGCGCTCTCGTTCCGCCTGAGACAGGCGAAGATAATTAGGTTGTAATGAATTGGCATCACTGATTTCATCCCGCTGCATGGCCGCCCAGGCCGCGAGAGCCACACCGGAGGCCCGCTGCTGCCGCCGGTGCTCCGGGGCCAGCAGGAGCCGTCCAGCCGGGAGGGCCATGGAGCCGCTGCACAAAAGGGCTCCGTCTCCCACCAGGGTCACCGGCTCTGCCAGGCTTTGCAAATCCGCTTCCAGATCTGTCATAGAGATGGCCCGGTCCTCCCGAAGTCGGGTGAGGGTACCGCCGGAGGCCCGGAAGAGGGCGTTGTACACTTGGCTGCGCCGGGCGTCCATCACAGGGCAGATCAGCCCCTCCAGCTCCCCCAGCCCCCACGCCATGGCCTCCAGGGTGGATACGCCGAAGAGGGGCAGCTCCCGGCCCCAGGCGAAGCCCTTGGCCGCTGCCATGCCGATGCGCACGCCGGTGAAGCTTCCCGGCCCCATGGCCACGGCCACGGCCTCCACATCCTGAGGGGTCAGTTCGCAGGATTGGAGGAGATGCTCCGCCATGACCAGGATGGTCCGGCTGTGGGTGAGACCGGCGTTTTGGTAGGATTCCGCCAGGAGGTTGCCGCCTTCCAGCAGGGCTACGGAGGCGGCTTTGGCGGAGGTTTCAAAGGCTAAGATTCCCATGGGGTACCCCCTCGATGGTGATTTTTCGCTGCTGGTCGGAGCCGGGGATCTTCTCAATGGTCACCGTCACTGGCGAGCCCAGAGCGCCGAACACCCGCTCGCTCCACTCCACCACGCACAGGCCACCCCGGTCCAGGTAGTCTTCCCAGCCGATGTCAAATAAATCCTCTTCGCTGCTCAGCCGGTACATATCAAAGTGGAACAGGGGCATGCGTCCGCCGGTGTATTCGTTAACAATGGTGTAGGTGGGGCTGGTCACCGGTCCGGTGACGCCCAGTCCCCGGGCCAGTCCCCGGGTGAAGGCGGTTTTCCCTGCGCCCAAGGGCCCGCGGAAGGCCACCACCTGGCCGGGCCGGAGGCTGGAAGCCAAAGCTGCCCCAAGGGCCTCCGTTTCCTCCGGGCTTTGGGTCCAAAATTCCATAAATAGCCTCCTTTCTGCTGAGGAGCAAGGCTGCTTCGCGGCCATTATACCACAATGCTCCGGATTTGCAAGAGGCGGTGTTCCTTCTCAGGACCCCAGGTCTCTGTCTAAAACCGCTGCCGGATGGCGGAAATGCCCTGGGAGAGTGCGTCGCCTGCTTCCGGGCCCAGGGCCTCGGACAGGAGACGGTACTCGTCCAAGCCGCCTTGGCCGTGAAAGACGGCATAAGCGCCTGCATCGGAGCCGGGAGCCAGGAGGCCGCCCAGGGCGTGGAACCGGGCCACATTCTCTTGGGCGGAGGTCAGGATGCGCGTTACATCTGCTTCCGAGAAGCGGCCGGTACCTCTCAGGTTTCCAATGGTTGCCAGGGTGGGAACCCATACGGTTCCCGCCTCCGCCATGGCTTCCAGAGCCTCGCCGGAGAGATATGCCCCATGCTCCACGGAGTCCACGCCAGCCTCCGCCGCAGCCAGGACGGCCTGGGCTCCGTTGGCATGGGCCATGACGGCAAACCCTGCCCCGTGGGCGATGCGGATCATCTCTCGGATCTCTTGGGGCTCCAGGGGGCTGCTGGTGAGGACGCCGAAGCGGTCAAAGTCCATGAGGCCGGAGATCATGATTTTGACAAAATCCCCGCCCTCTGTGCGGACCTCCTGGACCAGGGCCTTGTACGCTTCCATGGTGTCGAAGCTCCGGCCGATGAAGCCGCCGTAGTGGCCCCGCTTGTAGATGGGGAAGAGGGGGGTCCGGTAGGTGATGCCGTACGCGCCCGCCAGATCCCGGGCGAACCGCCCCACGCCCCAACGGTCCCCGCCATCCCGGAGGTAGGTGAATCCCAAGGACCGGTAGGCCTCCAGCCGGGGGCGGATCAGGTCCTCCCGGGGGCCTTGCCGGTGGGCGGCAATGGCGTCTTTGTAATAGACGCCGTCCAGCACCATATGGATGTGGCAATCTGCGTACATGAACCTCACTCCTTACTGCCGGATGAAGAGGACGCCTAAGGTTCCCGGGCCGCAGTGGCAGGAGACGGTGCACCCGGCGGAGGTTTCGAAGACCTCCCGGAAGTGGCCGTACCGGTCCACAGCCTCTCGCACCGCTGCCAGACAGTCCGGTTCCACCGGGGTATAGGTGATAAACAGCCGGTCCCGGCGAAGCTCCGGGCGACCATCCAGCCGGTCTTTGACGTAATTGGCCAGGCACTTGGCGTAAGGCCCCCGATACTTTTTGACTACCTGCATTTTCCCGTCCCGAACCTCAATGCAGGGCTTCAGGTTCAAAAGGTTGGCCCCCAGGGCCGCCACGGTGGAGCAGCGGCCGCCCTTGACCATATAGTCCAGCCGGTTCAAAAGGAAGCTGGCTTCCACCTTCCCGGTGAGCTGCTCCAGCTCCTGGCAGAGCTCGTCCAGGCTGGCAGCCTGGTTTCTCAGACGGCAGGCCTCCAGGACTACGTGGCCCTGGCCTGTGGAGAGGTTGCGGGAATCCACCACCCGGACATTGGGAAATCCTGCTGCCGCCAGACAGGCGTTCTGATAGCAGGCGGAAAAGCCGGAGCCAATGGTGATGTGGACAAGCCCGTCGCAGGACCCGGCGAACCGGCTAAAAAGGGCCTGATATTCCCCCACGCTTACCGCCGCCGTGGAACAGAGGCTGCCACCGGCGGCCACGTGGCTGAAAATCTCCTGGGGCGTGATGGTGAGGCCGTCTGTATAGCTGGTTCCATCCTTGATGACCGTGAGGGGAGCCAGGGTGATATCGTACCGGGCCAGAAGGGCCGGTGACAGGTCACAGGTGCTGTCTGCTGTTACTTTTACGTTCATGTTTCCCTCCGCATGGTGTCAGAATCCGTGGATTTTCTTTTAGTATACCGTGATTTCGCCCAGTGTCAACTGGGCAACCTTGCAAAATTGGGGCAGCCGTGGTAGGATGCTCTCAGGAGGCGATGGAATATGAACCATGAAGAGAAAGCGCAAGCTCTGTTTTTGGAGGGCTGTAACTGCGCCCAGGCGGTGTTTGCGGCGTTTTGCGATGTGACGGGCTTTTCCCGCCAGGAGGCCATGCGGTTGGCCTCCTCCTTTGGCGGCGGTGTGGGGCGGATGCGGGAGATTTGCGGCGCTCTGTCCGGGGCTTTTTTGGCCATGGGCTGGCTGTACGGCTATGAAGAACCGGGGGACGATGGAGAAAAGGCGGCCCACTATGCCCGGGTCCAGGAGCTGGCTGCCGCCTTTCGGGAACGGCATGGGGCGATCCAATGCCGGGAGCTTCTAAACCACCCGGACACAGGGGCCACACCCACCCCGCGGACGGAAACCTTCTACCGGGACCGCCCCTGCGCCAAGCTGGTCCGGGATGCGGCCGCCCTATTGGAGCGGTATATGGAGGACCATCCCAGGGAATGGAAGGTTGAATAAAAATTAGCATATTTTGTGCCCGTATCCGTTACGTCAATGGAATACAGGGGATGGGCAAAAGCCTCAATTACAAGGCTTTTGATTTGCGAAAAGGGTTGACGCGCGAAAGTCAATATGGTATACTTATTACATTAAAAGTATAGTTGAATCAAAAATGCGGTTGATGCTCATTTGACCGACCACCTTGCAAGGAGGAGATTCCGATGGCTTTTTGGAATGGCCACATAAGTCGAGTGATTGAGATAGCAATTGTGTGCTGACATAATGAAAACAGACAAATATAGAAATAGTCATGTACAAGCTGGTAGCTCCAGTGGGACTACTTCAGTATCGGCTGGTTGCGTAACCTCCCAGGGACAGAAGGCATCTTCGCAACACAGTGTAAGAGGAGGTACTACGTGGGGAAGTTGGAGCTGTAGTTTGAGTACAACTGCTTGGTAAAGATCAGGTGTGCAATTAGCTCCTTTTCTCACTGCATTGCCCACGGGTACATGTTCTAGCTGATTAGGAGGAACTTCGTTTCGCTCATATGGAATGGAAAAGCGGCTAGAACTGAATGACAGTAACGATGTAGAAAGGTTATGTGGGTGGCTGTGCAGCAATGTATGGCTACCCACTTGCTTTCACCAAGTCAAGAAAGGCGGTATATGATGCGAAGATCATTTTTTTTGGCAGTAACGGTTTTTCTTTGCTTCTTTTTGGGAGCCTGTGATGCGAAGGACACGGATAACTTGTTTGAAACGACCCAGGGCCAAACCCCATCTGTGGAAGAGAAAATAACAGGCCCCTCCGCAGAAGGGTCTGCCTCCACAGTGGGAGATCAGGCTGCCATGGAGGAAGGCTATTCCTACGGAAATATGCAGAAAAATGTACCAAGTGGAGATTTTATGCAATATGAGGATGATATTGTATTTCTTTCTTACAGCAACCGCCGTTTTCGCCTATGCACCTATGATATGAAGACCGGAGAAGTCAGCCTCTTTTTCAAAGACGCCACCAACCAAGGAGGCGCCAGTGTGTCTGGAAACTTGGAGTCGTATGATGGGAAACTCTATATATTAAATCCTGCTGCACAGGCCATGGAAGTAAAAAGCGATACATTAGATCCCATCATTGACGGAGGTTTATACAGTTTTTGGCATAGTCAGGGTGATTTATATGTCAAAACCAAGGATTCCTCTCTTCTTGTGTATGAAAACGGCGGCGGCGAGCCCCGCACAGTGTTAGAAGAATTTACGGGTATCTGGAGTGTTGTGTTCGGCCAGTATCTCTATGCCAACGTGGAAGAAAACATAGTCCGTGTGGATCTTGAGGCAAACGAGCCCCAGGAAGAAGTACTGGTAAAAAACGCTGGCGGGGTCATAGACGGAAACCACATTTATTATGTAGATTATGAGAGTTGGTATCTGTATCGTTGTGAAATGGATGGCAGCAATCCGGTTCTGATTTTGGAGAAACCGGTTCTGCTTGCCAGCATGAACTTTGAGAACGACTATTTTTATTTCCGACTGTACACGGGTATGGAATTGGATGAGGGTGAGGACTGCTATGATATCTACCGTTTCCCCAAGGTGGATCCCACACAAATTGAAAAAATTGCAACGTTATCAGCACCGGCATATCAAATTTATACAGTTCCTGGATATGACAAAATTTTTGTAAAAACCCGGGGCCCGGTGAATGAAAGTGGCAGCGGAGAGGAAGGCCCGATTTATGTAATGGGGTTGGATGGCAGCGATGCCCGTGCTTTGGAACTCCCTGATTTTTAGGGAACGAGGTGCTTAAATCAGCATCAACCCCGATTGACACAGAGTCATTGCCGCTATCTAGCTTGGCCTCGGCCAAAATACAGGTGGTGGTTTCCCAAGCAGAAGAGGAGTGAGCAACCATGGAACTGACGGTACAAAACCTGGTCAAGCAATACCCAAGGAAACGGGCTCTGGATGATGTTTCCTTTCTCTTGAGAGAGGGCGTTTATGGCCTTCTGGGTCCTAACGGCGCGGGCAAGACCACCTTAATCAACATCATCGCTGGGATTCTGCGACCTACTTCTGGCAAGGTCCTCTGGGATGGGAAGGACATTGACGATCTGGACTGGCGCTACCGGGAGCTGCTGGGATTCCAGCCCCAGACCCCGTCTTTGTACAAATCCTTCCGGGCAGATGAATTTCTCCGATACATGGCTGCGGTGAAAGGGCTGAAGTTGAGTAGGAAGGAGCTGGACCATGCTGTGGACCGGCTTTTGGACACGGTGAACCTGCGGGAAGAGGGGAAGCGAAAAATTGGGGAGTTTTCCGGCGGTATGCGCCAGCGTTTGGGCATCGCCCAGGCTCTGCTGAATGACCCGAAGCTGCTACTTCTGGATGAGCCTACCGCTGGGCTGGACCCCCAGGAGCGGGTGCGGCTGCGGAATGTCATTGCGACCGTGGCGCTGGATAAGGTCGTGATTTGGACGACCCACATTGTTTCCGACATTGAGTTCATCGCCCGGGACATCCTGATGTTGAAATCCGGACAGCTCATCGCCCGGGGGACGCCTCAGGAGCTGGTGGAGGGTATGCAGGGCAAGGTCTTTACGCTCCCGGTGCAGCCTGGGGAGGTGCCCCAATGGCAGGCCAAAGCTCTGGTGGGCAACGTACAGCGGCGGGAAGGAGACGTGCTTCTGCGGATTGTGGCAGACGAATGTCCCGGTGGCTTGCTGGCAGCGCCAGACCTGGAGGATGTGTATCTGTACCATTTCCAAGAGGTGTCAAGGGAGGGTGAGCGATGATTGGAACACTCACCCGGTATGAACTGAAGAAATCCGTCTGGAACAAATTTTTCCTGATCATTTTTGCCCTGCTGCTGCTGGCAAACGTCCTTTTAAACTGCGGTATTCAGGACTTCCTGAATTGGATGGATGCCGTGGAGAATGGCACTGCGCTAGGGGAGATTACGGCGGAAAATACGAATTTCTGGGGAAACAAGGCGGAAATTCGCCGGACAACGGCACGAATCAGGAAGCAATACGCTACTTTTGCGGAGCTGACCCCGGAGGAACGAACCGCCTTTGAAGCTGCTATGAAGGAAAAGTACGGCGAGGAGGTATTTGAATTTCCGATTCCCACAGACGAGATGATGTCATCCCCGGGATACTTTGGTGGAGAAACCAATGATCTCACTTGGATTTTAAACTACTCAGATGTGCTGCTGTGGAATGAGGAGAATCGGGAATCCTATGAAAGCGTACTCCGGGCGGCAAAGGCCTTTGGCCGGGAGGCTCTGGAGGAGGGGGACAACTACGGCATTCGGCGAAACCTGCAAATCATCCGTCTCTATTCTCAGCCCCGGGGAGAAATTACCGGTCCTGTTCGGGGATGGAGCGATTTTCTCTTTGATAACCCAGCCATGCTGTTGGTATTTCTCATGGTCCTTTTGACTTGCGCTGGAAACGTTTCAGGGGAGCGTGACAGGCAGACTTGGCTCTTGCTCCACACGGCGAAAAATGGCAAGGGCAAGACCCTGACTGCCAAATATTTAGCAGGAGCTGCCTCAGCGGCGGTGCTGACTATTTTATTCCAGCTTGCTTCCCTGGGGGCCATCTTATTTCGGGGAGGGCTATTGGGGTTCAATCAGCCGGTAGCCGCTTTGGAGCAGCTCAGGCTGTTTCCCTATACCGTGACCGTGGGGCAGTATGTCTTTCTGACGCTGGCCTGCCAGGTCTTTGCGGCAGTGGTCCTTTCCATCCTGTTGACCACCATCTCGGCCCTCAGCCGCTCCAGCGTCATTTCCTACGCCGTCGGGGCCATTGTCCTGGGCGGATGCCTGCTGCTGGTGTACATCCCACCCAAGACGGAATGGCTGGCGGGCCCCTTGGCCCTGTCCAGTCCGCTCAAGTACTTTGATTCCTACGATACTGCCAACCTCTTCGGCTTCCCTGTGCTGTGGGCGGTGGTGCAGGCGGTTCTCTGGTGCGCGCTGAGCGGGGTTTGCGTGTGGTTGGCCCAGAAGGTCTACCACCGGAAACGGAGGGTCCTATGATGCTGTGGCGTGGGGAAATGAAGAAGACCCTAATGACCCAGAGGGGAATTTGGGTTTTGCTGGTATGCCTGGTTTTGAAGCTGGCGTTTCTCTGTGCCTTTCCGGAGCAGAAGGACTGCCGCATTGTCCTGTCTCAGAAGCAATATGACAAATACCTGTACCAGCTTTACGGGGAGAACACCAGGGAGAAGTCCGATTGGATTTTGGCGGAATATAAAACCTGCAAGGAGGTCAAGGACAGCCAGGAGGCTATGCAGGGGAAGTACGCCAGGGGCGAGCTCACAGATGCACAATGGGAGGCCTACACCCAGGCGCTGACCCAGGCGGATTTGCACATCAACTCGGCCCAGATTTTCGCGGAGAAGGCGGAGCAGTTTTTGAAGCAACCAGAGGATATTCCGCCTGCGCACTACATCTATGAATACGGCTGGCAGACCGTCTTTGCGCTGCTGCAATTCCCGGATGTGTTTCTTCTGTTTGGCCTGTTGGTCTTGACGGCCCAGTGCTTTCCGGCGGAGGTCTCCAGTGGCATGCTGCCGGTGCTGCTGGCGGCCCGGAACGGACTGCGGAAGCTGTTTCGTGGGAAGCTGCTGGTTCTGCTCACTGTGGGACTCTCTGCCGCCGTCATAAGTAACGGCCTGGAATGGGCGGTGTTTTCTCTGCGGGGCTGGTGCAACGACGCTGCTGCACCCCTTTATTCCATCACGCGGCTGGCGGCGTGCTCACTGGAGCTGTCCTTGGGGGAGGGCTATGTTCTGTGCCTCGGGGTGCGGCTTCTGGCGACGCTGTTGCTAGTGACCCTGCTGTTCGGCCTATCCGTATGGTTGAAGAGCACCACAAACCTGATTTTTTCCGGCCTGTGCATTCTGGCGCTGCCGCTACTATGGGGTGGAACTGCAGCCCTCTTTACCCACGGCGGCCTGTTATCCGGCACCCGGATGCTCCTGTGGTTGGGCGAATCTGTGACGAATCTTGTGTTGCCTGTGGTGACCGTGACGGCTTACAGTACCGTTGTGGCCTTCTTCGCCGCCAGAAGACACGCCAGGGGCCCAAGGGCCTTCGGCTTGCCCAAGCGGTAGGCGCGGAATCTATGACGGATATCAAATATTACGAAGCATGAAAAAACCGGTGAACCATTGGATTCACCGGTTTTTGCATAATGGATGAGGGGACTGCCCAATCTCCAGCTTTATTCCATCACTGTGCCGTCGGGGTGGAACAGGGGGAGCTTTTCCAGATAGAGGATGTCCTCCCGGTTTTGGGCGTCACCCTCGGCCAGGATGGCCATGCGGCCTACGATGTTGCCACCGGCCTTTTCCACCAGGGCTTCCAGGGCGGACAAAGACTCCCCTGTGGAGATGACATCGTCCACAATGAGGATGCGCTTACCGGCCATGAGGGCGGCGTCTGCGGTGTCCAGGTACAGGTGCTGCTCCTTGGCGGTGGTGATGGAGTGGACGGCCACGTCAAAGACCCCGGTCATGTACAGCTTGGGCCCCTTCCGAGCCAGCATGTACTTTTTGTCTCCGTTCTGCCGGGCCATTTCGTGGACCAGGGGGATGCCCTTGGCCTCCGCTGTGATGAGGTAGTCATAGGGAGGCGCCTTTTTCAGGAGCTCCCGGGCGGCTGCCACCGTGAGCTCCTGATCCCCAAAGATGACAAAAGCACCGATGTACAGACTGTCCGACACCTTGCAAACCGGCAGATCCCGCTCCAGACCTGCAATTGTCATGTGGTAAACCATAGTGATTGCTCCTCTTCCTCAAAAATGTGGGCATTTTGCCCCAACATAATAAAATCACACATTTTATTATACCGCCCCAGAGAAAAATGTCAAGCCCGCCACACATGCCGGAATGCCGTCCGGACTGTATGGCGGGCATATTGGCGGGATGGGGGTGCTTACGCTACGGTGTTTTCAAATTGGCTGTTATACAGGCTGGCATAGAAGCCGCCCTTGGCCAAAAGCTCCTGGTGGTTGCCGCTTTCCACCACGTCGCCGTCCCGGAGGACCAGAATCAGGTCTGCGTTGCGAATGGTGCTGAGCCGGTGGGCAATGACGAAGGAGGTGCGGTTTTCCGTCAACCGGTCCATGGCCTCCTGAACCAGGGCTTCGGTCCGGGTATCCACAGAGGAGGTGGCCTCATCCAAGATGAGCAGAGGCGCGTTCTCAATCATGGCCCGGGCGATGGTCACCAGCTGCTTCTGACCGGCGGAGAGGTTGGCGCGGTCGTTGAGAGGGGTGTCATAGCCCTGAGGCAGCTGCCGGATGAAGTGGTCCAGTCCCACGGCTTCACAGGCAGCCTGAACCTCTGCATCGCTGACGCCTTGCTTGGAGTAGACAATGTTTTCCCGGATGGTGCCCTCGAAGAGCCAGGTGTCCTGGAGAACCATGCAAAACAGGTCATGGACGTTTTCCCGGGTGAGGTCGGCAATGTTCTTGCCGTCGATGCGAATTTCGCCACTGTTCAACTCGTAGAACCGCATGAGCAGGTTCACCAGAGTCGTCTTGCCTGCGCCGGTGGGACCTACAATGGCCACCTTTTGGCCAGGCTTGGCATGGGCCGAGAAGTCCTGGATGATGGTTTTGTCGGGTGTGTAGCCAAAGCGGACATGGGAGAATTCCACATCGCCCCGCACCTGCTCCACCGGCAGAACCTGGGTTTTTCCGGACTCATCCGCCAGCTCCTCCTGCTCCAGGAAGTCAAAGACCCGCTGGGAGGCGGCGGCGGTGGACTGGAGGCTGGTGGCCGCCTGGGCAATTTGGGACAGGGGATTGGTGAATTGCCGCACATAGATCATGAAGGCAACGATGGTACCGAAGTCTGTGTGGCCTCCCTTGACCAGCACAGCGCCCACCACACACACCGCCACATAGCCCAGATTGCCTATAAAGGCCATGAGGGGCTGCATGAGACCGGAGAGGAACTGAGATTTCCAAGCACAGTTGTAGAGGTTTTGATTGATCTGGTCGAAGGTGTTTTGAGCTGCCTGCTCGCCGTTATAGGCCTTGACCACGTTGTGACCGGTGTAAATTTCCTCAATGTGTCCGTTGAGCTGGCCCAAATATTGCTGCTGGCCGACGAAGTACTTCTGGGATTTGCGGATGATCAGTATCATGAGGCCAAAGCCCAGGATGGTGGAGACAATGGCGGTCAAGGCCATGACGCTGTTGGTGAGGAACATCATGAGCAGAGAGCCTAAGAACATGGTCACAGCGGTCACCAGGTTGCCCAGAGACTGGTTCATGGTCTGGCCGATGGTGTCCACATCGTTGGTCACCCGGCTGAGCACGTCGCCGAAGCTCACCTGGTTGTAATAGCCCAGAGGGACCCGGTTGATTTTCCGGGAGATGCTCTGCCGCAGGGCCTGGGAGACCCGCTGGGTGAAGGTGGCCATGAGGTAATGCTGGATGTAGTGTCCAATGGCAGCCAGACCGTACAGAGTCACCAGGGTTATACCAGTGCGGAAAATGGCGTCCATGTCAATTTCTCCCAGGAGTCCTTCCTGGATGAGATTGGTCATATTCCGCATTTTATCCGGACCCATGAGGGTGAAAATGGAGGCAACCATGGCCAACACCAAGCCGGTGATGCCAATGGGAAGCCAGGGGCGGGCGAAGGCCAAAAGCTTGCCCCAGGCACTTTTCAAATTGACCGGCTGGGAGGGGAGATGGGGCTTCAAATGGGGGTTATGCATGTTCCAATTCCTCCTTTGACAGCTGAGACAGGGCGATCTGCCGGTAAACCTCGCAGGATTCCAGCAGCTCCCGGTGGGTACCCTGGCCCACCACCTTGCCGTTGTCCAGCACCAGAATCAGATCCGCATCCCGGATGGTGCCGATTCGCTGGGCCACAATGAGGCTGGTGACGCCTGCGGTTTCCCGCTTCAGCGTCTGCCGGAGGGCCCGGTCGGTCCGATAGTCCAGGGCGGAGAAGCTGTCGTCGAAGATGTAGATTTCCGGCTTCCGGCACACGGCCCGGGCAATGGCCAGCCGCTGCTTCTGCCCACCGGAGAGGTTGGCGCCCCCCTGGGCCACGGGGCCGGCGTAACCGACGCTGTCCACAAAGTCCGCGGCCTGAGCGATTTGCACTGCCTGCTTCACCTGGGCTTCTGTGGCGTGGTCTGCACCGTAGCCCACGTTGGAGGTGATGGTGCCGGAAAACATGACGGCCCGCTGGGGTACATACCCCAGCTTTTGGTGGAGGGAGGCCAGGGTATACTCTCGCACGTCCACACCATCCACCAGAACCTGCCCTTCGGTGGCGTCATAAAACCGGGGTATCAAGTTGATGAGGCTGGATTTGCCGGAGCCCGTGGCGCCGATGAAGGCCACGGTCTGCCCCTTTTTGGCCCGGAAGCTCACATGCTCCACCACACTTCCGGCGGCGTCAGGATAGCGGAAGGACACATTCCGGAATTCCACCTCTCCCTCCCGGCCGGGAAGACCTTCCTGGCGGGCGCCGTCTGTGATGGAGGAATGGGTTTCCAGTACCTCCAGCACCCGCTTGCCGGATACGGAGACCCGGGGCCAGATGATATAGATCATCACCAGCATCATGAAGGCTGCCACCACCTGCATGGCATAGGAGGAGAAAACCACCATGTTGGAAAAGACATCCAGCCGCTGTGTCACAGCTGCCCCGCCGGTGAGGGGAATGGCCCCGATGAGGTAGGCGCCTATCCAGTAAATAGCCAGGGTCAGGCCGTTCATAACTAGGTTCATACCGGGGAACATAATGGCCATGACCCGGTTGGCTGACAGGTTGTTGGAGGTGAGCTTCTGGTTGGCCTCCTGGAATTTTTCTTCCTGGTAGCCTTCTGCATTGTAGGCCCTCACCACCCGCAGGCCGGTGAGGTTTTCCCGGGTGACCCGGTTCAGATTGTCGGTGAGAGCCTGAATCCGTTTGAACCGGGGCATGGTAAAGGTGACAGCAATGACAATCAGCACCAGCATAAATGCCACGGCGGCAAAGGTGGCGGCGGTCCACTGCCAGCTCTTGGACTGGATTTTGCAAATGGCCCACACTGCCATGATGGGGGCCTTGAGAATGACCTGCAGGCCCATGGCTATCAGGAACTGAATTTGGGTGACGTCGTTGGTGGTCCGGGTGATGAGGCTGGCGGTGGAAAAGCGGTTGATCTCCTCCATGGAAAAACTCTCCACCTGCCGGAAGATCCCGGCCCGGAGCCGCATGGAGAAGGAGGCCGCCACCTGAGCGGCCAGAAATCCCGTCATCACCGACAGAATCAGACTGCCCAGAGCGCACAGCAGCATCTTGCCACCGGCCAGCCAGATATCTGCCATGGCGCTGCCTTCGGTCTGGACCAGGGTGGTGATCTCGGACATATAGTCCGGCATGGTGAGGTCCAGCCAGACCTGCCCCACGATGAACAAAAGGCAGAGCAGGATCATGGACACCTCTTTCCTCTGAAATCGTTTAAAAAGCTTATACATATTGCCTCCTTGCCTTACCTGTGATGCAGGTTCTCCAATTTATGGAGGACGCGAATGCAACACTGAATTTCCTCGTCGTCCAGGACGGCCAGGGACTGCTCTAAGCGGTCGATGATGTATGCATCTTCTGTTTCGGCATGCGTTTGCCCTGCGGGGGTCAGCATGATCCGGAGCCGGCGCCGATCCTCTGGCTCAATTAGGCGGATAATCAAGTCCTTTCGCTCTAAATTGGCGAGAATGGCTGCTACCCGGGCGGAGGATACATCCATGATCTGGCGAATTTCCTCTGCCACCATCCCGTCAGGATGGCGGGCTAACAGGTGAAGGACCAGGGATTCTCCCTGCGCCCGCATCTGAACTCTGGGTGCAGGCTCCCGGTTGCACAGGGCGATGAGGGCGTTAAAAATTTCCGTCGCAGCCTGGTTGCGGTCCATGGTTCACACTCCTTTTAAATTTAGAATGCCAACACTGTTAAAATGTAACAGTGGTTATATTTTAGCACACCCGCCGGAAATGTCAACGACCCTACACGGGAATTCATATTTTGTTTACAGTGTACAAATTTAAAAAAGCAAATTTGTGCCAAATGTGCAAATGCGGGCAGCCTCCGGTTTTGCTTGCGCGACAAAAAACGGGGCAGAGGTGGTTGACAAATGGAGACTGAGAGAGTACAATGTGCCCATCCGAACCATGGCTGAGGTTGCGGATTGGCATGAGTACCCCCGACAAAAGCGGCAAGCAGGCCGCCGGGGGGAAGGGGCCGTCCGCCGAAGTGTCTGGCGCGCTGCTTTCGCGCCGGATGCTGGGCCGGTACAGAAGATGTGCCGGACTGTCATCTTCCCGGAAGGAGGATGGAGTGCACCCATGGGATCAAAACGTCTGTTTTGAGTCCTGTACAGTTGCCGGTGGGCGTGTACAGGGCTCTTTTTTTGCAGAATAAGGAGGAGCTATGAGAAAAGTACCGTTTTTAACTCTGGAAAAGGCACAGGAAATTGCGGCAAAGGTGCCGACACCCTTCCACATTTACGACGAGGCAGGCATCCGAAGCACGGCCAGGGCCCTGAGCCAGGCCTTTGCCTGGAATCCGGGCTTTCGGGAGTATTTTGCCGTGAAGGCCACGCCCAATCCCTACATTCTGCAGATTCTCCATGAAGAAGGCTGCGGCTGTGACTGCGCCACCTATTCGGAGCTGCTTTTATCGGAGGCGGCGGGGATCACAGGCAGGGAAGTGATGTTCTCGTCCAACGTGACGCCGGAACAGGATTTGCGTAAGGCCTGGCAGATGGGGGCGTATATCAACCTGGATGATGTGACCCACGTGGACTTCCTGGAGCGGGTGTGCGGTGTGCCGGATACGGTCTGCTGCCGGTATAATCCGGGGGGAAGCTTCAGCCTAGGCAACACCATCATGGATATGCCCCGGGATGCCAAGTATGGCATGACGGAGGATCAGATGGCAGGGGCGTTCCAGTGCCTGGCGCAAAAGGGCGCCCGGCAGTTTGGGATTCACGCGTTGCTTGCCAGCAATGCCGGGAGTAACGAGTATTATCCGGAACTGGCTGCCCAGCTGTTCCGCCTGGCTGTGCGGCTTCACCGGGCAACCGGGCTCCACATTGCCTTTGTCAATCTCTCTGGCGGCGTGGGTGTGGACTACCGGCCGGAACAGCCTGCCTGTGACATTGCAGCCATTGGGGAAGGGGTTCGCCGGCAGTATGAGGCCATTTTGAAGCCTGCCGGTATGGAGGATGTGGCCATCTTCACGGAGCTGGGCCGGTTTATGCTGGCCCCTCACGGCCACCTGATTGCGACGGTGCTGCATCAGAAGCATATCTATAAGGAGTATATCGGGCTGGATGCCTGTGCGGCAAATCTGATGCGGCCGGCCATGTATGGGGCGTACCATCATATTACGGTTTTGGGGAAAGAGCATGCGCTTTTGGACCATGTGTATGACATCACCGGTGGATTGTGCGAAAACAACGACAAATTTGCTGTAGATCGGTCCATGCCGGCCATGGAAATTGGAGATTTGGTGGCCATTCACGACACCGGAGCCCACGGCTTTTCCATGGGCTACAATTATAACGGCAAGCTCCGCAGTGCGGAAGTCCTGCTACACCCAGACGGCTCTTGGACCCAAATCCGCCGGGCGGAGACGCCGGCAGATTACTTTGCTACCTTGGATTGCACGCCCTTCCATTTTGAAAGGGAAAAACGCTGATTCAGCCTATGAAGTGGTATCTGCCCATTTTTTGCGGCGGTCCGTTGTAAGTTTTCCCCGGCTCTGCACATACTAACCCTGATTCGACAGAAACAAGGAAGGGTGAACTATGGCAAAACAAAAACGAGGAACCCGGAGCATCCTCTTCGATGCGCCGCCTATCCTCACAGCCTGGGCCAGCGTGGCCGGGAAGAAGGAGTCGGAGGGGCCATTGCAAGCTTACTTTGACTACACCAATGGAGATACCTATTTTGGAGAAAAGACCTGGGAGAAAGCAGAGTGCCACATGCAGGAAATTGCGCTGGAGACGCTGCTGCAAAAGGCGGGAAAAAAGAAACAGGATGTGGACCTGGTCTTTTCCGGGGATCTGCTGAATCAGTGCATCAGCTCCAGCTTTTCTCTGCGAAACACGGGGCTGCCGGCGCTGGGGCTGTATGGGGCCTGCTCCACCATGGGAGAGTCTCTGCTCTTGGCCTCAATGGCCGTCTCCGGCGGCTTTGCCGACCAGGCGGTGGCCATGACCTCCTCCCACTTTGCCTCCTCAGAGCGGCAATACCGCTATCCCCTGGGCTATGGTGGTCAGCGGAGTCCCACTGCTCAGTGGACCGTAACCGGTTCCGGTGCGGCGCTGGTTTGCAGCAAAGGAGACGGACCCTTTGTAGAGGCCGCCACGGTGGGGACCATTGTGGATCTGGGTATCACCGATGCCAACAACATGGGAGCCGCCATGGCTCCCAGCGCCTTTGAGACCATCCGCTCCCACTTTGACGATCTGGGAGCTGCGCCGGAGGATTTTGACCTGATTGTCACCGGGGACCTGGGCAAGGTGGGCAAGGAGATCCTCCTGGACCAGTTCCACCAAGTTGGAGTCAACCTGGAGGACCGGTACACCGACTGCGGCGTGTTGGTCTTCGATCTGGAGGGACAGGACGTCCACGCCGGAGGGTCCGGCTGTGGGTGCAGCGCCATCGTCCTGTGCGGATATCTTCTGGATCAGCTCCGCCAGGGCAAGCTCCACCGGCTCCTGTTCTGTGGCACCGGTGCGCTCCTGTCGCCCACCTCTTCTCAGCAGGGAGAATCCATCCCCGGCGTCTGTCACGCCGTATCCATCTGTACAGAAAGGAAGTAACCAACATGGAATACTTGCAGGCGTTTCTGGTGGGCGGGATTCTCTGCCTGATCGGCCAAATCCTCGTGGATAAAACCAGCCTGACACCGGCCCGGATTCTGGTGAGCTACGTGGTGGCTGGCGTTGTGCTGGGCGCTTTGGGCATTTATGAGCCTATTGTCCAGTTTGGCGGTGCGGGAGCTACGGTTCCCCTCACCGGCTTTGGCTACAACCTGGCCAAGGGTGTACGCAAGGCCGTAACGGAGGAGGGCTTTTTGGGGATTTTCACAGGGGGACTCAAGGCAGCTGCCGGCGGCATCTCTGTGGCCATTGTGGCTGCCTTTGTAGCCGCTTTGATTTTCCGTCCAAAAGACAAAAGCTAGCTTGGAATGAAACGGCAGGAACCGGGCAAACTACCCCCGCGGGAAACCCGCAAATGAATTCAGGAGGAATTTCACCATGAACTTCAACCAGAACAACAACCAAAACCAGAACAACCAGAATCAGCAGAACCAGAACAACCGGCAGAACCAGCAGAACAACCAGCAGCAGAACCAGAACAGCCGGCAGAATCAGCAGAACAACCAGCAGCAGAATCAGAACCAGCGCTGAGCGTAAATAAGCCCACAGCTTCGGGGAAGAGCTGAAAAGACATGTGGTGGGACGGCATCGCCTCCACACAGGGCTCAAAACCCGATGCAGAGCAAATTGCAAACAGAGAGGAGCCGGATCGGACTCCTCTCTGTTTGCAATATGCTATGGAGACAGGGGCACGGCGAAACGGGAGGTACCATGCCTTCCGTTTCACCATAAACGCCACGGACTGCGTATTGGTAGCGGAGGAAGACCACAGGCGTGGCTCCATGTCATGTTATCTGAACAGACCCGTCGTCATTTCCACAGTTGCCGGGCCATAGTGGGAAAAGAAGAGACTTTCCCCTCATTCAGTGCCCGAATTGCAGCCATACAACCACCGGCAGGATGCTCCAAGCCGGCACATCGTCTTGCATCAAAAGCCCAGATCTTCTATCCAAGCTTGGACAGCTTCTTCAGAAGCACTGGAGGAAAAACGCTGGCCCTCCAGCCAGGTTCCTGTTCCGGCTGCTTCTGCCAGCAGTTTGCCACTTTCACCCAAGTCGGAGCTGGAAGAAGTACAGAAGGGAATCACCGTTTTCCCGGTAAAATCATTGGCTTCCACGAAGCCGTCTACTGGCCATGCTGCAATTCCCCACCAGATGGGATAACCGATTAAGACAGTATCATAGGCTTCCCAGTCCGGAACGGTTGAGGCGACCAGCTCTACAAGCCTTGCCTCAGGATGGTTATGCTCATACACAACCCGGCTGTTTTCGTCTCGCCAGTTCAAGTCATCACTGCTGTATGGCTCTACCGGCTCCAGTTCGAACACATCGGCGCCGGTTACCGCCGCAATGGCAGTTGCAACTTCTTCCGTATTTCCCGTTGCCGAATAGTAGACAACCAGCGTTTTGCCTTCGTTGGCTTCAGGCTCTGTGGTTGGCGCTTCTGTAGGGGCCTGAGTTGGCGCATCGCTGGGCTGCTCAGAAGGCTTCTGCGTACGTTCCGGCGCGGGTGCGGTACTTTCGGCGTTGGGCTGAGAGGCGAAGGTGCTGTTCTCGCTGCTCGGATGACTACAGGCGGCGAGGCTGCATGTCAGGGTCAGGGTCAAACATAAAGCTGTCAGTTTTTTCATGGTCAGTGTCTCCTTCCTTAGTGGCACTCCTGGAAAATTTTCAGGATTTCTTCATGGGTCATTTTTCTGTAGCTCCCGGGAGCGAGGTTGCAGGAATCCGCAATGGCTTTCAGATCTATGGATTCATCCACACCCAGCTCCCCCAGGGTGGAGGGCAGGCCAATTTCTTTGATAAAATCTGCCAAAGCCTCTACACCGGCGCGAGCCAATTTTTCTTCGGTTTTATCCTGGGGGGAAATCCCCCATACGTGGACGGCAAATTTCTGGAATTTGGAGAGGCCGTCTTGATAGATGTGCCGGTAGTAAACGGGATGTAGAACCGCCAGCCCGGCGCCGTGATTGCAGCCGGTGTAAGCGGCAAGCTGATGTTCCATCTGGTGGCACTGGAAGTCCGTCCGTTTACCCAGCTTGAGGATGCGGTTCTCGGCCATGGTTGCGTCCCACATCAGGTTACTTCTGGCTGTGTAATCCTGGGGATTCTGAATTGCAGCACGGAGATTGCGAATGACACTCCGCATCAAGGCTTCGGCTATGTCATCGGACACGTTGTCCTCATTTGGCTCACTGAAATAAATCTCCATGATATGGGAAAGAATGTCAAAGCTGCCAGACACCAGCTGCTTTTTTGGAACGCTGTACGTATAGGTGGGGTCCAGCAGTGCAAATTTCGGGTTGCATTTCGGATAATCCCGCCCAGTTTTGATTTTCAGCGCTTCATTGGTGATGACCGCTCCACCGTTCATTTCGCTGCCAGTTCCGGCCACGGTGACAATGACACCCAAGGGAAGGGGATCAAATTGGATGATGCCTGGCCTTGCCCAAAAGTCAGCCCAAATGTCGCCGTCATAAACCGCTGCCATAGAAATGGCTTTGCAGCAATCCATGACGCTGCCGCCGCCTACGGCAAGAATGAAATCCACTTTGTGCTCCCGCGCTACTTTTGCACCCTCCAGCACCTTGGCATAGGTGGGATTTGCCGTAATACCGGAAAACTCAATGACGTTTTTCCTGGCTTTGCTCAGGCTCTCCATGACTTCGTCATAGACGCCATTTTTCTTGATGGAGCCGCCGCCGTAGGCAAGCATTACCGTCTGCCCGTAGCGGCTGGAAAGACAGGTCAGGTACTCTTTGACACAACCCTTTCCGAAAAAAGTTTTTGTTGCGTTCTCAAAAATAAAGTTATTCATGGCTATTTCCCTTTTTGCAATTTGCTACCTACATCATGAGGCCAGCCCTCTGCTGTGGAGTTTCATTTCTCTCCCTGGTGAGAAATGCTTCTATGCCCCTTGCCACCAATAGTATAAAAAAATCGAGGCTTCCACAGAAGTCTCGATTCGTTCATCAGCTTATACTCATGGGTTATAACCCGGTTTTGCTTCCTGATGCAATACCGCTTGAATTGCCGACAGAAAACGTGTTACCGTTTCCGATGGGGTGGGAGAATGGAGCAGACCATAGGGTATCGAATGATCCCACTCCACGGGAATAACCTTCAGCAAGGGATGCACATGTTCCCAGGCCTGTACAGCCATTAAAACATCGTTGCTGTTTTCACACCGGTTGAAAATATCCACACTGTAAAAGTCAAAGTCTATAATGTGAATTTCACTGTGGTTCTGCCAGATGTCATCTCGAAGCTCGTCCACGTAACGGCTCCAATTTCGGTGCATTAACATCAAATTTTCGCCGTATAAATCCTGAACGGTCAGCCTGTTTTGACTTGCAAGGCGGTGGTGAATGGACACTGCGCAACATAGCGGCTGCCTGGAAAGTTCAAAGCCTGCACAGTTTCGCACATTCAGCATGGTATCGTCAAAGATGCCTGCAATTATGTCAATACTTTGTCCGAGATTTTTCAAAATTTCTCGTGCATTTTCCGGCGTATTCTCAAAGGGAATCAGCTGAAACTTGATTTCAGGACAGAGCTTGTGAATCTTCGGCCATAATTCCACCAAGATTTGGGCCGGTGTCATGGGGGAGGTTCCAATGCGGATGAGATTGTCACCTTCCTGCATGGCGTTCTTTGCCCGGATCACAGAATCTTTGCAATATTTGATGATATATTTTGTATCGTTGTACAGGGAAAATCCGGCCTTTGTCAGTTTTAGCCCACGATGGGTACGTTCAAAAAGTTGCACTCCTAAATTTGCTTCCAGCAAATTGATCTGTTTTATCACTGCCGTAGGCGTGATATAGGATGATTCGGCGGCCTTGCTAAAACTACCGGCATCTGCCACCCGAAGAAATGTTTCAAGTTGAGGGTTGTACATAACAATCACCCACTTTCCTTCGCACATCTTGCGGTTTGGTTGCAGCTTTCGGAATCATCCACAATCGGCCAAACCGTTGCACACCTGTCTCCGGTCCACGTATCACTTTGGCGCCAGGTGGAACCTGGGCGTTGTTTCAAAGTAGACAAGCATATTATATGGTAGCTGTTTTATCAAAGCAAGGAGGTTTTTCTGAACTTTTTGTGAACAGCCACAGGATGTACCGGGATGCATGAGAAAGAGTTCGAAGCAAAGAGGCAACAGCCGCTCCTTGCCGTTTACAGCCAATCCGGCGTCAAGTCCTTTTACCTGGATCAGCAGGGCAGCAGCATTTCCTTTTTCTGGGTCCAAGCTACTCACCCATCCCTGGTGCGGGGAAGCCAGGGGTGCTCCCGTGCTAGGATGGAACCAGTAAATGCTGTCGCCCTGCCTGGATCGGGCTTTGCGGCTTCGGAATCTTGGGAAAAGGGAAAGGTGGATGGGATTTATGCAGTGAGTTCGTCCAACACCTTCCCAATGTCAGCCTCCAGAAACAGGCTTTGCCCGGCAATCTCTCGGGGCGCAAAGGCCATATCTTTGTTGATGCAGACATACCTGGCATTGGCATTCTGTTGTACCTGCTGCCAGAAGTTATACTTTATGATGCCAGGGGTGTTATGTTTATTGCGCACCATTTTTTTGGAGACTTCCCCGTGTCCTGCATTTTACAGAACACCAGCCTCCATAAGTAATTTGGTGTTTCTGCGGATGTTCGGAGCTTTCAGTGCTTCGCCATCCTTATCACCAACTTTGCCGATGAAACGGTAGTAAATGTCCACCCGCATAATGATCTCGCCATCAATCACTTCTTTCTCATGCACCACGATTTTATCTACCAGCGTGTGCAGAAGTTCCTCTGTGACTTCGGTAATATCCGTATAAGTTTCCACCAGTTTCGCAAATTTCTTTACGTCCTGGTTTTGCTTTGTGAAAGTGTCAAGCATACCTTGAAGCTCGTAATATCTGTCTTTCATTTTCTTCAGCTCTGCTTCATAGTCAGCAGACATTGCCAGATAACGCTCGTCAGAAATAATTCCGAATACCCGATCTTCGTACAGTTTTTTCAGAATTGCATCCAGCTCGGACATCCTTTTCTGGCATCCGTCTGCTTCTTTTTGATAAGAAGCTCTTTCACCATTCCATTCCTGCTCAGATAAGTGCATCAGATATTCTGTATACTTCTCCTTGTCAGCAGCGGCGAGGCTTGCGTGGGTACGAATATCACATAATAGAAGCTCCTTAATCTGCTCCAGTGTGATATAGTGGTTCGAGCATTCTGTACCACCATAGCGACGATGCTTGTTACAGCAAAAGTGACCGAGAGATTTGCGCCCTGTTCTTGCCGAGAAAACCATCCGGGTATTACAGCCTCCGCAAATCAGCAGTCCACGAAAGATATTATTGGAATTTGCCCAAGTCGCTGGCTGCTTGATCTTAATGCGTTCCTGCACGGTATCAAAAGTTGCCTGATCGACCAATGGCTCATGGGTATCTTCAACAGTAACCCATTCTTCTTCCGGTCTCGGTACAATCCGCTTATCCTTAAAAGATTTTGTCTTATACCGCTGACTGACTAATTTCCCCAGGTAAATCGGATTGCTTAAAATTTGATGAACCGTTGTCTTGGCCCATGCGTATGGGTGCTTTACCCGCTCATTTGCATGATATTTGCCGTAGGTGTCCATCAGATATGCTCTCGGTGTCGGAATCTGCTCTCTTTCCAATGCTTTAGCAATATGGAAACAGGTTTCTCCCTCTAAGGCCATCTGAAACATCCGCTGCACAATAGGCGCGTGTTCATCTGGGATTAGATGATGCCTGTCATCCGGGTCTTTCCGATAACCGTATGCCGGATAACCGCCAGTATATTCTCCGTTTAACGCTTTCGTGCGAAACGCAGATTTTACCTTTCGGCTGCAATCTTTCGCATACCACTCGTTGATGATATTTTTGAAAGGTGCAAATTCATTGTCTCCATTTGCCGTATCAACATTATCATTGATCGCAATAAATCGTGTATCATGCTCCGGGAAAACGACTTCGGTGTAATATCCCGTTTGCAGATAATCACGACCAAGGCGAGATAAATCTTTTACACAGATAACAGCAACCCTGTCATCTTCCACAAGCCCAAGCATCCGTTGGAAATCCGGGCGATTATAATTGGTTCCAGAATATCCATCATCTACAAAAAACTCGCAATTAGGAAACCCCTGCTCCCTGGCATATTGAGAAAGCATCGTCTTTTGTGTCTGTATACTTACACTGTCACCGCTAAATTCATCATCTCTGCTGAGTCTGCAATATAAAGCGGTAATCCTGATCTGTTGTTTTGACTTAGCCATAACCGTCCTTTCCAAACAACAGACTTCAATCAGCTTCCACCTTTATTATACCGCATCCTCATAGGGATTTCAGCAGGTTCAGAAGCAAATTTACAACCTGTCGCCACATTTTTCTTGTTTCATTTTTCCCTCCAGCATTTGTATGATAAGCTGCTGTGCTGTGTTTTTGCCTTGAAGATTACCGAATGATGAAACCTGAAAAGTTACCTTCCCAATGTTTTTCTTATATGGTTCGGCTAATCTCAACGGCGTTGATTTTGTCTTTGCGATAGCAGTCACCCCTTTCTGTGATTCCGGTATTTTTTATCAAAATCACATGAATAGGCCGGACCTACAGCTATTCAGCACATAAGTCCGGCCCATTGTATCTGATTTCGATTTTGTCTGCCGTATTTGCCACGCACCCCCGGCAAGCCCTGAATATACAAAGCTGGGGCTGTTACAGGCTGCGGTCAGCTTTGCCGCATCATAGCCCCGCATACGCCGCCGCTTTGCCAGAGCAAGCAAACGCCGCAGGAACTCTCCCCAAGTCTTTAGGAAGCTGTGAAGAAGTACCATTATGATCTGCGTCGTTATCGCGTCCGGCCTGCCACAGCCGGTTTCGTAGGTTGCGTTTATCGCTCGGACAGCCTGGATTCATCACCTCCTTAGGCCGCCTGTCACCGCGCCGCCCCATCTGCCGCTCGGAACACAGAATGAAGTACCTGTAACAGCGTATATTCGGTTGTCAAGGAGCAGGCGAGGGGCGTGGCAGTTATGACAGTATTTCAGTTGAGGCGGACCGGAGCGTATGTTGCACGGCCACACCCGTCAGGCCTGTCCTACCGAATATGTCCCTCTATTATTCATTTCATTTTCGGAGGGCATTAGGATGTCTCGTTCCCAAATTTCTCAAAAAACTTTTTCAAGTTTTTCAATCCACACGCAATAGAATGACGAACATTCCGTGGACTCACGCCTTCTGTTTTGGCAATTTCTGTCTGGCTAATGCCAAGAATGTAATGGGCATAAATCCGATCCCGCTGTTTCTCCGGCAAGGTAGAAAGCGCATGGTAAAGAGCGGCATTATCTTCTCTCCGCTCCATAATATCCAAAGGGGACAGGACAATTACCAGTGCGTCCCGCTCCACATTGACATCATAGTCCAGAGAAAAATATGCCTTATGTCGGTATGTACGAAGGATATAGGCAGCTTCAGCCAGTTTGGATTCCCTGAGCAGGTCAGCAACCTCGTCCGGTACTTCAACGATCACATCCGACGTATAAAACGGGTAATAATCCCGCAGATTGATTTCTTTCATGGGTATTTCCTCCAATTTCGATTTTTGAGTTGATAAGCAAAATCGAAATCAGAGGGGTGGGGAGCGACAGCGGAACAATCCGCTGGGTTCGCTATGACAATCCGCCACAAAAATACGCACCCTTTGAATAGGTGCGCAATAAAATAGCTGTTTATGCTGAAAATTATCAAATGCTGTCGAACAGAAAAATGCCGCAACCCTTAATCTACGGATTGCGGCATATACAAACTTACATATTTCAGCGAATAATCGCTTGCAGGCACTTGGGGGCAATAATCTGTTTTCCTTTCCAACAAGGAGAAGAAGAAAGATATACTATCCTTAGTCTCCTTTTTGCGGAAAATTATAAGAGATCCCCGTAATTTATTTGCCCTACGTCAACCATGTGGCAATCATTTTTCAGCAAAAAATCTCAAGCGGTAGCATTAGGATCGAATTTATAGCCAATACTGTGTACGCTTTTTATGTAATCAGGAATTTCAGGTGTTCTTTTCAGTTTTCTTCTAATGTTACTTATATGATTTATGATTGTCTTTCTTGAATAGGCATTATAGGGTTCGTTCCAAACAATATCCATAATCATTTCGTATGTGAACACACGGCGGGGATTTAGAATCAGTAGTGCAAATATGTCAAATTCTTTAGCCGTCAGTTCGATTTCCTGACCGCATATTTCAACCAAGCGATATTCAAGGCAGAAATGCAGAGAACCTATATCAACAATAGTTAAGGGATCGTTATTTATCCAGTCCCGTTTTGCTCCATACTCGCTCATGTGTTCACCTCCTTCGTTCAAATTCAGAAAAAGGCCAATCCACACAAGGCAGATTGACCTTCTGGCAAGATGCGCTTGCCTTGTTTGTTTTTGCTTTATTTATCTAATTGAACCAAGCATTGTCACAAGATGGTTTCGGGTAAGCATTACAACCGTAATCATAAAAAATGCAGATGATAACGCAATCAGCAAATACCCGTTTATATTTGACTTTTTTCCACAACACATAATTATTGCCACACAGCTCGTTGCCGCAGCTATACCTAAAACAACACCGGCAACCAGTGAAACATTCATCAGCAATGCCGCAACAAACATAAGCAGCTCCGGTACCAGCATGGTTGCACAAGCCCGTTCAAACAAATGCACAGCGTTTTTTTCTTTTTCCTCCCAATATGCTGCAATTAGCAGAAAGGCCATTGCAAATACGGTCATAAGAAGTCCAAATGCAATGCGAACCCCAATGGCTGTGTCAGAACGCGCAAGAATATCTTCCAAAAGCTGTGCCGCATCTGCTGTTTTGGATGTTTCCAAAATCCAGGAAACCAATGTGGAAAAAGAAGTCACTTGGAAATAGGCATTAACGAAGACTGACACAATGAAAATCAGTAATGAGGGAATCAGTTTCAGCCTACCGCCAGACAACGGTTCCTTTAGAAAATCCGTTAGTTTTCTTTCCATAAGTACCTCATTCCTGACTTCGATTGATTATCGCGCCACTTTCATCAATATACTGCTCATACCATCCAGCATTGTCAAAGACATAAGGCGTATTTTCATTTTTCAGTAAACTCTCTGGCATAATAATCAAGAGTATACTTAGCACTACAAGAATCACTCCACCGCCGATAACATCCCGCAGTTTAACCCGCGTCTTTACAAAATATGCAGTATAGGCAACAGCCAACGGCAGCCAGCATACTAACGCCGTGAGCATCCCCGGCCCGTAAAAGAGCGAATATACGCCGCTCTCCAACAGCAACGTCCGGGAGGATGAAGCTCCCAACACATGGATTACCACTTCTGCATACCCAAACAGCATGACGGCAAAGCTCATTTTCCGCTCGTATTTATCTGTCTGTACCAAGATAAACCAAATCAGCGCACCGCCAAAGTTGGTAATCATATCTGTCAGTTCATTCATAGGATAGCGATCCCGGAGAATTGCGTCCGAGGAAATGTTGTAATAATAGTGGAAACCACCGGGCATTACCCATTCCTCCATGACATGGAAAACCAGTACGATAACCGTAAAAGCTCCCATTTTACGAAGAAATGTCCAATCTTTCCAATGAATAATCAACTGTACCGTCAGGACAACGCCCATTATCAACATACAATACAGCCATCCCTTTTCTACAAACCAAAGCCACATAGTCAAGCCTCCTTAATCTTTCTTTGGCAAAACCGGCAGGTACAGATAACTTTCATATTGCCCGCCAGTATAAATAGCATGACGCCCTTTATTCACATCACCGGGAAGCGATTTTCGGATTGCGCTGGCAGGAATTTCTTTGGAATTTCCACCCAAAGTAACCATTTCCACCTTACTACCCGGTATATAGGTATAGCCTTCCTTCGGAACGGTAATCTTGGCACTGCCGAATACCGTAGACATCGGTCCATCTACGGGCGGTGTTTTATACGCAGATATTGTCAGACGCATCACTTCGCCCTTTTTGAACTTCATTCCCATAGGCCAGATGCAAATGTCCACTGGCACAATCTGTCCAGGCTGTACTTTCTGGATATGGGAAATGGTCTGATATGGCAATTCTTCGGTGCTTCGCTCCGGGTCTAATTCCCGAAGAGAAAGACGGATATTGCCTACAGCCCGCCGTGCGCTGGTTGGCATATCCGGGTAACTTGTACCCAACAGTGTCAGTTTTTCCATACAGGCTTCTAAATCCATATCATTGTGATCCAGCGGAGATACCCAAAGACGTAGTTTAATGTACCCGCAAAATTCAAAATCCTCCTGCACCTTTAGCCTATAAACGACTTTCCGCTTCTTTGTATCGGAATCATATATACAGGTGTTTTCAGCCTTCACTGGCGACCATTGCAGACTATGATTCTCTCCATTCAGATAAAGTTTTTGATACTTGACACCGGGCAGAGGCCAGTCCTCTGCAACACGATTAAGAATATTTTTTCCTCCAGGATTCAATATGCAAAACCGCACCTTCGGAGTGTTCTCCCACCCATTATCTTCGCCTTTGAGATAGTGATCAAAAAAACGCCGCAAATCTTCCACATTCTCAGGCGTATAGTAGTCCTTCCACTCATTGTTGTCGTGGACGCGGAGCCACTTCTTTTTTGAGGAAATACGGCGATAGCCTTCAAATGTTCCCAACGTGTGAATCGTGTTTGTATAACTGGCTACAATGTATGCCGGAATCTCAATCTGCTCCAAATCCGCAATCTTATCCTGCCAGTAAGCATCCATAACCGGATGTTCCTCCATTGCCTGAATACAGTCCTCAATACCTCCATCCGCTGTAGAGGCATATGTATTGGAAAGCAGATTTACAAATTCTGTTTTTGGTACACCTCCACGGGTGCCCACTTCCCGGTAAGCGTCATTCAAACCTTCCCACGGGGCGATAGCTTTCAGATTTTTTGGACGTTCAGCGGCAATAAACCACTGTGAAATCGCCAGCCAAGAATTTCCGCTCATTCCCACATTCTCGTTGCTCCAAGGCTGCTGTGCAATCCACTCGATAATATCACAGCCATCTATTCCATATTGATGACCAAAATACAAGATCACGCCCTCAGAACGGTTCGCCCCGCGCAAGTCAGGATTTACTACAACATAACCATGATTACACCAATAGGCAGGATCGGGGCCTTCAAATTTATGCAAGCCAGAAGTTGCAGACTTGGGTACGCCGGAGCGACCAGGAATGTCATCTAACCATTGACCGCCAATTTCTTTCCCGTAGGGACTGACCGCCAGAAGCGCAGGATGCTTTTTATCATCTGCCGGACGGAAAACGTCTGTATAAATTTTTGTGCCGTCCCGAAGAATGATCTCCACATCCCGTTCCATAATGATGTCGCATGGCAGCGGCATATAGCCTTTACTGCGAATACTGCCCGTTTTCAAAAGCAGTTTCTCCGGTTTGAAACCGGGGTACCGGACGCGATCTGCCGTAACAGGATGGGCTTCCCGTACCGGTACGTCCAAAGCGTTGTTGTATCTATCATAAATAATTATACGACTACTTTTCATCGCGCCGCCTCCTATTGCTTTTCAGGGATTACCGGTACATAAAGGAAGCTGTCGTACCTGCCTCCGGTATATATACGATGCCTGCCTTTATTATGGTCTTTCGGCATATCTGTAGTGTCTACCTTAGAACCGGCAAACATTTCCGAGCCTCCTATTGTATACATTTCCGGCTTATCCTCCGGGAAATAAGTATATCCTTCCTTTGGAATAGTTACTTTTGCCATTTTCAGTTTGAATGGCCCTGTCCACATTTTCTGTGTCTTATATGGTGAGACTGTGATACGCAGAATATCGCCCTTCTTGAATTTCAGTCCCATAGGCCAGATCAGAATATCCACGGGAACAACCTCGCCAGTTTTCAGCTTTTGTTCCTCTTTCATAGACTGCCTTGGATTTTCCTCGGTGCTTTTTACTTCATCCAACGCCCGCAGAGAAACCCGGATATAACCCTTTGCAGATGTGTCCATTCCTGGGCCTAATGTATATTTATACTTCAACCCATTTGGACGGCGTTTTTCCAGTTTTACGCACAAATCCATATCGTCATGGTCAAGGGCAGATACCCACAGCCGCAGCTTCATATAACCAGTAATTTCAGTATCCGCCGACATTTTCATGCTAAAGCTGATACCGCTTTTTTTGCGGTCAGAATCATACTGAGCATAGCTTTCCACCGATACTTGACCGTTCTCCAGTGTATTTTCATTTGCGTTGAGATACAGCTTCTTATACCGTGTACGGGGGATTGGAAAATCTTCTTCCTCACGGTCAACGATGTCCTCACCGCCGGGATTTAAGACGCTTACCCGGACTCTTGGCGTATTTTCCCATCCGTTATCCTCATTCTTAAGATAGCAGTCAAAGAATTTCCGCAATTCTTCGGTATGACCCTTGTGATAATAATCATCCCATTCGCCGGTATTGTGGATGCGCAGCCACTTGTTTTTAGAGGAAATACGCCGGTAGCCCTCCAATGTACCGTAGGTATGAATGGGATTTGTGTAACTGGCGACAATATAGGCGGGAATGTCGATTGCTTCCAGATCGGCCTCTTTGTCGTCCCACCAATTATTCATTGTTGGCTGCTGTTTCATCATGGTAATGACATCTTCAATGCCGCCGTTTTCCGTAGAAGCAAAGGAGTCGGAAAGCATCTTGACAAATTCCGGCATCATCACGCCGCCCCGTGTGGCGACCTCACGGCCACAGTCAGAAAGCCCCTCCCACGGAGCGATAGCCGCAAGATGTGCGGGTTTCTGTGCAGCAACAAACCATTGCGAAATGGCAAGCCATGAATTTCCGCTCATACCTATTTTGCCGTTACTCCAATTCTGCTTTGCCGCCCATTCAATGATGTCAGCGCCATCCCGTCCATAATCACTCCCGAAAAAGAGGATAATCCCCTCGGAATTGTAGGCACCCCGCACATCCGGGTTGATGATAGCGTAGCCGTGATTGCACCAATATGCTGGATCAGGCCCCTCAAATTTTTGTAAACCTGAAGTGACCTCCATAGGAATCCCTGCGTGATTTGGCGTGTCATCCAGCCATTGGGAGCCGATTTCCTTTCCGTAAGGACTCATCGCCATAATCGCCGGATGCCGTTCATTATCATTTGGGCGAAAAATATCCGTATAAATTGTGATACCGTCCCGGAGCGTTACAGGCACATCCCGCTCTAAAATGATGTCGCAAGGCAAGGGCATATAACCCTTCAAACGAACGGAACCTTTTTTCAGGAGCAAGGTTTCCTGCTTAAATCCCGTATAACGGGCACAAGGAGAATCTACAGGCAGTGCGCTGCGTACTGCTACAGTCATTTCATTCCCATTCTTATCGTGGGTAATCATTGTCCTGTCCTTCATTTACTGTCCCTCCCTGTCTGCGTTCGGCATGAAATATTCATAGCCGTTATCCTGTTCATACTGTTCTCCGTATTGCTCATAAAATCCTCGGTCAGTAAATTCATAGGGGGTATTTTCACTGCCAAGTACCATTTCAGGCAAATTGATCAGCAAAAAGCCCAACACCGCTGTCGCAGCGATTGCCATGACCCATTGTGTGAACTTCGGCCAGTTTTCCTTTTTCTTAAATAGATGAATAGCAAGTCCGACGCAAACGGGCAGAAAACCGAACAGCGAAGTAATCAAACCCGGAGAATACATGGTGTTCATTCCGTATTCACCAAAAATCTTCATATCCTGGATTCCGATGCTGATGTGCATAATTACCTCAAATGCGGAAAACAGCATAATGGCGATGCCTGCCGGTTTGCGGAATCCCCACACCTTCAGCACAATGCACCCAATAACAACCGCACCAAAGTTGGTAATCATATCCGTCAGACGGTTCATTGGGTATCTGCTCAGATATTCTGAACCATGATTGATGTTGTAGGAATAATGCAGCCCGCCCGGCAATACCCATTCTTCAATGACGTGCAGAATCAATACAATAATTGCAAGCGTGCAAAGAATATTGAGCGCAGACCATGTCTTTCTGTTTTTCCAGATAAGAACCCCCAATACAATTCCGATTGCTGCCATCACATAAAGCCATATAGATAACCAGCCTTGCATAAGTGCTTCCATAAGTTTTTCTCCTTTTTGCATTTATTTTTTTCGAGACTATTGTAGCATAGCGGATTTTGTGATACAATAGTCTCGGAACAAGTGCTACACGAACAGCGAAACTTGTAGCGAAAAATAAGGAGAATTTTTATGTACCACATCAGTAAAGACAAACGGGCTTTACAGTCATCAGAACTCATTTATAACGGCCTTTTAGAATGTATCAAGAAAAAACCTTTTGACCAAATCTCAGTGAGCGATTTGCAAAAGGCTTCCGGTGTGGCCCGCTCCACGTTTTATCGGGCATTTGATAATATTTCAGATGTGCTGTATTGGAAGTGCGACACCTGTTTTTATGAGGTATTAGGAAGCTATCATCCCAAACTGTTTCAGGGGGAAATTGATTTAGCGCGGCATTACTTTCAATATTGGACGGATCACAGCGATATTTTAGAACTGTTGATCCAAATTAACCGACAAGATATTATTTATGCCTGCCACATGAAAAATGCTGAAATCTTACAGCAACGCTTTGGAGAAGCTCCCGGACTTCACATACAGCATGGCGATTATTTTATTGCCATTCGTACCGGATTTACTATTAGTGTACTGACTGTCTGGCTCAAAGGAGGAAGGAAGGAAACTGCTGAGGAACTGGTTAAAATTATTGAAGAACAGCTCTCTTTTTTGGCAAAAAGCACATCCTCAAATTATTGACTATCTTGAATTGAAAACCATATTGGTTATGCTGAAATTTGAATTATCCCAAATTCGGGACAATATCGGCAAGCAATGCAATCTTCCGTAAGATTGCGTATTTTGGCAGGAATCCGTTCCCGGATTTCCTGCCAAAATGCTTGTTGGTGACATATCCCCAAACCCCTGAGATCATTGCCGTTGGCAATGGCTGCGCGTTCCGTTGGAACGCTGAAAACCAAAAGCAGGAGAAAACCTATTGCCGCGATTTTTGCGTATCTCGCTCCGGTTCCCGTCCAGTAGAAATGTCCAGCAAATGCTCCACATTTGCCCGTACATTATAGAGTTCTTTCATATCTGCTCTGGCCTGTTTGTAAGCAGAGTAGGCTTTCCGTTTCTGTTCCAGAAGACCGGCATATTCCTCCCGCAGAGATTTCACAGAGGGCAGCTTTGTAATCCCAACCTCGTCAAAGTGTTTCTTCGCCGCCTGGTGCAGCAGGATTTCCGTCTCATGCGCCGCACGGAATTTTTTGCTGTACCCGGCTTTCCGGTATTCCACATAGACCGCACGTGTCTTGACATAATTTACGATCTGTTTCTGCAGTTCTCCATTGGCGGACATCTGCGATTCCAGTTCCTTGATCCGTGCCGACAACGCATTAAAGCTGGCGGTAGCGGCGTCTGATTTTTTCTGTAAATCTTCATAACTCATATCGCCGTGTTCTTTGAGATAGATCACTGCCTGGGAAAGCTGTTTTAAGTTGAATACCTTCGCCCACCGCTCATAGCCCGACCCTTTGCCGGATCGGATCGCCGCCTCAATATCCACCAGCAGCCCGACTTTGGAAACCGGCTTTTGTGGAGAGGTGCGGCGGGGCTTTACCGTGCGGATTCCGGCAATCCGTTCTTTGATGGCCTGTTCGGTATAGTCGCCTTTCAGCGTGTCGCACCGGGTATACCGATCCTCCGGTGACAGACGGAAACGGAGGTGCTTTCGCTCTCGGTTGACCTCAATCCCTGCCGCCTCCAGTTTCTTCAAAAGTTCTTCAAAGTCCTTCGGCTTTTCTTCCATAGCTGCGTCAATCGCCCAGCGTAGCTGTTCCTGATGGGAAGGCTGTTTCTGACTTCCCAACCATGTGCCATAGTGGTCGCGGCTCGGTTTCGGATTCTCCACAATGGATAAACCATGCTCCAGGCACAGCTTGTCATTCATGCGCCGGATCGCCCATGTGGAGCCCCAAAAGTTGCGGAATTTCTTCTGACAGTCCAATGTAGTAGAATTGATGATGATGTGGTTATGGACATGGTGCTTATCTATGTGGGTGCAGACAACAAAGGCGTGATTGCCCTTTGTCAGCTTCAGCGCCAGTTCCTGCCCGATCCGGTTTGCTTCTTCCGGAGTGACTTCTCCGGGCTTAAATGCCTGCCGGAGATGGTAGGCGATCACATCATCTGCGCCCCGATCCCGTCCGGTCAGGTTCGCATACTGGCGCTTGGATAAAAGAAACTCCGCATCAGCCGTCCGGGTGTCGCACGCATAGCCATAAATGAATTTCCCATAATCCGTTTTCTGCGGATTTTTCACGTAATCAATAATGTCTGCTATGGCCGTGGAAACATCCCGGCCTTTTCCTATATGCAGCGGCATCAGCCGTGTGGTCGCCATTCCATCACCCCCTGAAAATCAAATAAATTTTATTACCGCTCCGGTTCCTTTTTTATTTTCTCCTTATTGCCACGGGCTGTCTGCTGCGCGGCATGTTTGTTCAAGCTGTCATGGACGGAAGGCTTTTCATTTTGCTCCTGGGCGAGTTCCTGCTGTGTCAGTTTCCGGTATGTGTCCACACCGGGGATCAGTGAAAGGCTGCGTCCATTGTCCCAGGCAACCCCAATCTGACCTATGTCATCCACATATCGGACAGTTCCGCGGGTGCCAGTGGACACCGGAGCATAAGGGTCGTCCATGTGCTGCAGCAAAATCCGGGTATTCGGCGGGTAGGTCTGACGTATAAACTCCACCTGGTTACGGCTCATAAATTCCTGTTTCATCTTGAAATCCTCCCTGGTTTGAGTAAGAAATAAATCCATTAGTCCGGTGTGGCTGCGGTCTACAACAAAGTAAACATTCCGGTCATAGCCGAAACCGTCTTTGTCCTCACAGACCGGGATCGTCTGTGCCCATGCTTTATTGTCGCGGGAAATACGCCCGTCGTGTTCCTTTTGCCGGATCGTGTTGGCAAGCACATAGAAAATCCTTTCATAATCGAATTGTTGTAAGACCTGCCGCACACATGCCGAATCTAAACGGTTATCCCGATAATGGTCGGCAATGGCCTGTTCAATAGCTTCTTTACAGGCCATATTTGCCTTGCGGGAAGCGCGGTACTGGTCTAACTCCCCATGCTCCTGCGCATAGGCGCCCGAATGAAAATAAACTGGTGTTGTGTCTTTCAATCAAATCCCTCCAATCAAAAAAGCTGCCATGACAGACAGCTCTATTACAGAAAAAGAGCGGGGCGGCATCCTGCGCCCCGCTGAAACTTGTTTACCCAAATACGAAATCCTTTAATGCGCCGTTTACGCCTCCGATCATCCCGACGAGCCAGGCCGCCGCCATTGGCAAACCATAGGGGCTAATCAGAAATGCGATCACCAGCCACGAAAGCCCCGCCCACAGACCGGCAGTAAAGAACAGGACCAGTGACGCCAGAAAAATGATTCCTGATAGAATCCCCAGCACCGCCCCGGAAGAAACTACTAAAAATTTGCACACAAGATAGAGGATTCCCGTAATCAGAACAAAGGGTAATGCTAAAATTTTGAATACCAGCCGCATAAGCCGAGCCTCCTTTCACGGGGACATACTCTGTCCCTCTACAAAAATTCTATCGTGGCCGGTATGGAAAAGCAACGGCTTTTCTTCCTGTTTACGAAATGTTCGCAAATCCCCGGAGCAGCTTATCCATGCCATCCCACAGGTTGTCCAGTCTGGCACGCAGATCCTCCACATCGGCGGCGTAGACGCTGCCGGTCTCATTGGCACGCCGGGCATACTGGTTCAGGTTATTGGAGCAGATACGAAGGAGCCGTATCATTTCCTGAATATCGCTCATGTCCAGATGGATAATGTACCCGTCCACCGCCATCTTGCGCAGGTATGCGGAGAGGTTGGTAATGCCAAGCTCTGCCATCCGCTCTTTTATCAGGTCGGCCTCCTGTTCGGATATGACAAACTCTACCCGGACAGATTTTTTGCTGCGCCCCGCCTTCATCGTTCTGGTTCCTTTTTATGGGTAGGCGCATGGGGCGGGGAAACTGCCGCCGTCTGCGCCTCCTTCAGCCTGCCCCGCACCGTGCCTTTTTTCAGGCAGCCAATATATTCTTTTATATCGCCGGGTTTTGCATGATAATTCCTCTTGAAGCGTTCCCTGCGCAGGATTGCAGTCAGTTCCCGCTCGCTTTCCGGCAGATAGGCTATGGATTTTGGTTTTCCATGTTCCGATATAAATTCATCCATAAGCGGCCTTCGGTTCTGACAGGGAACAGTGAAACTGGTTCCGTCCTCAAACAGAACCGCCGCTTTTTCAATGGGGCAGGCCAGCAGCTTCATCCGCTCTACATGGGCGTGGTAATCTAACGGGTAAATATCCCCGGTCACTTTTCCGTCCTGTATGCCGTCCAGCCGGAGGGCATACGCAAGAATCTCGTCTTTTGTCTGTTCATGGTAGAATCTCCACACCCTGTTATCATGGCTGCCCTCCAGATAAACTTCCCACTCCCGCAGAGTATAAGTGCCGCAGGGCCTTGACATCCAGAGAAGGTGTTTGTCCTCCGGGTCTGCCGACGCTGCCAACTTGGGGATCAGCTCTTTATCCATGTCAAAATCCTCTTTGTAGTGCTGCGTATGCAGTTCCATGATCTGACCCAGGCTGTCCAGTATGTCCACGCCTTCAAATTTTACTGCGCCCATCAGCGTGTCCTTTCCGGCACAGGAGGAATTGCCTGCTTCGCCTCATGCTCCGGGCGGTCCGCTTTCAGCCGTTCCATAAGGGAGGGCTTTTCCTCCGGCAAAGTCTCCGGGGCAAGCTCCTTTATTTCCTCATAGGTCTGCCCGTCTGTCAGATCAGGGCGCACAGGCGGCTCGTTGTTGAGCCTGCCATCCAGCATATTATAATTCCCGGTCTGGCCTTCCTCGTAAAGCTCTGCATTACGCAGATAGCTTTCGGGCGGCTGGAAAGGCTGCCCAGCGAACAGGATTTCCCTGTGGGGTGTAAACTGTGCGAGCACGCCGTCACGGAGACGCGCAAATTCTTCATACTGGCGCAGGGTAAGGCCGCGCTCCAGCATTTCCGCCTGGGTATGCGCCCATCCTTCGCCATAAAGAAAGTAGTACATGTCCGGCTGGTCGCAGACAAAGCACAGGGAACCGTCCTGATTGTCGTAATAGGACGCCTGCATATCCTGATAGTGACAGCGTTCCTCCCGCCCCAGATATACCCGGTTATCCGCGCCCAACATAGCCACCATGCCGGCGTAGTTGCTGTGTACTGCGGAACGAATCTCCACCAACGGGTCCGGCTCCGGCGTAATCTGTCTGCCGGGAATCTCATTCTGTTTTTCCGCCGCATTATTTTTAGGAGTTACTTCTGCATGGGCGCGGGCATCCATATCCGGCTGCGCCTGAGCGGAAGTCTTTCTTACCGCTCCCGGCTCCGGTTCTTTCTCCTGCGCATAATAATGGACGTTTACGGTGGTTTTCTGATTCATTTCTCTGGCGTAGGCTTCCGCAGCCTCGCGGGTATCAAATTCCAGGGGCTTTCCGTCCTCCTTGCACCAGCTTTCCGCATGGCCGAAGATGGAAGCGCCGCTGCGCACCGCCCATACGCCGTAAGTTGTTTCATTTTCCATTCTGATCCTCCTTATCGTTCCTGCTGCCTGCCCGGTTTTGCCTGCCCGGACGGTTCTTTCGGTTTCGTTTCCTTCAAGTGCTGCCGGACAGAAGGTTTCCGCTCAGCCTCCGGCTGGGAATCCGTGATGTTGACATATTCCCCGATGATACAAAGAGCCTCCCCATAGCTGCCGGAAGCAAATACCCGGTCCGTCATTTCCTTTGCCTGCTCCTTCCGGCCATGCTCCCGGAGGGTACGGGCGGCAATCCCCACCAGGTTGAAAATATTCCCGTCCTGGCCGATCAGCGCGCAATCCGGTTTTTCCGGCTCCGGTGAAGGTTCCTCAATAAAACCGCCCAAGCGGTTCGGTACAAAATCAGACAGCCAGGTACCGCCAAAATTCTCATGGGTCTGTAAACGCCACACAGCAAGTTTCCCGATGTCCAGCTCCACACCCTCAAAAGGATAGAACAGACAGGTTGTGCCATCGTACTGGAAAGCGGAAATATTCTCAAATTTACTGCCGCCTTTCAAAATCCCCGCCTCGGTAAGCATATCGTTAATTCCATCTACCCATTCCTTCAAATCTCCGCCGCAGCCCTGCAGGATCAGGCCGTCTTTTCCTTCCATGCGGCGCAGGTCATCGGTTGTGATCGTGTTGATACTCAAAAAAATCGCCTCCTATCGTTCCTGTTGATTTTCTTTCTTATGCCGGACAGCTTTTGCCTCCGACTGTTTCTTTAGCTGCTCCTTGACAGAGATTTTCTGTTCCCGCCTCTGCAAATCGGTGAAAATGGCAGATAAGGGCTGCTCCCAGCGGTTCCCCAATCCCCGTATCACCGTCCCGGCCAGAGCGCCGTTCTCCCTGAACATTTCCAAAGTATCAAAAGCCCGTTCAAACAGCTTTATGTTCCTTTCATCCACACAGGGAGCAAAGTGGATAATTCCTTCTGGATAACTCCGGCTGGTGCCGATCCACCCACGGACAAAATCATCAAAATCTTTTGTGATTCCGGCACCGGCAAGTTCCTCGGCATGGCTGGCCGGCAGGCCTTTGGTTTTTCCATACTGCCGTCCGAGCACAAGGACGGCGGTTTTGGGATTATACAGAAAGCGCCGGTTATTGATCTGCCGCATATCAATCGTCTGCCGCCTGGTATCAATCCGCATGATTTCTTTTGTGATTGTAATTTTTTCCTTTTCTATCCGCATCCCTCCTGTCTGCCTGTTTGTCCGCAACTTAAAGCCGTTTCAGGCAGTCAGAGTATTCTTATACAGCTATCCCTCAAACCGGCTCTTAAAAGCCTTGAAAATCAAGCCTCTTTTCCCCTAAGTTGCGGACATATCACCCCTGATTCAGCCGTTCCCGGCGCTTGCGCTCCCGCTCGGATTTCCGCCTTGCAAAAGTCCGGCAAAAATCAGAACAATATGCCTGGCTGGTAGTGGGAAGATAGGACTTCCCGCAGACCGGGCATATTTTCTGTTTCAAGGAAGTGTCGTCACCTGTGATAGCCGATTCCAGCGCCGGGTCGGTTGGCAGCACCGCCTCCCGGAAATACCGGCACAGGGAGCCGGTCCACCATTTATTGAGCATATAACAGGGGCAGTCTAAGGGTAGGCAGAGCTTATCCTGATTGCCATAGTTGGCACACAGTTCCGTTACCAGCCTTCGGATTGCCGCCCGTTCTTTTCTGGTGAGTTCCCGTGAGGGAGGCCCGTTCATTTCCGCCTGCCTTTCTTCGCCGGAAATTCCAGCTTGAAATTCACATATTTGCCGCCTGTATCATCCAGCAGCACTACCGCATCATAGGTCTTTCCGGTCTTTTCACTGTAAAGGCCGGACATAGAAACGCGGCCCTCTTTCAGAAGGGCCGCTGCCACAGACTTGGTAATACTCTTTTTCTTACTGGAAAAGAATTTGTTATCTTTCCAGAGTGCGAAGGCACAGTCCCGGTTCTCACAGAAGAATCCTTTTTTCCCTTCGTACACGGCGCCGCCGCAGCGGGGGCAGGTTCCAACGGCTTCACGCCCGTTTCCTTTTGCATCCGGGAACAGCCCGGTAAACCGTTCCTCCGGCGCGGTATGTTCTCTGACAAGCGCCCGGCTCATATCCTCAATTCCCTCCATAAAATCCTTTTCCGGAATCTCGCCGCATTCCACCTGTTTCAGCATGGATTCCCATTCCGCGGTAAGCATGGGGGATTTGATATTATCCGGCAGAACCAGGATCAGGTTCGTACCTTTCTCCGTAGGGATAAGCTGTTTCTTCTTACGCTGCACAAAACCGGCAGATACCAGCTTTTCCAGTGTGGCGGCGCGGGTGGCCGGCGTACCTAATCCCTTGCGCTCGGCATCCTCCGGCATGTCCCCGGCGCCCGCCGTTTCCATAGCCGCCAGAAGGGAATCCTCTGATACGTTTTGTCAAGGGTGTTTAAGAACTTTTTTCGCTGTCATTCAAAATCAGACGCTTGATTTTGTCGCTCATGGTTTCTTTGCTCGTTTCGCTGAAATGGATTTTGACGCGGTAGGTGGTCTTTCCGATTTTCTTTATCATTACAGGTGGCGCGGCTTCCTTTACGGTCAGAGGGGAAGCGGTTGCGGGGGTGCTGCGGTTGCTGGTGTCGTTGTTCATAGGCTCTCCTTTCCATGAGAAAAGCCCCATGCGGTCATACATGGGGCGGTGGTTTTGAGGTTGAAGTGGCGAAGTGGCAAAGTGGCAAGGTATCTGGGTTTTGCCA
Organism: uncultured Eubacteriales bacterium; assembly: GCA_900545515.1. Taxonomy (GTDB): domain Bacteria; phylum Bacillota; class Clostridia; order Oscillospirales; family Oscillospiraceae; genus Faecousia. The sequence continues at coordinate 47 of UQZA01000022.1, read as the reverse complement.
CTTGGATTTTGCCAGTTCACTTTTTTAGGGCGTGATACCATGCTGCG
>UQZA01000021.1 GCA_900545515.1 uncultured Eubacteriales bacterium | reverse complement strand
GGAGCATAAATTATATAATTAGAATAAGAAGAGTCATCTGCAACTATGTAGATGTTAGTATTGGTCATGTTAATAAGGCCATTATCATCAAAAGCTAAAGCATCAGACGCAAAATCAGCAGGGACCCAAAATTTCATGTTCCGGCCAAGAGCACAATCAGCAACGAAATAGTACCCCCCCATTGGGCTGTTAGCAAAATTCACAGCTACCTCTGGAGCCGCAGCATCTGCCAGGACTTCCCCCATAGCTTCAGCGATAGAATTTACCGATTCAGGGTCAAGGATCACAGACGGGACAGTAGGCTCTGAATCAGAGGCAGCAACATCCCCGTCAGACTCAGTAGGTGCAAGAGCATCGACCAGGGCCTGCAACGTTTCATCATCCAAAGCAACCTTCGGCACTGTAGGTTCCAAATCGGGAACCGTAGTATCATCTGGGAGAACATCGACAGCACCAGCAACAAGGCAGAGACAAGAAAGCACACACAGGAGCAGGAGAAAACGACATCCATATTTCATAACAGCCTCCTAAACACGAATAAGAATTGCACCGACAACGATAATAATCAAAGTGATAGCAATGAGAAATCCCAGCAAAGAAACACCAGGAACAATGTTCAAAGATCCCAAAAGCCGAAAGAAACCCGGAAGGAGTTGGACAGTAATCCAATCCAAGAAGGATGTAACCAATCAGAACACCTCATTTCAGCATACGGAGCACACCAAAGGTAACTGTAATGGAGAAACACAGAACCAAAGCATACTGAAGAAAAGAAGGTGCATAGGCATAGACACCAGCAAGAGAAGTAGCCAGCGTGGGAATAGACTTCAAAGCCCAAATGGTGGAAGAAACGAAATTCCGGATAACGTCAAAAACAGTTCCAAAGAAATCCAATAAAGCAGTCATGTTAATCCTCCTTTTTAGGCTTACTCGAACCGAACCTAGTCACCCCAGGGAGCCGATTGCAAATAAAAAGAAACAGACCTACAAAAACTGGAAGAGTGAAGACGAGAAGATAATCAGAAATACCAGAAGCTACATGATCTGTGTATTTGCGAATGAATGAAAGGGCAGGAAGGAACGATTTCACCCCAGTTGAAATGTCTGCCTGCATATCAGACATTCCATTTTCGATTTTCCCAAATCCATCTTGTTCAAACTGGTCCATTGCGCTAATGTCATCGCTAACACCTTGCTGACTATCTGTCGTATTTTTATTAGGCGTAGGGTTAATAGCAGATTGGATTTTACTCTCTAAAGACGAAAACCAAGAAGACAAACTAGTCTTAAGACTAGAAAACTGGGATGCGATAGTATTACCCAGAGAAGCAATAGAAGACTTAACACTAGTAAACTGAGTGCCAAGCCAAGAGGTAAAAGCCCTCCAAGGGCTACCGTCATCAACGTTGAGACCCAAACAAGCAGATAGACAGTTATAGTGAAAACCATACTTACTAGGGTTATCAGGTGACTGAACCCCAAAAAGGGTAAAGTCACACATCACGTCATAGCTATCCAGCTTATAGCCAGATACATCAACGGTATACACCATGTGCCAACTACCACGGCCATAACCAATCTGTGTAGCAGCATCATAGTAAGAATCGACATTAATAATGTCAAGCGGATAAGTATGAGTAAAAGAAGAGCCAAGGAAAAAGGAAGGGGGAGTGGCATAAGCCGAACGCCAACCATCTACCATACCGCCAGCCCCAGCGGGGACTAACAAATGAACCGTAAAGTAATCAGCCGCAGCCATATTACAATCAAAAATCAATTCGAAGTCGTTAACTCGTTGATTAGCCGGAACATCAGACGATATCACGGAGACAAACGAGCCGCCGCCAGGAATCTGGACGGTGACAGGTGAACCCCACGTAGCGGACGAGTAACCACGAGAGCGACGACTATAGCTTGTAAACACCGACTGGCCGGAAACAGAACCAACAGCATAGCCGATAGACACAGTCCGGGACGCAGAGCTAGAAAACCTGACAACCACCGTGCAAGAGGACAAGACACGGGACATGGCGAACCGATATTGATAAAACGCACCGCTGTAGACACGAGTACCAGTAACGCCATTTAAAGTCACGCCGGAAGGCGCAGTAGGGGCATAGACATTGATGTAGACATAAGCCATTGAAGCCGATGACGTGACATCCCAATTGAAAGTATAGCTAGTTGCCGCCTTGGTCTGGACAAGCTCACCTTCTGGGAAGAAGCCAGACGCCAGAAGGTCAACCACGTCATACTGGCCGGGGACACTGGCCGCATGAACATCAAAGGGGGAAATCAGCCCAGTAACCACAAGGAGCAGGCAGCAGAGCAGAGCCAAAAACCGCCGAAAATGCGTAGAGATCACTGTCACGGATAAGAAACCCCCTTTCCAAAGACTGACCAAAACGCAGAGAAGGAAGCTGACCAGAATAGACATACTCACGCAGACAAGCCATCGTAGTATTCAAAGCGTAGGCACAGATATCAAGCCGATACCAGTGACCACCAGGACCAAGGCCACGTTTACGATCAAGACCACAGCCAGGGCAAAGCATAGGCACCTCCTATTCAGACAACTTCAACCTTCATCGTAAGGCTGCACAAATCTAGCATTATGCTCAGCCAACACATCCCGGACCATATAGCCCATACGGCGAAGTTCGCCATAAAGGCCATTGTCACAGGCAAGATAGATTAGCGCAGTCATGGACAGAAATCCAGAACCATCAATAAGCGTCAAAAGATTCTTCACACGTACATCCTCAATATCATTTTCCAATATCTTCACAACAGCCGGAGCAAGAGGACCTTCCAATTCAGACTTATCATATTGATATTTTTCATCTACTCCATCATGGAGTAGATATCTAGCCGAATTATCCCAACTACCAGTCTTCTGCATGTAGTTGGGAGTAATACCCAACTCCTCCGCAATAGAGGAGTTCCAACGAGCTTGACAAAATTTGATAATCACATGATAATGTGGTTTCTTCAGTTCACCAGTTTCAGGATTCACGTCTTTATCATGACAGATAGCAACATAATGGTATGTAGCACGGATAGAGGCGAGAGCAGTAACATGGCTCTCATCATCGGGATACAACAAAACATTCCAAAGACGAGAGCGTTCTTTTTTCCAATCCATAAGACACCTCTGACACTGACACACAGGCGGCTTAGTCGTAGTAGCCGCCTGTATCAAATTGTGAACACCGTTCTGCCCAGCTTCACAGCGGTCAGAGACAATTCAGTCTAACTCATCGGCCAGTTCTTTGACCCTACTCAAAAGTTCCGAATATAGACCTTGGAGTGCAGTCACCTGAGCCGACAAGCTTGATACCTGCTCCTGTAGCTTACACATATCCAGCCCAGCAGCAACGATTTGAGATAGCTCAGAAAGCAGCGTAAGCAACAGCCCAGTATTGGGAGAACCGTTACTGGACTTCACAGGACTGCACCTTCCCAAAACGATTGAAGTAAACAACCACAATATCCCCAGGTTTGGGGATGACACCGTTCACGAATTTGCACGGCATCACAAAAAACCGATGAGCGGCCTGACCATCAACACCACGCTGGTCAAACAGCATATAGACGTTGAAGCCGGTCACAGTCTCCCCATTGTCACCCTTGAAACTGGACTTTTGAATTCCAACAACCTGCATTTCGTTCATTATTTTATCCTCCTAAAAAATAATTTGTAAACTTAAACTAACGAAGTCTCGTCTGACAACATCCGTACGGCCTCCCTTATTCTTGTTTTATACCGACAAAGAAGCGCCAGTACATATAGGTTAACATGGTTAACTTCATTTGTCAAGCGCTTACAAGCACTTTTGTAAAATGTGGTTAACTTTGTTGAAATTAGGCACAGACACAAGTTAATATGGTAAAATCAAGTGCGAAAAGGAGCAAGTACAATGTCAAAAAAAAGCGAAATGATAGGTTTCAAAACAACGCCAGAGATTAAGAAAGCTTTAGCAGAAATTGCAGAAAAAGAAGATAGGACAATTAGCTATATAATCAATAGAATATTACAGGAGTATATGGAAAGGAGGGAAGAAGAATGGAAAAGCTCAAGAATGAAATAATTGACATGCTGTATTGGGCGAGAGAGCAACGCCATATTTCAGAAGATGCACTTGGAATATTATTAGAAAATGTCGAAAAAATTTTCCAAGAACAGTTATGACTACTCTGTAACCGGCAGCATAGCGCCGGAGGCGCAGGGCATACAAGAGTGGCCATCGGCAAACCTGAAAATGCCAGCACCGCCGACCGCCAGAATTGACCCAGGAGGCCCAAACTAAGCGGGAATATGGATGAACCGCGCAATCGCAAAAACCGCCCCAGACGGCCTAAACGGCCATCTGAGGCGGTATTTGCTGAGCGCTCCCACGGCTGCGGCCATAAGGAGAAAAGGGGGCAAAAGTTCGCAACGCAACAAAAACAGGCGAGGAACACAGCCGGAAACCTCAACGCTTACGCCGGGGGAAATAGCCCAGGAGGGAGGAAATCCGGGAAAGGAACGAACGCAACAAAATAAAAATTTTGTTGCGTTTGGGAAGCAAGTATGATATACTTAGATCCAGAAATTACGTCTAGGAGGCGCAAACATGCGTTACGATTCGGACTGTCCCCAGATTTTGCGGGACTTTTTGGCATATCACGAAACCATCAAAGGTCAATCGCCCAAGACCATTTCGGAGTATTATTTGGACCTGAGGATGTTTTTCCGGTTTATGAAGCTCATGCGGGCCGGCATGCCGGTTCGTTCCAGACTGGACGAGATTACCATCCGGGATGTGGACCTGGAATTCATACGTTCTATTACTACGTCGGATATTTTTGAGTTTCTCTCTTATTTGGCCAACGATCGGACGGAAAATCCGGATGCGGCCCGGCCGGCCTACGGCATCACGCCTACTGCCAGGGCCAGGAAGCTCTCTGCCATAAAATCCTTTTATAAATATCTAACTGTCCGCACAAAGCAGCTTACGGTCAATCCCGTGGCAGATATGGAGTATCCTAAGCTGAGGAAAAGTCTGCCGAAATATCTGACCTACGAGCAATCCGCCGCACTTTTAAAAGCCGTCTCTGGCCCCAATCAAAAACGGGATTACGCGATTTTGATGCTTTTTCTCAATTGTGGCATTCGACGCAGCGAATTGGTGGGGCTCAATCTCTCCGACGTCTATGAAGATCGCATTCGTGTGGTTGGCAAAGGAAACAAGGAACGGATGGTCTATTTTGGGACTTCTTGCCGAAAGGCCATTGACGACTACCTGGTTGAACGCAACAAAAAAATCCTGTCTGACAATCGCGCTCTCTTTGGGTCCCGGGATTACAACCGAATCAGCGTAGCAGCCGTCCACCGTCTGGTGAAAAAGCACATGTTAGCCGCCGGCTTGGACGCCAGTCAGTTTTCTGCCCATAAGCTACGTCATACTGCTGCAACCCTCATGCTGTCTAATGGTGTGGATGTGAAAACGGTCCAGGAGGTTTTGGGCCACGAGAATCTGAATACAACTCAGATATACACCCATATTGAAAGCACAGAGCTAAAAATTGCAGCTGAGGCAAATCCCATTTCCAAATTGAAGCCTGAAAATGGGGAGTAGCCTCCGCTACTCCCCTGCCCCATTGCTTTAGGCGCCTGCTTCCAAAAGAATGGCGCCATCTTCCTGATTCTGACTGATGAAATAAGATCGGGTTTCGTTCTCTCCACAGTGCAGCGTCAGACGCAGTCCGGCTTGCGCATCGGTCAGGTCCGCAGTGATGAGCAGCAGATCCTGCCCGGTCAGGCGGTTTGCTGCAAAAACTACTTGGCTGGATCCGGTTTGCTGATTCTCTGCGCTCCAGCTCCCTTGCTCCAACTGGACACGGTGAATGACAGAACCGGAAAATACGGCGACTTTGGTTCCATCTGTTTTTAAATCCACAAGTATGTTCTCCTCAAATTGAGTCGAATCCACTTGTTCCTGGTGGGCTGCATTCAGAGAGAAGGCGCCCTCATATGTGGTTGCTTCCGGAAAGTATTCCTCCTTGAGGATGCCCCGAAGCTCTGCATACGGAATTTCAATATCCACCTCACCAACCACATAGGGTGCGATTTCATAGGGTGAAAAATAGAAGTGCATTCCTGTATCAGAAAAGTACCAAGATGCGCTGGAAACATGCTCCAAATTGAAATGCTCCCGAACAATCTCTTCATAGCCGTCGTTCCAAACGGACTGGTTCGGGTCCAGCTCCCGACTACGCTGGTCCAGGCCATCCATTACCTTCAGATAAAGTGCTTCCACGACGTCTGTATTGGACAGTATATCCGACAGAGTCAAAACGTCTCCGGATGCTGCATCAAAGCTGCAGGAGATCCGTGTGCAGTTGGGATGCACACCGCCGGAAAAGCTCCAGACAGCGCCGGAAAAGCTGACGGTCGTGGCATCCACGCGGGCCGGGACAAATGCAACCTGGCAGGAGTAGGGTACCCAGCTGCTGTCACCGGTATAATCTTGCCTGGCCCAGTTTAAAATTTCCTCCACCGAACCGGCCGCTTCTTTTCCGCGCTCTTCCATTGTACTGGTGATCTTTTCGCTGGCATCCGGTGCATCTGGGAGGATTGCTGTAATGGTCTGGTACTGGTACCGAAAAATCGTGGTTCCGTTTTCGTCCGTTTCTTCCTCCAGAACGGGGATCAGGGATACCGCCACCAAGGGGATTTCTTGTGTTCCGGTTACTGGGGGAGTCGTCTCCCCCTCGGAGGGAGCTTCTGAGGGAACCGCAACTTCCGTAGGGTCCTGAGTCGGATCTGTGACTTTTTCTGGCACTTGGGTCACAGAAGCCTCCGTCCCTTCCGTTGGAGTTGTTGGAGCGGCTGTAGAAGAAACGGAGGGCTCCCCTTCTTCCTGCTGCTGACAACCGCAAACAGACAAGATCATACTCAAACATAAGGCTGCTGCAATCCATTTTCTCATTTTACACGACCTCCGTTTTCCATTATTCCGTAATCCAATGGTAGGCTCCATCTTCATAAGCCAGGCCAAAATACACACTTTGCGTGATACCATTTCCAGAATCGTACTGCATGCATATATTTCCCCGTTCCACTGCTGCATCCGCTTGAATGACCACCAGATTTGAGTCTGACAGATAATTTGCCGCATAAATTGATTGCCGCAAAAACGGCTGTTCCTCCACCCAATCAACCAGGGACAGGGAGAGATTGTAAACCGTATCGCTGCCGTACATGGCAAAGGTTACGTTGGAATCATTGGTTGCAGCCTCCACATATTCTACGGTTTGATACTGTTCCGGATTCATGTTTGCAGGAAAAGAAAGGACAGGTGCAGCAGCCTTGGCCGCGGGGTCGGCAGCAGCGGGGAAATACTCTGGCTTTAAAATTCCCTTCAAATCCTCGTAGGGGAATTCGATTTTCACCACGCCTGCGGCATAGGGAGAGATGTCATATGGATTGAAAAAAACCACAAGGCCAGTATTGGAAAAATACCAGAAATCGGTCTGGGTACACAATGCATCCGGTTGAAATCTCTCTGCCACCACACTCTCATACTCTGGAAACAAGCCAAACCCATCTGCTTTTTCCTGAAGTCTTTCCAGAATCATGAATTCCAGGGCACGAGTCCCTTTGGGCTGCAAAACCTCTTCCAGGGACAGCCGGTCTCCGTCTTCCAGGCTGAAGTTGAAGGCTTCCTGGACATTGTTTGGATGGGCTCCGCCTGTATAGCTGCTGAAATATGTTGTCATGGAAAACGCGATGCAGTCCAGTCGGGTGATGGCATCCAGCGTGTAGTAGCTGTATCCATAGAAATTCAGCATTTCATCATCTGCCAGAAGCGTATGATACGTGTCAGAAGCCAGGGACGATAGCTTGGCTGCTTCTGCGTCAGATTCCTCCCTACGCTCTTGCAGCACAGTGTTGATCTGCAACTCCGTCTCCGTGACAGCCGGCAGAAGGAAGGAGGTTTCTTGAATTTGCTTTGTGAAAAGAACGGTGTCGTCTATCGTATCACAAATGCGTTCTGTATTCGTTGTGGCGGAAGCACGAAAATCTGGCACCAGAGTTATGCTGGAAGATTCCTCTTGTGGCTCTTCTGGGTTGGGCAGCAAAAGCTCGCTGCTCTCCTGCACCTGGGATTCAACTGGCTCTGGGGTTGCGTTTTCCGCCATCTTCTGCTGCATGCCACTGGCACATCCAAATAAGAGAACAGCAATGCACACAAGTAACGAAAAAAACTTTTTCATAATTGCCACCCCTCTCTTTCGCAAGTTGCGCTTCTATCTTACCATAGAGGCAACGGGTTTGCAACACGTCGAATTCATTCTTAATATCTTAAATATCTGCGTTTTTCTCGATTTTATCAAAAAAGCCGGAAATTTTCAACAAACAGCCCATATTCTTACCAAAAAACTCCAAAAGGCCCTGGATGACCCTTCACGGTCCTCAAATTTGCGCTTTACAACAAGTAGAAAATCCATTAAAATAGACATGTATTTCAACTGCTGCTCCGGCAGCACAACTGTTACGTGTAAAAGTAAAGAGGAGGTCTGTCAATATGTCTGTCAAGCGTATCGGTGTTTTGACCAGTGGCGGCGATGCACCAGGTATGAATGCCTGCGTGCGGGCTGTGGTCCGGACGGCGCTCTATCGCGGGATTGAGTGTTATGGCATTCGCCGGGGGTGGAATGGGTTGATCCACGGCGATATTGTAAAATTGGATGAGAAAAGTGTGGCCCACATCATCAACCGTGGCGGCACCATTCTTTACACAGCCAGAAGTACAGAGTTTATGACAGAGGAAGGACAGCGTAAGGCTGTCAGTACATGCAAATTCCTGGGGCTGGATGGTATTGTTGCCATTGGCGGTGACGGAACCTTCCGCGGCGCACAGGCGCTCTCCAAATATGGCATTTCCGTGGTAGGAATTCCTGGTACCATTGACAACGACATCAGCTGCACCAATTATTGCATCGGCTTTGATACGGCAGCCAATACCGCCATCGAATGCATTGACAAGCTGCGGGACACGATGCAGTCTCACGAGCGCTGCTCTGTGGTGGAGGTTATGGGCCGCAATGCCGGATATCTGGCCATGTATGTTGGCCTGGCTACAGGCGCCACTGCAGTTTTGGTGCCGGAAGAGCCCATTGATTTTGACCGGGATGTGATCGAAAAGATCCGTCAGGCCCGTTTGAATGGATTTACCCATTACATGATCGTCGTTGCAGAAGGTGCAGGAAGCGCCGCAGCGATTGCCGCAAAGATCAAAGAAGAAATCGACCTGGACCCTCGGGTGACGGTGCTGGGGCACATTCAGCGCGGCGGTACCCCCTCTGCGCGGGACCGGGTCAATGCCACAAAAATGGGCTACTGCGCGGTGGAAATTCTGCGCCAGGGAAAAAGCGGACGGATCATCTGTACCCAGAACGGCATGCTGACCGATGTAGATATTGACGAAGGCTTGGCCATGGAGAAGAGCATCCAGCAGGGTGAGGTGGATGTGTTTCAAGCCATGACCGGTATTTAACCCAGATTGATCCCATTGGGGGTGCTGCAAATGTTTGCAGCACCCCCAATTTTGTTACGGGCGATACGCATCTGGCAGCTGCCCCGGTTCTTTTCCCTGATCGCCCGCTGGTGGCTGTCCGCCAGGTCCGGCCCCATCTGGTGGCGTCATCTCTCCTGGGTCACCATTTCCAAAGCCATCAGGCCGCCCTGGCCTCCCGCCTCCCGGCCCCCATATCCCGTTGGAATTGGTAGCCATACCGGTCAATGTGACCTCCTCGGTCTGCTCTCCTGCTGTGACGGTATAGGTGCCACCGGAAACCAGCTCCGGTGTGCTGACCACCACGCTTTGATAATCCTTTGTGGGAGTATAGGTACAAATTACGTTTCCCTCAGAATCCGTAACGGTCATGTCTGTTCCTCCGGGAATGGGGGTGGCAAAGGCAATCAGGAAGGAGTACTGACTGGAGGTTTCTCCAAATCCAGAGGCCATGCCGGCGCTGCCTGCTGCAATGACTGTCCCACCGGTGACTTCTGCCACGGAGCCATAATCCAGAGCGCCATCGCCGGAGGAGGTGGGACCACTGATCAAAACGCAGCCCCCGTCAACATATAAGCCGCCATTGGAATCCAGTCCATCCCCACCGGCGTCCACCTGCAACGTTCCGCCTGTGATTCGAATCCAGCAGTCTGAATTTGCCTGATCCCAGAAGCGATCCTGGGGAGCTGCTGACATTTCATCGGAGCCGCCTGCGGAATTCAGACCGTCATCGGATGCCTTGACAGTAATTTCTCCGCCAGAAATGGTAATTTGCATGCCCTCAATCCCCTCGTAGCTGGAGTCAATTTGCACAGTTCCATCGCTGATGGTCAGCTCCCCATCACTGTGGAAGCCATCATCTCCAGTGGATATGGTAAATTCACCACCGGTCACATATAACGTGCCATTGGAATGAACGGCATCATCATAGGTATCTAACTGGAATGTGCCGCCGGATATCTCGATGGCAGTACCTGCTTTCAGTCCCTTTGCGCTGTCTGTATCGGAGCTTGCTGCCTGCGCCGTATTGGAGCTTCCGCCACCTGCTGCCACATGAAAGCTTCCACCGGAAATTTGCAATGTGCTCTCAGCCTGAATTCCGTCCGAGGCGGCAGTAATTTGGAAGGTCCCATCCCCGATGAATACATAGCCTTGGCTGGGATCCTGATCTTCGTTGGACTGGATGCCGTCTCCCCCGGCCTGAATGGTCATGTCAGCTGCCAGGATCTTCACACCGGCCTTCCCTTTTACTCCGTCATTTGCAGCCGTAATATGAAAGGCACCGCCTGTAATGGAGAGAATGTCTTTGCAGAAAATGCCATGATGGTAGTTGCCTGTGACATCCAAGGTACCCTCTCCATTGATGGTGAGAGCTCCTTTGGAGTAGAGACAGGCGTTGGGCTCGTCTTTCCCATCCTCCAAGGTATAGGTCAGACTGTCTGTCAGTGAATTTACTGTGCCGTCAGACAACAGTACCACTACCTTTTCAGCTTGCTCCACCCACAGCGCAGGACCATCTTGGCTGGCGATGGATAGACCGTCCAGTACCAGCTGCACCTCCTGGCCCTCCGCCCGGATTCGGAGCTGCCCCAAAAGGGAGCCGGACAGCACATAAAGACCACCCTGGGTGATGGTGATGACGCCGTCGGATATCTCTGCCCCACTTCCGCTGATTTTCGCAGAGGTATCCAGACAGGTAATATTCGTCGCGGTAGTCTCATCATATCCCACCTCCAAATCAGAGGCAGAAAAGCTCTGGTTTGCTGTAGGGGCGACTTCCGGCTCTGTGCTTTCTGCCCCTGTGGGCGCAGCGCAGCCGGTCAGGCAGCTGATGGCCCATATAACAGCCGCCAGAGCTGCCAGTTTTCCCATATATTGATGCATCGACTGGTTCCTCCTGTTACAGCAAGTCGTCCTGGGAAGTAACCTTACCACAGGAAATTTCCAAGTTCCCATTCCGGCAGCGCAAGTCATCCAGGAGAGCTTTCTCGCTGATGCCGCCTTTTAAAACGATTCGGTAGCACAGCTTATACATGCTTCCCATATTGGCAGTCCGCACATTCTCCAGTTCCCAACGTACTGTGTAAGTATCAAAAAGATCGTCAAAAGCTCCTTCATAATCCAGGACCTCGGGAATGGTCATGCGCAGTATGCGCTCTCCCTTGGCGCTCTTTCCAAAGCCGGAGACGGATAGCAGCAGGTTGACCAGGCACATCAGACCCGCAAATAAAGCTGCAACGGCCAAATAACCCATGCCTGTCGCCAGGCCGATGGCCATGGCCAGGAAAATACTTCCAATTTCCCGGGCGCCTCCGGGTACAGAGCGGAAGCGAATCAAGCTAAAAGCCCCTGCTACCGCGATGCCGGTGCCAATGCTGCCATTGACCAGCATAATGACGGTCTGCACTACAGCAGGCAGCATAACCAAGGTCAAAAGAAAACTGCGGCTGCAGGCGCTTCCGTGGGCATGGGTCCAGGCGATCAGAAGACCAAGGAGCAAAGAAACTGCCGTACATGCCAAAAATGGTCCCAATTCAAATGCAGAGCTACCGGTTTGAAAAACACTGGAAAAAATTTCATGAAGCACAAATAATCTCTCCTTTCTGTTGGCTATTTGCCTGGGAGCTTTCCGGAATTCTGCTCATATACGCGCTTTCCCGGTAGGCAGTCCCATATTTGGAAAAAGAGGTGGGAAATACCTGTAAGCGGTTGAAAAGCCGGGCCATCCACAGGGGCATGACATCTGGCAGTTTAATTTCCATCAGCCACTGGTCTTCCGGGAGAAGCAAGCGGCCTTCTGTGCTGCCGTCCAGGTGCAGGTTTTGATCTCTCCACCTTAAATTCCAATCAAAGGTGACACGAAGGCCGGAATTTTCCAGGCCATACAACGCCACACGTTCATAACCAATGTACGCTGCCGGGACCAATTCCCGGTAAAATTGGCGCATATAGTCCACCTCTCGTAAGACCTGGGTGTCCCTGGCTGGCCGGCATCCATGGTAGAGGTACGCCTCTGCTTCCTTCAGGGGCATCTCCACTCTGCGCTTATACACGATGCCCTTATATTTCTTTTTTACTTCCACGTAAACCGGGTCCTGGGGGCCAGGCAAACCATAGCAACGCAGACGGAGCTTTTCCTTGTAAACTGGTTTTTCCAGGGAGCTACGAACCAGCCGGCGATCTGGCGTATCGAAATAGATGCTGGATATGTGGCTGATTCCGTACTGATCAGACTCCATATAAGGGGTGAGCTCCAGCCGAAGTTTCTGGTAAGTATCCGTGTCTAGTAAATACTTTTGCTCAAACCGTTGAAAACAGCTGCACAGTTCCATATTTTCCTCCTCTTCCTATGTTTTATTGACATTCTACCGCCGGAACCTTAAAGCAAGTTGAGGAAACCAGTAAACAAATTGTAAATGCCATGCCGGACAGCGCAACCGCTGCCACAGCATGGCATAATGTTTGGCTAACAATTATGAAAAGGAGACGGTAAAGCGAATAGATTTCGGCTCCACAGCCTCTGCAGAGATTTTGGCATGATGCGCCAGGCAAATGGATTTGGCGATGGAAAGCCCAATTCCATATCCGCCTGTCTCCCGGGAGCGGGAGGTATCTGCCCGGTAGAAGCGGTCGAACAGGCGATTCAAGTTTCCTGTGGGAAGCTCCGTGCAGGTATTTTCTACCCAAAGGCAGAGTGACTTCCCCTGCTTATCCAGGTGCACCACTACCTTGCCGCCCGGTCCGGCATATTTGATTGCGTTTTCCATCAAAATGGAAACCAGCTGCCGCAGGCTGTCTGCATCGCCTGTGACAAATGCGCCGGGCGCCACCTGAAGGGAAAGGGAAACCTGATTGGCGTTTGCCAACACATCAAATGACTCTGCCGCCTGAGAAATCAGGGAGCTGAAATCCAGCAGCTCCATGTGCAGCTCCGGACGCTGGGCATCCAGCTTCGTGAGAGCCAGCATAGATTGCAGCAACCCGTCCATGCGGGATACCTGGTTGCGAATGCTGTCTGACCATTGACTGGTTCCCACCGTGAGCTCCAGCACATCGTTGTTGGCAGATATGATGGCCAGGGGAGTCTTCAACTCGTGACTCGCATCTTCTAAAAATTGCTGCTGCTTTTCCATCGCCTCTTCTATGGGGCGGATGGCCCGCCGCGAAAACAAAGCCGCAATACAGGAGACGGCAGCAAAGGCAACTGCGCCAATGGCGCAGGAGAGCAGCAGAAAAAAACGGTCGCTGCTCCGCTCTGTGCTGCAGTCCAGGAAGATGACCATACTTCCGGAATCCTGGGTCAATACACGGTAGCGGTAATGTCCCTGGTATCCCCGGGATGTTCCCCCTCTGGCAACGCACTGTCCGTAGGATACCGCCTCTTCAGAAGAAACTGCAGCGATACGTCCGGTGTTGACGCGGACGGCATTGCCATGTTCATCCAGCCAAACAACGAAAAACCGGGTTTTAAATCCGGTATCCTCATTCATACCCGCCGGCTTGGTGGTCATCTCCCGCTTGCCGGGGGGCCTTTTGGAATCTGGAAACCGGCCATTATTATCGGAGAGATAACGCAGCATTTCATCGGCGCGTTTTGCTGTGTTGTGGTACTTCAACAGGTTGATGGAGCCGAGAAGCAGGAGGATAACCAAGCCCAGGGAGAGCATCACGATGCAGATAAATTTGCGCTGAAGCCGCCGAATCACTGCGCCGCCTCCCTGTTTGCCAGGAGGTAGCCCACGCCCCGGTTTGCCTTGATCTCGACGGCGCTCCCCACTGCCTGCAGCCTTTTTCGGAGCCCAGAGATATAGACCCACACCACCCCCAGCTCCGCATCGGTGTCATAGCCCCAGATGCGGGAGAAAAACTGGTCTGTGGGAATCACTCGATTGGGATGTTCCATCATCAGCTCCAGAATTTGAAATTCTTTATTGCCCAGCCGCTGTTCCCCGGCAGGTCCAGACAAGTTGAACGTTTCCCGGCTCAGAGCCAGGTCTCCAAAACGCAGCAAATTGGTAGCTGTCTCCGTCCGTCGGCGTGTCATAGCCCGGATTCGGGCCAAAAGTTCCCCCATGGCAAAGGGCTTCACCAGATAGTCATCCGCCCCCATATCCAGGCCGCGAATGCGGTCATCCACTTGGGATTTGGCGGTAAGGAGTAAGATGGGAATGCCGTTTCCGGACTCCCGCACCTGACGCAGCACCGTCAAGCCGTCCATTTTGGGCATCATAATATCCAAAATGGCGCCATCATATTGACCATGCCGAATGTAATCCAAGGCCTCCTGCCCGTCATATACAGGGTCAACTGAATAGTGGTTGTGCTTTAAAATTGCGCAAAGCGCATCAGACAGCTCGTGTTCGTCCTCTGCCAGCAGCAGTCGCATCCATCTCTCCCCTTCCGGACTTCTGGAAAATAGGCAGTCTATGCCTTTGGGTGGCACTTATTGTAAACGCTTTTTAAATTTGGGCTCACCAGCTGGGTGTACAGCTGGGTGGAGGAAATGTCGCTGTGGCCCATCATTTCCTGAATGGCGTGGAGATCCGCCCCGTTTTCCAGAAGGTGCACCGCAAAGCTGTGCCGCAGGGTATGGGGTGTGATGTCCTTTTCAATATGGGCCGTTTCCTGATAGTGCTTCAGAATTTTCCAGAAACCCTGACGGCTCATACGCTCCCCACTCACATTTACAAACAAGGCCGGTTCTCCGGGGGCCGCCACCATGCCGGGACGAACCTCCCGCATGTAATTGGACAGTGCCTTCACCGCTCCGGGGTACATGGGAACCAGGCGGGTCTTCTTCCCGCCGCATTTGACGAAACAGCCATCCAGGCTCACATCTTCCACATTGAGGCCAATGAGCTCGCTGACCCGCAGGCCAGTGGCATACATCACCTCCAGCATGGCACGGTCCCGATACCCTTTGGCGTCCACGCAGGCGGGCTGAGACAAGAGCAGCTCTACCTCCCGCCCGGTTAGAATCTGGGGAAGCTTTTTCTCGCCACGTTCTACATGTACATGCTGCACCGGCGTTTCCCGCAGAAAGCCGGAGGACACCAAATACGCGAAAAAGTTCTTCAGGCTGGCCAAAGAGCGGGAAATGGTGGCGCAAGAGCGCCCTTGGGCAGAGAGCTGGTGGAGGTAGTCTGCAATATTCTGTTGTGTTGCGTCCACCAGCTCTGCCTCCTCAGTGTCGCGCAGCCAGCCGGCAAATTGCCGGATGTCCCGCAAATATGAGACGGTGGTGTTGCCAGACGCCTGCTTTACATTGACCAGGTAATTCTCATAGGCAGAGATCAGATCCAACATAAGACAGCGTTCCTTTTTATGTTGATATAAATGACTGGCTCAACTCCGCCACCACAGGCGATAACAGCCAGTTCAAAGCAAGGATACACAATACACTGAAGCAGCAGGCAAGTGCCAAATCCCGGGACAGGCCAGCCTGCCCCATTTGTGTGCGCCGCAGCAAAAACCAAAACAGGAAAACAAGGCACAAGGCCCGGCCTGCAAGGAGCAGGGCGGAAAAAACCCATCCCGCTGTGTGGAGCGCGGACACAAAGGCGCAGACAGAAAAAGAAAACAAAAAACCACACAACACACTGGGAATCAGCAGGTACCCAGTACACCGGCTGAAATACGCCAATACGCCAGCCAGGGTAAGTGGCAGCAGACAGCACAAAATTTGGGAGCTGACACCGCTACGCCCTTGCAAGATGCCGCTGCAAATCTCGTACAGGCCTGGAGCCGGCATCTTCGTGCAGATCAGACATCCTACACAGGACCCAACGGCGAAACTAATCAGCAGCGCTACCATCCAGTCTTGCATAGAGGTTACGCGAACATTATGATCAAAAAATCTGTGCATCCATCGGCCCTCCATTTTCATTCACGCCCAGATTCCGGAGGAGCTAGCCGACATAACTCGCACAGAACGCCGCATCAAATGCGAATTTACATCATTTTGCTTTTTTACTATACTCCAAATTCCGGAAAAATTCAAGGGCTATTCACCAAAAATACAGTTTTTGTAAATTATGTACATTTTTTATGTAAATCGCGTTATGTCAACTTTTGAAGCGCTTGCGAATTTGGATACGATCCGTATGCAAAAACAACCAGATATAGCGGCATGAAGCCAGACGGTCTCCCAAATATAGATTTTGCAAGGAGTCCTGCAAAATCTATATTTGAGGTAATTTGAAATTACCATTCTCCTGGTTTTGTACAAATTAACCGATCCGGTATTTCTTGGGAATCCGCTTGTGCCTCTTCCCTACGCCAGCGCCAGCAATGCCCGCCACAGCGCAAGTCCCCAAAACCAAGGCGGCTGTCACGGGAATCCCCTGGTACTTGCCTCCGAAGAAAAAGGCGGTTGCAGCAAACAGCATCAGCAGATCGCCCCCACCCACAAGCAAGCAAATCACCATAGGCTTGCTGCCGGCTAGCTTTGCTGCGCTCCATGCGCCGGCCGCAACAGAGACTGCCAAAATTCCGATTGCCAGTGCACCGGTCATTTCTTGCCCCAGCATCTGCCTGTCCATCAGCGTTGCAAAGAATGCAGACAACCCCAGGGTCAGGGCAATGCTGATGCCGATGCCAATGGCCAAAGGTTTTCCAAAACCGGAGGCAGAACGGCCACTCCCCTTTGGCATTTCCCACTTTTTTCTGCTCATGTAATCGCTCCCCTTTCCATTTCAGCCTATGCGCCTGTTGCCGGATTCAGAACCGGCGCCCTTGGAGAAGCACAACGCAAAAAACTGGACCTCATTTCTGAGGTCCAGCGAAAGGAAAGCGTCTGTATTTGCGAAATATTCATAAGCAATTGGGCCATATTTGGCGGCAGAGACCGTGAATTTCTCCCTTTATGCTGCAGCTCCTTCTGTTAGCAAGTTGCGCCGCCGGTCAGGTGCAGCTGAGCATCCAGAATCTCCTGCTTCCGTCCCAGAATTTCATCCGACAGGATCTCCTTTTCCACATAGTCAAAGCCCAGGCGGTGGATGGTGTCTGCGAGCCGCTCGCCGGTTTTGCCCTGCTCGCGGAAGAAGAGAATCGTCTTCTCCACCGTGCGCAGCAGCTCCTCTTCATCGGTGAAAATCCGGTTGAGGGGCTGGCCGTGGGCGATTTTTTTGCCCCAACGGCCGCCAATGTAAATCTTATAGCCGGGAACGCCGTCCTCAATCACGTCAAAGGGGCAGCGACCGATGCACCGGCCACAGTTGTTGCACAGCTCCTGGTTGATGGTTAGCTCACCGTCTTCCAGTTTGGCAGCCTGCATGGGGCAAGTGTTTACGATTTGGCACTTTTTACAGCCGTTGCAGGAGTCCGGATCTACATTGGGAACCAGCTGCCCAATGATGCCCAAATCGTTCAGAGTGGGCTTAACACAGTTGTTGGGGCAGCCGCCGCAGGCGATTTTGAATTTGTGAGGCAGCTTAACCGAGTGGTAGCCCAAATAAAACTGCTGGTGGATTTTTTCACTCAGAGCGAAGGTGTCATACAGGCCGTACTGGCAGGTGGTTCCCTTGCAGGAGACCACCGGACGGACCAGGGAGCCAGTGCCGCCAGTAATGAGGCCAGCCGGAGCGATGAATTCCTGGAAGGCGGGAATGTCGTCAAAGTGAACGCCCCGGATTTCCACGGTGAGACGGGTGGTGAACTCTACTTCGCCGCTGCCAAATTTCTCAGCGGCCTGAGCCAGGACGGCGGTTTGCTGCGCAGTGATCTTGCCGTTGACTGTAATCACCCGGGCGTTGAACAAATCGGTGCCTTTGTTGTTCAGGAAGCCCAGAGCTTTGACCCGCTTGATTTCTGCAGCGCTGATGGTACAAGCCATAAATATTTTCTCCTTTTCTTTCTGTCCTGATTTCTGGTTTTGAGTTTGGGATTAGTCCAGGGAGATGTCGGTGAAAAGGTTGCCACCCTCCAGAACCTTGACATGTTGGTAGCCAAAGGCCTTCAGCCGGTTTTGCAGTAGATATGCCCGCTTGCCTTTGTTGCAGATCAGGAGAAGCTTCTCCTCCGGTCCAAAGTCCTTCAGCGGCCCCGTCACCGAGGTCAGATCCACATAGGGCGCCCCCTCGATGGTAGGCTTCAGGGAAGCGTCTACAATGCGGTAGTCCTTTGCCAGGCCTTGGGCAAACTCCGCTGGGGTAAAGGTCTCAAAGGCCCCGCTGAGCTTGTTCTTCAAAACGTTTAAGGTGTGGGCGAAGGGATGAATGGCGGTGGAGAAGGGTGGCGCATAGGCAAAGTCCGCCCCGTCCAGCTGGTCCAGGGTGGCTCCGCACTGAATGGCCGTAACTGTGATGTCCACGATCTTGTCCACAGCGCCGGGACCGGCCACCTGCACGCCCAGAAGCCGCTGGGTGGAACGGTCTGCGATCAGCTTCATGGTGAAGGTTGCCGCACCGGGCATGTAGTGGGCCTTGTCATCTACAATGGTCACCACGCTGATGGGGTCAAAGCCCTCTGCCTTTGCCTGAGCTTCCGTGAGGCCGGTCCGGCCTACGTTCAGGCCGGGCAACTGACAGACGGCTGTGCCCAGGGAGCCGCGATACCGCAGTTCTTTACCCATAATGTTCTGGGCAATGATCCGGCCGTTGATATTGGCTGTGGAGCCCATAGGAGACCAGGCTGGTTTTCCCGTGATGGCGCTGTGGACCATGGCGCAGTCTCCGGCGGCGTAAATGTCGGGATCGTTGGTCTGACCCGCCTCATTGGTCAGCAGGGTTCCTTTTACCATTTCCAGGCCCGTGCCATCCAGGAAGGCGGTATTGGGCCGGATACCGGCGCTGAGGACCACCAGGTCTGCCTTATAGGCTTTCCGGTCAGTCAGAACTTTTTTGACTTTGCCGCCTTCCCCCTCCAGGCCGGTCACACGAACGCCGGTGACCACCGGGATGCCGGCATCCGCCAGCTTTCCTTCTATGTAAGTGGCAAACTCCCCGTCAAAGCCAGGCAGAACATGAGGCGCCATGTCCAGCACAAAGGGTTTCACTCCATCTTTTGCCAGGTTTTCTGCAATCTCCAGGCCAATATAGCCGGCGCCCACAACCACAGCCCGTTTGATTCCGCCATCGGAGATCAGATTCCGCAGGGCAATGGCGTCCTCTGGGGTGCGCATGAAGAACACATTTTCCAAATCCACGCCCTCAATCGGCGGACGGACTGGACTGGCTCCTGTCGCAATGACCAGCTTGTCATAGGAATATACCGTCTTTTCCCGGGTGTCCAGGTGAACGGCGGTCACTTGCTTGGCATCACGGTCCACTTCCACGGCTTCCATCCGGGTTAAAACCCGAGCTCCGGTCAAGGCCTCATATTTCTGGGGTGTGTTGACAATCAGGGACTCCTTTTCCTCAATCACATGCCCCACATAGTAAGGAAGGCCGCAGCCGGCATAGGAGATGTCAGCCCCTTTGTTTAAAATCAGGACTTCGTTGTTCCGATCCTCCCGCATCAGCTTGGCGGCAATCTTTGTTCCGGCTGCAACACCGCCCAATATAACAATTTTCATAATACGCTCCTCCCGTGTGAATTTGACATTGCTGTGCTATGTGATATAATGGCTACGACACGGGGGCACCCAGTTTCCAGACCTGCCGGGAAAGCGCTGCCATAGCCACTTCACTGTAGTGGATATATAACGCCATTTTACCATTCCCTGCTGTGGTTGTAAAATAGGAAAATTTGAATTCTACTATTGGTTTTTCCAATAGCATCTGACGAAGGAGTGACGACCAGTGGCCACGTTGAAGCAGCTACATATCTTCCTTGCCGTTGCCGAAACGCTCCAAATGAGCGAGGCAGCCAGAAAACTGTACGTTTCCCAGCCGACGGTCAGTCAAACGATTTTAGAGCTGGAACGGGAGTTTGGAGCGGTGCTTTTTGAGCGTTCCCCACGATATTTGAAGCTGACAGCGAAGGGCGCCCTTCTCTGGGAATACGCTCAACAGGTGGCAGACAGCTATACCCTGCTGGATCATGGAATGAAAAACATACCGTCTGCCCGGGAGCTTCGCATCGGCGCCACCATTACCATCGGTAATACACTTTTGTCTGGGATTGCTTCCGCCCTGAAAAAAAGCCAGCCGGATATTTGCCAGCATCTGTATGTAGAGAACACCCAGGCTCTGGAAAGCCGTCTGCTGCAGGGGGAAATAGACATTGCCTTTATAGAAGGTGTCATACGTAGCGACAAGATAGTCAAGCTCCCCTTTGCACAGGACGCTCTGGAGTTAATTTGCGCCAAAGGACACCCCCTGTATGGCCAAAAGCAAGTGCGGGCAGAGGAGCTGCGCAATCAGGACTTCATCCTGCGGGAGCAAGGAAGCGGAACCCGCAACATATTTGAGAACTATATGCGCACTGCGAAAATTCCCATTCACGTTGTGGGAGAGTCCACCAGCAGCACAGCAATCATTGAAATGGTGATGCGTGGACTGGGCTTGGGTGTGCTCTCCCGGCTATGTGTCCAGCGGTATACTTCCGAGCAGCTGATTTGCTCCTGCACCATCCAGGGTATGCCGATGAACCGGTATTTTTACATTTGCTATTTGGCTGGTCATCCGGTGACCTCTCAAATGGCCGACTTGATCCGCCTCTCCCAGCAGACTGTGCAGCTGGCTTAGCTCTCACGAAGAAGGAATTTGTAATGAAACCATGGCAGCATTTTAAAACCATTACCCGCCACCGGCTTTTGGTGATGGTAAACTGTTTCCGGATCGGACTCATCCGTCAGGGGCTGACCCATGACCTTTCCAAGTACTCCCCGACGGAGTTTTGGACCGGAGCCAAATATTACCAGGGAATCCGCAGTCCCAATGCCGCAGAGCGGGAGAAAAAGGGTTATTCTGCCGCCTGGCTGCATCACAAGGGCCGGAACCGGCATCACTACGAGTACTGGACAGATCTGAATCCTGCCACCCGTCGATACGAGCCGGTTCCAATGCCCAGACGGTATCTGGCGGAGATGGTGATGGATCGCATTGCCGCCAGCAAAGTCTACCGGGGAAAGCAGTACACGGATGGCTCCCCCTTGGAGTACTTTTTGATGTCCCAGGAAGGTCCCTTGATGCACCAGCAGACCGAACGCCAATTGACCATGCTCCTCACTATGCTCCGGGATCAGGGGGAAACGGCCACATTCCGTTTTATCCGGGAGATGGTGCTCCCGGGAAAGGACTTCTGAGGAGTGGATATGACTGGTCCCTCCAACCGACCTGGTACAGGGCCCAATCAGGAGCTTACCAGAATGCCCATGGCAATCTGCGTGGGCTTTTGATTTTGCTGCAGAAACAATTGCAAAGTTACGCAGAAAATATCCAAACGAAAAAGGCCGCAGGAAGCCTGGGAAGCGGTTCAAAATTGGGTTGTTGGAAAAAACAAAATGGCTATATGTTGAATGCCTGATAGAACTTCCGTTGTGTTGGAATTAGCCCAACGACTGCAGGGAGTGAAGACAGCGAAGACAGACATTTTTTTCCCGGTAGGACAAAATGTCCTGAGACGAGCCGCAAAAAATGCAAGTCTCTTCATATTTCCGCAGCACCACGGAAGCGCCGTCTACGTAAATTTCCATTGCGTCCTGCTCGGCAATGTCCAGCGTCCGGCGCAGCTCCGCTGGCAGGACGATGCGCCCCAGGTCATCTACTTTGCGAATAATACCCACCGATTTCATGTAAAGTCTCCCCTTTTCCATTCTAATGTGATTCGGTAATCTTCTATTAATAGAAGCCGTGCCCTGTCTCTGTTCCCTATTATAAATGATTCGACAACATCTGTCAAATATTTCATTTGGTAAAACACGAAAAAAATATCGTATAAATGGCTTCTGTATTTCATACAGTCCTCTGAAAGGAGGGCTTGTCATGGTGATGGCCTATATCTGGACTGGAATGGTCCTGACAGCAGTGTTGTTTTCCTTTTGGAGTGGCGCTGGCGGCGTCCTGTCCCAAGCTGTTTTGGAGGGGGCTCAGGCAGGTGTTACCCTCACCCTGTCCATGGCGGGGGCGGTATGCCTTTGGTCCGGCGTGGGACGAGTCATGGAGTGCGCGGGGCTGAACCGGATTTTGGCCCGTTTCCTGGGACCGGTGATTTGCCGCTTATTTCCCAGCTCCCGAAAGGACCCCAAGGTAGGGGAGCTGGTCTCTGCCAATGTCTGTGCCAACCTACTGGGATTGGGAAATGCGGCCACTCCCATGGGGGTAGCCGCTACCCAGCGTATGGGCCGGTATGCAAAGCCCGGCGAGGCCAGTCATGAAATGTGCCGGCTCATTGTGATGAATACGGCATCCATTCAACTGATCCCTGCCAATGTGGCGGCTGTGCGGGCTGGACTGGGCTGTGCCGCCCCGTTTGACATTTTGCCTGCAGTTTGGGTTACGTCTCTGTGTTCGGTCTGTGTGGGGCTTCTGGCGGCCTTTCTCTTTCAGAGGGTGATCCACGATGACTGATTACATCATTCCCCTGCTTCTGGCAGGTGTGGCGCTGTTTGCTCTGGGGCGCCGGGAAAATGTCTATGAAGAGCTGCTGACCGGTGCAGCCGGAGGGTTGAAGCTCCTGGTCTCCATTGTGCCGGCGCTGATCGCGCTTCTGACGGCGGTTCACATGCTCCGGGCGTCCGGGGCTATGGAGGCAGCGGCCAGCTTCCTCTCCCCGGTCTTCTCGTTTCTGGGAATTCCGCCGGAGACTGCGGCACTGGTTCTGGTGCGGCCCATCAGCGGCAGCGCCGCTCTGGCGGTAGGGGCAGACTTAATGGCCCAGTATGGCCCGGACAGTCCCATCGGGCGAACTGCGGCCATCATGCTGGGCAGTACGGAGACAACCTTTTACACCATCAGCGTCTACTTTGGCGCCGCCGGTGTGCGCCGGACCCGATATGCCGTCCCTGCAGCGCTTTTGGCAGATCTCACCGGCTTCTGCATGGCTTCCCTCACCGCCCGGTTGTTTTTCTGAAATTTTCTCTGTACTTTTCCCCCCGCATTTGGTATAGTGAAAGGTACGAAAACAGCAAGTGAGGAATACACCATGGAGAAAATTCTGAATCTGATTTCCGCCAAAATGGCAGACGCCTTTGAAGCTGCCGGATTTGACCGGTCCTATGGCCGGGTCACGGTCTCAAACCGCCCGGACCTGTGCGAATACCAGTGTAACGGCGCTCTTGCCGCCGCCAAAGCGTATCACAAGGCGCCCATTCAGATTGCCCAGGCTGTGGCAGAGCAGCTGCATCACGAGGACTTTGAGTCTGTGGCTACTGCGATGCCCGGTTTTATCAATCTGCGGGTGTCCGGCTCTTTCCTGCAGGCCTATCTGTCTGCCATGCGGCATGACCCGTACTTCGGGGTGGAACAGGAGCCTGTGCCAAAGACCATTGTGGTGGATTACGGCGGCCCCAATGTGGCCAAGCCGCTGCACATTGGCCACCTGCGTTCTGCCATCATCGGCGAGAGCATGAAGCGGATTTACAAGTTTTTCGGCAATCACACCATCGGGGACGTGCATCTGGGCGACTGGGGGCTGCAAATGGGCCTCATCATCGCAGGACTTCAGGACAGGCAGCCGGAGCTGTGCTATTTTGACGGCAGCTTCACCGGTCCCTATCCCGAGGAAGCGCCCTTTACCATGACGGAGCTGGAGACCATCTATCCTGCAGCTTCCGCCCGGAGTAAGGAGGACCCTGCCTTTGCCCAGCGGGCCCACGAGGCCACCTTTGCCCTCCAGGAGGGACGGCCTGGCTACCGCGCCCTGTGGAAGCACATCATGGCGGTTTCTCTGGCAGACATTCGAAAGAACTATGACAATTTGGACGTCCATTTTGAGTCCTGGCTGGGTGAGAGCGATGCGCAGCCGGATATTCCCCCCATGCTGGAGCAGATGCAGGCCAAGGGCCTGGCGGTGGAAAGCGATGGCGCACTCATTTTCCCGGTCGCCGAAGATGGAGACAAGAAGGAAATGCCTCCCTGCATCCTGGTGAAATCCGATGGCGCCACCCTGTATGATACCACAGATCTGGCCACCCTGGTTCAGCGGGAGCGGGATTTCCATCCGGATAAGGTCCTCTACCTGGCGGATAAGCGCCAGAGCCTGCATTTTGAGCAGGTCTTCCGGGCCGCCCGGAAGGCAGGCATTGTCCGACCGGAGACGGAGCTGGAGTTCCTGGGCTTCGGTACCATGAACGGCAAGGATGGCAAACCCTTCAAAACCCGGTCTGGCGGCGTCATGCGTCTGGAACAGCTCATTGGGGACATCACCGAATTTGTCCGGAAAAAGGTTGTGGAAAATCAGATCGTAGAAGCGGATCAGGTGGAGGAGACCACCCGCCGGATTGCTATGGCTGCCCTCAAGTACGGCGATCTGTCTAACCAACCTACCAAGGACTATATCTTTGATATGGACCGCTTTGCAGCCTTTGAGGGGAACACCGGTCCCTATATTCTCTACACCGTGGTCCGGATCAAGAGCATCCTGGCCCGGTACGGCTCCTGGCAGCACCTGGAGATCCAAGCCCCTGCCAGTGCGGCGCAAAAGGATCTGATGCTGGCCGTCACCAAGCTGGCTCCTGCTCTGGAGGGAGCATACCGGGACTCCGCGCCGAACCTGATCTGCAGCTATATTTACGAGCTGGCCGGCGCTGTGAATGCATTCTACCATGAAACCCGGATTTTAACAGAGGCGGATCCGAACCTCCAGGCCGGCTATATCGCCCTCATTGGCCTGGCCAAAGATATCCTGGAGCAATGCATCTATCTCCTGGGTTTTCAAGCGCCAGAAAAAATGTGATTGAGATACCTACGAACTCCCCCGCAAGAGGCCGTGCACAAAACGCACCGTTTCTTGTGGGGGAGTTCCCATATCGGTATTGCGAACGGTCGCCCAGCGTACCCCATCAGCAAAATTTTCTGGTTTTTCAAGTTTCCGGACAATTCGCACAGTCTCCGGTAAAAGGAAAGGCGCCTGTTGAGTCAGTCTGGAATGTGGGCAGAAAGAAACGGTCAGGGCAGGGCCCGGGTTTCCTGCCATGCATTTGCAGGAAACCCGGCAGACACTGTCCTGACCGCCTTGTTTGCAAGGCCTTCCCTTATTTCTTGCGGAAGGACATGCAGTCGGTGCACTGGTCTACCGTGGGATTGCACTCGTGGGTACCCACCAGGATCTTGTCCAGGGAGCAGTAGTTGGCCTCATCGCAGTGGTTGGCGCAGGAGACAACGGTGCACTCGATGGATTTGTTGGCATGGCAGTTCATAAGGCTGGCCTCCTTTCCTTTGGTTCGGGAGTAGTATGTCCAGGAAGGGGCGGTTCATTCGGAAAATCCCGCCTGACCGCCGCCTTTTTTCGGTCATGCTTTGGAGAATTCTTCCATAGAAAATTTCCCGGGACACATTGCCTTTTCCCGGGAAATATGATACTCTAGCTACATGAGTCCCATTCGGGAGGCTGCGTGCAGCCTCCCGTATTTGAAGCGGATGGTCTGCGTTCTGTGGAAGCGGCATCCGCACATTCACTAGTATGCCCGGACTTTTCTGCCGGTGCATGGAAATTTTTGTATTTTTTCAGGAGGCTTTGTCATGGCTATGGTGTCCCCCTCCATCCTCTCGGCGGATTTTGTCAACCTGGAGCGAGATCTTCGGGCCATCGCCCGGTCCGGCGCAGATTACATTCATGTAGACGTCATGGACGGTCTCTTTGTCCCGAATCTGACCATTGGCATGCCTGTGGTCCAGGCCATTGCCCGGGTTTCCCAGCTGCCTCTGGACGTCCATCTCATGATTGACCGGCCCATCCGGTATGTAGATGGCTTCTGCCAAGCCGGTGCGTCCATCCTGGCGGTCCATTTGGAATCTGACACACCGGAGGGCATTCGGGCAGCTCTGGAGCGCACCCGGGCACTGGGGGTCCGGCCAGCCCTGGCCTTAAAGCCCGGCACCCCGGCCGAGGCCGCCCTCCCTTACCTGGAGCTGTGCGACATGATCCTGGTGATGACGGTGGAGCCAGGCTTCAGCGGTCAAGCCTTTATGGCCGATATGATGCCCAAGCTCCAGACCATTCACCATTGGATCCGGGAGCGCGGCCTTTCCTGCATCCTGGAAGTGGACGGCGGTGTGGGTCCCGCCACCTTCCAGACCTGTCTGGATCATGGCGCAGACCTGCTGGTGGCCGGCTCGGCCTATTTTCGCGCCCCGGACCGGGATGCCTTTGTGAAGCTGCTCCAGGGCGACCGGAAGGAGCTGCCCTGAAGCCTCACCGGCCCTGACTGCCCAAAAGGAACAGCAAAACCCGGACGGCCTGCACCATCTCCTGGCGGAACTGAGCGAAGACAGGTCCAAAGGTGGGGTGATTTTGGCTGTCTGAGTACAGGTTTTCAAACTGCCTGGCCTGAATCAGAAGCCGCAGAAGCGCCCGCTCCACCGGCTCCCGGCGGGGCTCCTGCCGGGGCTGGGGCCTGGGCCTCCCCCCCTGCTCTGACCGGGCCATACCGCGCAGACAAGCTGCCCGTTCCATAGCCTGGCGGTGTAGCCGGAGGAGCGCTTCCCGTCCGCCGGTTCCCATAGAGCGACTCAGCGCCTGACACTGGCGTCCAAAACCTTCCTCCTCCCAGGCCTGACGCAGAAGCTCCTGGGGCGTCCAGGACATCTCTGGCGGGGACAGTACAGGCTGCGGCGTAACAGGTGGCGCCGGGGACTGGGGTGGGGCTGGCCGGGACGGTGAAGCCGACGGCTGCCGGTTCCATACCCGCTGCCAGATGGGATCTGTTTGGGATTTGTCAAATGGGTCCATGGTCATTCCTCCTTTCTCCATAGCTATGCAGCGCTTGGCGAGAGGTGCCGGAAATTTTCTCTTTTTTTGATGCAAGTTGGATGCATCCCCATTTTATTTTGAAGTCATCAAGGGACGTGGCTCTTTTGCGTAGAACCCTGAGAGAAGGAGAGGATTTGATATGACGAGAAAACACACATGGCCCATCCGGCTGCTGTGCCTGCTGCTGGTCCTGGCTCTGGCGCCGCTTCAGGTCCTGGCTGAGGAATGGCCGGGTATGGACGCCTTTGGCCTGCCGGAGGAGCTGCCCACACCCCCCTTTACCGACGTATCGGTCCATGCCTGGTACTATCCCTATGTCCGGGTGCAGCACACTCTGGGACTGATGGCCGGGACAGGAAACGATGCATTCTCCCCCAATGGCACCGTGCCCCTCACCCAGGGGTTGACTGTAGCTGTTCGGGTCTATGAAAAGTACTGGGGAATCCCAGACACCTCTGCAGAGCTGGGCTCGCCCTGGTATACATACTACATCAACCGGGCCAGGGAATACGGCATTCTGCCGCAAACTCTGGAGGGTGTCTCTGTTTTTCGGGCCGCCACCCGGGCGGAGCTGGCGGAGATTCTCAGCCGCAGCCTGCCGGAGGTGGAGCTGGAGCCCATCCATCAGGTGGATGCCTTGCCGGACTATACCTCCCAGGACCTTTACTGGAATGGAGTCATCACCCTGTACCGGGCCGGCGTCCTCATGGGCGACGACGAGGCCGGTACCTTCCGGCCAGACAGCAACATTCGCCGCTCCGAGCTGTCCGCTATCCTCACCCGGATGGTCCGGCCGGAATACCGGATTCAGCCCGACTCTCCCGACCCCATTGTGCCGGATACCGGCATGGACGCGTTCCAGCTGCCGGAGGAACTGCCGGAGCTGCCCTTTGTGGATGTGGCTTCCAATATCTGGTACTATCCCTATATTCAAGCGGCCTATGCCATGGAGCTGATGAACGGCATGGGCAACGATCGCTTTACCCCCAACGGTACCGTTCAGCTAAGCCAAACCGTAGCGGTAGCTGTGCGGATTTATGAAAAATATTGGGGCATCCCCGATACCTCCAGTGAGTATGCCCGTCCCTGGTACACCTACTACATGGACCGGGCCAAGGAATACGGCATTCTGCCGGACTCCATGGCAGGCAGCAGCCCGACCGGGACCGTTTCCCGGGCGGAAGTGGCGGAAATTCTCTACCGGAGCCTGCCGTCAGGGGAGCTTCCCAATGTGAATCAAATTGACTCCCTCCCGGATTACGGCCCGGAGGACCCCTACTGGTCCTCTGTCTCCGCCCTCTACCGGGCAGGCGTTCTGACCGGCGATGACATCTATGGCACCTTCCGCCCCAACAGCAACATTCGTCGTTCCGAGCTGGCCGCCATTCTGGTTCGCCTGGTCCGGCCGGAATACCGGAAAATTTTCACCCTCACTCCCCTCCCCCAGGAGGTCATTGAGACCATCGTCTATGGCAAAAGCGGGGCCGGACGGGAGCTGAAGGCTTACCGCTACGGCGACGGCAGCAATGTCCTGGTGGCGGCCTTTGCCATTCACGGCTGGGAGGATAATTTCAACCGGGACGGCCAGCTGCTGGT
The DNA here is from genome assembly GCA_900545515.1 of uncultured Eubacteriales bacterium. Taxonomy (GTDB): domain Bacteria; phylum Bacillota; class Clostridia; order Oscillospirales; family Oscillospiraceae; genus Faecousia. Next base: position 12,368 of record UQZA01000021.1, on the reverse strand, counting down.
GGACACCGCCCATGATCTGATGGAGGCCCTGGAGCAAAACTACGACGCTCTGATCAAAGAGGGCGACTGGTCCGTATACGTCCTGCCCTGCCTGAATCCGGACGGCCTCTATGACGGCTGGACCTGCAACGGCCCCGGCCGGTGCACCACCTACCGCCTGGATGCCAACGGAAACAACGTCTATGGCCCGGGCATCGACCTCAACCGCAGCTTCCCCTACCGGTATCAGAGCCGGAGCGACGACCGGAATTACAACGGCTCGGCTCCTCTCCAGGCCCGAGAAGCTCAGGCCTTGGCAAAATTCGTCCAGTCTGTCAAAGGCTCCGGAAGCAATGTGCTCATCGATACCCACGGCTGGTATCGCCAGACCATTGTCTCCGGCGGCGAGAGCGGTCCCGTTTACCGGGCTTTCAACCGGTACTTTCCCCAAAACCGCTACACCTCTCTGGCCGGTGGCTCCGGTTACTTCGCCTCCTGGGCAGCTTACGTAGAGGACTACGATGCTTGCCTCTTTGAATTCCCCGATGTATCCAGTACCCGAGACTTTGAAAATAAGGGCTACGGCGAAGATTACGTCAACGCCATTTGCTGGATGCTGGAGCATTACAACTGATTTCCTATGAGCAAAATGCTCCCCGTAGCGCAGCCGAAGGCCGCACCACGGGGAGCATCCTTTATTTCCAATTTCAGGCCACCTGCTGGCACAGCCACTGGGCCAGCAGCGCATCGTATTTGCCATAGGGATGTACGCCATCGCCGCTGTAATCGGGAAGCAGATACCCATTCTTGTCCTCATATAAGGGGCGGGGGTCCAGGCATCGGACCTGCTCTCCATCACACAGCTCCCGGATATCCTGGTTGATCTGATCCAGGTGATCCGGCTTCAAGTAATGGACTGCGTCGGACTTCTCTTTGGAGACCCCATAAATTTGGAGCAGATAGATCACCGCATCCGGCTGGAGCTCTTGAATCTGCTCCACATCCTGCCGGTAACGTTCCTTCAGGGAGTCCAGTGGGTACCCCGCCTCATTCAGGCCCAGCATAATAAAAATTTTCCCGTAACTCCGGCTGGTCAGCAGGCTGGTCAAATCAGTTTCCCCAAAGTCTGTATCGGAAGCAGTTTGGGAAAAGAGCTGAAACACACTGAGCCCCACCCCGGCAAAGTAGTCCGCTTGGCCCAGGCGGGCATACATGGACAGACCCACCATGCGGGAATCTCCAATGAAAAGCGCATCGTCAAACCAGGACTCGTCCTCCCCATATACCGGCGGCGGAGCGGTCGCCTCCGTTGCCTCCTCCGACGGCTCTGTAGGCTCCGTCTGTACGGCTGGAGGCGTAGATTCCGGGGGTTGACTTGGGCTGGAAGGCTCCGTGATGGGAGACTGTAAAGGCTTCAGGCTGTCCCTTTCCTGCATCATCAGGAAGGGAACCGCCACTGCCATTTGCTCTCCGTAGCGCCCATCCTCCTTCAGCTTGGCTTTCAGGGAAAGCCCAATGCAGGCCACAAGGATCCCACTTCCCACCAAGAGCACCGGCAAAACCAACGCTGCTTTGTTTCGTTTTTTGGTACGCTGCATATCCGGTCCTCCTAGAAGCTAAAATACATAAACGGATCATTCACGGAAACGGATATGTAATAAACTGCCACCCAGAACAGCAACAGGCACACCGCCGTTCCCACTGCAGAAGACCGGATCCGGACCCAAATCCGCTCCGGCCAGGGACTGGAGAGGAGAAAGCCCAGAACCAGAAAGAGACCAAACTGCTTCCCATAGCGAAGGAAGTCCCCCCGGTTTACCGCAATGCCACCGCCAAAGAAGGGGAACAGGCGGGTCAGGTAGATTCCAATCTGCCCCACATCCGGCACCGCAAACAGGAGCCAGGTCAGGGGAATCGCCAGAAGCATGTACACACGGGCAACCTTCCTGTGGCGCTCCAGGAAGGGGCCCAGGCCCAGCTTTTCCAAAGCAATCAGCAGGAAAATCAGGAGGCCCCACAGGAGAAAATTCCAGGTGCTGCCGTGCCAGATTCCAGTGAGTAGCCACACCACCAAGAGATTCAGAATGGTCCGCGGCATTCCCTGCCGGCTGCCCCCCATGGGAATGTACACATAATCCCGAAACCAGGCGCCTAGGGTGATATGCCACCGCCGCCAAAAGTCCGTCATGGTTCTGGCTGCATAGGGATGATCAAAGTTCCGGGGCAGGGAGAAGCCCAACATATGCCCCAGGCCCACTGCCATACGGGAATAGCCCCAGAAATCAAAATACAGCTGGAAGCAGTAGCCAGCCAGGCCCATCCAGGCCATGGGGGTGGAGATGCTCTCAAACCCGATGGTCTGAACCTGTGACCACAGTCCACCCACCCGGTCAGCCAAAAGCACCTTCATGGAAAGGCCCACAATGAACTCCCGCAGTCCCCGGTCAAACCCCTCCAGGCTGTACCTCCGCCGCACCAGCTGGCTTCGAAGCTCCCCAGGAGGCATCAGAGGTCCGGACAGGAGCTTTGGGAACATGAGGATTCCCGCCAAATAGTCCCATGGCCGTCTCACAGGCTCCACCTGCCCCCGCGTCACATCGATCAGATATGCTGCCATCTGAAAGGTGTAGAAGCTGATGCCCAGGGGCAGCGCTACCCCCACACCCAGCAGGCCCAAATATTTGAACAGCAGCAAAATGCCAAAAAGCAGGACCAGACCGGCAGACAGCAGACGCTTTTTCGCCTGAAAGCGGGGGAGAATCAGTCCTGTTGCCCAAGTTAACATAACTTCAGCTGCCAGGAGTACGATCCACCATGGGTGGCGCCATGTTCCAATCACATAGAACACCATACTGCCCAAAGCCAGCACCATGTTCCGGCGCGATGGTGGAAACAGGTAATAGCACCCCAAAAAACCGGGCAAAAACAGGAAAATAAACTCTAAACTATTGAAACCCATAACTTTTCACAATCTCTCTTCTGAAATCGCACGCAAAATTTTCCCCGCCAGTCCGCTGAGGGCAAGCCATCGGAACGTAAGAAAAAAAGTCACCTGCAAACCGAATTCGCAGGTGACTTCCTGCTTGGCCCGGTCAACATAAATGATTATATGCGAACTGCCGCCAAGTTTCAAGGTATGTAATTCCTAAAAATTCTAAAGAAGATGACACCTTTTTGTAATCTTTCGACAATTTTGTAAACACCCTCTCTGCTGCCTTCTGCAGCCCCGCAAATGGCTCCTGGAGCCCCCCGCTTTTATCCGGAAGCTTCTTCCAGGCCGGTTCTAATGGGCGAACTGACTTTCGTACAGCTCCGCATAGAACCCACCCTGGGCCAAAAGGGAGGCGTGGGTTCCCTGCTCCACAATGGCGCCGTCCCGCATCACCAGGATCAAATCCGCCTCCTGAATGGTGGACAGGCGATGGGCTACAATGAAGCTGGTACGTCCCTCCATGAGGGCTGCAAAGGCCTGCTGGATTTTCTGCTCTGTCCGGGTGTCGATGGAAGAGGTGGCCTCGTCCAGAATGAGCATTGGCGGCAGGCACAGCATCACCCGGGCGATGCACAGCAGCTGCTTCTGCCCCTGGGACAGGGATCCTCCGGCTTCGCCAATGACGGTGTCATACCCCTCGGGCAGGCGGCGGATGAAGCCGTGGGCATGGGCAGCCCTGGCAGCTGCCTGAATCTCCTCCAAGGTTGCCTCCGGGCGGCCCATGGCAATGTTCTCCCGGATGGTTCCTGCCTTCAGCCATGTGTCCTGGAGGACCATCCCGAAGCATTGCCGCAGCTCCTGCCGGGCCAGGCTCCGGGTTTGGACGCCATCTACCGAGATGCTCCCCCGGTCCACCTCATAAAACCGCATCAGAAGGTTGATCATGGTGGTCTTGCCGCATCCTGTGGGGCCCACAATGGCAACCCGCTGCCCCGGCCGCACCCGGAGGCTGAAGTCCTGGATGAGGGGGCGGTCCGGTGTATAGGAAAAGAAGACATGGTCCAGCTCCACCTGGCCTTTCACCGCCGCCAGCTGCCCCGGCGCGGAGTCCGGGGCTTGGGCCGGCTCCTCCAGCAGTTCAAAGATACGTCCCGCACAGGCCAGGGCATTTTGCAGCTCCGTGATGACGCCGCTGATCTCATTAAATGGCTTGGTGTACTGATTGGCGTAGCTCAGAAAGGTGGTGAGTCCCCCCACCGTAATCCCCCCTGACACAGCGGCCAGGGCGCCTGTAAGGCCAACGCCGGCATAGACCAAGGCATTCACAAACCGGGTGCAGGGATTGGTGATGGAGGAGAAGAAAATGGCCCGGAGGGAGCACTTACGCAGCTCCTCATTGACCTGGTCAAACTCCGCCTGACTTTGACTTTGGTGGCCAAAGGCCTGCACAACCTTCAGCTCCCCGATGGTCTCGTCGATGAGGGCCGTCTGACGGCCCCGGATCTGGGACTGGAGGCGGAACATGGAGTAAGTCCGCTTCGCCACAAATTGGGCCACAAACAGGGACACCGGCGTAATGAAAATGACCACCAGCGCAATTTTCCAGTGAATGAGCAGCATAAACAGCAGCGTCCCGCCAATGGTCATGAGGCCGGTAAACAGCTGGGTAAAGCCCATAAGCAGCCCGTCGGCAAACTGATCCACGTCTGCAACGATCCGGCTCACCGTCTCCCCGTGGGGATGCCGGTCCAGGTAGCGGAGGGGCAGCTCCTGGATGTGCCGGAAGGCCTCCTCCCGCAGGTCCCGAACCACCTGAAAGGTAATGCGGTTGTTCAGCTCTCCCATGCACCACTGGGCCAGGGCGCCGGCAGCGGCGGTCAGTCCAATCCACAGGAGAATGGCGCCCAGAGTCTCAAAATCCACCTGCCCCGGGCCCAGAATGCAGTCCACGCCCCGGCCCACCAAAATGGGCACATAGAGCTGGCAGGCCACACAGGCCAGGGCCAGAAGAAGGGTCCCGGCCAGGAGCATCCAGTGGGGCGCAATCCGGCGCAGCACCTTTCTGAGGATCGCCCCCTGCTTTTTGTCACGAGACATGGCTGTGCGCCTCCTTCCGGAACTGAGAATGGTAAATTTCCTGATACACAGGGCACTGCTCCAGGAGCGTTTCGTGAGTCCCCTGGCCCACCACCCGGCCATCATCCAGTACCAGAATCCAGTCGGCATGGCGAATGGACGCCGCCCGCTGCGAAACCACAAAGGTGGTAGGGGGATTGGGCAGAGCGCCTATGGCGGCCCGGAGCCTGGCATCCGTGGCATAGTCCAGGGCTGAGGCGCTGTCGTCCAGAATCAGAATCTCCGGCTGCCGGATCAGGGCTCGGGCAATGGTCAGGCGCTGGCGCTGGCCGCCGGAGAGATTTCCTCCCCCCTGCTGGACCTCCGCATCCAGCCCCTGGTCCTTCCCCTGGACAATCTCCATGGCCTGGGCCACGGTGAGGGCCGCCTGAAGCTCCTCCTCCGTGGCGTCCTCCCGGCCCCAGAGGAGATTGGAACGGATGGTCCCCCGGAACAGCACCGCCTTCTGGGGAACCACGGCAATCCGCCTGCGAAGCTCCTCCAGGTTCAACTCCCGCACATCCACCCCATCCACCAGAACCTGGCCCTGGGTGGCGTCATAAAACCGGGGGATCAGATTCACCAGAGTGGATTTGCCGGAGCCGGTTCCGCCGATGATCCCCACTGTCTGACCGGGACGGGCCAGAAAGCTCACGCTGGAAAGGGCCTCCGCACCTGCCACGCCGTAGGTGATTCCGGCATTGCGGAACTCCACCTGTCCCCGCAGCGTCTCCTCCGGGTGACGGCTGCCGGAAGTCTGGCTGGATTGCATGGCAAAGACGCTTTGAATCCGGTTCCCGCAGGCCACCGCCTTGGTCATGGTAATGATGAGATTGGCAAATTTAATGAGCTCCACCAGAATTTGAGACATGTAGTTATACAGAGCCACCACTTGCCCCTGGGTGAGCGCTCCGGAGTTCACCCGGAGCGCGCCAGTGCGCAGGAGGGCCACCACAGCCAGGTTCAGGATCACATAGGTCACCGGATTCAGCAGATTGGAAATCCGACCTACCCGGAGCTGGAGCTGGTTCAGCAGCCGGTTTCGCCGGGAAAACTCTGCAATTTCCTCCTGCTCCTTCCGAAACGCCCGCAGAACCCGCACACCGGTGAGATTCTCCCGGGTGGCCGCCGTCACGCCATCCAGCCGGTTCTGCACCTTCCGGTACATGGGAATCGTCACCAGAATGATGGCAAAAACCACCGCCAGCAATACCGGAATCGCCACGACAAACACCGTTGCCCCAGGGACGTCAATGGTAAAGGCCATAACCATGGCGCCAAACACCACAAAGGGGGACCGAAGCAGCAGGCGCAGGGCCAGGTTTACCCCGTTTTGCAGCTGGTTTACATCGCTGGTCATGCGAGTGATCATGGTCGCAGAGCCCAGGGTATCTATTTCCCGGTAGGACAGCCCCTGAAGATGGGCAAATAAGGCGCTCCGAAGCCGAGCGGAAAATCCGGTGGCTGCCCTTGCCGCAAAATATTGGGCCGTGATCGAGCAGACCAGCCCCACAACTGCCAAGAGCACCAAAAGGCCACACCGCTCCAAAATATACCGGCGGCTTCCGGTGGCAATCCCAACGTCGATGATGGACGTCATGACCAGCGGCACAAAAAGCTCAAACAGCGCCTCCAGCAGCTTAAACAGGGGACCTAAGACGCACTCTTTTCGATACTGCTTTAGGTAAATCAGCAGTCCCTTCACACACATTTCCTCCCATCCCGGTGGCCTCGGCCTACCAAAGCTTCATTTGTCTTTCTTCCAATTTATTTGGAAATTCCCGCAAAAAATGAAAGTTTTCCTGTAAATCCATGCAAATCCCCTGTTCCCAGCAAAACTCCTCCATCAGGCTCATCAGCGCCCTTCCCCTGGGGCTGACTACCTCGTAGGCACTTCCATAGCAGCGCCGGTAGCGGTCCGAAAGGCCGGGGAAATGCCGGTCCAATTGGCTGAAAACATACTCCCGGTTTCCCTCCCGCAGAGTGAGGCCCATGCCGAAGCAAATGATTCGCCTCACCCTCGCCCGGGCGCAGTACCGAAGCAGGCCCATGAGATTTTCTTCTGTGTCGTTAAGAAAGGGTAAAATAGGGCTCAGCCAAACCATTGTGGGTATCCCAGCCTCCCGGCAGGCCTCCAGCATCTGGACCCGGCGGGCGGTGGTGCACATATTTCATGCATGCGGTTTTCTCCCGGCCTGTCTCTCAGGACTCTGGATGGAACAATACACGCCAATAATCCCGGTCCAGAATCCACGCAGAAATGGTAAATTTATTATTGACCATATCCTTGATAGACTGCGCATAGTCCTCTGAAATTTCCCCGCCGGTGAGGCTTTTCACCTCGCCGGTCTGAGAATTGTAAGAGGCCCGGTCTGTGAGCCAGCTGCGGTTGGAGAAGATCACCAGGGGCTCCGCCTGGGAAAACACATCCTGCCCCATGTATAGCCGGGAGTCAAAGTCCAGCCCGAAGAGATTACACAGGGTGGGCAGGAGATCCAGGGAAGAGCAGGGACGCTCCACCCGCTCCGGCGTCATGCCTTTTTTATATAGAATGCAGGCGTTGCGGTACAGCTCAAAGTTTTCCTCCAGCGTGTGTCCGGCCAGCTCGCTTTGCTCCTCCGGCGTGAGGCCATAGGGGTAGTGGTCCGCCGTGAGGGCAATGACGGTGTTGTCCGCCACACCGGCCTCCTCCAGCCGCTCCAGCAAAAGCTCCAGCGCCCGGTCCAGCTCAATCTGGCATGCCAAATAAGCGCGGACATGCTCACTGTATGGGGCGTCCTCCACCAAAGCCTGGTTCTTGGCAGCCATGGCATTGCCCTGGAAGTTGTATTCCAGATGGCCGGAAACCGTCATATAGTAGGCGTGGAAGGGCTCCTCATTCATATACTCCCCTGTGGTCACATCTATCATTTCCAAATCCGATTCCGGCCAGGACTCTGTAATCTCCAGGCCGTTTCCCACCGCCTTGTACACATACCCCAAATTGGGATGAGAGAGGTCCCGGTCGTAATAGCCATAGTCATGGTTGTGATAGGCGTAGGCGCTGTAGCCCAAAGCCTTCAGCTGGGCGCACATGGTGAGGGGCATATCGTTCTCTGAGGAGCGGTAAAAGCTCCAGACTCCGGATTTGGGAATGGTACCAGTCACCGCCACGTACTCGCCATCGGAGGTGGAGACGCTCCAGATGGGCGTATAGAAATTGGTAAAATAGAAGCCCTCAGTCTGGAGCTTGTATAGAGTCGGCGTCCGCGCCGGGTCAATGGCCAGGTGAGAAAAGCCCTCTGCCGTAATGAGGATCAGATTGCAGCCTGCAAACATGCCAGTCTTTTCGTTTTTCCTCGTGGGCTGGAGGTTTTTAAAATAGGTGTGCATCTGCCGGAGCTCCTCGTCCTCCTCTTCTGCCAGCAACCGGTCAAAGTCGATTTCCAGCACATTGGGACTGGTGTCCAGAGGCGGTTCCTCCGTCTCCTGAGATTCCTGGTCCGTCGTTGGGTCTGGTTTCTCCTCTGTGGGGGCAGGCTCTGTAGACTCCGGCAAAACCAGAGAGCCGGAGCCTCCCCCTCCTGTCACCGTCCATTTCACATCCCGGGCGAACGCCGTCCCAAGCCCCAGCTGGGCCGCAGATTCTTTGACTCCGTTCACATTGTGAAACATCCCGTAGGGAGACTCCCCGTCGGTGCCCCAAAGGGGAAGCAGCCAGGTCACAGCGAAATAAAACAGCACTGCCAGTCCCCCCAGGAAGACAGAGACCTTCCAGCTGACCTTGCCTGGGAAGCTCCAAATGCGCCTGCCATACACTGCCGCAAGCACCAGCGGCACTGCCAGGAGCAGAAGGAGAAACAGGTTTTTCCCAATGGCAGACAGGGCAACCTTCCAAAACTGAACCACCTGGCCCGCGTTTCCCATAGAAGTCGCAGAATAGAATTGGAAGAAAATTTTGTAATAAACCAGCTGTGAAGCGTACAGCAAATAGGTGATAATTAGAAACATCAAAACCAAGAGCCGACTCCACCTGGCCCGGAGCTGCACCGCCAGTAAAAAAACCGTCAGCGCCAGCGGAATGGCAAACAGCACACTGAGCACCAGCCCACTCCGCCAAAAAGCAGCGGAAATGGTGACAGCCCGCACCAGCCATTCCGAATAGACCAACGTCAGCCAAAGAAACAGAAGCAATCCCCAGGGGCGGCCCTGGAACTTCTCAGAACCCCGGCTTGATTTTCTCGCCTCGGCAAACTTTCCTGTTCTTCTCATAAGCATCCCCCTCACGCCAGCTCAGTTTACAAGTATATGTTTGAGTGCCACGGAAAACCCCGGCTCAGCCGGAAATCAATCCACCGGTGAGCCCGTACTGCTCCGCCAGTGTATCCAAGGTACCGTCCTCCTGCAGCGCCGAAAGGGCCCGGTTCAGCCGGCCGGTCAGGTCGCTGTCGTGGGGCAACGCCACAGCCAGCTCCTCCGTCCCCAGTTCTACCCGCGTCTGCACCGTCAGCTCCCGATGGGCCTCTACGGCGGCCTGTGCCACCAGATGATCCACCACAGCGCCCTGGGCAAGCCCCTTTTGGACTTCCTCCAGAGCTGCCTTCTGGCTGCCCACAGAAGCCACTGACACGTCCGGCAGGCATGCCAGCGCAGCGCTCTGGCCGGCAGAGCCGGCCTCCACCGCCACGGTCTTTCCTTTCAGCTGCTCAGCAGTTTGATACTGCTCCACTTCATCCCACCGGATCACCAATGCCGGGCGGCTGGCCAAATAAGTCTGGGTAAAATCCAGGGTCTCTAAAAGATCCGAACGGGCTGTGATGCCGCTCCAGAGGCAGTCCACTTCGCCCTGATTCAGGGCCTCCACCCTGCCGGACCAATCCAGCTCCACAAATTCCGGCTCCAGCCCCAGCTGCCGGCACACACTGCGGGCCAGATCCATGTCAAAGCCGGACCAGCTGCCGTCTGCCCCCTTCTGGCTGAATGGTGCGCATTCCGTTACGCCGATTCTCAGAACGCCCTTCTCTTCAATCTCTTTCCAATCCTGCCGCTCTGCCTGCTTTTGCCAGCGGCAACCAGCCGCCAGACAGGTCATCGCCAGGACAAGTAATAAGCAAGCCAATCGTTTCATAAGCATATGACTCTCCTATCTCAAAGATGAACTTCCATGGGTTCCCTGCCCTGGGTCTACTGGACGACAGAGCAGGGCCATTCTCCTGGGTATTTTACCACATCTGACCTCTTCTGTCACGGGTCCGCAAAAAAAATGCGAAAAAACAAAGCTTCGCAAAGCCTGGCTGCCTATCTCCTGCCGTTTTTCAGCAAATCTCACAATCCAAGCTATTGACAAGTGTGATATAATGGCAATGTGCACCAAAGATTCCCTTACCACTACTTTTAGGAGGATTTTCACTATGGCAAGAACTCTGCAGGACGTCCTCGCTCTGTGCCGGGAGAAGGACGTCAAGATTGTGGATTTCAAAATGACCGACATCGACGGGCGGTGGCGTCATTTGAGCATCCCCGTTGACCGCCTCAATGAGGACACCATTGTCTATGGCATCGGTTTTGACGGCTCCAACTACGGCTACGCGCCGGTGGAGAACAGCGACATGGTCTTTGTTCCCGATCTGGACTCTGCAACCATGGACCCTTTTACGGAAATCCCCACCCTCACCATGATCGGTGACGTTATGGTCATTGACCGGCCCAATAACCGGCCTTTTGACCAATATCCCCGGAACGTGGCCAAGCGGGCTACGGAGTATATGCGCCAGCTGGGCATTGCGGACCAGATGATCGTGGGCCCTGAGTATGAGTTCTATGTCTTTGACCGTGCAAGCTACGTGACCAAGCCCCAGGAGATGGGCTTTGCCGTGGACACCCACCAGGCAGAGTGGGCCTCCGGCGAAGAGGGCAACAACGGCTATCAGGTTGCCCACAAGGCGGGCTATCACACCAGTCTGCCCATGGACATTACCAACGATTTGCGTAGCAGAATTTGCCTGCGGATGGAAGACTGGGGCGTTAAGGTCAAGTATCACCACCACGAAGTCGGCGGCTGCGGCCAGCTAGAGGTGGAAGTGGAGCTGGGGGAAATGACCCAAATGGCGGACAACACCATGGTTGCCAAGTACATCATCAAAAACTCCGCCATGGAGGCCGGCCGTACCGCTACCTTCCTGCCCAAGCCCATTGCTGACGAGGCCGGCAGTGGCATGCATGTACACATGCAGCTGTTCCGGGACGGTCAGCCCATTTTCTACGACGAAAACGGCTATGGCCAGCTGAGCGACACGGCTCTGTGGTTCATCGGCGGCTTGCTGAAGCATGCGGCCTCTCTCTGCGCCATCACCAATCCCTCCACCAACTCCTACAAGCGTCTGGTCCCCGGCTTTGAGGCCCCAGTCACCGTAGGCTACGCCATGGCCAACCGGAGCGCTGTGGTGCGGATTCCCGCCTACGCAAAGGCCCCCAAAAATAAGCGCTTTGAGCTGCGGAACCCCGACGCCACCTGCAATCCCTACTATGCCTTCGCCGCCATTTTGATGGCCGGTCTGGATGGAATCCAAAACAAAATCGATCCCAAAGCCAACGGCTGGGGTCCCTACGACTTCAACCTGTTTGACCTGCCTGAGGAAGAAAAGGCCAAAATCGGCGGTCTGCCCAAGTCCCTGGAGGAGGCCCTGGACGCGCTGGAGCAGGACCACGAGTATCTGACCCGGGGCGGTGTCTTCCCCCAGCGGCTGCTTGACATTTGGGTGGAAAAAAAGCGGAAGGAAATCAGCAAAATGAACCGTGTCCCCCACCCTATGGAGTATGCCATGTACTATGACCTGTAATCGGTAACTGCTGCCCATGGCTTCATGAAGAGGGTCGCCTCAAACCTTGTTTTGGGGCGGCCCTTTTCTTCCGTCCATGTTGCTTTTTTCCTAACCGGTGCGAAATCCCCCCATGAGCTTGCCCATGGGGGGATTTCTTAGGAAAGGAGTATGATGAAAACGCTCTTAGAAAGCTTGGGAAAGCACGGTCAGGAACTTAGCCATCTGAGCACGAGTCACAGGGTTCATGGGACCGACTGTGCCATCGCCGTAGCCCTCCAGAAGGCCCTCAGCTGCGGCCCAGGCCATGGCTTCTTTGGCATAGGTGGAGATTTCGTCCGCATCCCGGAAAACGGACAGGTCGCTGCCGCTTGCGGGCTCCTGGCTCAGGTAGTTCACTACATACCGGTACAGGAAGGTCACAGCCTGCTCCCGGGTTACAGATCCGTTGGGAGCAAACTTCGTCTCGGTGATGCCCTTGGCAATCTCATTCTGAGAGGCCCACAGCAGCGCCCTGTAGTAGTAAGCTTCCTCATTCACATCGG
>UQZA01000020.1 GCA_900545515.1 uncultured Eubacteriales bacterium | reverse complement strand
GCTCTATATAATTTATAATTTTTATAATAAATGTTATTTGCTTCTGATTTAATGACTGATCGTTTATAAACGAAGAAAATGCTTCCATGGCAGCATCATGATCCAGCTTAGCAATTTGGCGGACCAGCAAGCCAAAAGGCGTATCGCCAAATTCTCTCTGGTAATCTTCCTGGCTTCCAAGTTCCTTGGTTAATATCCGCTCCAGCTCACAGTAATCTCCGGGGGAAAGGGGAATGTTGTGGGTGAGCTTGTAAATGGCGAGAGTATCGCCGTGCTCGTTCACGTAGCGGTTGACTTTGTCCCGATAGTCTTCAAAGCTGTAGGCTACCCCCAGCTGGATACCCTCCTGCTGATCGGTGATGGGGTCGGTCAACCTGGTCAAAATGGGTTCTTTTCCTTCGACTATGTCGTCTAAGAATTTGATTAACTCCCGCAGCCCTTTCCGTATTTTTTCAAAGTGTAGCAAATCGGTTTGAGTCTGCGCATCGGACACGCCAATCTCTTGGATGAGGGGCAGCTGCTCCTTGATTTGGGGGATGCTGCTCTTACGTAGCAGAAGCAGGGCGATGCCGGACAGCTGTTTTTGCGCGTTGGGAAGGGAGGGGAGTCGCTCTATGCTGGCCAGCATCAGGCCATACATAAAGTTATCAAATCGCTTGGCGCATTCATCCGGGTCGTTCAGGTCCACAAGAGGCGCCAGTTGCTGCATCAGCTCCCCTTGGTCTCCCTCGCTGATATGGGAAAAGGAAGAAATATTCTTATATTTATCCACAAATTGCATGCGTTGGCGCACCGCAATTTGGCTGACATTCAGCTCTGCGACCTGACTTTGGCAGGCTTCTACCAGTTCCTTCCGCCATTCCTGGAAGCAGGAGGCCGCATAGGAGGCTTCCTGCAGGTGAACCGCCAGGCAGATCCGCTTGCTGAAAATCTTTTCCGAAAGGGTTTTCGTTTCTTTGGATTCATAACCGTCCACATGCTGGCGGAAATATTCAAAATTGCCGCAGTAATCAAAAATCAGAAAGCGTCGTTTGCCGGTGTACTCGCCGTCTATTTGATCTACGCAGGTCAATCCCGGACATAGCCGGGTACCCCGGCCAATCATTTGCCAGAACTTGGCTTTGGATCGCACTTTTTTGAAAAACACCAGGTTAACACACTGGGGTACATCGATGCCGGTGTCCATCATATCCACAGAAACGGCAATGTGCGGCTCTTGCTCCGGCCCTTTAAATGCATCAATCACATCCTGGGCATAGGTATCCTCACAAATGACGCGTTGCGCAAAAGAGCCGTGATATTTGGGGTACAGCTTGTTGAACCGCTCCAAAATGAATTCCGCATGGCGTTTGGTTTGGGCAAAGATGATGGTTTTGCCGATGCGGTCGCCACCGGCAACCTTGATGCCACGGGTCATCAGATCCTGCAAAACGGTATCCACGGTGATTTCGTTAAAAACGAACCGGTTTAGCCGCTCCGACGGGATAAAATCCGGGATGGTTCCGTCCTCAATAAAGTCATCCTCGTACCGCTGTTTGTCCTCCTCAGACAGATCCTTATAGGTGATCCCTTCGTCCAGAAATTTGGTCTTTACTTCGTAATTATAATAGGGCACAAGCACATGGTCCTGGTAGACGGCAGTTTCATAGTCATATGCGTACGTAGGGACGCCATGTTCCATTTCAAAGAAATCGTATGTATTACGGTCTACGTCTGTTTTCGGGGTGGCAGTGAGTCCCACCAGGATGGCATCAAAATAGACGAAGATTTCCCGGTACTTTTTGAAAATACTTCGGTGGCTCTCATCAATGATGATCAAGTCGAAGTGAGCAGGCGTGAATAGTGGCTGACTGCCTTTGGGATTTTGAATGGCATTCAGAATGGTGGGATATGTGGAGAATACAATCCGGGCATTGCGGTCATCTTTATTGGTGCAGAGGTTGCACAGAGACATGTCCGGCAGATAGTTTTTAAACCCATCTTTTGCCTGCTTTACCAACGCTGTACGGTCTGCCAGGAACAGAATGTTGGTGGCATGCTCCCCACGGCTGAGCACATCTGCCAGGCTGGCTGCGGTTCGGGTTTTCCCGGTGCCGGTGGCCATGACCAGCAGGTGCTTCCGGAAGCCCTGACCAATCTGCTCACATACAGCCCGGATTGCCTCTTTTTGGTAATACCGGTCCGTGATCTTATCGTCAATTGAAACAGTCAGTAAATCCTTGCGGGCCTGCCTGCGATTCATCAACTTCTGTAAATCGTCCTGGTTGAAAACGCAGTACACCTCCCGCTGGGGGCCGGTCTGGTCGTCCCAGAAATAAGTCTTTAAGCCGTTGGTGGTAAAGATCATAGGACGCTGCCCAAACTGCTGCTCCAGGCAGTCTGCGTACAGTGTAGCCTGCTTGCGGCCGGTATTGGGGTCTTTGCTGGACCGCTTGGCCTCCACCACAGCCAGCGGCAACCCGTCCCGGCCGAACAGCACGTAGTCCACATACCCGGTTTGGCCCGGAATGCCGCCCATCCCGTCCACAGGGAACTCCTCCTGGACGTCGATGCCGTTGAAGTTCCAACCCATAGTCTTTAGATCTGTATCGATGTAAACCTTTCGGGTTTGGAACTCGGTGAGGTCCTCAGGCGTAAAGGTACGCTGCTGCTGATGCTGGGTTTTCTCTGCGGTGAACTGAGCGGACATTTTTTCAATCTGCTTCCGCAGGGCCTCAATTTCTGCGTCTTTCTCCCCAAGCAGGCTTTCCTGCTCCTTGATTTTCCTGGTGTCAACCACAACTTTTTCTACCGGGATCAGCTTCTCGTCAAATTTGCGCTCCACATAGTCGGAGCCATAGCAGTAATCCACCCACTGGATGAATTCAAAAAGTCCCCGCAGGGAGACGAGGGCATCTCTGGCTGCAATGTTTTTTTCGGTGTGTACAGCCAGATTGCCAAGCTTAATCAAAAGGGGCAGCTTTCCCCAAGTTTGATTGTCCATAGCAAAACGAAACGTGGGCTCATGGATCAGGGCCTGTAAATTATCTCTGTAGGGAAGACACATGGTGTTGTCGGCAGAATACACCCACTTAACTGCCAGTTCCAGCGCTTTTCGGCAACCAACCGCGCACATGGCAGGGGCAGAAGCATAGACCTTCTCTGCCTCTATGGCGGCGGAGGCAAAGAGGGCGTATTCCTTGATTCCTCTTAAGAATTCGAAGTTTGACATGTCATCCACTCCTGTCTAAGAAAATTAGCTGCCTGACGGCAGACTTGAATGCTTGCGGCACTGGAATATTTTGATTTGTCGGTCTGGGCGACGAAGGCCGCGAACTGCTCCTGTGCAGCTAAATCTACCTTTTTAACTCTTATACCGAGCAAGCCGGGTTTTGATATATTCTTCATGCTTCCGCTTGTTCCAGATGCAATTTGCCGGATTCTCTCTTTGGTGCTGCTCTGGATAAGTACTTGCCAAATAAAAATGGGGCATGCGGTCTCCTTTATCTCCGCTTTCCACAGCCTGTCTGGCAAATATGTCCGCTCTGGTGCCTCCCAAACATATGCAGCTGCACCAACCAATTCTGCCGTGTTCATACGGCTAATAATCACATCCCCAGTTTTGATACGATGATCTTCCAGAGGTTCGTAATCGCCTGGCAAGTTTTTCACCTGCGTTGCGTCAAAATAATCATAAGTTATTGCGCCTGTTTTCAGTACCTTATTGGGGCATTCTTCTTCTCCTGCAAGGCTTTTTCCTGCGTTCAATGCCTCTATGTAGTACGACAAAGGAACCGTTTCCGTTATCGCACCAAACAGTTCGATAAATCGGGATTGGCAGTCAACCGATGAATTTCCTGTGTGAGATCTTGACATTGTTCTGATTTACCATAGCGTACTGCATGGTTGTGTCGATTTTGGCATGTCCCAGCAGCTGTTGCACCTGCTCAATGGGCATTCCTTTGTCAATTGCCCGGGTTGCCAGAGTGCGCCGGAATTTGTGGGGGTGGACTTTGGGAATCCCCAACCTTCGGCCCAGTTCCCGCAGGCGAATTTCCACCCCGCTGATTTCCAGCCGGTTGTAGGGGCTGAGGAGAGAGACAAAGAGGGCGGGATTGTCGTCGGCTCTGCTTTCCAGGTAGTTTTTCAGATGGATTTTTGTACGCGCATCAAAGTACACTGGGCGCTCTTTGCTGCCTTTTCCAAATACTACGCACTCCCGATTTTCAAAGTCGATGTCCTCCCGGTTTAGGTGGACCAGTTCCCCCACACGCATGCCTGTTGAGGCCAGCAGGTCAATAAGCGCCAGGTCCCGCAGGCAGCTGCATTGATCGCGCATGGTCTCCAAAGACTCATCAGAGTAGGTCTCTTTCACTGTTTTGCTGGTCTTAATCTTGTGAATTCGCCGGACCGGACTCTTCAAAATGTAGTTTTCGTCTTCCAGCCAGGAGAAAAAGCTGGAGAGGATCCGGCGAATGTTGTCAATATTCCCTTTGCTGCACTGGCTGTTCTGCTGATAGTCTGAGAGGTAGTTTCGCAGCGCATCGGTTTGCATGTGGGTTACATGGCAGTCCACAGACGCAAACAGCCGGCGAATGGAGGCCTCGTAATACCGCAAAGTCTTCTCGCTGCACCCTTCTACCCGCTTGGCGGAGAGGAACATGTCCAGCAATTCGCCGTTCGTCTCCTGATTTGTTTCCTGAGCAGCTTCCGGGGACTCCGTCACCTCCACATTCCAAAGACAATGACGGAGTACATTCTGCAGTTGCTCAATTTGAGCATTGTCCAAATGTGGAAGCATTTGACGGGTAATTTCAGCAATCAATTGATTTTTCATAATGGTACACCTCATCTGCAGTTGTGTACCACCATCCTGCACCAGCTTTTCTTAGCCAAAGTATTGTTGCATCAGGGATTTTTTGAGAATTTCCAGCTCTTTGAGTCCTTGCTGTACTGCCAATTTTGATTTGTCGGTCTGGGCAACGAAGGCGGCAAATTGCTCTTGTTGTGTTTGGTCAGGCACCATCACATCCAAATCTGCCAGTATTTTTAGATTGATGTTCTTCTGTGCTACTTGAGGTGCTTGCTCCTCTAATATCTTTTGGAAAAATCCAAACCAGTAATGCATATAGATTGCACTTACAGCGTCATTGGGAATGAAGCCAACAACGCTATCCGGAAAACAAGCATCGAATGTCAGTATGGCTGTCTGTGCAATGTTGGCGGCAATTGTGATGCAGAGCGTTCCTGCCTTCCACATTTTGCTCTGTCGCAATCCAAGTTCTGAGTATGTGTTTTGGTATCCGGTAATGTACAATCCAGCACTTGCCACCTCGCCAGTTTGAATCAGTGGATAGGGGCCGTTTAGCAGTTCTGGAGCATTGCGCGGACGGTGCTGCGATCTTCCGCGATCTAATGACCCAAGCTCACACAGCTTCATGGTTGGCAATCCATTGCTGTTATATACGGGGTCACCAAACAGTTCGATAAATCGGGATTTTACAAGCTGGTCCAACAGTGTGGCCTGCGCATGCCGAATGGCAATCATCTCGTCCACCTTTCTGGCTACTGCAACGGCTTCAAATTGTGATTCCATGTCGGGGGTGCGAATTCGAAGCGCCAGTAAGTCAGCTGTCGGAATACTACGTCTACGGGCAGTTGTGCTGCGCAGCTTATCCTTATAGTACTGCATGGACTGTGGGCTGTGTAAGCACAGTTCTAAAAAATCAGGGTTAATGCGTGTAGTGTCTACATCCCATGTGCTGTACGCAGGACTCATGATCCCTTCAGGTGCCACTTTTTGTATGTATAGGACCCCTTCGTCAATGGGAAATCCGATAACCAGTTTCCCATACTCTACGACTTTGTAGTCGCTTTGATCTGCTGAGGCAAGACTTTTCTTAAAACGGTCACTTTGTAAAACAATGCCATCATGCATTGTCATCGACAGAACAGGATAATTGCCTTTCCCACAGCGAACTACCTTTGCCGGAGTAATAAGATCACCTAATATTGTGTATTTTTTCATTTCAGCATGTCTCTCAATTCTATTAGCTCTGCTGCGATTTGTTTTTCCAAGGTGTCGAGTTTATCCATGATCTCCTCGGAAGACGGATACTCCACCGCCACGTACTCCGTCTTCTTGTACTTATTTATGGACAGATCATAACCGTTCTCCACGATCTCTTCCTTCGGCACAAGGAAGCTCTGCTCTGTCCGCTTCCGGTCTGCTTCCTGTTCCAGGTGATGAAACCGCTCCACAATGTCCGGAATGTCGTTCTCTGCAACAGGGGAGCGCTTGTCATCTAAGGTAAATCCATCGGCCTTCATATCATAGAACCACACCTGGTCGGTACCGCCTGCACCGGTTTTGGTAAACACCAAAACGGCAGTGGAAACGCCTGCGTAGGGTTTGAATACGCCGGAGGGCATGGAGATAACGGCTCGCAGCTGATGACGCTCCACCAGCTCCTTACGGATGGCTTTGTGGGCGGAGGAGGAACCAAACAGGACGCCGTCCGGAACAATACATGCACATCGTCCTCCTTTTTTGAGCATGCGGAGGAACAGGGCAAGGAACAGCAGCTCCGTTTTCTTCGTATTGGTAATGGCCTTCAAATTGTCGTGGATGCTCTCTGCATCCACAGTGCCCTTGAAGGGCGGGTTGGCGAGGCATATGGTGAACTGCTCACAGATTCCATTTTGTTTGGATACGCTGTCCTTATAGTCAATTTCTGGATTACTGATGGAATGGAGCATCAAATTCATGGCGGAGATGCGAAGCATGGTCCGGTCCGTATCAAATCCCGTGAAGGCTGGGCCGGAGAAATGTGCCCATTGCTCGGCGGTCATGGTATCTTCATAGTGCTCGCGAATGTATTCTGACGATGAAACCAGGAAGCCGGCCGTACCGCATGCGGGATCACAAATAATATCATCTGGCGTTGGCTGCAGCAAATTCACCATCATTTCCCGGATATGCTTGGGGGTACGGAATTGTCCGTTTTGGCCTGCTGTGGCCAATTTGCCCAACATATATTCATAGAGGTCTCCCTGCATATCCAGGTCTGCAATGTCATGCTCATACAGATCCTCCAAGCCGGTAATGATTTTCTGGAGCACCTGGGGTGTGGGAATCAAGAACATGGCGTCGCCCATATACCGGGCGAACGCTGTGTTGGACCCGGCTCCTTTTTCTGGTTCATCCGGGATTTCGATCAGTTCTCCCTGCGCTGTAAAATCTGGAAGGCGTCCATATTTCATGTGTTTGATTGCTGGAAAGACCCGCTCAGACATGATCGTGTAAATCTGCCGGGGATCGTGATTTTTGAACTTACTCCAGCGCATGGCTTGCCCGGCAGGGGATTGTGGGAAAATTTTATCCATTTTTTCATTGGACATATTCTCGAAGGCTTCCGTTTCCAACTCCTTCTCGTCCAGGGACCGGATAAACATCAAATATGTGAGTTGCTCAATCACCGTCAGGGGGTTGGTAATTCCACCGGCCCAAATGTCTGTCCAGATTTTGTCGATCTTGTTTTTAATCATGCCTGTGACCATAGAAGACCTCCAATTTTAGCTTCTCCACCTCGTTCTCTTTCGAGGCAGCCGTCATATATTCCAAATTGTACTATATTGCCTGTCAAAAATCAACGTCTTATGTAGATTTATGAGAAAGTGGCCTGCCCCGGGAGCAAAGCCTTTGTCTGTCCTGGGGCAGGCCGCCGAGGGATTCCCGTTACAGGTTATACAGCCTCGTGTATTTTTCCGTCAAGTAGTCCGTATAGTATTTTGCATCAAACTTCCCGCAGGCCATTTCAAACAGGGTGCCGGGGCTGTAGAGGCGAGCGTGGCGGTGGATGTGGTTGTGGAGCCAAGCTTTGACCTTGGAGAGGTCGCCTTTGGCCACATCCTCCCAGATGCTTCCCATCTCGGCTTCCATGGCTGCCAGCATTTGGGGACCGTAAGCGCTGCCCAGGGCGTAGGAGGGGAAGTAGCCGATGCTGCCGCCGGACCAGTGGGAATCCTGTAGGCAGCCCATGCGGTTGTTGGGGACCTCCACGCCCAGGTACTCCCGGTACAGCTGGTTCCATGCTTCCGGTACATCCCGGACAGCCAGGGTTCCGGCGATGAGCTGCTTTTCCAGTTCGTACCGGACCATAATGTGCATGCAGTATGTCAGCTCATCTGCCTCGGTCCGGATGAGGGAGGGACTGGCCTTGTTGACTGCCTTCCAGAACATATGGGCATCCACGCCCTCCAGCTGCCGGGGGAATAGCTGGACCAGCTTCGGGAATATGTAAGTGAGGAAGGGCTCGGAGCGGCCGATGATGTTTTCAAAAAACCGACTTTGGCTCTCGTGAATTCCCATGGAGGCCCCGCCTGCCAGGAAGGTGTGGTTGTACCGGTCCTCGCAGCCCATTTCGTAGATGGCATGGCCACCCTCATGGATGACGGAGTAAAGGGAGAAGACCGGCTCCTGCTCGTAGTAATGGGTGGTGATACGGACGTCCTTGTTGTGAAAGCCCGAAGTAAAGGGGTGCTCCGATTCGGCGATGGCGCAATAATTCCGGTCGATGCCCAGGACGGACATGATGTAATCAGACAGCTGGTGCTGCTGCTCCATGGGATAGAGCTGGTGCAGGAAGCTATCATCAATGGGCTCCGCAGCTGTGACCTTGGCCAGGAGGGGAACCAGGACTTCCCGGAGCTGCGCAAAGAAACGGTCCAGGGTTTCGACAGTGAGCCCTTCCTCATATTCGTTCAGCAGAGCGTCGTAGGGTGGCAGACTGGGATTGTAATATCCGGCAAATTTTTGATTAAACCCTACAATTTTCTCCAGATATGGGGCAAAAAGCGCGAAGTCATCGGTATTTTTGGCTTGCTCCCAAACCGCCTGGGCGTCGTTGAGAAGCACGTCATATTCGATGTACTCCTGGGGCGGAATTTTGGAAATCTGGTTGTAAGACTTTCGGAACAGCTCAACCTTTCGCCGGTCCACTGGGTCCAGCTCCTGAAGATGGGCCTCCAAATAAGACAGGAGGGCTTCGTTTTCCGGGTCGGCATTTAGCGCATACACGGTCTCACTGAGCATGGCCATGGTCTGCCCCCGCCCCTGGGCGGAGCCCTTCGGCGCGGCTGTGGCGGCATCCAGGAATAGAACTCCCATAGCATGGTGATAGGCGGACAGCTTGCTTTCCACAGCCCGCAAAGCCTCCAACGCGGCTGAAACGCTGGTATATTTCATAATAATCCCCTTTCAAACAGCAATTTTCTATAGAATATCACATCTGCCCCCTTTCGTCAATTGCGGGGGAGTGAAGAGACAGGGCAGGTATGTGTCAAGTAGACGAAACCCCGGTTGCACTTTATGTCGGAATGTGCTATCATGATTGGAGCTTGTATTTTACAGAAACTGGAGGATCTGTCCATGAAGACGATGCGGTCCATTGGGGCGTTTCTGCGCTCTGCGTGGCAGTTTGTTTTTTGCTTTCGGAAGGTATTTCTGGCAATTCCGGTGATTGTCACGGCCATTGTTCTGGCGTGCCGGAATGCTTCGGTTCTGCCGGAGCGCGTGGGCTTGTTTTTGTCCACGGAAGGGACCTTTTCGCTGCTGGTGAGCAGGCAGCAGGCTGTGTTTGGCCCTCTTCTGGTGACTGGCCTCAGCCTCATTTTCATGGCTGCTTCCAGGAAGGTGTTCTATCCCTGGCTCATTTCGGTGATCACGTTGGTTCTGCCGTTTTTGATCCAGCTTCTGAATCAATTTGGCTTTTAGTTGCTTTGGAGGTACTCCATGAAAGAAAATAAGAAATCCCGGAACTGGTTTAACATTGAGTACCGCCATATCCAGAATAAAAAGCTGGTGGTGACGGTGTCTGTGCTGCTGCGGCTGTCTGTGGTGGGGACGCTGGTGGCCCAGGCGTTCAATGGCAATTTTGAAAATGTTTACACCTGCATTTTGGCCCTGATTCTCTTTACCATTCCCTCTCTCATTGAACGGCGGCTCCACATTGATCTGCCGGACACCCTGGAGATTATCATACTTTTCTTTATTTATGCCGCTGAAATTTTGGGCGAAATCCAGGAGTATTATGTGATCATCCCGTTCTGGGACGACATTTTGCACACCCTCAATGGCTTCCTCTTTGCCGCCGTGGGCTTCTCTCTGGTCAATATCCTGAACCGGGACAAGCGGGTGATGCTGCGTCTGTCCCCCTTTTACATGGCGGTCATGGCCTTTTGCTTTTCCATGACCATTGGCGTGCTGTGGGAGTTTTTTGAGTGGGGCGTGGACAGCCTTATGGCTAAGGATATGCAGAAGGATACCATTGTGCAGGCCATTCATTCTGTGACCCTCCATCCGGAGGGGCGGAATATCCCGGTTCATGTGAAGGACATTGCAGATGTGATTCTGGTTCACTCCGACGGCTCCCAGACCCCCCTTGGGGTGGGCGGCTATCTGGATATTGGCCTCATTGATACCATGAGCGACCTGCTGGTCAACTTCATCGGTGCGGTGGTCTTCTCCGTGATCGGCTTTTTCTACGTGAAATCCCAGGGGAAGGGGAAACTGGCCAGCCAATTCATTCCCCAGCTTATGGACAAACAACAGGAACCGGAAAAGCAGGAGGAATTGTGATGGAACCCCTATGTCAAAAGCTGTTTCTGCAGCTTCCCCCCCCTACGGAGGAGGACCCACGGGCGGAAAAGCAGCGGATTTTAGATGCGCTTCCCCTGTTCCTGGGGCAGGTGCAGATGGCTCTGCCTGTGATGAGAAAGCTGCATCCCATCCTCCGGGACGCCGGCTGGCAAGTGACGGTCACGTTGGCCTGGACTGGTCTGTGCTGGGAGGTGGTAGGCCTTGCCCCCGGCAATACGGCGGACCGAAATTACGGCGTCTGCGTGGACCTGGGAAGCACCACGGTGTGTATGCGGCTGGTGGATTTGTCCACTGGTGAAACCATCTGCCAGGACAGCGCCTACAACCGGCAGATTGCTTTCGGAGAGGACATTCTGACCCGGGTATTCTACAGCAAGGACAATGCCCCGGCCCTGGAAGAGATCCGCCAGGCGACCCTGGCCTCCTTTCGGGAGGTGCTGGAAGGCCTGGAGCGGAAAAGCGGCTATCCTGTGGCCAGCTGCGGCGCCATGACCGTTGCGGGGAACACCACCATGATGCACTTTCTCCTGGGCTTGGATGCGTTTGGCGTCTTTGCTTCTCCCTATGCCCCTCGGGCTATGCGTTTTGACCCTTACCCAGCCCGGGACCTGGGGCTTCCTTTGGACGGCTATGTGTACTGCTACCCCTGCCGGGCCAATTATCTGGGAGGCGACATCGTCAGCGGCCTGGTGGCCACGAATTTAACCCAGGAATCGGAGATTTGCGTCTTTTTGGACATTGGCACCAACGGCGAGCTGGTGGTGGGAAACCGGGAGTTTCTCATGGCAGGAGCCGGTGCGGCAGGCCCTGCATTGGAAGGCGGCGTGGTGAAAACCGGCATGCGGGCGGTGGAAGGGGCAGTGAGCTACGTCCGCCTGGAGAAGGGGCGGTTCTACCTGACGGTGCTGGGAGGCGGGGAACCTCGCGGCCTGTGCGGCAGCGGCATTGTGGATCTGATTGCTCAGCTCTACCTGAACGGTATGGTGGACCTGCGGGGGAAGCTGATCCCCGAATCCGGCGGCCTGGAGCAGCGGGATGGGGAATGGGCCGTTTGCTATGCCCCCGGCCTGTATTTTTACCAAAGCGACATCGACGCCTTTCTCCAAACCAAGGCGGCCGCCAACACCATGGTGGAATATATGCTGGACGCCTTGGGCGTTCCCATGGACCAGGTGGGGAAGTTCTTCGTAGCCGGGGCCTTCGGCACCTACCTGGACAAGGAGTCCGCCGTCACCATTGGCCTGTATCCGGACCTGCCCAGAGACCGGATTGTGAGCGCAGGCAACACTTCTTTGGAGGGAGCCCGCCGGCTTCTGTGCGACCGGACAATCTGGGACGGACTGGACCGGATTCTGGACACCATGGAATATGTACAATTCGGTGAGGTGGCCAACTTCATCGACCGCATGGCCGCCGCCAAAGCCATTCCCCACACGGATCTGTCCCGGTATCCCTCTGTGCGGAAGAAGCTTATGGCAAGGGGACTGTTGTGACCGGGATTGGATGGGGAATGATATGTCAGAAGTAATTCAGCAATTGGGAAGTCAGATTGCATACTATCGGAAAAAGGCCGGCTTGACCCAGAGCGCCTTGGCTGAGAAAATCAGCGTCTCCACCCAAGCAGTTTCCCGGTGGGAGCGGGGCGGTGCGCCGGATGCGGCCATACTGCCTACTTTGGCCAGTGCCCTGCATGTGACCATTGATCAGCTGTATGGCATCCCCAGTGGGCAGAATACAGATATCCCGCAGCTTTTGACCGAGGCCTTTCAAGGCATTCCCCAGGACCACCTGTTTGAGGCAGCATATCACTATGCCTATGCCATTTTGAAGGCTACCCTGGACTCTTGCGAGCAGCCAGGAGAGGAATTCCACAGGATGCTGGATACCCACGAAAATGTGGACCGGCGTGGGGCGGCAATGCCGCCGCCCTACCTGGTGCATGTATCCTCGGACCTTGGGATTATGTCTGCCTCCTTTGCCAAAGATCTGCACTATCTGCTTGTGATGCCGGAACCAGAGGATGGCTTTGCCTCCATCATGAAAAGCAGGGCCGCCTATCTTCAGCTGTTTGAACTTCTGAGCCGGGACCACAGGCTGGATATGCTTTTGTTCCTTTACGGAGACAGCCGGGAGGGATTTACCGCCTCCAAAGCGGCCAGGGAGCTGGGCATTTCTGAGGAACAGGCGGAAGAAATTCTGGAGGAACTGCATGACCTGAACTTCTTGAAGATTATGAGATTTTCATCTGCAGATGGCGAATTAAAGGTATATCAGCCAAGTGCAAGTTACGCCCTGATCCCATTTTTATACTTTGGATCGGAGCTGATGGTTTCCCAAGGCGCCTCCTGGTTGCGGTACGATACCAGGGAGCGGGCATTTTTCCCTGCGCCCTTAGGTACAAACGGAGTTGCCACGCAGTGGGGAACCAAAAGCCAGGGGAACGGAGGGAACACGAAGCCCGGACTTTACGGAAAGCTCTGATTTGTTCAAGCATAGATTGTGATGATTCAGGAGACTGCCTCAACGAGTTGAAGCAGTCTCCCGCTTTTTCTGGAACGGCAGATGGTAGACGCTCAAATTCTGGTTTTGTTGTACGATTTCTAAGTAATCTCTAATGAAACGGCACCTTCTCAATGCAAACGACATTAGGTCTCGAACGGGACTTTTGACTCTCTTTTTGCCCTGTGGTAAAATGAAATAGCAGACACTCGAAGTGAGGCGTTGCTTCAGTGCCAAAAAATCAGAAAGGACCTGAGTAGTTATGAGAAAGATGATGGGGACGTCCGGATTTGGACGGATTTCTTAGCACTCAGCTTGAGGCTGAGGTAGGCTTTCAAACATGGATCAAGAATTGGAGGAGGAGGACCGTATGAAACAAACGAATCGAATCAAACGCCTGCTTTCCTTGGCTTTGACCGCTGCCGTGCTGCTGGGTGTGGTGCTTCCGGTCAATGGAACAGAGCCGGAACTCCAGGCTCTGCGCTTTCAAAAGGTTGACAGCGGCTCGGTTTCTGCAGAACTGCGGCAGGACGTTGCAGCCGAAATTCAGGATGAGCCGGAATACGCGGACACCGATCTGGTGCGTGTTTCTATTGTTCTGGACCAAAAATCCACCCTTGACGAGGGATTTTCCACAATGGACATTGCCGGAAATGCGTCAGCCATGTCTTATCGCGCCGCTTTGCGCAGTAGCCAGGCCGATGTGACTGCCGCCATTGAACGTGCGACAGAAGAAAAGCTGGACGTTGTCTGGAACCTGACCCTGGCGGCGAATCTCATTTCCGCCAACGTGCCTTATGGCCAGATCCAGGCCATCCAGAGCCTGCCTGGTGTGAAAGAAGTTGTGGTGGAGACGCGCTATGAGCCCTGTGTTGTGGATACGGAGGAAACGGCAGATCCCAACATGGCAACGTCGCACCTGCAGATTGGCAGCAGCAACGCTTGGGCGGCCGGCTATACCGGGGCAGGTTCCCGGATTGCGGTCATAGACACCGGCATCGACACGGATCATCAAAGCTTTGCTTCAGATGCCTATGAATATAGCATTGCGTATCAAGCCGGATTGCATCAAATTCCGGTAGACGAGTACACAGGCAGTCTGAACCTCCTGGACCAGGGGGAGATTTCTGAGAAGCTGGAGCTTCTCAACATTTCCGGGGTGAACGCCGGGCAGCTCTATGTCAATGCCAAGATTCCTTTTGGTTACAACTACATAGATAAGGATCTGGACATTACCCATGATCATGACAGTGCCGGTGAACACGGTTCCCATGTTGAGGGCATTGCAGCTGCCAATGCGTTCCTCTCCAACGGGGACGGCTCCTTCTCCCGTGCCTTGGAGACGGTCAAGGTTCAGGGCGTTGCCCCAGATGCCCAGATCCTTACCATGAAGGTCTTTGGCAAAGGCGGCGGCGCCTATGATTCCGACTATATGGCCGCCATAGAAGACGCGATTATTTTGGGCTGCGATTCGGTGAACCTGTCATTGGGTTCCGGCAACCCCGGCTTTGCGCGCAACACGACCTATCAGGATATCCTGAACAGCCTGGCTGACAGCGACACCATGGTTGTCATGTCCGCCGGCAACTCCGGGCATTGGGCGGAGAACTCCAAAGCTGGCGCTGGTTACCTCTATGGAGATGACGTCAGCTTTGCAACTTCCGGCAGCCCCGGTACCTACACCAATGCTCTGAACGTGGCCTCTGTGGACAACATCGGCTTTACCGGCAATTATTTTTCAGTTGCTGACAATCCGGTGTTCTATACGGATTCCTCTGCCAACGGCTATTCTAACGCACCCTTCACCACCCTCTCCGGCGACTATGACTACGTCTGGATAGACGGCTTTGGCACGGCGGAGGATTTTACGGCCCTCGGCGACGCCGTAAAAGGAAAGATTGTTTTCGTATCCCGGGGCAGCACCTCCTTCTATCAGAAGCATGAGGCAGCCGCCAACGCCGGGGCCCTGGCCTGTGTGGTCTGCAACAACCAGGCTGGCGCCATCAACATGGATCTGTCCAGCAGCTCTGCCACCATTCCCTGCGTTTCCATTACCCAGGCTGACGGAGCCATGATTCGGCTTCATTCCACGCCGGTCTATGCCGGAGACCAGGAAACCGTCCTTTATTATACTGGAAAGACGAATGTATCTGCTGAGATTGACTCTGTGGTATATGATACAGGTGATTATACCATAAGCGACTTTTCATCCTGGGGAGTTCCGGGGACTCTGGGCATTAAGCCCGAGATTACAGCCCCTGGTGGTTCGATTTATTCTGTCAACGGCGTAGTGCCCGGCGGCCAGGCCTATGAGACCATGTCCGGCACCTCCATGGCCTCCCCTCAGGTGGCAGGCATGGCAGCGCTGATTGCGCAGTACATCCAGGAAAATCATCTGGATGAGAAGACCGGTTTGTCTCCCCGCCAGCTGGGCCAGAGCCTCCTCATGTCCACGGCGGTTCCGGTGATGGAGGACTTTGGCGATGGCAACGGCTACTATCCCGTCCTGCGCCAGGGCTCCGGGCTTGCCAACATCGGAAATGCCCTTGCGGCAGATACCTATCTGCTGATGGAGCAAGACGCCACCGCATCCTATGCCGACGGTAAAATCAAGGCTGAGTTGGGGGATGATCCGGAGAAGGAGGGCGAATATTCCTTTTCCTTCACGGTGAACAATCTGTCCGGCAGAGCACAGTCCTACACCATGCGTGGGGACTTCTTCACCCAGGATCTTTTTGAGGATCTGGGTTACACTTGGCTGGACACGCAGACGGCAGCCTTGGCAGCCAATGTGACCTTTACGGTGGATGGCAAGGAGTGCAAGCCGTCCTCCAGGCTGGATTGTGACCTGGACCATGACGGGGATACCGATGCCGGTGATGCACAGGTGATCCTCAACTATGCAGTGGGGGCGCTGGAGGAGATGGATCCCCAGGCAGATCTCAATGCCGATGGAATGATTAATACGTATGATGCTTACCTCCTCCTGAACAGTCTTGAAACCAGCGTGTTTACAGTGCCCGCCGGAGAAACGGCCCATGTGACAGTTCAGATTACACTGCCTGACGCAGGGAAGGAGCAGCTGGACGCCAAGTATGTGCATGGGGCATATATTGAGGGATACGTCTATGTGTCTCCCATCACAGGGGCGGAGGGGGCTGTCTCTCCCGAGCATTCCATCCCGGTTTTGGCCTTCTATGGAAACTGGACGGATGCTTCCATGTATGATAAGGGAACCTATGCCAGCCGCCTCTATGGCGACGAAACGCCAACCTACACCGGTGTGACCGCTACCAATTTCTTCACCTATGGTATGGAAGACAGTGGGACGACCCATTATCAGATTGGCAATCCTTACGGTCTGGAAAAGGAATATCCGGTAGACCGCCTTGCCATCAGCGGCAACGCCATATTGAACCGGTTCCAGACCTCCCTCATTCGAAATGCTGCTGCCATCGCGGCCTTCGTCGCCGATGATAGGGGCAAAGTGCTTGAGATGTCCACGGTGACCAACAGTCTTCCCAGTGCATATTACTATGTCAATGGTGGTTCCTGGCAAAATACGACAGCCGGTCTGTCCTGGAACAAACGGCTGGCGTCCCTGGACCTTGTTGAGGGGGAGAAGGTGACGGTCGGTCTGGTGGCAGTTCCCGAATACTACGAGACCAGCGGCGACATCACCAAGGCGCAGCTGACCGAGCTTGTGGAGTCCGGCAAGCTGGGTGCAGGCGCGTTCCAAACCACCACCATGACGGTGGATTGCACGGCGCCTGAGATCTTGGGTGTTTATAAGGATCTGTCCAATGGCGATCTGCTTGTGACGGCAAGGGACAACCAGTACATGGCAGTCAATGCTGTGACAAATGTCAGCGGCACCCGGAGCTATGGCGCAAAGTTGCCGGAGCAATCCGAGCCCGGTCAGACGGTGACAACCCGCATCCCATTGGACGGCGCCAAGCTGGGCAGAAAATGCCGGATTCTCGTCGCCGATTATGCCGGCAATGAGGCGGTCTTTGAGGTGGACAATGGGAGTGACGGAGAAGAATACGCCGGTATGATGTTCGGCTTTACCTTCCTCCATTACTCCGGCCTGACCACCGACACCCGTGGCTCAGATCAAAATCGTTGGATGTCCATTGACCCGGAAAAGGTCTACTATTACAACGAAAGTGACTACGGAGGAACAGAGGATTACAGCGCCATCAATATGCAGATTGTGGCCGCCGAATATGTAGACGGTTACGTCTACATGGCTACCATGGACGGAGACCTCTATGTCGCCCCTCACGGCGAATGGGAGAGCTATGAGCTGATCAGCCATTACTTCCAGTATACCGATGAAGATGAAATTGACGATATGGCTTTCAACTACGCGGACAAGAAGCTGTACGCCCTGGACAAGAGCAATCATCTCTACACCATCGACCTGTATTCCGGTGAGATGGAGCAGGTTGCCAGTATAACCATTGTCAATCCCAGAAACAACTCTGACTCCTATCGAAAGCTCACCATGCTGACCATTGACGACGACGGCAATTTCTATGTGGTGAACTCCGGCGGCACAGGCTATACCTTCCTGTACCGCTTTACAGAGAGGGACATTGTGGATGGCAAAATTGAGGATATGACGCCTGTGGTCAACGATGCCAACAATCGGATTGGCTTCTATGGTACCTATGGCTCTCTGGCCTGGGACCATGACAAAGATGTGCTGTACATGATCGGCAGCAGCTCCGTCCTGTCCAGCAGCGCATCCATTTGCATCACCATAGACACGCAGACGGGTAAGGGCACCAGGACCAATACCACACAGGCCAATGGCCAGGACGTCACCCGGTATGGCTCCAGAGTGCAAAATACCATTTATGGCCTGTATATTGTTCCTGCCAAGACCAGCATCATCCATCCGGCTACAGATTCCAGCGGCATCACACTGGACAGAACGGTGGTGGAGGGCCTGATTGATACGGAATTTACGCTGCATGAGAAAGTAGCGCCGTGGAATCTGGACGATAAGACGGTCACATGGACCACCTCCAATGAGGCCGTCGCCACCGTGGATCAGAATGGCAAGGTCACAATGCTCAGCAGTGGCGAGGCTGTGATCACCGCCACAACCAACGCAGAGCCAAACCTGACGGCAGACTGCGTTGTGCGGGTGAAGAAGCTGGATCCCGTTTCCCTTTCCGCTCTGGTTTACGACAGGGATGAAAACCCTTACTGGGCCGATTTTTACGCGGACAACCCGGCTGCGTGGAAGGCTGCCAGCGAGAAGACCACAGAATTCATAGGCGGCACATGGAAGGGCGGGTATATTTACGCCCATGACGGCAGCAATCTGTACAAGGTGGACGCCGACCTGTTCCAGGTGGTGCAAAACTGTGGCCCCGTTGCCGCCGCCTGGCAGTGGTCCGATGCCGCGCCGGCGCCTGCCATAGGCGATCTCTTTGATGCAATCATTGGCGTTTGCAATGAGGGCATGTACCTCGAAATGG
The DNA here is from genome assembly GCA_900545515.1 of uncultured Eubacteriales bacterium. GTDB lineage: Bacteria > Bacillota > Clostridia > Oscillospirales > Oscillospiraceae > Faecousia. The sequence goes on along the minus strand of UQZA01000020.1, from coordinate 23,721 downwards.
TCTATCCCGAGGAGGGCAATCTGAGCTATTGGGATATGTCCTGGGACGTCACCAGCCCCATGGCCGCCATCGCCTACGCCGGGAGCGGCACCTATGATTATGTGTATTACGCCAAGGAATACCCGGATTGCCCTGCGAACTTCTACTACGTGATGACGGAAGACGGCGGGCTTTGGACGATTGTGGTGCTCACCTTTGACGATGGGGAGTCCTATGTCGTAGATTACGACCGTTTAGGCTCCGTGCCAGGCATCCGGCTGACGGGCGTCTCCGGAATTACGGCCGGTCAGTATGCTTCCATGGTGTACGATCCGGTTACCGGCTATCTGATGCTGTCTTCCTATATGGAAGGGGAAGAAAATAATCTGTATGCCATCCATCCTGAGACGCTGCTTGCCACCAACCTTGGCAGCTTTGGCGAGAAGGTCTGGCCGGTTGTCAGCATGTACCAGTATGAACGGGCCACGGAGCTGACTGTCAAGCTCAACATGACGGCTGCGGATATGGATGGGAACGATTCGCTGAATCTGACGGCAAAGGTGGTACCGGCAGCATATCAGAAGGGGGTCACATGGTCTACCAGCAACCCCAGTGTGGCCACTGTGGATGAAAACGGCGTGGTGACGGCTGTGGCCGAGGGGAATGCCGTTATTACCGCAACCTCTGTGGATCAAAATGCCTCCGGCATGGCCGCAACGGCAACCTGTAACGTCACAGTCAGGGGGCTGGCCGCAGTCGATGCAGACCGGGAAGTGCCGGAGTTCCGCATGGGGACCGGTACGGTTTCTTCCAGCCTGGTTTCTTTCGGAACCTCCCATCTTGCCGGACAACGGGCGGATGCAACGCCAGAAGCTGCCAACGTATCTGGCGGTTCTGTAAACTCCACTGGCACGGTCCAAACGGATTCCATTGGCGAGACTGCTGAGGACGAGAAGACTGTCACCGTGGAAGTCACCGCCAAGGATGCAGCGGGCAAGGACGTTGCATCCACCAACGGCCTCATCGCAGCCCGTTATGATGTGTCCCATCTGACTCTCCAATCCGTTGTGGTCCATGCAGACTACCAGGCCGTTGCACAGAGCGATGGCACGGTGAAATTTGCCTATGCGGACACCGGGGAGATTCCCGCCGGGTCCTCTGTGGCGACTCTGATTTTCCAGGTCCGGTCTGGGGTGAAGACCGGGGTCTCGATCCTGACAGAGGAGGTCAACGCTCTGGCCCCAGCTTACTGTGAGACACTGGAAATCTCCTACGAACACGCCCACACCGAAGTTCGCAATGGGAAGGAAGCCACCTGCACCGAAGAAGGCTATACCGGCGACGTCTACTGTACGGACTGTGGCCAACTCGTTGCACGGGGAGAGGTGATCCCCGCCCTGGGCCACAAAATCGAACTGCGCAACGCCAAGGAAGCCACCTGCACCGAAGCGGGCTACACGGGCGATGAGGTCTGCACCCGTTGTGGTGAGGTTGTGAAGGAGGGGCAGGTCCTCCCGGCCCACTGCTTCTCCCGGGACTTTATCGACCTGGACAGCAGCCAGTGGTATCATAAATACACCGACTATGTGATTGAGCGGGGCCTGATGAATGGCATGAGCCAGGAGAAGTTTGCCCCCAATGGCATCTTAACCCGTGGCCAGCTGGTGACCATTCTCCACCGCTTGGCCGGCAGCCCGACACCCACCGGAGCCAGCCCCTTCACCGACGTGAAGGAGGGACGGTACTACACAGAGGCGGTGAGTTGGGCAGCAGAGCAAGGCCTGGCTCAGGGCGTGACGGAGACCCGGTTTGTCCCGGAGGCTCCCGCCACCCGGGAGCAGCTGGTTACCTTCCTGTACCGTTACGCCGCCATGCATGGGGTAGACACCGCCGCAGGCGGGTCTCTAAGCAACTTCCCGGATGCCTCCAGTGTCAGCGAGTATGCCCAGCAGCCCATGCTGTGGGCGGTGCAGACTGGTCTCCTGCAAGGTATGGACGGGCGCTTGGCCCCCAAAGCCTCCGCAACCCGCGCACAGACCGCTGCGTTCCTGACCCGCTTTTGCGAGAACATTCTGAAGGGAGAATAGCCTTTTGAACACATCGGCTGATCCATAGCTGAAAATCTGGCAGGAAATCCGGAATCATTCCGATTTCCTGCCAGAAGCAGTTTTACCCTTTCGCAGCGCCTGTCTTGCACGCAGCTTCCATGGAAGCAGGGGACAGGGCGGATCCCTTTCTCAGTCGCCGAAGCTAATGCCCAACATTTTGGCCTCCTGCACAATGGAGGCATTGGGGTCTACCATTTTCAGCTTACCCGCCACCTCTTCCAGGGGAACCCGGACGATTTCCCGGTTTTTGTAGCCCACCATAAAGCCATATTCCCCATTCAGGATCAGCTTGCCTGCTTCGGAGCCCAGGCGGCTGGCAAAGACCCGGTCATAGGGGCAGGGACTGCCGCCTCGCTGGGTATGCCCCGGCACGGTGACTCGCACGTCAAAGCCACATTTTTTGACCAGCCCTTCGGCAATCTCATAGGAGACAGAAGGATATTTGGTATTTGCCAGCTTCTTTTTGTAATCCTTTTTGGAAAGCTTAGCGTCCTCCTTGGAAATGGCGCCCTCTGCCACCGCCAAAATGGTAAAGCGGCTGCCCCGGTCGTGACGCTCCCGGATTTTGGCGGCCACCTTGTCCAGATCGTAGGGAATCTCCGGAATCAGGATGATGTCAGCGCCACCGGCGATGCCGGCGTTGAGCGTCAGCCAGCCTACCTTGTGGCCCATGACCTCCACAATGAACACCCGGCCGTGGGAGGCGGCGGTGGTATGGATGCAGTCAATGGCGTGGGTGGCCACGTTCACGGCGCTTTGGAAACCAAAGGTCATGTCCGTACCCCACAGATCGTTGTCAATGGTTTTGGGCAGGGTGATCACATTGAGTCCTTCGGTCCGCAGGAGATTGGCGGTTTTGTGGGTTCCGTTGCCGCCCAGGATGACCAGGCAATCCAGCTGCAGCTTGTAGTACGTCTGTTTCATGGCAGCCACCTTGTCCACCCCGTCTGCTCCCGGTTCCTGGATGGTCTTGAAGGGGGTGCGGCTGCTGCCCAGGAATGTGCCGCCCTTGGTGAGAATTCCGGAGAAATCATCATAGGTCAAAAGCCGGAATTTGCCGTAAATGAGCCCCTGATACCCGTCCAGAAAACCATAAATTTCCACCTTCTCTTCGGCATGGTACAGGGTCTTTGCTACGCCCCGCATGGCGGCGTTCAGCGCCTGGCAGTCGCCGCCGCTGGTTAACATTCCAATTCGTTTCATGTGCAGAACCTCCCTTTTGATTTGCCCACAGGCGTTCCGTGTGATATATGTATATTTTACCACATTTTCTCATAATCGGAAAGGCCGTGACCAAGAGAAATACAGAAAAAAGGGGATCTGCTGTAAAAACGGGCAGGTTTTCACCATTCCGCCTTCCAACAGATCCCGTGGAAACTCAGAGAGAAAAATCCTCCTGGTCATATTTGGAGAAATCCACCGCTTTCCTGCGGGGAGGAATCCGCTTCAGGGGGTCGTAGTGGAAGCGGCGGCAGGCGCAGTCTCCCTCCAGAAGTCCCTTTTTGACGCAGACGATTTGCCCGCCCTCCAGGCGGACGCCGTGGGCGCAGTATTGGCATGAGCCCGGTATTTTTTTGCGGAACAGCATATACGTTTCCTCCCACATCATTCTTTCGTTATTATACATCGAGGGCTTCTTCTTTTCCAGCCTTTTTTCGCAGCTGCAAGCACCAAATCCCCATGGCACATAAAAAGAGAGCCGTGACTATGGCAGTGGCCCGCAGAAGACCGGTGTGATTGGGAAATGCCGCTGCCGGTAAGGAACGGGGGAGCCAGCTGGGAAACAGAACCTGAATGCCCCAGGTGAGCAGGACCGCAATGGTTCCCTGGATCACCTTACCGGCAAGATAATGCCGGCCCGTGAGACCATATGGGGCAATGACAGATTTGGTTTGCAGCCATACGCACAGCCCGCCAAAGGCCAGAAAGCCGGAGGCCATGCAGTACCGGAGCCCGGCAGCCTCCAACTGAGGAAGCCGACTGCACCCACTGGTCAGCTCCAAAAGGCCCGACAGACCAATCTCCACCGCCGGGGGCATCCAGGTTCCCAGCGCCCGCGTCAAGAAGGCTGTGATAACGTGAAACAGGATGATGCACCCACAGATAAGCCCCATGGTTTTCACCGCTCCCGCCATCATTGCGGAAAAGTCCAGCTGCTTGGAGGGGGGTTGGACCGCTCTTCCAGTCGCTGCAGGAACTTGGCGCCCCCTGGTCCGAAAAGCCAGACCTGTCAGCACAGCGGAAATGATGTGAATGGCAAATAAAACTGCGGCGATTTTTCCGCTTCCAAAAAGCCCGCCAACCATCCCGAAAATGAAGGCGGGGCCTGCGTTGCTACAAAAGGCCAACAGCTGCTCTGCTTCTTTCCGGGTGAGCTGCCCACTGCCGTAGAGGGAGGCCGCAGTCTGAGCTCCGACCGGATAGCCGCCCAACAGCCCCAATACCACCGCTGCCGCGCCATTGCTGGGCAGCCCAAAGGCAGGACCCATCACAGGCCCGAGGACCCGGGCGCACCACTGCGCCGCGCCGGAGCCGGTAAACAGCCGGGCAGCTACCAGAAAGGGGAAGAGAGACGGCACGACCGTTTCCAGGCACAGCTGCAGCCCGCGTCCAGCGGCAGATACAGCGGTTCCGGCGTCTAAAATCAGCGCCAGAATGGCAAAAAAGCTCAGGAGGGCCGGAATGGCAGCGGCCCAGGGGGAGGATTGTTGCTTCACTTCCATCACCTCAAAAGAATCTATGCACCAAGGTCAAGTCTCTTGCCGGGGCGCATATATTTTTATGGACACAGGGAGGAAGTCCTCTCTGCTGGACTCGACCAAGGATGTGATGCGACTTTGAAAAAGTCCCGATCGATGCTCCGCCTAATGGCGGAGGCAGCAGACACGCCCCAGGAGCTGCTGCCCGGTATGCCGCTCATTGAGATCACCGGGGCCGGACGAGTGCTCATTGAAAATCATGGCGGCGTTACGGAGTATGAGACTGACCGAATCCGGGTGCGCTTACGCTTTGGGGCGGTGGTGATCCGGGGCAACCGCCTGAAGATCACCCGGATGAGCAAATGCCAGTTGGTCATATCCGGAAGCTTATTGGGTGTGGACCTGGAAAGGGGGAGCAGCTGTTGAACCGGATTTTAAAGTACGTATTTGGAACGGTGGAGGCGGAATTGGTCAGTGCAGACCCGGCGGCCGCCCTCACCTATTACAGCGCCCAGGGCCTCCGGCTCCAGGACCCGGAGCTGACGGCGCCTTTGACCCTCACCATGACCATGGCCCCCCACACCTGGCGGCGGCTGGAGCCTATGGCCCAGGCCAGGGGAGACCGCTGCCGGTGTATCAGGCGGTATGGACTGATGGTGAGTCTGGCCAGGAGCCGCCGGCGGCTGCCATTCTGGGTGGCGGTTGCCGCCATGCTTCTGGCTGTGCTGTACGCACCGAGCCGGGTGTGGTTCGTGGAGGTGGAGGGCAACGAGACGGTCCCCGCCAGGAAGATTCTCCTGGCAGCTGAGGAATGCGGCGTAAAATTCTGGGCCAAGTCCGGGGAGATCCGAAGTGAGCAGGTAAAAAATCAAATTTTAAACCTGGTGCCGGAGCTTCAGTGGGCGGGGGTTAATTTCTCCGGAGGCTTGGCAGTCATCTCCGTCCGGGAACGGCTGCCGGAGGAGCCGGTTCGGGAGCGGAGCTCCATCACCAATGTGGTAGCCGCCCGGGACGGGGTCATTGTCTCCATGAGCGTGCTGGGCGGCCAGTCCCTGTGCCAGGTGGGCCAGGCGGTTCGGGCAGGGGAGCTATTGGTGACGGGATGCGTAGACCTGGAAACTCATACCCAATTTACCCACGCAGACGCAGAGATTTATGCCATGACGCAACGAACTTTGACGGCAGTCTATCCCCAAACGACCACCCGGAAGGCCTACACCGGCCAGGTGATCCGCCGCTATAGCCTGGTGGTAGGGAGAAAAAGAATAAATTTATCCGGAAACAGTGGAATTTCTGATGCCAGTTGTGATAAAATGACGGAGAGGAAAGCTTTGACTCTTCCCGGCGGCTTTTCCCTGCCCGTAACTCTGGTGGTGGAGACCTACCGGCCCTATGAGGCCGTCCAGACCCAGGTGCCCCAGGCCCAGGCCCAGGCGGTCCTCTGCGAGTATGCCCAGCGGTCGGTACTGGGCGATATGATCGCAGGAAAAATTCTGGGGCAGGAGCCTGCATTTCGGGAAGCGTCCGGCCTCTTTTGGATGGACATGACTTGCGCTTGCCAGGAGATGATCGCCAGGCAGCGTCCGGCAGAACTGTTTGAAGGTGAAGATACAAATGACTGAACGAATTGTAAACGTAGAACGTGTAGAGGACCTCATCAGTGTCTTCGGCTCCCTGGATGAGAATATCCATCGCATTGAGCAGGAGCTTGGGGTCCAAATCCTGAACCGGGGCTCGGATCTGAAAATCTCCGGTGAGGAGGAGGCGGCGGACAAGGCGGCCCGCACCATCGAGGGCCTCATGGCCTTGGCCTCCAAGGGAGAAATCATCGATGAGCAAAAGGTCCGATACCTCATCACCCTGGTCCAGTCTGGAAATGACGACCAGGTTGCCCAGATGGCCCGTGATGTGGTCTGTATTACGGCCAAGGGCAAGCCCATCAAGGCCAAGACCATAGGCCAGCAGAAGTATATGAAGGCCATCCAGAAGAACACCATCACCGTGGGTGTGGGTCCTGCCGGTACCGGCAAAACCTACCTGGCTGTGGCCGCCGCCGTAGCCGCTTTCCGGGAGCGGACTGTGAACCGGATCATTCTGACCCGACCGGCGGTGGAGGCCGGGGAGCGCCTGGGCTTTTTGCCCGGCGATCTGCAAAACAAGGTTGACCCCTATCTGCGGCCACTGTATGACGCTCTGTACGACATGCTGGGCCCCGAGACCTACCAAAAGTACTTGGAGCGGGGCAGCATTGAGGTTGCGCCCCTGGCTTATATGCGGGGCCGTACTCTGGACGACAGCTTCATCATCCTGGATGAGGCCCAGAATACCACCCGGGAGCAGATGAAGATGTTCTTGACGCGCCTGGGCTTTGGCTCTAAAATTGTGATCACCGGCGATGTGACCCAGATCGACCTGCCGGAGGAGAAGGTGAGCGGCCTGAAGGACGCCATCCGAGTCCTGGAGGGGGTGGAGGACATTGCCATCTGCACCCTCACCAGCTCCGATGTGGTCCGTCACGCCTTGGTCCAGAAAATCATCAACGCCTATGAGAAGGCGGAGCAGCGCCGGAGTGAGGGTAAGGCCGGCGCCAAAAATACCAGTGCCTACAAAGGAAACCGGAAATGAACGTAAAAATCAACATTTCATTTGACCACCGGAGCCTTCTGGCAGTTCCGGTAACCCGGGTGGTCCGTCAGTGCATTTTGGCCACCTTGCAGGAAGAAAAGGTGCCGGTCCCCTGTGAAATCAATGTGCTTCTGACCGATGACGGGGGGATTCACGCCATAAACCTGGCCACCCGCCAGGTGGACAGGCCCACGGACGTCCTCTCCTTCCCCATGTTCCAGCTGACCCCGGGGCGTCTGCCTCGGGATTGGAGCAATTACCTGGACCCGGAGACGGGCCTGTGCCCTCTGGGGGACATGGCCATCTCCCTGGAGCGGGCCAAAGCCCAGGCCGCAGAATTTGGCCATTCAGTCCGCCGGGAGGTGGGATATCTCACCATCCACTCCATGCTGCATCTGCTGGGCTACGACCACCTGGACGAGGGACCTGAGAAGGCCCAAATGCGCGCCCACGAGGAGGCCGTCATCCGCGCCATTGATCTACATCGATAAAAATAAATAGGAGAGAAAAATAACATGTATTCCAAAGTAACGTTCAAAAAAGCAGAACCTACCGATGCCCCGCTTCTGGCAGCCACCCGGCAAAAGGCTTGGGCGGCGACTTACCGTGGAATTTATCCAGACGAAATGATTGACCAGTATGATCTGGAGCGTTACACAGCCAAGGACCGGGAGAGATTACAGGATCCCAAGCGGGAGACCTATTTGCTCCTGGACGGGGAGGCATGTGTAGGGTATTTCTCCTACGGCGCCAATGCGCGGGGAAAATTCTGCCTGTATTCCATATATCTGCTGCCGGAGTATCAGCGCAAAGGAATCGGGCGGGCCATGATGCGCCAGGTGGCTTCTGCCTGCCGGGAGGGAGGGGCAGCTTCGTTTTATTGTGACTGCCAGCCCCAAAATGTGCGCGCCCGCCGGTTTTACGAGGCCATGGGTGGAAACCTGATCTGGTTTAGTCCCCGCCACCAAAACCGGGCCGAGGATTCGTGCCGCTATGAGTTTGATTTGGCAAAAGGAGAACCGCTATGGCAAGCAAAACCGCAATGATCACCATTGCAGGCCGCCCCAATGTGGGAAAATCCACCCTGACCAACCGGCTGGTGGGGGAGAAGGTGGCCATTGTATCCCACAAGCCCCAGACCACCCGGAACCGCATCTGCGGCATTGTAAACCGGGGTGAGCTCCAGTTTGTCTTTGTGGATACCCCCGGCTTCCACAAGCCCAGAACCAAGCTGGGTGACTACATGGTAAGCGTCACCCGGCAGTCGGTAGCCCAGGTGGATGCCGTCCTTTTGATGGTGGAGCCCATTGCCAACGTAGGGCCTCAGGAGGAGGCTCTGCTGGAGCAGCTGGGCCAGACCGGGGAGCCAGTCATTTTGGTCATCAACAAAATCGACACGGTGGAGAAGGAGACGCTCCTGGCAGTCATTGCCCGGTACGCCAGAGAGATGGAGTTTGCCGCCGTGGTGCCCCTCAGCGCCAAGACCGGGGAGGGGGTGGAGGCTCTGCTGGAGGAATGCACCCAGTTCGCCCAGGAGGGTCCCCATCTGTTCCCTGCTGATATGACCTCTGATCAACCGGAGCGGCAGATGATGGCGGAGATCATCCGGGAAAAGCTTCTGTGGTGCCTGGACCGGGAGGTCCCCCATGGTACGGCGGTAGAGGTCACCCGTTTCTCCGAGCGGGACAACGGCATCATCGACCTGGAGGCCACCATTTACTGCGAAAAGGCCAGCCACAAGGGGATCATCATCGGCAAGCAGGGCGCCATGCTGAAGAAAATCTCCACAATGGCGAGAATCGACTGCGAAAAGTTTATGGGGACCAAGGTGTTTTTGACCACCTGGGTCAAGGTCAAAGAAAATTGGCGGGACAGCGATTTCCTCATCCGGAATTTCGGATATCAGGATACATGATTTTCCGGGAATAGTCCGGTAGCCTCCGCAAATCCTAATTCCAAACAGGACAGAAGGGTGAGGAGGACGCCAACATGGAAGCGGAAAACCTGTGGCGATGCTTTTTGGAAACCGGAGCACCGGAATATTACCTGCTGTACAAAGCGGCAAAGGCGGAGGGAATCCACCAACTGGAAGCCACAAATATGCCAAAATTGGTGCAGGAACTTGCAGAATGTCTTCCGGACCCGCAAAGATCCCAGGTTTCTGTGAGTTCAAAACCATCAAATCCGGAGGGAACCCATGTACTTGAAAACCCAGGGGCTTGTGCTGCGGGAGGTAGCGTATAAAGACACGGACAAGCTGCTCACCGTGCTGACCCGGGACTATGGGAAGATGACCCTGAAGGCCCGGGGGGTCCGCCGGTCCGGCAGCCCCCTGAAGGCGTCCTGCCAGCTGCTGGCCTGTGGAGAATTTACCATTTTTGAATACCGGGGCATGAGCACCATCAACGAGGCCCAGACGGTGGAGCTCTTCCCGGAGCTCCGGACAGATTTGGAGCTGCTGTCCCTGGGTACGTATTTTGCCCAGGTGGCGGAGGTCCTCTCCCAAGAGGATGATCCCAATCCGGCGCTGCTATCCCTGACGTTAAACGCCCTCTATGCCCTTGGGAAGCTCCGGAAGCCCCAGGGGTTGGTAAAGGCGGTGTTTGAGCTCCGGGCGGCCTGTCTGGCGGGATATACCCCGGACTTGGAGGGGTGCCGGAGTTGCGGGAATCCGGAGCCGGATCGTTTTGATCTGGAAGGCGGCTGTCTGGAGTGCGCGCATTGCCGGAGCGGAGATGGGACTTTTGTGGCCGTCACACCTGGCATTTTGGCGGCGATGCGCCACGTCGCTGCCTGCCCGGCCTCCAGGCTGTTTTCCTTCTGCCTGGGGGAGGAGACGCTTCGGGCCTTTGGCAGCCTGACAGAGCGGTACCTCTCCACCCAACTGGAACGGGGATTTTCTACTTTGGATTTTTATAAGTCGCTGTTTCCAGTTCGTGACGCTTAGGAGGCCTACATATGGATTTATTTTATCAAACGTATATCGCGCGCGAGGATCAGATTTATCAGTCCATGCCTCGGAGAAAACCGATTTCCGGTCAGGTGGATCCTCCGGAGCTGGAATTTGGGGTGGATTGGCTGTGCCATGGGGCCCATTCTGTGTTAGACTTTGGGTGCGGCAACGGGAGTCTGCTGTTTGCCTGCGCATACCGGGGCGTGGAAAGATTGGTGGGTATTGACCTGTCCCGCGAGGCTGTGGCGCTGGCTCGTTGGGCCGGTGAGGATCTGCCCCAATGCCAATTTCTTTGGGGCAGTGTGGAAAAACTGATGGAGTTGCCAGACACTAGCTTTGATGGGATCGTGCTGTCCAACATTTTGGATAATCTCAAACCGACAGACAGCCGGGCTGTATTACAAGAAACGATTCGGCTGCTGCAACCGGAGGGCAAGGTGTTAATCAAGCTAAATCCCTACCTCACCCGGGAACAAATAGAGGCCTGGGGAGTTCGGACCATAGAGGGAGATCTGCTGGATGACGGTCTGCTTCTTTGGAACCGGACGACGGAAGCCTGGCAAGAGGAACTCCAGCGGGATTTCCGGACGGTCCGGTTCGAGGATGTGTATTTTTCGGAATACGATCAGCACAATCGCATGTTCTTGTGTGAAGCATTGCAAAACGCGAACAAATAGGAGAAAGACCATGTGGGAATTGTATGAAAAATCGACAGAAAAGCTGGAGCTCAACCGGGTTCTGGAGCTGCTGGCGGACTGTGCCGGGTCGGAGGATGGCAAGGCCGCCTGCCGGGCCCTTTGCCCCTCCAGCGATCTGGAGGAGGTCCGGGAGCTTCTGGAGCAAACCACGGCGGCCTGTACCATGTCTGCTGTGCAGGGTTCTCCCGGCTTTTATGATGTAAAAAATGTGGACGCAGCCTTGGAGCGGGCAGACCGTGGTGGGAGCCTTTCTACCACGGAGCTTTTGCGGATTGCCGGGGTACTACGCAGCGCCAGAACGGTCAAGGGCTATTGGAGCGAGGAGGAGACCGCCCAGGTACTCACCCCGTTGTTCCAAGCGCTGACCCCCAACAAATACCTAGAGGACCGGATTTCCGGCGCCATTTTGTCAGAAGAGGAAATCGCCGACGCTGCCAGCCCCGCCCTGTCAGACATTCGCCGGCATATGCGCCAGCAAAGCGCCAAAATCCGGGAGACCCTGCAAAAGGTGGTTTCTTCCCCGGCGTATTCCAAGTATCTCCGGGAGCCCATTGTCACCATTCGCCAGGACCGGTATGTGGTACCGGTGAAAAGCGAGTTTAAAAACGAGGTGCCGGGCCTCATTCACGATGTATCCGCCACCGGTTCCACCTTCTTCATTGAACCCATGTCCGCCGTCAATGCCAACAACGCTCTGCGGGAATTGGCCATGAAGGAGAAGAAGGAGATTGAGCGGATTCTGGCAGAGCTGTCTGCCGAAGCGGCCGCTCATCGGGAGGACATTTCCGACAATTACCGGTTGCTCACGCAGCTGGATGTGATCTTTGCAAAAGCCCGACTGTCTTACCAGATGCGGGCGGGCGCCCCGGTGATGAACGACCAGGGCCAGATTGACTTGAAGAAGGCACGCCACCCGCTCATCGATCCCAAGGCAGTGGTGCCGATTACCCTACGTCTGGGCACGGACTTTGACAGTATGATCATCACAGGCCCCAATACTGGCGGCAAGACGGTGACCCTCAAGACCATTGGCCTTCTGACGCTGATGGCGGAGTGCGGCCTTCACATTCCCGCCGGAGATGGCAGCCGCCTGTCCACCTTTGATCGGGTTCTGGCGGACATTGGCGATGAGCAGTCCATCCAGCAGTCCCTGTCCACCTTCTCGTCCCACATGCGGACCATTGTGGATGTCACCGGGCAGTGCGACGGCCGCTCCCTCATTCTCTTTGATGAGCTGGGAGCCGGTACGGATCCTGCGGAGGGCGCCGCTCTGGCCATGGCCATTATTGAGTTTTGCCGGACCATGGGCAGCCGGGTGGTGGCGACCACCCATTACGCGGAGCTGAAGCTCTATGCCATGCGAACCAAGGGGGTCATCAACGCCTCCTGCGAATTTGATGTGGAGACCCTGCGGCCCACATATCGCCTGCTCATTGGCATTCCCGGGAAGTCCAACGCCTTTGCCATCTCCCGGAAGCTGGGTCTGTCCGAGGATATCATCAAAAAGGCAGGGGACATGGTGAGCCAAAGCGATAAGGACTTTGAGGATGTCCTCAGCCAGCTGGAGGTCCAGCGGCAGCAGATGGAGTCTGCCCGGCAGGAGGCCGAGCGGCTGCGCCAGGAGACCCAAGAAATCCGCAACGAGAGCGAGGCATTCCATCAGCAAATCCAGAAGGAACGGGATAAGGCAATGGAAAAGGCCCGACGGGAGGCCCAGGAGATCCTGGACGACGCTCGCCGCACCGCCAACCAGGTTTCTGAGGAATTGAAGCAGCTGCGCAAGCAGATGCGGGATGCAGCAGATGCCCAGGGAGTCAACCAGCGTCAGGCAGACCTGCGCCGGAGCATCAACGAGGCAGAAGAGCGGCTGTCCGTCCACAACCAGCCGGTGGAACGCCCCCAGCCCACCCGGGCGGTGCAGCTGGGTGATACGGTGGAGCTCCTGAAGCTGGGCACCAAGGCCAGTGTGATTGCCATCAACAAAGACGGTACGTATACGCTACAGGCGGGAATCCTGAAGCTGACAGCCAGACCAGAGGAGGTCTATCTGCTGGAGGACGCCAATAAATTCCAGGTAAAGAAGCCCCGCCCGGCCCACTCTGGACGGGAAATGAAAGCCGCCGCCATGCCAACGGAAATTGACCTCCGGGGAATGGACTCCATAGAAGCCATCTGCGTCCTGGACCGCTTCCTGGATGAAGCCATGCGCTCCAATCTGTCCTCTGTCCGAATCATCCACGGGAAAGGAACCGGCGCCCTCCGTGCCGCCGTCCAGGAGGAGCTGCGCCGGAATAAGTTTGTCAAAAAATTCCGCTTGGGCGTATACGGCGAGGGAGAAGACGGAGTGACGATTGCAGAATTTTAAAGCGGAATTCTGATATTGGGGGCGAGCATCACATGAAAAAAGGGATATACTGCCGCCATGCCCAGGAAGCAGAATTTGGTTGACTTTTGCCGCAAATTTGGTATCATACTAGGTGAAGCATAAAGATGCTCCAAGGGACTGCATGCAAGGAGTGAGATCGATCATGTATCAACAGCAGACTGTGGTGAAGTGCACTTCCGGCCTGTACAATGAGCAGGTCACCTATTTTGTTCAGAAGGCCAACGAGTTTCGGTGTAACATTTGGGTGGAATTGGGCAACAAGAAGATGAATGCCAAGAGCCTTCTGGGCATCATGTCCATGTGTATCGGCGCCGGGGCCAGCGTAGTAGTTTCCGCCGATGGACCGGATGAGGGAGAGGCGGTTGCCACCCTGTGTGACATGCTGCAGCGGGATGTTCTCTGAAAATTTTGGCGATGACTGCCTCGGGTCGGGCCGCTTCCGGCGGCCGCTGAGGCAGTTTTGCTGTGTCTGAGGGCGGAATATGACATTTGAAGAATTGAAGGACAAGGCCCTGTCCCTGCCTTTTGCTCCCGGCGTGTATATTATGCGGGATGCGGGGAACAAAGTCATCTATGTGGGCAAGGCCAAGAAGCTAAAAAATCGGGTGAGCCAGTATTTCCAGGATTCTGCGGCCCATACGCCAAAAACCCGGGCCATGGTGTCAAAGATCGACCACTTTGACGTGATTGTGGCGGCGTCGGAGTTTGAGGCCCTGGTTCTGGAATGCTCCCTGATTAAGCGGTATTTGCCCAAATATAACATCCTTCTGAAGGATGACAAGGGCTACCCCTACCTGCGGCTGGACATGTCGGAGGAGTACCCCAGAATCACCGTGGTCCACAAGCTGGCTCACGATGGTGCGGCTTATTTTGGGCCATATGGCAGCTGGGGCGTGACTCAGCATGTGCTGCACACCATTCTCCGGACCTTGAAGCTGCCGAACTGCAGCAAGCAGTTTCCCCGGGACCTGGGGAAGGACCGGCCCTGCCTGAATTACCACATGAACCAATGCCAAGGCTGGTGCCAGCTGAGCCGGAGCCCGGCGGACTACCGGGCTGCCATGGAGCAGGCCCGGCTGCTGCTCACCGGGAACTACCAGAAGCTGGCCCAGGAGCTGCGGGCACAGATGCTGGAGGCCTCGGAGGAGCTGAAATTTGAGCAGGCCGCAGAGCTGCGGGACCGGCTGAAGGCGGTGGAGGCCCTGGGGCAGAAGCAGCTGGTGACCGCCGGTTCCATGGCGGACACCGACGTCATCGGCTTTGCCCAGACGGCAGCCAAAAGCTGCTTTGTGGTCCTGCACTATTCCGGTGGGAATCTCCTGGACAAGGAATACGAGATTCAGCCCTACCAGGATACGCCGGCTGCCGCCGTGTCCAGCTTGGTGAAGCAGTATTACCTCTCCCGGGGCATTGCGCCGAAGATCGTGCTGCTGCCTATGGAAATGGAGGACGGAGACCTGTTTTCAGACCTCACGTTCCAAAACACCGGGCGACGGACCCATTTTCGCGTGCCCCAACGGGGGGACAATGTACAGCTGGTGCAACTGGCCCGGGAGAATGCCATGCAGGAGGCCGAGCGGGTTACCAGCCGGGAGGAGCGGATCTCCGGCACCCTGCAGCTGCTGGGCAAGATGCTGTCACTGCCCCAGCCGCCCCGGCGAATGGAATCCTTCGACATCTCCAACATCGCCGGGACGGACATTGTGGCCTCCATGGTGGTGTTCCTGGACGGAAGGCCTTATAAAAAGGATTACAAGCGGTTCAAGGTGGAGGGGCTGGAGGATCAGGACGACTACGCCTCCATGGCCCAGGTGGTGCACCGCCGATTCGTGCATTACAAGCAGGGGGACGCAGGCTTTGCACAGGCTCCGGATCTGTTGCTGATTGACGGCGGCATCACCCACGCTGAGACCGCCAGGAGGGCGCTGGAGGCCCTAGAGCTGGACTTTCCTGTGTTCGGAATGGTGAAGGACGGAAAGCACAGAACCCGGGCCCTGGTGACGCCAGAGGGCCGAGAGATTGCTCTGGATGGGACCCCGGCGGTCTTTGCCCTAATCGGCACCATCCAGGAGGAGACCCACCGCTTCGCCATCACCTACCACCGGGAGCTCCGAAGCAAGCGCCTGCGCTACTCCCAGCTGGATGAGATTCCGGGCGTGGGACCCAAGCGCAAGGAGCTGCTGCTGCGCCGGTTCAAGTCTTTGACCGCCATTGGCCAGGCAACGCTGGAGGAGCTGAAAGCCCTATTGCCGGCAGACGCGGCGGCGGCAGTCTACCGGCATTTTCACAAGGAGGAGACGCCATGAGAGTGATTGCAGGCGCAGAAAGGGGAATTACCCTGAAGACGCCGGAGGGCCTGCGGACCCGACCCACAGCCGAGCGGGTGAAGGAGGGGCTGTTTAGCGCCATTCAGTTTGAAATTCCGGGGACCCGGGTCCTGGATCTTTTTGCCGGAACCGGCCAACTGGGCATTGAGGCCCTGAGCCGGGGGGCCAGGGACGCCGTGTTTGTGGACATGGGCGCCGACGCCTGCCGCCTGGTCCGGGAGAATTTGCAGCGGACCGGCTTGACCGGGCGGGCCCAGGTGGTCCAGGCGGATTATTTGCGCTATCTGGAGCGGCGGCAGGGCCCCTTCGGCATCATTTTTCTGGACCCGCCCTATGCAGAAGTTTTTCTGGAAAACGCCCTGGAAAAGATATCAGAAATTGACATTTTGGCTAACCGTGGTATAATAGTGACGGAGCGGCCGGTGGGGAAGGAGTTGCCATGCCATTTCCCCGGTTTGGAACGGTCGCGGGACTATAAATACGGAAAAACCCTCATTACCATTTTCCGAAAAAAATTGTCCGAGGATGCAGAATGAAAATTGCCATTTATCCCGGCAGCTTTGACCCGGTGACCAATGGGCACCTGAATATCATCCGCCGCGCAGCCCATATCTTTGACAAGCTGATCGTCTGTGTCATGGTCAACGCGGGGAAAAAGCCCCTTTTTTCTCAGGAGGAGCGGACGGAAATGCTTCGCCGGGTCACACGGGACCTGCCCAATGTGGAGGTTGATGCTGCCGGAGAGCTCTTGGCCACCTATGCCAAGCGGCGGGGTAGCTGCGTGGTGGTAAAGGGACTGCGGGCCACATCTGACTTTGAAAATGAGTTCCAGATGGCCCTCATCAACCACAAGATCAACCCGGATTTGGATACCATGTTTTTAACTGCGGAGCACCAATACATGTACCTCAGCTCCAGCACCGTCAAGGAGCTGGCCTGCTATGATGTGGAGCTCCAGGATTTCCTGCCGGAAGAGATTATACCGGACTTCAAAAGACGCATACAAGCCATGAAAACACAAGGAGGAACGACCCATGCATGACAACGGCATCGAAGAATTGATTACAAAACTATATGATATGGTGCAGGATGCACGTTCCCTGCCTCTGGGTGCCGATAAGTGCATTGTAGAGCGGGACAAGGTCCTGGATATGCTGGATGAGATCAGCAACCAGCTCCCCGGGGAGCTGAAGCAGGCGAAGACCATTGTGGATTCCCGCAATGAGCTCATCGCCAAGGCCAAGCGGGAGGCCGAGGGGCTGGTCCGTCAGGCCCAGGCCCAGGCCAAGCAGCTGGTCTCCCAGGAAGCCACCTATAAAGAAGCCCAGGCCCATGCAGAGGAAATGATCCGCACAGCACAGGCGAAAATTAAGGAGCTGAAGCAGGTCACCAACGACTATGTGGATGACTCCCTGAAGCGGACCGAAGAGGCCATTGCCGAAGCCCTGGGCGAAATCCGCGAGTCCCGCAGCCGCTTCCGCAAGCTGGTCAGCCCCCAGGAGCGGGCAGCTTCTCCGATTATTGAAGACGTGTAATTCAGTTACGCCATGAAATCATTCTGGCAGGAAATGGGAAAAATCCCCAATTTCCTGCCAGATTTTTAACAATATTGTAGGGCGCACAAGGAGGGGATCTCAAAACTGAGGTCCCCTCCTTGAGGTTTAAAACTTATTTATACAGCTCAACCAGCTTCAGCAGGTGCTCGTAACGCTCCTTGGCAGCGGCCTCGTTGCGCTCGAAGAGCTCGGTGGCGCGCTCCGGGAACTCCCGGGTCAGGCGGCTGTAGCGGGCCTCGTTCATCAGGAACTCCTGGTAGCCGCCGGCAGGGGCCTTGGAGTCCAGGATGAAGGCGGGCTTGCCTTCCTTCAGGTTGTCGGGGTTGAACCGGAACAGGTTCCAGTAGCCGCAGGCGACCGCCTTCTTCATCTCTTCCTGGCAGTGCATCATGCCGCCCTTGATGGAGTGCATCTCGCAGGGGGCGTAGCCAATGATGAGGGAGGGGCCATGGTAAGCTTCCGCTTCGGCAATGGCCTTGATGGTCTGGGCGGGGTTGGCGCCCATGGCAATTTGTGCCACGTACACATAGCCGTAGGACATGGCGATTTCCGCCAGAGACTTCTTCTTGGTCTCCTTACCGGCAGCGGCAAACTGTGCCACCTGGCCGATGTTGGAGGCCTTGGAGGCCTGTCCGCCGGTGTTGGAATACACCTCGGTGTCGAAGACGAAGATGTTCACATCCCGGTTCTGAGCCAGCACGTGGTCCACGCCGCCGAAGCCGATGTCGTAGGCCCAGCCGTCGCCGCCAAAGATCCAGACGGACTTCTTGGCCAGGTATTCCTTCTTTGCCAGGATCTCCCGGGCCAGGGTGCAGGCCTCGCAGTCGCAGTAGGTCTCACCGGCAGCCTGGAGGGCCTTCATATGATCCCGCAGGGTGTCGCGGTAATCACCGAAGACCTTCTTGCTCTCGTCGCTCTCCAGGAAGGGAACGGCTTCCTCAACCTTCAGAATGCTCTCCTCCAGGGCGGCCACATAGGCCTTGGTAGCAGCCTTGTTGGCTTCGCCGTCGGCCATGGTGTCCAGCCAGGCCTGGGCAGCGGCCTTCAGACCGGCGTCTGCATAGTCCACAGCGATGAGCTTGCGGGTCTTCTCCGCCAGGGACTCCCGGATGGTCTCCTGAGCGATGTACATGCCGTAGCCGTGCTCGGCGTTGTCCTCAAACAGAGAGTTGGACCATGCGGGGCCGCGGCCTTCCTGGTTGGTGCAGTAGGGGGAGGTAGCGGCGGGGCCGCCCCAGATGGAGGAACAGCCGGTGGCGTTGGAGATGTACATCCGGTCGCCAAAGAGCTGGGTCACCAGGCGGGCATAGCTGGTCTCGGCACAGCCGGCGCAGGAGCCGGAGAACTCCAGCATGGGCTGACGGAACTGACTGCCCTTGACGGTGTTGTCCTGGATGTCCTTCTTCTCGGCCACAGAGGATACCATGTAGTTGAACACGTCCTGCTGCGGCAGCTGGCTCTCCTGAGGAACCATGGTGATGGCAGAGGTGGGGCAGACGCCAACACAGACGCCGCAGCCCATGCAGTCCAGGGGAGACACGGCCATGGTGTAGGAGTACACACCCTTGCCCTTGCCGGCCTTTACAGGCACGATCTTGGCAGCGGCGGGCGCCTTGGCAGCCTCTTCTTCCGTGAGGGCGAAGGGACGGATGGTCGCATGGGGGCAAACATAGGCGCAGTTGTTACACTGGATGCACTTGGTTTCGTCCCAGGAGGGAACGGTGACGGCAACGCCCCGCTTCTCATAGGCGGAAGCGCCCAGGGCAAACTGGCCGTCCACATAATCCTCGAAAGCGGACACGGGCAGGCTGTCGCCGTCCATCTTGTCCACAGGAGTGAGCACATTCTTGACCAGCTTGACGGTTGCGGGGTCGCCAACCAGAACTTCCTCGGCAGGTGCGTCCACAGCCTCGGCCCAAGCGGCGGGCACGTCGATCTTCACATAAGCGGTGGCGCCGGCGTCGATGGCGCTCCAGTTCTTCTCCACCACGTCCCGGCCCTTCTTCAGGTAGGAGTGCTCGGCGGCGTCCTTCATGTAGCCAATGGCCTCTGCCTCAGGCATCACCTTAGCCAGGGAGAAGAAGGCGGACTGGAGGATGGTGTTGGTCCGCTTGCCCATGCCGACCTGGATGGCCAGATCAATGGCATTGATGGTGTACAGCTGCACGTTGTTTTTGGCAATGTACCGCTTGGTCTCGGCGTTCAGGTGATGCTCCAGCTCCTCAAAAGACCACTGGCAGTTGATCAGGAACACGCCGCCGGGCTTCACATCCTGGACCATCTTATAGCCCTTGGTGATGTAGGAGGGGTTGTGGCAGGCCACAAAGTCGGCCTTGTTGATGTAGTACGGGCTCTTGATGGGCTTGTCGCCGAAGCGCAGGTGGCTGATGGTGACGCCGCCGGTCTTCTTGGAGTCGTACTGGAAGTAGGCCTGCACATACTTGTCGGTATGGTCGCCGATGATCTTGATGGAATTCTTGTTGGCGCCTACGGTGCCGTCGCCGCCCAGGCCCCAGAATTTGCACTCGATGGTGCCTTCCGCGGCGGTGTTGGGGGAGGGCTTTTCCTCCAGGGACAGGTTCGTCACATCGTCTACAATGCCGATGGTGAATTCCCGCTTGGGCTCTGCCTTGGACAGCTCCTCGTACACGGCGAAGACGGAGGCAGGGGGGGTGTCCTTGGAGCCCAGGCCGTACCGGCCGCCGATGACCTTCACGCCGGTCTTGCCGGCATTGGCCAGGGCCATGACCACGTCCATGTACAGGGGCTCGCCCTGGGAGCCGGGCTCCTTGGTGCGGTCCAGAACTGCGATGGACTTGGCGGTGGCGGGAATGGCCTCCAGCAGCTTTTCAGGCACGAAGGGCCGGAACAGGCGGACCTTCACAAGACCCACCTTTTCGCCCTGGGCATTCAGGTAGTCGATGACTTCCTCTGCCACATCGCAAATGGAGCCCATGGCCACGATGACCCGCTCGGCATCGGGGGCGCCGTAGTAGTTGAAGAGCTTGTAGTCGGTGCCCAGCTTGGCGTTGACCTTGTCCATGTACTTCTCCACCACGGCGGGCAGCGCGTTGTAGTACTTGTTGCAGGCCTCGCGGTGCTGGAAGAAGATGTCGCCATTCTCGTGAGAGCCGCGCATGGCGGGGCGCTCCGGGTTCAGGCTGTGCTGACGGAAGGCCTCCACGGCGTCCATGTTGCACATTTCCTTCAGGTCGCTGTAGTCCCAGATGGCGATCTTCTGGATCTCATGGGAGGTCCGGAAGCCGTCGAAGAAGTTAATAAAGGGAACGCGGCCCTCAATGGCGGCCAGGTGAGCCACGGCGCTCAGGTCCATGACCTCCTGGGGGTTAGTCTCGCACAGCATGGCAAAACCGGTCTGACGGCAGGCATACACGTCGGAATGATCGCCGAAGATGTTCAGAGCCTGAGTGGACACGGTACGAGCGGAGACATGGAATACACCAGGCAGCAGCTCACCGGCAATCTTGTACATATTGGGGATCATCAGCAGCAGGCCCTGAGAAGCAGTATAGGTAGTTGTCAGAGCGCCGGCTGCCAGAGAACCGTGCACCGTGCCGGAAGCGCCGGCTTCGGATTGCATCTCCACAACCTTCACCGGGTTGCCGAAGATGTTTTTGCGGCCGGCAGCGGACCACTGGTCCACATTGTCAGCCATGGGGCTGGAGGGGGTGATGGGGTAGATACCAGCTACTTCCGTGAACGCGTAGCTGACATGAGCGGCAGCAGTGTTGCCGTCCATGGTTTTGAATTTTCTGGCCAAAGTGAAATACCTCCTAAAAGTATTCAAATCGTGACCCATATATCATAGCACCAAACCGCCCGTTTGTAAATCGGAAAAATCTATGCTTCGGGAGGTTTTGCCTAAATTTACGAAAAAGGCCCTGGCCGGAAAAGAACTGTTTGTGTTTTCTGGCCGTATGCTGTATGATATAGGCAAATTAAGGCGAACATGAGGTGATTTTGTGATTTGTAGTGTGCGCTCTCTGGGCCTCACCGGTGTCTCCGGGTATCAGGTGACGGCGGAGTGCTTCATTTCCAATGGACTTCCCGCATTTGAAATTGTGGGATTGCCCGATGCCGCTGTGAAGGAGTCCAGAGAGCGGGTCCGGGCGGCGGCGAAGAGCAGCGGATTTCGGTTCCCAGTGAGCCGGATTACCGAAATTCGTAGCTCCCACAGTGCAACTGCGTTGTGAGCTTTTTATGCACTATTGCACTGTCTACTTGACTGGGTGCTGCCTGCGCATGGACTGGATCCTCTCATGCGTAAAATGCAAGAAATCAATCTAAATAGGTGTAGGCTCCGTTTCTCTCGGCTTTTATAATGTGGAGATGGTTATAATCGCCATCCCAAACTTGTATATACAAAAAGTCATCGCAGAATTCATAGGTGCTGCGCGAGAACTGAATACCGTCCCACAGTTCCCCGAGACTTTCCCCAGTCTCTGTAAAGGTCTGATAGCCTGTTGAGCCTCCATCAGATTCTACATTGATGAACAGTCCATCTCCAAAGGGGACAAAGGAACACACCTTTCCCATCCTCGGCTCAAAAGCCCAGGTGCCATCTTTGCTCATAACGCCCCAGAAGGGAATATCATCTGAGTTTTTCAACTGTATAACAGCATAACCGTTTTGAAACCTCGGGCATTCGCCATAAATTGCCTGAACATCATATTGACTCAGATCAATGAACAAATTCAAATCCACATCGTAAAAGCCGGATGGATAGTAGGAGGCATGTGCTTCGTTAATGTGCCCGTCAAGATAGATCAGACCCTCGCTCAGAACCGGGCTGCCGGGGCCTTTGTATATCATAGCTTCCCATCCTGGGAGAACATTCCACTTTTTATCCATAAGTTCGGTGTAGTAAAAATTAGAGTATGTGCAGCTCAAAGTATATGTACCGTCAGATTGTACTGACGGATACTTTCCGCCATCTCTTCTATAATGCACCTGCTTCGTGTCAATATCTAGGAAGAAATACTGAGTGTTCTGCTTGATCCGATAGGCATAGCCCCCCTGGTATTCCAAATCACCTCCTGCCAGCACTTCATATAGTGCGGATGCGCTGGTTTCGGTAAACGGTTCTTGCGTGCTGTCAAACTGAGCTAACATCTCGCCGGTGCTCGTCCATGCGGTCAGTGTAGTTTTACTGCCCTCCAGCAGATCAACCTTCTGAACCGTCCACAAGACTGCTCCGAAGTCATCTTTTGCATATCTGATCAGTTTTTCGCCGTCGGATAGAAACTGAGGGCGTAAGGTGTTTCCTGCTTCGTCCATCATATACTCATCGTTCAATCTGCACATTCCGTCGTAAAAACCAGAATTGATCCGCTTGCCTGTGATATGGTGGACAATTCCATTCGAATCAAATAAGATATAGTAGTTAGTATTCTCAACAACCCCTACCGATAGCTCTGCAAAATTTGGATAGCGCAGTGAAACGTCTTCGCCATATTCCGCTTCAATATCGGCCAAAGTGATTTTGTCCTGTTCGTCCTTCGGAACTACAGTATCGCCTTGCCCGGAGGCGTTTCCTGATTCTACGGGTGCTTCCAGCTCCTGGCTTTCCGTTGTTTCCGCAGGGGATGGTGCAGTTTCTTCTGATTCCTCTGTCTGACTGCCTTGAAAGTTGACAAACGGTGAACTGTCGACAGGTTCTTCCTCCGTGTCCGAGCAGGCGCTGAGAAGCAGTACCATAGACATGGCAGCAATTAGAAAAAAATATTTTCTGTTCCTCATTCCTATTTCCCTGTAAAATGTAAATATTTTGTCTAAATTTTTAGATATTCAGCCAATCCCGCATTACAATATAGCTCTTTATTGCTCTTTGATCAGCCGCTGCCTGCTGGGAACACCAAGCAGCTGTACGAGTATCCTGCTGAATGGCCTCCAGTTTTGCGTTGGTCTGTTGCAATGTTATGCAGAGATAATTCGTATTGCGCTGAATATCATCTAATGCGTCGGTCAGCCGTTCCTGGTTTCTCCGAATCTGGTCAAGCTGACGGGAAATATTCGCCAACTGGTCAATAATGATGCCCTGGCGGCGTTCTTCCTCAAACTTATTGTAGCAGCCATCAGGCCCAGTCAGGCTATAGCAGCGTTCGTTTTCCAAATACTCCAGAAATGTGGCAACGCAAACCATACTGCGATATTTTGGCCGGATAATATCCAGCGAGTAGAACTGATCCAGCAGTTCTTTGGATTTTCTACGGCGCTCATCCAGCATCGCCGTATCGTTTCTAAGCGCAGGCAAAAGTGCGGATTCCCTCTTAACACGAGCCTGATCCTGCTGGTAGGCATTTAAGCAGCTCTCATAACTTGCTCTCTCATTTTGGATTATTTCGTTACTTTCTTTCTCCCTGCTGCGTA
>UQZA01000019.1 GCA_900545515.1 uncultured Eubacteriales bacterium | reverse complement strand
TCGCAGGCCGCCTGTTTTTATTTCAGATATCACAATGGTCTGTATGCCCTTGTCAAGCGTTGCTTTGATTTTACCATAAATATACATAGATTTCCAGCCCTGAGAAAATTCTCACTGGCTTCGTCAAAAAGATTGTATACTTTTCCCGGAAAGTGTGCTATACTTAATCTTACAGGGTTTTGCGTCCCTTTGCTCCTGCCTCTGGAGTAGCGGGGCGGCGTGGATTTCCCATTGTCTTTTTGCGCAGCGGCCAGGCGCCGCCGCGTTGGAAATACCGGGTCGATTGTAAAAACAGGTTTAGCAGGCGTGCAACTGTTTCTCTCAAAGCGGCGGAACGTATCGGGGTCCCGAAGCTGGAGAATCGGGTGTTTTCTTTTGTTGCGCCTTTTTCAGGACATCCGGTATCCATAGGGTATTTCCCATTTGGAATCTGTGCCGGTTTCATCCGGCAGCTGAAACGAACGAATTAAAGGAGTTGTATATCATTTGGCAGAAAAATTGAAAATTATCCCCCTGGGCGGTCTCAACGAAATCGGTAAAAATATCACCGTCCTGGAGTATGGCAAGGACATGATCGTGGTGGACTGCGGCGTGGGCTTCCCGGAAGAGGACATGTACGGGGTGGACCTGGTGATTCCCGACTTCACCTATTTGGTCAAAAATCAGGGAAAGCTTCGGGGCTTCTTCATCACCCATGGCCACGAGGACCACATCGGTTCTCTGCCCTACGCCCTGCAGCAGGTCCTGGCCCCAGTCCATGTCACCCCCATGACCGGCGGCCTCATCCGACTGAAGCTGGAGGAGCACGGTCTGGCGGACAAGGTGAAGCTGGTCACCCACCAACCGGGAGACGTGGTAAAAGCCGGGTGCTTCCAGGTGGAGTTTATCCACGTGAACCACTCCATTGCCGATGCTGTGTGCTTTTGCATCCACACCCCTGTGGGCCGGGTGATCATGACCGGCGACTTCAAGATTGACCCCACCGCAGAGGGCGGCATGATGGACCTGGGTCGCCTGGGTGTGCTGGGAAAGGAGGGTGTACTGGCCCTTCTGTGCGACTCCACCAATGTGGAACGCACCGGCTACACTCCTTCCGAGCAGGTGGTGGCCGAAGGCATGGACCGGCAGTTTAAAAACTGCAATGAGCGGATCATCGTCACCACCTTTGCCTCCAACATGCACCGGATTCAGGCGGTACTGCAAACTGCCCACCGGTATGGGCGGAAGGTGGCCGTCACCGGGCGGAGCATGGAAAACATGCTGAAAGTGGCTACAGAGCTGAACTACCTCAAGGCCCCGGCCAACACCATTGTGGACATTGGCGTAGCCAAAAGCCTACCCAAGGACAAGGTGGTCATTGTCTCCACCGGCTCCCAGGGCGAAAATATGTCGGCATTGTACCGCATGGCCTTCTCCACTCACAAGCATGTGGAGATCCAGCCCGGCGACCGGATCATCATCTCCGCCTCCGCCATTCCAGGCAACGAAAAGGCCATTTCCAAGATCATCAACGAGCTTTACCGGAAGGGGGCCGAGGTGATCTACGAGAAGTCCGAGGGCCTTCATGTCTCTGGCCACGCCTGCCAGGAGGAACTGAAAATTGTTCACGCCCTGACCCGTCCCAAGTTCTTCATTCCTGTCCACGGCGAGCAGCGGCATCTGCAAATTCATGCCAAGCTGGCCAAGCAGATGGGCATGAGTCCCAAAAACATTATGATCTCCGACATCGGCCAGGTGATGGAGCTGACCAGCCGGAGCTGCAAGGTAACCGGCACCGTCCCTGCCGGAAAGGTGCTGGTGGATGGCACTGGCGTGGGAGACGTGGGCAGCGTAGTGCTCCGGGACCGGAAGCACCTGGCCCAGGACGGCATGCTGGTTGTCTGCGTCAACCTGTCCAGCCAGGACGGTTCCATTCTCTCAGGCCCAGACATCATCACCCGGGGCTTTGTGTATGTGAAGGAATCGGAAAACCTGATGGAAGAGCTGCGGCTCATCGCCGTGGAGTCCCTGGACCGCTGCCGCCGGAAGGGCGTCCGGGACTGGGCCACCATCAAATCCTCCATCAAAAACGACCTGTCCGGCTACCTGTTCAAAACCACCAAGCGCAATCCCATGATTTTGCCTGTGATTATGGAAATTTAACTGTATAAGCCCCAAGCTAATCAGTTACGTTCATTTTCAATTAGCTATAATAATACCGCGCCCGGGTATTCCCCCAGGTGCGGTATTTTTACGCCGCGGCATTGGCCGTCCGCTGGCACTGACCGCCGCTGGCCTCGTGGGGATAGCGTTTTGCAAACTCCGCCGGGCGTCAAAGGATCACCGGATCCTGGAATACCATTTGCATGTTCCGGTAAACGCCGCGCAGCTCTCCGCTTTTCGCCTTTGTCTGGAGAACGCAACCTTAACACAGGTCATCCCTATTTGCCACATTTTTTCTTTTAATCCGGAAAAAGCGCCGCAGGCATCGTAGCCTTGCTGTGGGAATGTGCAGAAACCGCATCGCGGTTTTCCACATTCCCACAGACCCTGCACCGGTGGCACACATCATTGTAAATCCTACACTTCAAAATGGACGCAGATGTGATATAATAGGTGTACCGGTGCAGGATTCACGCTGTCGGGAGAAAGGGAACAACATGAAACTGGAAACATTGAAACAAAAAATGGACGCAGCCCATTACATCTATGACGACACCCTGGCAACGGTGTTGACGGTGGCTCTGCAATTAGGCCGCCCCCTGCTGATTGAGGGTGCTGCCGGTGTGGGAAAGACGGAAGTTGCCAAGGTCATGGCCTCTGCCTTGGACCGGGAGCTGGTGCGTTTGCAGTGCTACGAGGGGCTGGATGAAAGTAAGGCGCTGTACGAATGGAACTATCAGAAGCAGCTTTTGTCCATTCAGGTCCATATGGCAAGCCAGGACCGGGAAGAGTTGACCAGAAGCCTGTTCAGCGACGAGTACCTCCTGGAACGTCCCCTGCTGCACTCCATCCGCTCAGAAAAGCCTGTTGTGCTGTTAATTGACGAGATTGATAAGGCAGATGAGGAATTTGAAGCCTTCCTCCTGGAGCTGTTGTCTGAAATGCAGGTGACAATTCCCGAGGCTGGCACCATCCGGGCAAAGTCGGTGCCCTTTGTGGTATTGACCTCCAACCGGGCAAGACCACTTTCCGAAGCCCTGCGGCGGCGCTGCGCTTATCTATATATTCAGTACCCGGATCTGGAGAAGGAACTGGCAATCCTCCGGGCCAAGCTGCCCCATGTGGATGACCGCCTCTGCGCCCAGGTGGCGGTGGCGGTGCAGAAGCTGCGCTCCAACGAAGCGATTTTAAAGAAGCCCTCTATCGCGGAAACCCTGGACTGGGCAGCGGCGTTGGATGCCCTTGGAATTCGGGAGCTGACCCCCGACGCCCTGCGGCAGACGGCAGGTTTTGTGTTAAAAAACAGCGAAGACATTGGAGTTTTAGAGGAGATGGCGGAAGCCGGTCATGTATGCCAATGCAGCCAGGGCTGCGGGGGAAATCATCATGACTGATCCGGCGGTGTACCTTGAGAAGATCGCTGCTTTTTCCAGGATGCTGCGGCTGGAAGGGCTCATCGTCAGTCCCATGGAAACAGCTGACGCTTGCCACGTTCTCATCACCCTGGGGTTTGAGGACCGGGAGTTGGTAAAAACCGCACTACGGACGGTATATGCCAAGTCTCGGGAGGAACAACTCACCTTTGATCGGGTCTTTGACGGTTTTTTCGTCTCAGAGGAAACCATGCGTCAACAGGCCGAGGCGCAGATGCAGCGGGAAGCCCAAATGGCGCAGGCCCGCCGGGAAGCCGAGCGAAATTTGCAGGTAAACGGCCAGCCCATGGACTTGAACCGGGAGCAAATGGAGGCCTACGCCTCCATGCCGGAAGACGCACGCCAGCGGCTCCAGCATTTCATGGAAAAATACAAAGCAAGCGCCGAGCGCAACCCCAAGCTTTATGGAAACTTCATTCACTCTGTATTCGCAAAGGCTTTGCTGGAGCAGCAGATGCGGCTGGAGGACGCTGCAACAGGCTGCGAAGCCGCCGACCCGGAATTGGGGCTTCTGTATCGGGATATTTCCAAGTTCAAGGATACAGAAATACCCAAGGCCATTTCCCTCCTCCAAACCATCTCCCGGCAAATCAACGGCGAGCTGGCTGCCAAGGGACACAGAAGCGGTCATAGCAGCCAGCTGGACTTCCGCCGTACCATCCGAAAAGGGTTGGAAACCGGCGGCAGCTTTTCCCGGCTCAGCTATAAGAAAAAACGAAATCGCCGAAAGAATTTGGTGCTTCTCTGTGACGTGTCCGGGTCCATGATGCAGTTCTCGGAGTTTGCCCTGCGGTTCATTCAAGCCCTGAATCAGGTGTCGGAAAGCTCCCTGGTATTTCTGTTTTCCGAAGAAATGTGCCATGCAGACGCCTTCAGCCTGCAAAACATGAATCTGTTTCGCAACTATGTAAAAGAATCGGGCATTTATGGAAGGGGTACCGACTTGGGCACCGCTCTGCAAAAGCTGTGCGCCATGAATCCTGCTGTTTTGCAGGCATCCACGACCTTGCTGATTCTCTCTGATGCCAAGACCATCGATCAATCCCGAGCGGTTGCCGCATTGCAGGAAGCAAACCGTCTCTCCGGGCGGGTGATTTGGTTAAATCCCATACCAGAGAGCAAATGGCACTATTTGAAAAGCATCCAGACAATGGCCGCCCTGTGCCCCATGGTGTCCTGCCACACACTCAGCGCACTGGCAGCAGCTTGTAGGAATTTGATCCGGTAACCGGCACTGGCTTTGTAAATAATAAATGATAATCCAATAGGAGGCTTCCCACTGATTGGGGGGTCGGTCTCTCACACCACCGCCCATGCCGTTCCTCGGACTTTTTGCCAGTATCACTATATCATCTGTCCCATCAGGCCAGAGCGTTACCGCCAACTTCCTTCAGATTCCCGGCGCCAGGGTTGCCTTTGACCATACCTTCCCGCTATCTGGTGGATTTGGGACTTTCACCCGTCCGAACGTGGGCCCGCCGGGTGCACGATAAAAACCGGGACTGTGCTTACGGCTCACCGCCATGTCAGCACAGTCCCGGTGGTACATCCAAAGGATGTGGCCATAGCCGGAGATTCAATCAAAAGCCAATCCAAAATAGGCCGGGGGAGGGCCCTGCCAAGTGGACAGGGGAAGAAACATGGCGAAGGGACGGCCCTTTGGGTACGGTACCCGGAAGATGCCCTCCCTGGCCTTTAAGGTTTTCAAAATGCGGGGAGCCGCGGCAATGGGGTCCCGGGAGAGAAGCTCGCTGGCCAGGAGAGTACCATCCTCCTGACGGGTCGCAGCCAGAAGCAGGTCCTTTCCCCCATAGAGCTGGGATAGGCCGGCCTGGAATTCCAGGTTGATCCCCTCCTGGCAGACGCCGCCAGGAGGCAACAGCGTCCGCCGGAGTTCCCCGTACCGTCTGGGGCTCACCGGCTTCAGGGGAAGGGCCGGTCCGGCAGCCTGCACCTTCATGCGGCCCTGGGGGCAACAGGGGGCGTAGCCCAGACGGGCGTAAAACCGGAACAGGGAGGCGCTGCCTGGCACCAGGAGCATGCCGTCTATTCCTTGAGCGGACAGATACGCCTGGGTGTCCGCCATCAGGCCGCCGCACAATCCCCTGCCCCGAAGCCTGGCCGCCGTTGCCACGCCGTAGAGATAGGCCAGGCTCTGACCCTTGCAGGAGGCGGGAAACCAGTACAGGGCTCCGCTAACGGCCCCCTCCACCACAGCCACCCGGCTCCGCTCTGGAGCAAAGGGCCCCTCAAAAAATTGATCCAGGAACCGGTCTCCGTCCCCAAAGGCCTCTTTCCACAGCTCCCGCAGGGCAGGAACATCCCCTTCCCTGGCGGAGCGATATTCACACTGCATCGATATCCTCTTTCAACACGCAGGAGTACTGCTCCACCATCCGGTCCGGGTGGTAGGACTCCTTAGCCTTCCGCAGACCCGGCAGGCCCAAATCGTCCTCCCGGTCCAGATACTGCACCTGGGGATACTTCTCCCGGATATACCGGGCAAAGGTCCGGTTGATCATGGCGTAGTCCCCGGGAACCTCACCCAAAGCCTTCTCAAAATTCACGTCGTAGACCGTGGGGCTGATGAGGCTCCCTATGGTCATGGCAATGGGCTTGTCCCCATCCAGGAGCAACAGCCCATCCAGGCCCAGGGCCTCGTAGTTCTGGAACGCCCGGTCCAGGGCCAGCTGCTCCAGATGATACTGCATATGGGGGTCGGCCTCCAGGTGGATCCGGTACCACCGGTCCAGGAGGTCCCGGCAGGTGGGAATCCAGGCTGGGGTGATGGGCTCTGCCCGCCAATCAGGGCAGCTTTCCAGGAAACGGTTGATGTGGTTCCGCTTTTGCTGATACTTTTTTCCCTTCAGATCAGCCAGGTGGTCGATCTCATACAGATAGTCAAAGCCGTCCCGGTCCGGATAAAATTTGAACTGCCCCGGGTAAAGCTCCTCCACCGCCCGGCAGTCCGCCACGGACATGCTGGTGAGGCGGAAGGGAATCTCCCGCTCCCTGGCATCTTCCCGCAGGGCCTCCAGCACCGGCTTCAAAGGCCCATGGCCCGAGGGGAAGAGGTACATACTGTGTCCATAAAAATGGGAAAACACCACCAGATAGCCCTCCACAAAAGCGGCATGTTGACGCCCCCACAGGTATAAATTAACAAAGGAATACTCACAGCCCAGCCGCCCGGCCTGGTGGAACCAATCGAAAACCTCCTGCCGCCGGGCAAGTTCCAGACGTTTAAACGGAATCATATCATAGCTCCTTTATTTCAGCAAAATCTTGGATTAGTATAACATTTTTCCGGCGAAATAACAAGTGCGAAGCAAACCCCAGCATCCGTCATCCCCACCCATAGGAAGTAGGACTTTTGACAGCCCCCTCGCTGGTGATGTCAGGAAGATTTATGAGAGATTTTTCATGCACTGTCTTGAGACCACAAAGTAACTGGGGACCAGAATCAGGTCAGCGCCGAGCCAAGCCAGAACCTCAGCATAGAAAATGCCTGCTTGCCCCATCACCGCCGGCAACAGCAGCGCCGTGCCGGTGCGCATGACAAATTCGGAAACGCCGGAGAGCATGGGAAGCATGGTGTTTCCCATGCCTTGGACGCAGGAGCGGGTCACGTGGAGCACATACAAAACCGGCAGGCACACGCTCATGATGACCAGATACCGGTATGCTACCTGGGTGGCAGCCTCCACCTCCTGGGGCGTGCCGGAAATAAAGCAGCCAACAATCCACTTTCCACAGCCAATCATAACAGCGGCAATGACGCCGGCGGTCACCATGGCCAAAGCAATGGCAGCACGCTGTCCGGCGCGAATTCGCTCCATCTTCCTGGCCCCTAGATTCTGACCCACATAGGGAATCATGGCATAGCCATAGGAGGTTGCCGCAATCTCCAGAATGCCATAGAGCTTGTTGGTGGCGGTGAAGCCGGCAATGAAAATCATACCAAATCCATTGACCACCGACTGAACAATCATGCCGCCCACCGAGATAATGGCATTTTGGAATGCCATGGGGAAGCCTAGCTGTAAAAGCTGCCCCGCCTGGGACCAGTCGAGACGAAAATCCTCCCGCTTCATCTTGAGAACGGGAAGCTTTCCCAAATGCCACAGGCAGAACCCTGCAGCAAACACTTGGGCGATGAGAGTTGCTGCCGCCGCCCCTGCGATTCCCCAATGGAACACCAGCACAAACAGCAAGTCCAACCCAATGTTGACGCAGCTGGCAACCATCATAGCATACAACGGTGTTTTACTGTCCCCCAGAGAGCGAATCATACCTGCAAACAGGTTATAGGCCATCACAACGGGAACGCCCCCAAACATAATCCGGAGATACAGCACCGTATCCCCCTGAATGGCGTCCGGCGTCTGCAGAAGCCTCAGGATGGGTGCAATCGCCACCTGCCCCACGGCCAAAAGAACCAGTGCGCCGATGGCAGAAAGCACCGCCGAGGCGCCGATTGTGCGGCGAAGGCGGTCCATCTGCCGGGATCCGAAGTCCTGTGCCATCATAATGCCAAATCCCTGGGTTAGGCCCTGAATCACGCCCAGCATCATCCAGTTCAGCCAGTCGGACGCACCCAGAGCCGCCAGCGCACCAACCCCCAACGCTTTGCCCACTACCGCAGTATCCACCACGGTATACATTTGCTGGAACACATTGCCCACCATCAGGGGAAGCGAAAACGACACCAACAGGGGAAGGGGCCTTCCTTCCGTCAAATCCCGCGTCTGCCTATGCATGGGCGTCCCTCCTCTCTCATTTCCGGCATAGTATAACATATGGGGGCCCGCTTCGCAACTGGAAGGGCGCCCCACACCAGTACAGAAGTGGAAGCTTTTGGAGGCGGACACATGTCTGCTGATTTTGGGTGGCTTCCTACCATTTTCCAGAAACTCCGTCAAAAAATACGGAAAGGGAAAAACATACATTGACTTTTCCCGCCATAAAGGCTAAAATGAACGTGGGTATTGTGAAATCGTATGTCTCTATGATTTCCCGGGCCGGCCGGTTCTTCCCCATTTGCCGGCCGTCCCCGCACTTCAGACAACAACATTAGGAGGAAAACACTTTGAAGGATTGGGATCGCTTAATCACTGTTGAAGAAATGGAAGCGGCCACTGCCTCTCTGCTGGAAAACGGCAAGAAGGTAGGCGCCGACTCCTGGCAGCAGCGGGTCAAGAATCAGACCCCCCATTGCGGCTTTGGCGAAGCCGGTACCTGCTGCCGGATCTGCTCCATGGGCCCCTGCCGCATCACGCCGAAGAGCCCCCGGGGCATCTGCGGCTGCGACGTCCACGGTATCGTGGGCCGGAACTTCCTGCGCTTCACCGCCGGCGGCTCCGCCACCCACTCCGACCACGGCCGTGAGATCATGCACACCCTGCACCAGACCAAAGAGGGCGGCAACTACCAGGTCAAAGACCCGGAGAAGCTCATCCGCATCGCCAAGGAGTGGGGCCTTGAAACCGAGGGCAAGGATATTTACGCTCTGGCCCACGAAGTGGCTGAGATCGGCCTGCTGGAATACGGCAAACCCTTCGGCACCCAGCGCTTCCTGAAGCGGGCTCCCGAGCACACGCAGGAGCTGTGGGCCAAGGCCGAGATCGAGCCCCGGGCCATCGACCGGGAAGTCGCCACGGCTCTGCACATGACTCATATGGGCTGCTCCTCCCTCCCCGAGGCTCTCATCCGTCAGGCTCTGCGCTGCGGCCTGTCCGACGGCTGGGGCGGCTCCATGATGGGCACGGAGTTCTCCGACGTCATGTTTGGTACCCCGAAGCCTGTGGACACCACCGCCAACATCGGCGTCATGGAGAAAGACATGGTCAACATTGTAGTCCATGGCCACGACCCCTCCCTGTCCGAAATGATTGTACATTATGCCAATGACCCGGAGATGATCGCCCTGGCCAAGAGCGTAGGCGCCAAGGGCATCAACATTGCCGGCGTCTGCTGCACCGCCAACGAGGTCGCCATGCGCCACGGTATCCCCATGGCCGGCAACTTCCTGACCCAGGAGAACGTGGTTCTCACCGGCGCCTGCGAGGCCATTGTGGTGGATGTGCAGTGCATCTTCCCCGCTCTGGGCCCCCTGAGCAAATGCTTCCATACCAAGTTCGTCACCACCTCTCCCATTGCCCGGATGCCGGATTCTGAGTTTATCCGCTTCAATGCCGAGACGGCTGGCGACAACGCCAAGGCCATTGTGAAAATGGCAGTGGAAAACTTCAAGAACCGGAACCAGGACCTGGTGAACATCCCCAACCAGGTTTCCAAGGCCCGGGTGGGTTACTCCGTGGAGGCCATTGTGAAGGTCCTGGACGGCGTTGCCAACTCCCAAGTGGACGAATTCGGCACCACCAAGCCCCTGCTGGAGTGCGTCACCTCCGGTGTGCTGCGGGGCGCTGTGGCCATGGTAGGCTGCAACAATCCCAAGGTCCGTCCGGACTTCGCCCACATCGAGCTCATGAAGAAGCTCCTGGAAAACGACATCATTCTCATCGTCTCCGGCTGCTCCGCCCAGGCTGCCGCCAAGGCTGGCCTCATGGACCCGGAAACTGCCAAGGATTATTGCGGCGCGGGCCTGAAGCGGGTCTGCGAGCTGGCAAACATTCCTCCCGTTCTGCACATGGGCTCCTGCGTGGACATCTCCCGTATGCTGATCCTGGCTGCTGAGCTCTCCAAGGATTCCGGCATTCCCATCTCCAAGCTCCCTGTGGTGGGCTGCGCCCCCGAGTGGATGAGTGAGAAGGCCGTCTCCATCGGCAACTACGTGGTGGCTACCGGCCTGGATACCTTCCTGGGCGTCGACCCCTATGTGAAGGGTTCCTCCGAGGTCTGCGACCTGCTCACTGGTGAGCACGGCGTCAAGGACTGGGTGGAGGCCAACTACACCGTGGAGACCGACATCGAGAAGCTGGGCGATCGGATGATCGAGCGCATCGAGGCCAAGCGGGCCGCTCTGGGCATCTGATTTTTGATCCCCGGGGAAGGCCGGGGCCAAACCCGTCAGCCTTCCACCTTTGCGCCGGGGTAACATCCTGTAAAACGAGGTTTTTTCCATGAAAGTAGCGATTACCGGCAAGGGCGGCGTGGGTAAAACCACCCTCTCTTCCACCTTGGCCCGGCTCTATGCAGCGGAGGGACGTCCCGTCCTGGCCGCCGATGTAGACCCGGATGCCAACCTGGGCCTGGCCCTGGGGCTCAGCCAGGAGGAGGTGGATGCCATTGTCCCCATCTCCAAAATGAGGACCCTGGTAGAGGAACGCACCGGCGCCAACGAAGCCAATAAATTCTTTAAGCTGAACCCCTATGTGGCGGATATTCCGGAGAAATACGCCAAGGACGTGGGCGGTGTGAAGCTCCTGGTGATGGGCACTGTGGATGTGGGCGGCAGCGGCTGCGTCTGTCCGGAGCATGTAATGCTCAAGGCCATCCTAAGCAGCCTCACCTACCGGAAGGATGACGTGGTCATTCTGGACATGGAGGCCGGCCTGGAACATCTGGGCCGGGGCACTGCCGCCAATATGGACCAGTTCATTGTGGTGGTAGAGCCCGGCGCCCGCAGCATCCAAACCTATGCCAATGTGAAGCGGCTGGCGGCAGACCTGGGGGTCCGGCAGGTTCGGGTGGTGGCCAATAAGGTGCGGGATCAGCGGGACGAGGATTTCGTCCGCAGCGCCGTCCCGGAAGCCGATTTCCTGGGGTGCATTCACTACAACCCGGAAATCATGGACGCCGACCGGCTGGGGAAATCTCCCTACGATTTTTGCCCTGCGGCAATCGAGGAAATCAGGAAAATAAAAGCCATTATTGATCGTGATTGAACAATAGGAGGAAAAACCGTGACTTTATTTGAAAGAGTGTTCGGCGGCAACGACGCTGTATACGGCCTCACTGAAGCCGCCATCGACAGCGCCATTGCCCAATATGGCGAAAGCCAGGCTGTGTCCTTCCCCGACACCGCCTATTCCCTGCCCTGCTACTATGCCGTCACCGGCGTGAAGGTGGGCACCCTGGGCGAGCTGAAGGCCGCTCTGGGCGTGGTGAAGACCCTCATGACCCGGGCCCCCCGGCTGAACGACGCCTTTATGTCCGGCGTGGCCACTGCCCTGTGCGCTGAGTTCATTGAGGTTCTGAAGTATTTGAACGGCGCTACGCCCTACGAGGCTCCCTGCTACGGCCATGTGGCCGACGCCTTCGTCCGGAACCTGGGTGTGCCCCTGGTTACCGGCGACATTCCCGGCGTGGCGGTCATCCTGGGCTCCGCTCCCTCCGCTGACGAGGCTGTGGAACTGGTGAAGAGCTACCAGAGCCAGGGCATCCTGGTGACCCTGGTGGGCGGCGTCATCGACCAGCTTCAGGAAAAGGGCTATAAGACCGGCGACAACGTCCGTGTGGTGCCTCTCGGGCGTGACGTGACCTCTGTGATCCATGTGGTCTCCGTGGCTCTCCGCGCTGCTCTGATCTTCGGCAACATCACCCCCGGCGACGCCGGCAACCTGATGAAGTACACCATGGAGCGTGTGCCTGCCTTTGTCAACGCCTTCAAGCCTCTGGACGATGTGATCGTGGCTTGCGGCGCCGGCGCCATTGCCCTGGGCTTCCCCGTCATCACCAACGAGACGGAGAACATCTTCCGGGTTCCCAAGAGCCTCATTGTCCAGGAAGACGTGAGCAAGTTCAACGCCACCTCCCTGGAGGCCCGGGACATCAAGATCAAGATCACCAAGATTGACATTCCCGTCTCCTTCGCCTCTGCCTTCGAGGGTGAGATCATCCGCAAGGGCGACATGCAGGTGGAAGTGGACGGCTCCCGGGTGGATTGCTTCGAGCTGGTTTCCACCAAGGAAGCCGCCGAGATTGAGGATCACAAGATCACCGTGGAAGGCCCCGAGCTGGACGAGATCCCCGTGGGCTCCAAGATCTCCCTGTCTTACACCGTGGAAGTCGCCGGCAAGAACATGCAGACCGACTTCGAGTCCGTCATGGAGCGGAAGTTCCACTCCTACCTGAACTGCGTGGAAGGCGTCATGCACACTGGCCAGCGCGATATGATCCGTATCCGGATTTCCAAGGCCGACTTTGAGGCCGGCTTCCGGTTTAAGCACATCGGCGAAGTGCTCTACGCCAAGATCAAGAGCGAATTTGAGGCCGTCGTGGATAAGTGCCAGGTGAAGATTGTGGTGGATGCTGAGAAGAACCATGAGCTGCGGCACCATGCCAACGAAGTGTTCGCCAAGCGTGACGACCGTCTGAAATCCATGACCGACGAGTCCGTACCCGTGTACTACACCTGCATCATGTGCCAGGCCTTCTCCCCCAGCCACGTGTGCATCGTCACCCCGGAGCGTCTGGGCCTGTGCGGCGCCGTCAGCTGGCTGGATGCCAAGGCCACCAATGAGCTGGACCCCCAGGGCCCCTGCCAGATCGTCCCCAAGGACCGCTGCATCGACGAGAACCTGGGCCGTTACGAGGACGTGGACGAAGCCGTCTTTAAGTACTCTCACGGCGCTCTGGAGCATGTCACCCTGTACTCTCTGTTCCAGGACCCCATGACCTCCTGCGGCTGCTTCGAGTGTATCTGCGGCGTGGAGCCTGTCACCATGGGCGTGGTCATCACCTGCCGTGAGCACGCCGGTATGACCCCTCTGGGCATGACCTTCTCCGAAATGGCTTCCATGACCGGCGGCGGTGTGCAGACCCCTGGCTTTATGGGCCATGGCAAGCAGTTCATCTCCTCCAAGAAGTTCCTGAAGGCCGAGGGCGGCCTGGGCCGTATCGTCTGGATGCCCAAGGAGCTGAAGGACCAGGTCCGGGAGCGGCTGGACGCCGCTGCCAAGGAGCTGTACGATGTAGAGAACTTCACCGACATGATTGCCGATGAGACCATCTGCACCGAGGACCCCGAGCAGCTGCTGAACTACCTCTCCGAAGTGGGCCATCCCGTCCTCTCCATGGAGCCCTTCGATATGTAATGCCCACTGGGCTTACCCGCATTCCCTTCGCCAGGCGGCCCAGCCGCCTGGCGATTTTTTGCTGGTCCCACAAAAACGCAGCCGAAGCATGAGCAGTGGTACCATAAGTCAAGTCGTTGCGTTTGATATATGCCATCAAATGCGTTGACAACCGCAAGCAAATATGGTAATTTAACTATAAGATCCTACCGCTCCTCATTCCCTTTCTTGATGACTATTCCTGTTTTTCTTTCCGCTTTCACTGAAATAACGAAGGAAGAGGGAGTCTGATGTTCCGCTTGTCCCCTTCCTCTTCCTTCTTCCCTTGTCTGAAACGACCACCACCCGTGCCGAGCTATACTGGGACGGCGCCATCAGCTTGTGGGACATGGGAACAGATGATCAGACGCGCACATATTGGTACGATTCTTCTGCCAAAATCTATCAATCTGCTTTGGAACTTTTTGGGGAAGCAGGCGGTCAGAGTTCCAGCAGAGACGAATTTGAGTTGAAAAATCAACATGCATACAGGAGGTTCAAAAATGTCCAGAATCACCATTGCCATCGCCGGTCTGGGTAGCCGGGGGAAAGACGCCTATGCACAGGCCCTGGCTCAGATGCCGGAGCGGGCCAAGGTTGTGGCCATTGCCGACCCGGATGCCGCCAAGGTCCGGGAGGTGGCCCGACAGTTTGAGATTCCGGCGGAGCGCTGTTTTGACAGCGCCGAGGCGCTCTTGGCAGAGCTCCGCCTGGCTGACGCCCTGGTGCTCTGCACCCAGGACCGGCAGCATGTGCCCCAGGCCATTCCCGCCCTCCGCAAGGGCTATGACATTCTCATGGAAAAGCCCATCTCCCCAGACCTGGCCCAGTGCAAAGAGATTCTGGCGGTAGCCAGAGAAACCGGCCGGAAGGTGGTAGTCTGTCATGTTCTGCGCTACGCTCCCTTCTACCGGAAGATCAAAGAGGTGCTGGACTCCGGGGTCCTGGGGGAGCTGATGAGCATCCAGGCCATTGAAAATGTAGGCTATTGGCATCAGGCCCACAGCTTTGTCCGGGGGAACTGGCGCAGCAAGGAGGAGACCTCCCCCATGTTCCTGCAAAAATGCTGCCACGACATGGATCTTATGGTCTGGCTCACAGGAAAGAGCTGTGTCCGACTGTCCTCCTTCGGCTCCCTGGGTCATTTCCGACCGGAAAACGCCCCGGCCGGGGCCGCCAAGCGCTGCCTGGACGGCTGCCAGGCCAAGGACCGCTGCCCCTATGACGCAGAGAAGATTTACATCACCAGCGAGAAAACCGGCGTCGCCCAGGGCAAAACCGGCTGGCCCTGTGATGTACTCACCCTGCATCCCACGGAAGCATCCATCCGCCAGGCCATCCAGGAGGGACCCTATGGCCGCTGCGTCTATTTCTGCGACAATGACGTGGTGGACCACCAGGTGGTGAACCTGGAGATGGAGGGCGGCCTCACCGTGAACTTCACCATGTCCGCCTTCACCGCCGGGGGCGGCCGCTACACCAACTTCATGGGCACCATGGGCGACATGATCGCCGACATGGCCAAAAATACCGTCACCGTCACGCCCTTTGGCGGCAAGCCCACAGTCTATGACTTCAACCTCAGCAAAGAGCGGATGTCCGGTCATGCCGGGGGCGACAGCGTCCTCATCGGGGATTTCCTGGACTATCTCCAGGGCCAGTGCCCACCCAGCATCACCACCCTGGAGGCCTCCATGGAGAGCCACTTCATGGCCCTGGCCGCTGAGGAATCTCGCCTCAACAATGGCCAGGTGGTGGAGCTGGCCTCCTTCCGGTAATCAAATTCCTTTGTCAAAGAGAACGGTTCTCTCAGAGGAGCCGTTCTCTTTGACTCCATGGGGAAGATTCAGAATTTTCAGTTTCACTCATGCCTTCTACAGTCACCCTGCAGGCACTTTTTTCCGCTTTTCAAAAATATTTATCTGAATATAGAGTTTACCCACTTGACATTTTCTAGTTTTGGTGTATCCTATAAGTGCAGGCTGCAGAAATGTACCGGTTGACAAAGAGGGTGAGCAACGTACATAACAGAGCGTAGATTACGAATTCATTTTATTTTTTTGGAGGTTGAAACTTATGCGCAAGAACATATTGTTCCGGACATTTTCAGTTTTATTGGCGGTCGCTTTGTTTGCTGCAGTTTCTCCGGCGGCCTCAGCATACACCTATGATGGAGATGCTGCCAAGCGATACGCCGACACCTATGCCTTGAGCCACAACTCCAGTTATCGTCAATTCTCGGGAGACTGCGCCAACTTCGTCTCCCAATGCCTCTATGCTGGCGGCTTACAGCAAAATGACACCTGGTTTTACAAAAACGGGTATTTCGCAGGTATCGGCTACTCGGAGGCGTGGGCAACTGCCGATACCCTTAAGAATTATCTGAAAAATGACCTTAAAGCTACACGTTTGGTTTCCAAGTGGACCAACGATGGCCGGGGCAGAAGTTATGCATATATTAACAACAGCGGGAACCTATCCGGAGATGGAACAGAAATCATTTTCTATGACTGGAATGATGACGGCATCATTGATCATACTGCCATCTGCGTAGGGACCGGATACCCCCTGGATGGCCCCCGTTATTACAGCGATTTGATTGACCAGCACACAACAAACAGGAAACAGGTAACCTGGCATTTGGATTACTTCAATCAAAACAGAAATTCTACAGCAATTTATGCATTTGGCTTATAAGGAGGTCGCAACATGAATCAAAAACGGCTTAAAATTTGGCTCCCGCTGCTACTAATTTGCACGGTGGCGTTCGCAGCATTGACCGCATTTAGCTTTTCCGCCACGGAGATGGATGATTTAGACGCCCAGCTTCTGACCGCAGCCGTTGCTGCAGAAACTGAACGCCTGAAAATCGGTGTAGCACCTGCAGATGTCTTTGCCCAGCAATTGAATGGCCGACAAAGTGCAGTTGATTCCCTGGTTGCCTCGCAAAACGGCACGAATTTAGATTTACAACAATATTATACCGATGATCTGGCCAGAAATTACCAGGAAATCCAAGAAAGTGCAAAAGAGCATATAGACTTATCCCGGATTGATGTTGACTCAGGTACTACAGCAAGCCGGTTAATCTACACAGAAGATATTTCTGAAACGGAAAAGAAAATCCAATTCTCTTTTGTAGGCTGGCTAACCACCATTTACCAGGAAGAAGGTCAGTACTCCGTTGTAACCGCCTTCAACCAAGATACCCTCACAAAAACCATGGTGCTGGAGGATGGGCTGTGGAAAACTCTGCGCACCGATGAATACCGCAAGGAATTC
The DNA here is from genome assembly GCA_900545515.1 of uncultured Eubacteriales bacterium. Taxonomy (GTDB): domain Bacteria; phylum Bacillota; class Clostridia; order Oscillospirales; family Oscillospiraceae; genus Faecousia. Next base: position 25,931 of record UQZA01000019.1, on the reverse strand, counting down.
GCCCCTGATGACTATGTGTACGAAAAAGGCCGGTTCGACACTCTGGAGGAAGCCCTGGAGTTCGTGCAACATATGAATATGGAGGCCGAGAATCCGTTTTCATGATCATCTGCCGGTCTGAAGGTCTAGTGTTGATCGCACATGCAATCCTTAAGGAGGCCTGGACATGAATAGAAAAGGGTTAAAGCTACGGCTATCTCTGCTTTTGCTTTGCATAGCAGCACTTCCAGCATTGGTCGCATGCAGTTTATTTTTCACAGAAGCAGATATGCAGCTTCTGGACACCGCCGTTGCCGCAGAAGCCGAACGGCTGAAAATCAGCGTTGCTCCAGCAGAAGTCCTTTCCCAGCAGCTGGAGAGTGGCCAAAGCACAGCCAATGCTGTAGCTGCCGCGAAAAGCAGTGTGCGTTTGGACCTCCAGCAGTATTACACCAGCAATCTCGCCAAAAGCTATGAGGGCATCCAAGATAGCGCAAAGGAACATGCAGATTTAACCCAAATCGACGTAGACTCCGGCACTACAGCAGGTCGCCTGTTCTATATCACAAAGACTTCCGAAACGGAGCGGAGAATTAGATTTTCTTTTGTAGGCTGGCTAACCACCATCTACCAGGAGGGCGGTCAGTACTCCGTTGTAACCGCCTTCAACCAAGATACCCTCACAAAAACCATGGTGCTGGAGGACGGACTATGGAAAACCCTACGCATAGATGAACACCGCAAGGAATTTGCCCCCGATGACTATGTATACGAAAAGGGCCGGTTCGACACTCTGGAGGAGGCTTTGACTTTCGTGCAAAACATGGACACGGAGGCGGAGAATCCCTTTGCATAACCGTCTGTAACCCAAACGCAAGCCCGCTGCTTTTTGTTGCAGCGGGCTTGTTCGGTTGGGAAAATATGGCGGGGGAAGCACCCCTTCAGTCAATCCAGAGGCGTGACAATCAGGTTATCCGCCATGAGAAACACATGCTCCGAGCCCCGGTAGCAGCACCACTGGGGCATGGTTTCGTAGCGATGGGCATAGATGCGGAAGGCTCCCAGGAGCCCATACACCTGGAAGGTGACGTCTCTCTTGGCAATCTCCCGGGAGCAGGGCGCACAGGGCAGGGTAATGCGGCCATAGGGCCGCAGATGCTCCAAATCCGGCCCCACCGCCAGCTCCACCCACTGTGGATACACAATGCCGGAGCGGTGGTGGGACAAAAAGCCCAGGGAAATGGAGCGGATCTCCCGGCGCTCCGGCAGCCGGATCCGCAAGTCCAGATCCTCCAGAGTTCCCCGCCAGCGGCCGTCCAGATAGTCCAGGCTGCCCCGCTGGGCAGACAGCAGGTCCCTCACACCGTTCCCGTGAAATACGGGTCGAGGGTCCAGGACTGTGGGACTCTCCACCTCCAGATCCGTGAGTCCAAACCGGTAGGGAAATTCAACCCTCGGGCTGACCCGGCCATCGGGCAGGAAGAGGCGGGCAGAGATCGCCGTATCCTCCCGCAAAACCAGCGGCTCCCCATACCGGGGCGACTCCGGGCCGGGGTCGCTTCCATCCAACGTGTACCGAATTTGGCCCTCCTCCCGGGCTGTGAGCCTCACCTGGGCAGGGATCCCCCAGGGGAACACCGACGTCGTAGGCTCCGCCTCTGGCTCCATAGGCGGCGGAAGGAAGGTCTTCCCTACCGGTCCGGCAAGCTCACCTACCCCATCCGTGGCGCCCTCATGGGACCGGAAAATCTCCTCACGCCTGACCGGGTTGCCGAAAATCAAAAGGGCTGCCCCCTCCTCCGGCTCAATTTCCAGGCTTTGGGGGCCAGTTTGACGGAGTATGCCCCGGGCGACTTGGAATCCGTACCGGAAACATCCACTGTGCTCCAGGACCACCTCCCGTCCCTCCACCCCGCACAGAACCGGCAAGCGGTCAAATACCAAGGTGCAGGCCCCCTCCAGAGTAATAGCATGAGGCTCCATGGTGAAGGCCGCCAGACACGCCGCCCCGGACCACAGCTCCGCCCGGGCAGTCAGGTCATCCCGGGCGGTATACCGCACCATACCCTCCGGCTCCCTGCCCTCCGGCGTGCGAAGGCGGAGGAAGGGCCTGGGCTGTCCCCAGGCCTGAGGGAAAAGCACGGGCAGAGCGTCAAAGGTACTCCCTCTCCCCTCCATAGGCCGGTCAAAGTACCGGGAAGGGTAGGCTTCCCGGTATAAAAACAGGTCCCGAATCCGCAGGCGTCCTGCCTCCCCCAGGAAGCCCACCCGATACCAGCAGCTGGCATACCACTGGGCCGACAAGCCCCGGTCTGTGTCCCAGTCTTGGGATGCCTGGAAGCTCATGGGCGGGGTTCGGACATACCGGCTCCGGAACCAGGTGGCAGAGTCCGCCATGGTTTCTACCCGGACAGCCCCCCGGTTTGCCAGCTCCCGCAGAGCCCCCAGCTGTGGGCCAAGGCCAGGCCGTATGTTTTCCCAAAGGAAATTGTTCTCCTGGCCCACCTGGGCATAGGGGACCCCCAGGCTCTCCTCCTCACACAGGCAGTGAAAAAACCAGGAAATCCATTTTGGGTCCCGGCCCGTGAGCCAGGATGGCTCCAAGGTATACACACCCTGCAGGCCCTCCCGCACATTCTGCTCAAAGTTATAGATGGGATCCGGTCCCAGAAGCCGGAACATAGGCGCAGGAATCTGTTCCTCCAGGGTCTGGGCTGGAACGAATTCATTTTTCCGGCAGGGATAATAGATTCCATTGGGGAAGCCACCCCAGAGGGTGAAGCCATCGGTTCCCATCTGGTCCCGGCAAATGGCGCCCCCCAGAATGCCATACCGCTCTGCCGCGTAGCCCAGAGTCACAGAATCCAGCACCCAGGAGCCGATGGTCTGGGGATACCGGCCATATATCCCGAAAAAGTCCGCCATGTAGGCATCCACCAGCCGTTTCCGCTCCTCCGGCCGGTAACCCACACAGTAGGCGCTGTCCACCCGGTCGTCGTACTCTGCCGAGACCTTCCCCCGGAAAGGAACCCCGGCCCGGCGGCACAGGGGCTCTGTGATTTCCCACCAGGCAGAAATCTCATCCTGCTCATCCAGATATGTCTGAAAGAGCGCCTGATACCGGCTGTCCATGAGGGCGTCATATTTGAGGGCATAGGTCCCCGGAAAACCATGCTGCTTCGTCAGGATGATCTCGTTGCGAATGGTTTCGAAATCATCGGCAATGAACCGGCTGGGCTCCACATGGGACATGCGGACAAAATGATATATGTTCACAATAGCCGTCTGCTTCATCCAGGCTTCCTCCTCATCTACTCCGCTTTCCATCTTGATTTTAGAAGACCCGGACAAATTCGCTCCCATCTGGAGAAAGATGCGAATTTGCCCGGGTATGTTTTACAGCGGTCGCTCCGCGCCCGTTTCTTACGGCAGCACCCGGAGGGCGCTGCGGCCGGATACCAGATAGGCAGCGCCGTTGGTACAGGCCTGGACCTGCGTGGCAGACCCTACCTCCTGGGTGGAAAACCAAGGTTCTAGCTTCTTGCCGGCGATGGTGCAGGTCTGACCGGCCAGGAAGGCCACATATTTCCCCCGGACGCTGACATCCGTCACACCGCCGGTCAGGGCCAGACGTCCCAGCTCCTCCCCCTTAGCATTCACCGTCACCAAGGTCTGCCCGCCGCTTCCCGGCAGGACCAGAGCCGCAAAGCCGTCGCCACCCAGGTCAAAATCCGTAACACCCCCGGCATCATACCGCCCCAAAATCTCTCCCTTGGTGTTAAACACCAGGAGCTCCTCTTCCCCTAAGGCGCAAATCCAGCTTTTTCCCCAGAACTGCAGGTCAAAAATCACTTGATTGCCCAAATCCACCTCTGCCACCGGGTCCTCCCGGTCTGTGCGGTACACCACCGCCACGGAAGAGACCGCGCCGTCCCGTTCCTCTAAGGATACAGCGCACACAGCGCCTCCGCCGGGAGCGGCAGCGCAGCCGGTGAAATACCGGGTTGCGCCATGGACGGCAAAAACCGACCGCTGTTCCCGGTCCAGGAGCTGGAGCTCAGATTTCACTGCGCTGCCAGCGGATACATAGCAAAGGTATCCATCCTCCGTCAGGTCCGCATCGTATACCGGGCCAGGAAGGCTCCCTTCCCACCGGACCTCCCCTTTCCCGTCCAGGAGCACTATGGTGGTTCCCCCTGCGTCATAGGCCAAAATATAACCGCCGTCCCCCTGCACCACCGGGCTCGTCAGGGACGCTGCCGCAAGGAAGCTCACCTTTCCATCTTTGTCATAAAGGGTGACACCCTCTGCTCCGGCTGTCACCAGTCGGCCGTCCAGTTCTCCCAGTGCTCCAGGCGCAGTGTCCATAGAAATCTGGACCTGTTCCGTCCCATAGGAGAAAAACCGGTGCACCCGGTCCCAATTCCGACCGCCATCCACCACAAAAAAGGCCAATACCAGCGCCAAGGTCGCCAGCACTGCCACAAAAATTGACAGACGCCGCCGCTCCTGCCCCGGGTGGCGAAAGGGGATCATGTTTGCCTCCATTGCGTGTCCTCCTAACTGACTCAAGGCAGCGGATCCAAAGGATCTGCCTGAAGCTGAAATCGCTCCACACCATCGTCATACCACAGGTGCGTGAGATACAGGCCCCCTGCCGGGACTGTGGGTCCCGCCGCCGTCCGGTTCCCACCGGCCAGGATGCCGCCGATGGCATCCGGCGGGAATTTCCCTTCGGCTGCATACACCACGGTCCCCGCCATGGCCCGCGCCATGTTGTACAAAAAGCCATTGGCGGAAACCGTGAGGGCCAGCAGCTTCCCCTGGCGCTGCACCTGGTACTGATACACCGTCCGCACCGTAGAGCGCACATCAGTGCCCACAGACCGGACCGCCGCAAAATCATGAGTTCCCACAAACTGATCCGCCGCCGCCTGCATCACCGCTTCATCTAAATGGCGGGAATAGAACCACACTCGGTCCACATAAAAGGGGTTTCGAATCCGGTCATTGTAAATGAGGTAGGTATAGGATTTGCGGACGCAAGAACCAATGGCGTTGAAGCCCTCATGCACCTCCCGGGCCTGGCTCACCACCACATCCGGCGGCAGGTGCGTATTGAGGGCATAGGGCAGGCGGTCGCAAGGGATGGTGGAATCGGTGCGGAAATTGGCCACATACACCCGGGCGTGAACCCCCGCATCCGTGCGGCCGCAGCCGGTCATATGAACCCGGTGCCCCACCACCGCTTCCGCCGCTGCCTCCAGGGTCCCGGCCACAGTGACCAGATTCTTCTGCACCTGCCAGCCATGGTAGGCGGTTCCCAGGTATGTCAAACATAAAACGATGTTTCTCATGGTCACCCTCCACTCGTAAATTCCGGCCCATAGGCCAGGCAGCAGCCTTTCCTGTTTCAACAGATGATTCCGCTTCCGGAAAAGATCACAGGGGCGGACCCAGGTACCATGGCGCGAACCCACGGGTAAACGTCTTCCATTTTTACACTGAGGCGGGAGCGTTCTTTGCTTTCCCGGCAAGCGCGTAGTACCGTTTCCCTTTTCACGAAACTGCATATCAACGAGCCAGGTTTCGCCGTTCCTCATCCGACCCGGCTTTCCCCCCGGGGGAAGGCCGGGGGCTGCCGCGCCAGTGCCATGTTGGAGCAATCTTCCAGTCTTCAGCTCGTGACATGGTATGTGGGTCCGCTCCTTCACAGGCCGAAGCTTTTCAGGGTGATTACCCCGGCCACCAGAGCCGCGCCCAAAAAGAGGGTGAGGTAATCTCGCCGGGCGTAGTGCAGAACCTTCAGCTTGGTACGGCCCTCTCCACCCTGGTAGCAGCGGCACTCCATGGCCGTGGCCAGCTCGTCTGCCCGGCGGAAGGCGCTGATGAACAGAGGCACCAAAATGGGCACCAGGGCCTTGGCCCGTTGGAGCAAGCTCCCGGTTTCAAAATCCGCGCCACGGGCCTTCTGGGCAGACATGATTTTATCCGTCTCTTCAATGAGGGTGGGAATGAACCGCAGGGCAATGCACATCATCATGGACAGCTCATGGACCGGCAACCGCAGCTTCTTCAGAGGCCCTAACAGAGACTCCAACCCATCAGTCAGGGCAATGGGAGAGGTGGTATAGGTCAGCAGGAAGGTGCCTGTAATGAGCATGATGATTCGGGAAGCCATAAAAATCGCCGTCCGGACTCCCTCCCAGGTAATGGTAATGCCCCAAAACCGGGCCAGCACATGATCCCCACCGGTGTAGAAGAGGTTGAGAACCGCCGTCAGAACCACAATGATCACAATGGGTTTCATTCCCCGCAACAGAGTCTTCGGCCGGATGCGAGACAGAGATACGGCTGTAATCAGAAACGCCAGAACCAGTCCGTAGCTCACCCAACTGTTCGCCACAAACAGGGCCACCAGGTATAGAACCGTCATGAGAAGCTTCGTGCGGGGGTCCAGCCTGTGGATCACCGTCTTTCCCGGGAAGAACTGGCCCAGGGTAATATCCTTCAGCATGAGCCCTTCCCTCCCTTCAGGCGGAGCAGCTCCCGGGCGGCCTGCTCCACGGTGTACACGCTGGAGTCCACTGGTACCCCCAGCTCCCGAAGGCGCAGAAATACCCGGGTCACCTGGGGGATGGCCAAGCCGATCTGCTGGAGCTCCCAGGCATGGCGGAACACCTCTCGGGGAGAATTGTCCATGCGCAGGCCACCGTGATCCATCACCAGGAGCCGGTCCGTCACCCGGGCCACCTCCTCCATGGCATGGCTCACCATCATCACCGTAGCGTTTTTCGCCTTCTGATAGGCCCGGATGTTTTCCAAAATGCTGTCTCTGCCCTGGGGGTCCAGGCCTGCCGTGGGCTCGTCCAGAATCAACACATCAGGTTCCATGGCAATGACGCCGGCAATGGCCACCCGGCGCTTCTGGCCGCCGGAAAGGTCAAAGGGGGACTTCTCCAAATGCTCCTCGGGCACCCCCACAAAGGCCGCCGCCTCCCGGACCCGCCGCTGGATCTCCTCCGGAGGCAGACCCATGTTCTTGGGGCCAAAGGCAATGTCTTTGTACACAGTCTCTTCAAAAAGCTGATACTCCGGGTACTGAAATACCAGGCCGACATGAAACCGAATGCTTCGGGTAAAGGCCTTGTCGCTCCAGATATCCCGCCCGTCGAAGAGAATCTGCCCGGACGTGGGCTTCAACAGGCCATTGAGATGCTGAATCAAGGTGGATTTTCCGGAGCCGGTGTGTCCGATGATGCCGATGAACTCTCCCCGCTCCACGGAAAAGCTCACATGCTCAATGGCGGCGCGCTGAAAGGGCGTTCCAACGCTGTATATGTGGGAAAGGTCCCGAACCTCAAGAATTGGTGCCAATTTTCATTCCTCCAGCGGGTCAGGCCGACGCCCAGCGGCGCAGTGCCTGCGCGCATTCTTCTATCGTCAGGGTATCCAGCGGCAGCTCCTGCCCCGCCTTTCTCAGCTGCCAGCACAGCTCCACAGTCTCCGGGGCAGACAGGCCCAGGCGGTGCAGCAGCTCCACCTGGCTGAAGACCTTTTTCGGGGGACCGTCTGCCGCAATTTCCCCCCGGTCCAGGACCACCACCCGCTGCGCCCGGGCGGCCTCATCCATGTGGTGGGTGATGAGAATGACAGTGATGCCCAAGCGCCGGTTCAAGTCGGAGACAATCTCCATAACCTCTTCCCGTCCCCGGGGGTCCAGCATCGCCGTAGGTTCGTCCAGGACAATGCACTTGGGCCGCATGGCAATGACTCCTGCAATGGCCACCCGCTGCTTTTGCCCACCGGAGAGGAGATGGGGAGCATGCTCCCGGTACTCGTACAGGCCCACCTGGCGCAGGGCCTCGTCCACACGCCGCCGGATCTCCTGAGAGGGCACCCCCAGATTTTCCGGGGCAAATGCCACATCCTCCTCCACCACATTGGCCACAATCTGGTTGTCCGGATTCTGGAACACCATGCCAACGGTGCGGCGAATGGGAATCAGGTTGCCCTCGTCCTGGGTATCCATTCCGAAGACCGTAACGGTCCCCCCCTCAGGGAGCGCAATGGCATTGCAGTGTTTGGCCAGGGTGGATTTTCCGCACCCATTCCGGCCCAACACCGCCACAAAGGTCCCCTCCTCAATCTTCAGGTTCAAATCCCGAAACACAGAAATCCCGGGGCCGCCTTCCGCCCCCGGGTATGCATAAGCCAGGTGTTCAGCCTGGATTGCCTCTGCCATAGTCCCTCCTGCCGGCCGGAATGGGCCGGACTGATTTTTAAAATTTCAGAAGCCTTTACCTGCCAGGCTCCCAACGGCCCGCCGCACCGCAGGGCAGCGTGAGACCAGAAGCGGCAACCGGCAAGCCCAGCTCTCCGCACTGGGTGCAGCCGCCGAATCTGGCGCCGAAGACGGCGTCGGCCATGTACCCCACTGCAGAGGGAGCCAGCCCTGTGGTGTAGGAATTGATGATCACAAAGAGGGGATTCTCCGATAGGATCTCCCGCACAGTCAAGAGGAAGGGGTAAAAATCCTTCTCCATCTTCCAAATCTCGCCGGAGGGCCCCCTGCCATAGGAGGGCGGATCCATGATGACGCCGTCGTACTTCCGCCCCCGGCGGATTTCCCGCTGAATGAATTTGCCGCAGTCATCCACAATCCAGTGGATGGGCCGGTCTGCCAGGCCGGAGGCGGCGGCATTCTCCTTGGCCATGGCCACCATACCCTTGGCCGCGTCCACATGCCACACCTCAGCCCCCCCGGCGGCAGCCGCCAAGGTAGCCCCTCCGGAATAGGCAAAGAGGTTCAGCACCCGAACAGGCCGGCCGGCCCCCTCCACCTTCTCCCGGATGTAGTCCCAGTTGGCTGCCTGCTCCGGGAAAACGCCGGTATGCTTGAAATTCATCGGCTTCACGTGAAAGGTCAGATCATCCTTGTAATGTAGAAGCCAGCTCTCCGGCAGGCTCCGGATCTCCCACCGGCCGCCGCCGGTGGAAGACCGGTGGTACTTGGCGTCAAACCGGTTCCACCGTGGATCCTTCCGCTCCGTAGCCCAGATCACCTGGGGGTCCGGCCGAACCAGGAGCTTCCCGGCCCAGGACTCCAAGCGGAGGCCCTGTGTGGCGTCCAACACCTCATATTCCTTCCATCCTCTGGATATCCACGCCATTGGCCGCACCTCCTATTCTCCGCCGTTGGTTTCCGGCGGCTTTGTGGGCTCATTGGGGTCTGTGGGTTTGGGCGGTTCCGTAGGCTTGGTCTGCTCCGCCACTGTCTGCTTGGTGTGGACGGTACAGCCCGCCTTGTCCGCGCCCTCGGTATACATAAACTTGGAGTAGTCCAGCCCAGCCGAAGCGTACAGGCTCTTCAGGCTGTCTGACATTTTCACCAGGCCCTTTTCGGTGACGGTGTTGCCCTTGACCTGGGAGCAGTACTCATTGGCCGCCGCATGGCCGCCCTCGCAGTACCGGGTCATCACATGGAGGTCGCAGGACTGGCTGGGACGGTCCTCGGGATAGACATACACCGTCTGGGCGCAGCTGCCCCGGGGGTCCGCCTTGCAGGCCTCTGTGGCCAGCTTCCCGGACTCCGTGCAGATGGTGACCCCAACCATGTTCCCCCAATTGAACAGGTCCCGGTCCTCCAGCCCCTCATGGAGGGGCTCCATCACCGCATGCCACAGCCGGGCCGACGGGTTCTCATAATTCCCGGTGAGATAAATGGTCTCGGGCTGATCATAGCCGCACCAGACCACGGCGGTGTAGTAGGGGGTGTAACCAGCAAACCAACGGTCGTTGTCGTCGGAGGTGGTACCGGTTTTTCCCGCCACGGACATGTTGGACAGCCGGGCCGGGGAGGCGGTGCCATAGTTCACGGCGTACCAGAGCATATAGTTCATATAGTCCACCGTCTTCTCACTGAGGATCTGCCGGGTTTTCTGGGTGTTGTCCAGGACTACATTGCCGTCGGAATCGTAAACCACCGTATAGGTCCGGCTCTCCCGCCAGACGCCATGATTGGTGTAGGTAGCGTAGGCCGTGGTCAGATCCCGGACGGTGACGCCATAGGTGAGAGCGCCCATGGCCATGGGGGCCAGGGCAATGTCCGTCTTCTCCGAACCGTTGATGGTTTTGCTGGAGATGAGGTCGGACAAGCCAAACTTATTTTTTGCGTAATCGAAGCTGTAATCTGTGCCGATTTTCTCCACCACCCGACAGGCGATGGTATTCATGGAGGCGCTGACACCGGTGAGAATGGACACATCGCCGGTGTAGCGGCGGTCATAGTTCTGGGGGTAGCTGTCGTACAGAGGGCCGTCAAAAAGGACTGTTGACGGGTCAATCACCCCGGCTTCCATGGCAGGGCCGTAAACGGAAATGGGCTTGATGGCAGAGCCGGGCTGGAGGGTGGACTGGGTGGCCCGGTTCCAGCTCAGGGAGATCTCCTTCTCCCCCACGCCGCCGGCCATTGCCACAATGTCGCCTGTGGCATTGTCAATGACCACAATGGCGGACTGGAGCTGCTGCTGGCTATCTGTAGTGGGAATCCGGTCCAGGTTCTGGTACACATCGTCCACCAGCTTCTGCACGTCCATGTCAATGGTGGCGTAAATGTGGTAGCCGCCGGTTTTGATCATGTTCATACAGACTGTCTCCGTGTAGCCGGTCTTCCGCTCCAAATCTGCGCACACATCCCGAATGATCGTATCCGTAAAATAGGAATACACATTGCTGCTCTCGTCCTCGGGGATGTCCACCACCGTGCCGCAGATCGGGCACTGATACACATTGTCCTCCCGGACATACTCAAAGGAATCCCGGTTACCCTGGAACTCGCAGTTGGTGCAGGTAAAGAGCTCATCGCTGAGGGACACGCTGGTAAAGACCATGTCCTGGTCCACCGCCGCCTGATATTCCTCTTCCGTCAGGTACCCCTGCTTGTGCATTTCGGACAGAACAATAAGCTGGCGCTTCCGGTTCCGCTCCATGCTGATGTAGGGGTCATAGAGGGAGGGATTGTTGGTGATGCTGATGAGGCTGGCGCACTCCGCCGTGGTGAGCTTGGACACATCCTTGCCGAAGTAGGTCCGCGCAGCACTCTGGACACCGGCACAGCCCTCTCCCAGATAGATGGTGTTGAGATACCACTCCAGAACCTCCTCCTTGGTGTACCGGTCCTCAAACTGAAGGGCCCGGAAAATCTCCAGCACCTTCCGCCGGACGGTGACATCGTCCTCTGTGGTGAGGTTCTTAATGAGCTGCTGCGTGATGGTGGAGCCGCCAAAGGTGGAGCCGCCGCCCAGGAACATATTGACGCAGGCCTTGGTGGTGGTGAACCAGTCCACACCCTGATGCTGGAAAAACCGCTTGTCCTCAATGGCCACGGCAGCGTGGATCAGATCCTTCGGAATGTCCTCATAGGATACCCAGACCCGGTCGATGTCGGCATAAATCTGCTGCATCTTCTGGATGTTGTTCTGGGCGTCTACAAAATAAATAAAGGAGCTCCGGTCCAGGGCAAAATCCTCCACATTGAACCCAGCGTTTGGAATCACATCCTCCTGGAGGTAATTGCCCATGAGACAGGCAAAAATTCCGCCGGTGATGCACACCACCGCCAGGGCAACGAGGCCAGCACCCAGAGCCACCTTGACCGCAGTCCAGACTACACTCCAAACTCCGCCCAGAATCCGCAGGCCCAGAGGGAACTGGTAGTACTCCTTTTTCTTCTGCCAAAAGAATTTCTTCTTTTCCATGAAACAGCCTCCTTATCCCATCCGGCCAGCGCCCGGGGGCCCCTGACCGTCTATTCCATTCCCATTTCAGGAAAACACAAATTCAGTCGTAACATTATACCATACCCCGCCTCAAAACGAAAGAGGGAAATTTCCCGGTGCCCTGCTTACTTCAAGAAATTTCCCCATTTTTTCCAAAAAATTCAAAGTTTATTCAAATCCATCCCCGGGCAAAGCCAAGCGCCGCCCTTGTAACCGGCCTCTTTCTCCAGAAAGGAGGGCGCGCAGCTACGGACATCCGGAATTTTCCGAAGCCTGAAAAGAAAGTATTTTACCGCGCAACCAGCGCCTCCCAATTCCGTCTTTTTTTATGAAGGAACCCAATGACAGGAGGAACGAAACATGAAACGAACCCCCATTGGCATGCTGGCTCTGCTTTTGATTCTGGCACTTCTGGCAGGGTGCAGCAGCAAAAGCACCGACCAGGTCACGGAAGAGTTTGCCTGGAACGCAGCCGCTACCGACATGGAGGCGCCCGGCGAAACCTATGCCGCCGCCCCTGCCGCCACTGGCGGAAATCTATCCCTGGAATCCAACTCTGCAAACGGCAGCACAACCATCCCCCAGGCGGATGTCAACCGCAAACTGATCAAAAACGTATGGCTCACAGCGGAGACGGAGGACTTCGACGGTCTCATGGCGGGCGTAACCAGCCGAATCTCCCAGCTGGGTGGCTACGTAGAAAACCAGGAGGCCTACTATGGAAGCGCCTACCGGAACTCCGGCAGCTGCCGGGCGGACCTGACCATCCGGATTCCGGCTGATCAGCTTGCCAACTTCGTCTCCCAGGTTTCAGAAATCTCCAATGTCACCAGCTCCCGGGAGTCTGCAGAAGACGTCACCCTTAGCTACGCAGACACGGAGAGCCGGAAAAAAGCCCTGGAGACCGAGCAGGACCGGCTCCTGGAGCTGATGGAACAGGCAGAGACCACAGAAGACCTGCTGGCCATTGAGAGCCGGCTCACCGACGTGCGCTACCAGCTGGAAAGCGCCGCGTCTCAGCTAAAGCTCTACGACAGCCTGGTCTCCTACAGCACTGTATACCTCACAGTAGAGGAGGTTCAAAAGCTGACCCCCGTTCAGGAACTCTCCACCTGGGGGAAAATCACCACCGGGTTCCGGGAGAACCTTCAGACCTTAGGGGATGGCCTGCTGGGCCTTCTGGTGTTCCTCACTGCGGGGCTACCCTACTGGATTCCCCTGGCCCTCCTGGCTCTCCTGTGCAGCTTCCTCATTCGCCGCCACAGGCGGAAGAAACAAGCTGCCCAGCCTCCCCAGGAAAACCGTTCCCACACCGCCCCGCCGGAGGCCTGAATCCTGGGCCTGCCCCTCCTGCTGCAGGGGCAATCTCTTCCACTGCAGAGCCACAACTCTGCCCCGGCGCAGTAGCGCCCTGGCTTCCCCAGGCATATGCGTACAGTTACGACGAGCACTGAACAGCGTTCAAGTGACCAGTTGTGGGGGTGGCCTCGGAGAGCAGACGGGAACTATGCAGTAAAGGACCACGGCTTTTTCACGGAACGTCATAAATTCTACACCAGAGGGCAAAATAGAAACCGAGGTGTAGAATTTATGCTTTTATCCTATCTGAGAACCATTTGCCTGTACCTGGTCCTCATCCTGGTGGTACGGCTCATGGGAAAACGGCAAATTGGAGAAATGGAGCCGGCAGAATTTGTGGTGACCATGCTCATTGCCAATCTGGCCGCCATCCCCATGCAGGACAGCGGCATTCCCCTGCTGTCAGGCCTGGTGCCCATTCTCACGGTGCTGGGCGTCCAGCTGATTCTGGCGGTGGCCTCCATGCGGTTCATCTCCTTCCGCCGCCTGCTATGTGGCAAGCCGGTGATCCTCATCCGAGAGGGAACCATTGATCAAACCAACCTGCGCCGGGCCCGCATCACTCTGGACGAGCTGACCGAGCATCTGCGGGAGCGGGAGGTCCTGGATTTGGGGCAGGTACAGTACGCCATTCTGGAAACCAATGGTCAGATTTCCGTCTTTCCCTATCCCCAATATAAGCCTGCTTCCGCCAAGGACGCCGGACTCCGCGTGCCGGAGCAGAGCATGCCGGTGACCATTGTCTCCGATGGAAAGCTCTTGGAGAGCAACCTGGCCGTATCCGGGCGGGACAGGGCCTGGTTGGGTCATCAGCTGCGCAGCCGGGGGTGTCCCCTCCGCGACACTTACCTGCTGACCGTAGACGGCAAGGGAAATGTGTACTTTATTAAGAAGGAGGCAGGAAATTGAAGCATTTAATCTTGGGAATTGCCGTCCTGGTTCTCCTTCTGGCCCTGTGCCTGGGGGCCGCCTGGAGCCTGGACCGGACGGCAGAGCAGGTATGCAGCCTCCTGGAAGCTGCCTGGAGCAGTGAAACCCTCGACGAAGCCGCCGGGCAGGTGGCGGCCGCCCACCGGATTTGGGAGAAAAACCGGGGTATTTCCGCCTCTCTGGTGGACCACGAGCGGCTGGAGGACGTTGACGAAGGCTTTTCCGATCTCCAGGCTTGGCTGCAGCTGGGGGAAGAATCGGAATTCGCCCGGACCTGTCTCTCTCTGGTCAAGCAAATCCGGGCTATGGCGGAGTCGGAGAAGCCCTATTACTACAACATCCTGTAGCGGCTTCTACAATGGCAACACCCAAAAAATCCCCGGCGAATTCGCGCCAGCCCATAGAGGCTGCGAATTCGCCGGGACATCCCCCATCCGCGCCGCCAATTTGAACACGGCTATTGGGGAAGGCTACGCCGAGCGGCTTCCACCCGGGCGGCAATGTAGGGCTGCACCTGCTCCCGGTCCAACTCCAAAGCAGCGGCCAGCTCGCTGAAGAGCAGGTCCTCCGCCCGGTGGAGGAAACTCTCGTCCACCGCACCCAGGCGTCGCTTTTGGGTTTCGGCCTCCTGCTTTTTGGCGTAAATGGACATGGTGAGCTTCAGAAGCTCTCCGCAGTTGTAAGTCTTCAAAATGGTGTCATAGTGCTCTGTGAGCTCACGCAACACCTTATTATAGTACGCTTCCGGCTGAATGGCCGGAATTTCGTCAATGAGGCGCTCTGCCTCCTGGCGGGTCACAATGGGACGCATCAACACCTTGGAGTTCTCAACCGGAGTAAAAATCCGGCAACTGCCGTACACCGGCTCCAGAGTATAATACAGCCGCCCGCCGGTTTGCGGGCCAACCTCCATCACACGGCACACTCCAGTTCCCCCATAGACGATCAAATCTCCCACCTGATACATCACCGGCACCTCACAATCTTCAGATTCTCCATATGGGCACTATATAAGTTTATTTTACCACATTTTTCTGGAAATTGTAAGTGAAAAGTTAAAAAATTCCTTGTCCCCCCGAAATTGGCATGTCTGAGCGCAGGCAGTTTCACCAAAGCGGAGACAAGCTACGTTTTGACTGGATACTCCCTGCCATGCTGTAGCTCCTCATCCGTCAGCCTTCGGCTGCCAGCTTCCCCCCGGAGGAAGCCAGGGCGCTGCCGCGCCAGTGAAGCAACGGAAGATGTGCTCCCTGATGTTGGGGCCCCTGCGCATAGATTTGCCCCACTCGTGAGCTTTGTAAGATTTCTACGTAGGACCCGCAGCAGCTGCAAATTGCTCTACAAAGCTCCGGACCTGGCGGAGACTGTCGGAGCCGGAGGTCAGATGGAGACGCAGAGTGGGTTTTTTGGCATCGGCTGCAAAAAACAGCCGGTTTTTGTACTGGGGGCTGGCGCAGACCCGGCTCACCTGTTGGAAATCCAGGTGGGTGAGGGTCACGCTCACATCCCCCGCCTTTTGGCGGATGTCACAGATGCCTGCCTTCTGAGCCTGGGCCCGAAGGAGGGCCACATCCACCAAGTTGAGCACGCCCTTGGGCGGCTCTCCATACCGGTCCACAATCTCGTCCAGGAGATCATCGGCATCGGCCTGGGTTCGGATGGCTGCCATACGCCGGTACAGGTCCATCCGCTCCTCGCCCCGCTCCACATAGCTCTTGTCGATGTTGGCGGTGATGCTGAGATCCGCTGTACACTCCGGTTCGGCAGGCTTCATCCCCTGCTCCTCCCGGACTGCCTCATCCAGGAGCTTCAGGTACATATCATAGCCCACCGACATCATATGGCCGGATTGCTCCGCCCCCAGAAGGTTGCCTGCGCCCCGGATCTCCAGGTCCCGCATAGCGATCTTGAAGCCGGAGCCAAACTCGGCAAAGTCCCGGATGGCCGTGAGCCGCTTCTCCGCCACCTCGGTGAGCGCCCTGTCCGGCTTGTAGGTGAAATAGGCAAAGGCGTGGCGGCTGGACCGGCCCACCCGGCCCCGGAGCTGGTGGAGCTGACTCAGGCCCAAGCGGTCCGCATTTTCAATGATCAGGGTGTTCACATTGGGAATGTCCAGACCCGTCTCAATGATGGTGGTACACACCAACACCTGAATCTCCCCGTCGGCCATGGACTGCATCACATCGCTGAGGGCCTCCTCCCCCATTTTCCCGTGGGCCACGGCAATGGTGAGCTCCGGCATCCGCCGTTTCATGGCCGAGGCGCACTGATCAATGGTTTCCACCCGGTTGTGGAGGTAGTACACCTGGCCCCCCCGCTGAATTTCCCGGCGAATGGCGTCATCCAGAATCCCCTGGCTGTGCTCCAGCACAAAGGTCTGGACCGGATACCGGTCGGCAGGGGGCGCCTCAATGGTGGACATGTCCCGAATCCCGGACAAGGCCATGTTGAGGGTCCTGGGAATGGGGGTGGCCGACAGAGTCAGTACATCCACTCCCTTGGAAATCTCCTTCAGCCGCTCCTTGTGGGACACGCCAAAGCGCTGCTCCTCGTCCACCACCAAAAGCCCCAGGTCCTTGAACTGGACGCTCTTCTGCAAGAGCTTGTGGGTCCCGATGATCACGTCCAGGGTCCCGGCCCGCAGGTCCTGGAGCGTCTTTTTCTGCTGGGCGGCCGTGCGGAACCGGCTGAGCACGTCCACATTTACAGGGAAACCCCGGAACCGGCTCACCACCGTCTGGTAATGCTGCTGGGCCAGGACGGTGGTTGGCACCAGGATGGCCACCTGCTTGCTGTCCAGCACCGCTTTCATCACTGCTCGCAGGGCCACCTCCGTCTTGCCAAAGCCCACGTCGCCACACAGCAGCCGGTCCATGGGAACAGGGGATTCCATATCTCCTTTGATCTCCTCAATGCACCGGAGCTGGTCGTCGGTCTCCGGATAGGGAAAGTGGTCCTCAAATTCCTGCTGCCAGGGGGAGTCGGCGGAAAAGGCGTAGCCGCTCTGACCCTTCCGGGCGGCATAGAGCTTGATGAGCTCCCCGGCCATATCCTTAGCCGCCTTGCGGGCCCGGGTCTTGGTTTTCTGCCAGGCGTCAGATCCAATTTTATTCAGCTTTACCGGGGCGTCCTCGCCGCCGCCAATATACTTGCTGATGAGATCCA
Source organism: uncultured Eubacteriales bacterium (assembly GCA_900545515.1). Lineage (GTDB taxonomy): Bacteria > Bacillota > Clostridia > Oscillospirales > Oscillospiraceae > Faecousia. The sequence goes on along the minus strand of UQZA01000019.1, from coordinate 8,718 downwards.
GCTGGGTAGCAGGGACATACAGGGTGTCCGAGCCCTGATACGCGATTTTCACATAGTCCTTAATGACACCATCCACCCGGATCTGCTCCATCGCCTCGAACCGGCCAATGCCGTACTGCTCATGGACCACCAGGTCTCCTGGGGACAGGTCCGTAAAGGAGGCCAGCTTTTGGCGGTTGGTGGAGCCGGACTTGGCAGGCTTGGCCTTGGGCGTCTGCCGGGCCATGAGCTGGCCCTCGGTGAGGATCGCCAGGCTCATGGTGGGATACTCCATGCCGCTGGGCAGGTTGCCCTCCGCCAGGAGAATCTGCCCCGGCCGGGGCATGGCCCGGAGGGGGAAGGCCAGAAAACTAGACAGGCCCCGGTCCGAGAGCATGGTCTGCAGCAGCTCCGCCCGGCGGCGGGAGCCGCAAAGAACCAGGGAGGAAAACTCCATCTTCTGATAATGGGCCAAATCCGAAGCTGCCGTCTCCAGATTGCCGCCGTAGCCCGGCAGCTGCTTGGCCGTGAAGGCCAGGAGGTGCCCGGGCTGCCGGTCCATGGGATAGGCCGCTCCGGCAAAGGCGTCCAGGTAAGCCACGGGCCGTCCCTCCAGCCGGGCGCAGAACTCCTCCCACTGGCATACAAAGTCGCACAGTTCCCCGGCCACGGAGCCGGTCTCTAGAAGGCTGTCCAATTGGAGTCCCAGCTCCTCCATCCGCCGCTTGGCCGCCCGGTGCAAGCCCGAATGATCACAGACCACCACCAAGGCGTCCTGGGACACATAATCCAGAGCCGTGGTCATTTCCGGCGCAATGAGGGCCATGTACCGGTCCGGGGCCGGCAGGCTGACGCCGTTTTCCAGTCTCTCCAAGTCCTGTTCCAGGGTGCGGATCAGGCGCTCATTCTGATTCTTCCGCCGTTTCTGCCGGGCCAGTAGCGCCTGCAGGTCCCGCTGCAGCCCTGGAATACCCCCGGGATGGAGGCCCGGCTGGCTCTCCGCCACGGGCAGCACTGTGATTTCCTCCACATTCTCCGTCCGACGTTGGGTGTTGGGGTCGAAGTAGCCCATGGTATCCAACTCGTCTCCAAAGAACTCCACCCGGACTGGCTGTCCCTCCGCCGGGGAATACAGGTCCAGGATTCCCCCCCGGAGGGCAAACTGGCCGGGCCCCTCCACCATGGGGGCGCGGCTGTAGCCCATGGCCACCAAGCAGGCCAGCAGCTCCTCCACCGAAACCTGAACCCCCAAACGCAGCTGAAAGGCGGCGGCAAACAGGGCGCTCTTGGGCATAGTCCGGAGGCTCATGGACTCCCAGGAGAAAATTTGGAGCCGGGTTTGGCCTTTTCCCAAATCGTATAGCTGCCGCAACCGGCGCTGCTCCCAAACCCGGGAGACCACAGCGGCATCATACAGATTCAGGTCCCTGCCCGGAAGCACCGGGGGTTCCTGGCCCAAAAAGGCCTTCAGCTCCCCCTGGAGCCTCTTGGCCGCCAGGTCGTCCTGGCAAATCACTGCCAGCGGCCGGTCTCCCAAGTCATACAGTCCGGCAATGACATGGGCACGGTTGATCTGAGCCAAGCCGGTGGCCGCAGCTGCCCCACCGCTCTGAACCGTATCCAGCAGCTGCCGGAACTCTGGCAGCTGCTGCAAGGCCTGTAGCAATAAATCCATGTTTATGACCCCCTTTCCGCTGGGCCGGAAGCGTTTCCGCCCACGCAGTAACGCGGAAAGAGGGGAATCCCCCTCTTTCCGTAATTTGTCGGTTTTTGATTGATCCCCTGGCCGGTTTACTTCCCCAGGCCGTTAAATTGGCTGGCAGCCTGTTCCACCCCCAAGGTGACGACTGCCAAAGCAGCTTCCCCGGCCCAGTCCCAGACAGGAGCCATGGTCTTCTCCTCCTGCTGGGAGAAGGTGGACAGGACCCAGTCCGCCAGGTCATAGTCCGGGTGAGGCTTGGCTCCCACTCCGATTTTCACCCTAGGAAACTCCTGGCTTCTCAGGCGGGCAATGATGCTCTTCAGGCCGTTGTGGCCCCCTGCTGAGCCGCTCCCCCGAACCCGGAGACGGCCGGGCTCCAAGGAAATGTCGTCGCAGAGAACCAGGACCCGTTCCGGCGGCAGCCGGTAAAACCGGACTGCATCGGCCACCCCATTCCCGGACAGGTTCATGAAGGTCTGGGGCAGCAGCAGCACCAACCGCTGCCCTCTATAGGTGCATTGACCCATAAGGCCCTGGAACTTTCCCCGATCCACTGGACATCCCAAGCTCTTTGCCAAGGCTCCAACCGCCCGAAAGCCGGCGTTGTGCCGGGTTCTCTCGTACTGGCGGCCGGGGTTGCCCAAGCCCACAATCAGCCAGTCGGCCGATGGCTTTGAAAAAAGCATCAGAACAGGCTGGAGATGGAGGTCTCCGTGTAGACCCGGTTGATGGCCTTGGCAAACAGGGGGGCCACATCCAGCTGCTTGATCTTCCCCCCGGTGTAACCAGCGGGCATGGGAATGGTGTTGAGCACCATGAGCTCCTCAATGTAGCTGTTTTCCACCCGCTCCAGAGCCGGACCGGACAGAACGCCATGAGAGGCACAGGCATAGACCTTCTCAGCGCCGCCTACCTCCACCAGCGCAGCAGCGGCGTTGCACAGGGAACCGGCAGTGTCCACCAAATCGTCAAAGAGGATGCAGGTCTTTCCCTTCACATCGCCAATGACGTTCATTACCTCGCAGAAGTTGGCTTTCTGGCGGCGCTTATCCACAATGGCCAAATCCATGTGAACCTTGGCAGCAAAGTTCCGAGCGCGGCCCACGGAGCCGGCATCCGGAGAGACCACCACGAAATTGTTATGATCATACTGATTTTCATTGAACTTTTCCATGTAGTACTTCACAAATACAGGAGAACCCAGCATGTTGTCCACAGGAATGTCAAAGAAACCCTGGATCTGCGCCGCGTGGAGGTCCATAGTCAGCACCCGGTCTGCCCCAGCGGCAACAATCATGTTGGCCACCAGCTTGGCGGAGATGGGGTCCCGGCCTTTCGCTTTCCGGTCCTGACGGGCATAGCCAAAGTAGGGCATCACGGCGGTGATCCGTCCAGCGGAGGCCCGGCGGAAGGCGTCCATCATAATGAGCAGTTCCATCAGGTTATCGTTGACCGGGTTGCAGGTGGACTGTACCACAAACACGTCGCAACCACGGACCGTCTCATTGACGGATACGGAGACCTCGCCATCGGCAAACTTCTTGACCTCGCTGAGGCCCAGGTGCAGACCCAGCTCGTCGCAAACTCCCTTGGCAAAGGCGGGGTTGGAGTTGCCGCAGAATACCTTGATTTCTTTACCATGTGCAATCATCGGAAGGTACCTCTCTTTAATTTTTCATATCTGGAATCCGGAAAAACCGGAATACCCTACTTTTTGTGGCGGTTTGCCCACTCTTTCTTATTGGTCTGGCGGCTGCGGGCCAGGCCCAAGGCCCCGGGCGGCACGTCCTGGGTGATGACGGACCCGGCAGCAATGTACGCGCCCTGCCCCACCCGGACAGGAGCCACCAAACTGGTGTGGCAGCCTACAAAGGCGCTGTCCTCCAGCACCGTCTCGTGTTTGTCCACCCGGTCAAAGTTGGCCGTGGCGACGCCGCAGCCAATGTTGCAATCCTGGCCCAGGGTCGCGTCGCCCAGATAAGCTAGATGGGCCACCTGGGTCCTTGCGCCCACCCGGGCTTCCTTCATCTCCACAAAGGCCCCGGCCTTCACAGCCGGACCCAGGCGCGTGCCTGGGCGGAGATTGGCAAAGGGGCCCACCTCGCAGTCCGGCCCGATGACGGCATGCTCACCCCGGGAGCTCATCACCCGGGCGCCGTCTGCCACAGAGCAGTCAGACAGATACGTATCCGGCCCGATGGTGCAGCCGGAGCCCACGCTGTTGCAGCCTGTGAGCATCACCCCCGGCAGCAGCTCTGTGCCCCTGCCGATGGTGGTCCAAGGACTCACATAGCAGCTGTCCAGGTCCCAAATCCGGACCCCCTGCTGTGCCAAACGGAGCAGCTGATTCTGATTCATGGCCTTCTGCCAGGCCAGCAGCTCCATGGAATCGGATACCCCATAAAAGCCATCATCTTGCGTGCAAGGGGCGCCCTGCTCCATGAGAAACTGGCTGAAGGAAAAGTCGCGGTCCAGAGCCTCCATTAAGCCCCGGCTGCTTGCAAAAAAGGCAGCCGTCTTTTTAGAGGCGACGCTGCGGGGCCTGGCCCCAGAATTGGGAAGATACACCGCCGGACCGGTCACCACCGTGATCTTCTCCTCCGGCCCATCCGCTGTGGACAGGAACACATGGAGGAGGTCCGCCGGGTCCTGATCGGCGCAAAGGGTCAAATCCAAATCCTGAGGAAAGCATGCTTTCGCCCGGGACATCCAGCCCGCCTGGGCCACCAGGAAGAAACGGCGGGCGCCACTCTGGGCCAACGCCGCCACCAGCCAGGCAAGCAGGGGCACACCCTGCACCCGCTCTAGCATCAACGGCTCCTCCCGTCCCGTCTTTCGGGTGTCATCCGGGACAAACACGACAACAGAAGCACCCAGCACAATCCTCACATCCTTCCCCAGGGGTCCGCCTACAGAAGACGGCACGGGGCTATTATAACATTCCCTACCGGAGAAAGGCAACTATTTTTCTGCTTCGATTGTGAAAATTTTGCCGGACTTTGGAACAAAATTCCAGGGAAAGCCAGAAATTTCCCCCTCTGCGTTCTTTTGTCCGCCGGCAGAAAACACATTGCGGTCACCGATTTGCCCGATCCTGGGCAATGAGCAGCTTCAGCGCCTCCACGCCCACCCGGATGGCGCCGGAGGTGTCTTCCGTCATGCGCTGGTCCAGCCCGGCCTTTTCCCGCTCCTGATTCCAGATCACGTGGAAGCAGCTGCCGCACCGGACCCCCAGGGCAGCGGCCACCACAAAGAGAGCAGCAGACTCCATCTCGCTGGCCTTCACCCCCAGGCGCTTCCAAGCTTCCCACTTCTGCAAAAGCTCCCAGGACACCGGCATTCTCTCAGGGCAGTGCTGTCCGTAAAAAGCGTCCTTACACTGGACCACGCCGGTGTGGGTCCGAAAACCCAAATGGGCGCTGGCCTGGCGCAAAGCGGCAGTCACGTCAAAATCCGCCACGGCGGGGAACTCCATGGGAGCATACTCCAGGGAGGTGTGCTCAAAGCGAATGGCGCCCGTGGCCACCACCACATCCCCTGGCTCCACAGCCAGATCGATGCCCCCGCAGGTCCCCACCCGGATGAAGGTGTCCGCGCCGATGTTGTGCAGCTCCTCCATGGCAATGGACGCAGAGGGCCCGCCAATGCCGGTGGAGCAGACAGAGACCTTTTCCCCCAGGAGAGTGCCGGTGTAGATATTATACTCCCGGTTCATGCCCACGTGAACCGGTTGGTCAAACCACTGCGCAATGGCCTCACACCGCCCCGGATCCCCAGGCAGCAGACAATAGCGGCCCACGTCCCCCGGAACACAATGAATGTGAAACTGTCTACCAGTATCCTGCATGTCCATCACCTTTTCTTTACATGATGTTGCCATTATAACACAGGGAGACCTGCTCTGCAAGCGGCGCAAAATCGGAATCTCCCCGGCCTCTTTCCGGCCTTATTTGAATTTAAAAATTACCGTTCCTACAGAAGTCACAAAAAATTATTTCAAGTCCATTGACAGCAGTCCAAAATGTCATAAACTACAGATGTATAAAACTTCAGAGCTAAAGCAGTAGTGACATCTTGATTTATAGACGCTCCCGCTACACTTCAGTGGTACATTGGAGGATATGTCGCCTCCCAATTCGGCCATGTGTATTGGATTTCCGTACCCGCAACTGTACCGATGTGGTAACAGAGTTCCAAGAAGCCAAATGGGCCCGGCCCCAGTACATGGTAACCTTAAAAATATTATGTTTCGAGCGGTTACAAGATACTCGCGGAAGATTCTCCTCCCGGTTTAAACAACATGGGTCTGCTGCAAAGGAGAGTAGACCACCCTTGCAGGATGCTGGAAGTGCCAAAGCTTGGCATCACATCCTGCAAAGGTGCGTCTGGAACTCCCTTGCGGCAGACCCATATTGTATCAGATCATGTACTCAGTCTCAGAAAGCCCAGTTACCGTTCCGGAAGATGGGAACCACCCGACCGTCCCGGGTGTGGGCGTCAATGTTCATGGAGTCACAGCCAATCATGAAGTCCTCGTGGATCATGGAGTCATTGATGCCGTAGCTGCGGCACTCCTCCAGGGTCTTGTTCTGGAAGTCCCGGATGGTATCGGCGTAGCCCATGCCCAAGGCCAGGTGGCAGGCGGCATTTTCGTCAAACAGGGTGTTGTAGAAGAGATAGCCGCACTGGGCAATGGGGGAGCTCTGGGGCACCAGGGCGCACTCGCCCAGGTAAGCCGCGCCCTCGTCCATGGAGATCATGGTCTTAAGCAGCTCTTCGTTCTTCTCTGCGTGAACCTCCACAGCCTTGCCCCCGGCAAAGCGGATGGAGAAGCCCTCGATCAGCTGGCCCTGGTAGCTCAGGGGTTTGGTGGCATAGACAATGCCCTCGGCCAGGCCCCGCTTCGGGGAGGTAAAGCACTCCTCCGTGGGTATGTTGGGGTTGTAGAAGACGCCCTGGATGCTCTCTTCCCCGCCGCCACAGAACTGAGCCTCGGGCATCAGGCCCACGGTAAAGTCCGTGCCATTGTCCGCCGTGTAGTGGAGGCTTTCAATATCCAGGCTGTTCAGGTAGTCGCACCGGGCCTTCAGATCCCGGTTGTGCTCCTCCCAGGCTGCCACGGGGTCGCCATTGACCCGAGATGTGGCAAGAATGGCCTCCCAAAGCTTTTCCATGGCCTGGCTCCGAGTCAGATCCGGGAACACCTTTTTGGCCCAAGCGGCGCCAGGGACAGCGGCAATGCACCACTGCTCCTTATTCTGCCGCTGATCGGCATAGGGTTTGACAACCTGATAGACAGCCTGACGGCCCTTGGCCATCTTCTCCAGGTTTACGCCCTTGAGACCATCGGGATCCTCGGAAATCAGATGAATCCGGCAAGGAAGAATATCCACATAGTGCTGCAGCCGGGCCTCCTCCCAGGCCTCCACCGTGCCCAGGGTTTTGACGCTTTGATAGCGAACATGAAGCTTCTGTAGGGGCTGATAGTTCCAATTGACTGTGACCTTCCGGGCTTTGGCCTTATAGGCTTCCTCCACCACCATCTGCACAAATTCCGGTTGGTCCAGATCGGCGTAGATAAGCACGTCCTGCCCTTTTTGCACATTCACACCGGAACGGACGATGAGCCGGGCATATTCCCGCAGGATTGTTTTCTTCATAAAATTGGGTACTCCTTTCCATTCTACCGCCCGCAGGCAGTTGTTCCCGCCACTGCGGCCGCGCTGGGCGGCCATGTGTTTCCACCTCAAAAAATCAGGAGGAAACTGGCTGCTTTGGGGTCATTGTACCATATTTAGCAGCATTTGTCACCCAAAACGACAAAATAAACGGGAATCAGTGGCGTGGAGTTTTCGCTCAAATGCTTGAAACTACTTTTGCCGGTTCCGTTGAATCCGGAGCAACCTCAGCGGTTATCAGTACGTTAGCAGGAGCCACTGAATCAGAGGGAGAAAATCAAGAGAATGATCTGCATTAACAAAAGCATGGGCTTTAACGCCAGAAACTGTTTGGAGTAGAAAAGCGTTAAGGAAAAGAGCGAAGACAGTAAAACAGAAAGCAGCGAGACGGTAGGGGCATCCCCGGGCGTATTTGCCAGATGGGGCGCGAAATATTTTAAAACGTTTCCCGGTGTGGGGGCATAGCCTCCAGGTACCCGCATTGGTCCGCGCACCAGCTGTTTCAAGTCGTGCCCCCGTGTGGGGGGCATCTTCGCCGGGGTCTGCTTCCCGGTGTGGCGATGAGTTTCAAGTCGTGCCCCCGTGTGGGGGGGCATCGGCCATTGACGCATATATCCAAAAGGCGGACGACGTTTCAAGTCGTGCCCCCGTGTGGGGGGCATCCACTGAGAGCAGCTGTAAATGCTGTGGCGCCTATGTTTCAAGTCGTGCCCCCGTGTGGGGGGGCATCAGAGTATCCTGGGGGCTTACCGGAGGCTGAGATGGTGTTTCAAGTCGTGCCCCCGTGTGGGGGGCATCACCCAGGTAATCCGCCTGGTGGTATCCGAAAAAGTTTCAAGTCGTGCCCCCGTGTGGGGGGCATCCTGTCCCAGTCCTCCGAATAGCCGAGCTTGGATGTGTTTCAAGTCGTGCCCCCGTGTGGGGGGCATCGTGCCCAGGAGCAAAAAGCCGTGATGGCTGTAGGGTTTCAAGTCGTGCCCCCGTGTGGGGGGCATCGAGCACAAGGGCGCCGATGGGGCGATCAAAATTGATGTTTCAAGTCGTGCCCCCGTGTGGGGGGCATCCTGGAGCTGCTGGCATCCCATGGTGTGGCTCTGATGTTTCAAGTCGTGCCCCCGTGTGGGGGGCATCTGTGCTCGCAGGCTTTTTCTGCCTGTGGGTATTGGTTTCAAGTCGTGCCCCCGTGTGGGGGGCATCGCGGACGCTGCTTGCATGGCGGCGGTTGATGGTGGTTTCAAGTCGTGCCCCCGTGTGGGGGGCATCGATATTTTGTTGGCTGTCACCTACATGATATCAGGTTTCAAGGGCGCGTTGCAAAATACGGCAAAATGAAGTAATAGCGCGAGGAGAAAAATAAGA
>UQZA01000018.1 GCA_900545515.1 uncultured Eubacteriales bacterium | reverse complement strand
CAATTATAAAAAATGTCTTGCAGCTTAGCTTCCAGGCAAAAAAAGGACGTGGTTCCAATGTTCAAGTAAGTCCGGTCATTCCTTTAGGTGATTGCCCATATTCCGGAACCCTATCATATTGAGTCCGGTAATATCTGGCCAGATTGGAGGTTATGATTTGAAAAAATATCTATATTTACTATGCTTGCTATGTTTATTCTCTGCTTCAGGCTGCGGTGCTGATCAGAAAGACACATCTGACCCCATTCCAAACGTGCTTGCGATGGACGATCTCAGCGATGCGCAAGCATCGGCGCTTCTTTTGGGCTACTCCATGGGAGAGGCGCATACCGAAATGCAAACGTCTCCCGCCTGGCAAGGGACTTATGATGAGGAGCGTACCTTGGTACTGGACGGAGAACAGGGGCAAAACGGCATCACGCTCTCTGTCCAAGCACCTACCTCTGCCATCTATCGAATCTACCTGCCCGAAGGAACGGTCTTTGATGATGGCACCCGGCTGCCTCATGACTCTCAGTCTTCACGCTTGTATTGGACCGAGGACGGCGCCGGGCTTGGTCTTCGCGCTCCAGCTGAACCGGGAGAATATTTTTACGAAATCGAACTACAATGGGAGGACCCAAAGATTACAGCCACGTATGGCTTGAAGCTGGTGATGACCGGGGAACGCAGCGCCTACGATGAGGCCCTAGACGCTGCTTGGGACCACTTTCCAGAAGCAGATGCCCTGTCGTTTCTGGGAACGCAAACCGTAGAAGGAGAAGCATGCTACCGGTTTGAGGTCTCTCTGTCAGAAGGAAGCAAGCAAGTGGCCGTTTCCAAGACGGACGGAACCCTGTTCGAGCTCCCAGCGGCCTAAGGCAACACAGTTTCCCAGAAAAATACCGCGCAGCCAGGACAGGTGCCTGGTCTGCGCGGTATTGATTTCTGCGTTCATTTCCCATTGATTTGAGCCGACAAGTGGACCGACAGGACCGCCAAAGAGGTGGCCATGTTCTCATACTGGACCAGAATGTGAGGCGGCACATCCAGATGGGCCGGGGCAAAGGTCCAGACGGCTTTGATGCCGTTGGCAATGAGGAGGTCACATACCTCCTGGGCGGCGGCAGCGGGAACGGTGATGATGCCCATCAGCACCTTCCGTTCCTTGCAAAACTGGGGAAGTCTGGAAATGGCATAGATGGGCTTGCCGGATTCCATCTCGCCGTCTATGGCCTCATTGGTGTCAAAGGCGGCCACAATTTCCAGGCCGTATTCTGCAAAACCGCTGTAGCCCAGCAGCGCCCGTCCCAATTTGCCGGCTCCAATGAGCACCGCCTCTGTAGTGTTGTCATAGCCCAAAAACTGCTCAATGTCGGCAATTAGATTCTCCCGCAAATATCCCACCTTGGGCCGGCCGCCGTCAGAAACCAGGGCCAGGTCCTTGCGGACCTGAACCTCCCCCATGCTCAGCGCAGCCGCCAGTGCGGTGGCGGAAATGTTGGCAGGTCCGTCTTCCGGCAGCGACTTCAGATAGGTCAGGTAGCCGGGAAGCCGTTTCAGTACAGATTTGGATATTTCCTTCGGTTTCATGGCCTGTCTCCCTTATTTTCGTCTTGAAAGCCTGACTATTATAACACCAAAGTCCGGTTTTTGCAATGAAAAATACCCGCATTCCCAGGGCGGGAGCATTGACTTTTTCCGTACTGGCGCGGCAGCGCCCCTGGCTTCCCCCGGGGGGAGGCTGGGGCGCTGCCGCACCAGGGAAAAATCGAAACATCCTTCCGGCCTTAAGCTCGCGGCGATCACCAGTATATCCCCATAAACCGGCTGCTACTGTGTTTGCTCCGGCCTGTGCCTGGGGAAAACTACGGTGATCTTGGTCCCCACACCGGGGGTGCTGTCCAAGTACAGGGCCGCTCCGTGGTATAGCGCTCCGTGCTTCACAATGGACAGGCCCAGGCCGGTGCCGCCAATTTCCCGGGAGCGGTTTTTATCCACCCGGTAGAACCGCTCAAACACCCGTCCCTGATGCTCCTGGGGAATGCCGATACCGGTGTCCTCCACGCTGAGGGCCACAGCCTCTTCCTCCCGGGGTTCCAGACGGACACAAACGGTGCCGCCGGGCCGGTTGTATTTGATGGCATTGTCGCAGAGGTTGTAAATCATCTCATCTGCAATCTGCCGGGCACCGCTCACCCATTGGGACTCCCCTTCCAGGAAAATCTTCACCCCCGCACTGTCCGCCGCAGGCTGCAGGTGCTCCAGCACATCTGCACACAGAGCCCGGAGATCCAGCTGCTCCCGCTGGATAGGCAGCTGCTTGTCATCCATTTGGGTAATTTTAATGATATCCCCCACCAGGGTGATGAGCCGCAGGGCTTCCTTATGAATGTTCCCTGCAAACCGGGGCACATCCTCGGGCCGTACCAGGCCGTCCCGGATGATCTCGGCAAATCCGGAGATAGAGGTGAGGGGCGTCTTCAATTCATGGGAGACATTGGCTGTGAACTCCCGGCGGTAGCGGTCCTGTTCCTCGTGCTCCTGGGTCAGGTGCTTCATCTGGTCCCGAATCTGTTGATTCTGAGTTCCAATGCGCCGGACCAGAGGGCGGAGCTCCTCATAGGTCTGGCTCTCCAGAGGGGCCTGCAGGTCAATGCGATTGATGGGCTCCACCATATCCCGGGCCGTTCTGGCAGCCAGCAGCAGGGTTAACCCAGCCACCAGGGCCAAAGCCGCCAAAGTGGGCAGAGCAGCCGACTGCATCAAAGACAGGTTGGACGCCTGGGTGACGGAAAATCGCACCACAGAACCGTCCGCAATCCGCAGAGCATAATTGTTTGTCCGCTCTGCCAGGGTGTCGGAATACCGGCTGCTTTGTCCGCTCCCCTCCTCCAAGGCCTGGCGGACCTCTGCCCGCCCGCCGTGGTTGCCCATGGCCTCCGCCGGAACCCAGGTATCATAGAGCACCTGACCGTCGGCAGCAATCCAGGTCACCCGGCTGCCATCCTCCGGAGACAGCTTTTCCAGGTATGCCACCCCAGACAGCTCCACAGCCTGGGCTATGTAGGCGGCCTCCTCCCGAAGATTGCGGGCATTTTCCAGGCACACCTGATTGTAGGCAAATCCTGCGAAGATCCCAATACAAATCAACGCAGCACTGAGCGCAGCCAGCAGACAACTGCGGTATACCTTCCGACTCAGGCGCAAAGGCCGCCTCATGGCCGGACTCCAATCTTATAGCCCACGCCCCGAACCGTCTCAATCAGCTCCCCCGCCTCCATCAGCTTTTGCCGCAGGGTCCGAATGTGTACATCCACCGTCCGGCTCTCCCCATCGAAGGAGTAGCCCCAGATCCGGTTCAGCAGCTGGTCCCGGGTGAGAACCACGTCCTGGTTTTCCAGGAGCATCTTCAATACCTCGTATTCCTTCAGCGTCAACGTCACGTCCTGTCCATTCACCCGGACCACATGGCGAGCCGGGCACACATACAGAGGGCCCACCGCATACTCCGCCTGGCTCTGCTTCCCTCCGGAGCGGCGCAGCAAAGCCCGCACTCGAGCCAGAAGCTCCATCATCCCAAAGGGCTTGGGCACATAGTCATCCGCTCCTGCATCCAGCCCAATCACCTTATCATATTCCGTTCCCTTGGCCGTGAGCATCATCACAGGAATCCCCTTCCAGGGGCCCCCCGCCCGGATTTTCCTGAGAATTTGCAGGCCGTCCTCCTCCGGAAGCATGATGTCCAGCATAATGAGCTGGGGAACCTCCTGCTCCAGAGCGCGCCAAAAGGCTCGCGGAGTCTCAAATCCCCTGGCCTCCAGGCCGGAATTATTTAATGTATATAGCACCAGCTCCCGGATGCTGCTGTCATCTTCTACCAAATAAATCATGGCGTTTCCCTTTCCCCGTTTTCGCGGCGCATCAGCTTTTCCCGGATTTGATTATACAACAAATTCTTACCATGCCAACCACCTCTTTGTAAAATTCCGGTTAAACATTTTAAAAGATGGCTGCATAGGAAAAGAAAAGGGCGCGTTGCGAAATAGCGTTTTCTAAAATTGTCCCTAATATTTTAGCGGGAGAAGGCACGAATTTTTGTGTTTTCTCCCGCTATCTTTTACTTTTAGAACGGGGTCTGTTACAAAAAACGCATTTTGCAACAGACCCACCTTGCCTGGCTCATGTTAACTGCAATCCCCGCCCGAGATGCCGCTGAGCAGCAGACGAAGAATCGGCCTCTGGGATGGGGCTGCCACGGGCAGAGCCTTCGTCTGCGGCTTAGGATGACACGTTCTGCTCCTCCGGCCTGTCTATGGAAGCAGCGTATAGATTCCATTACTTTGGCGGCAATAAAAGCTCTCGCTCCCGTTCCAGGAGAGTGGAGATGGAGCCCCGGTCCACGGTATAGTAAACCCGGTTTCCATCTACGGTACACGTCACCAGCCGGGCGGCCAGAAGCTTGCTCATGTGATGGTGGATGGTATTGCGGGACAGGCCGAACCGGGCCGAAAGCTCCTGGCCATAGGCCCGCCGGTCTCGAAGAAAACAGAGAATATCAAAGCGAGTCCGGTCTCCCAAAAGCTTGATGGTATGATACACCTCATATTCCGGCCCCCGGCTGGAGGCCAGCATGGCCTGCAAGGGGCCCCGCAGAATGCCGCAGTACACCTGCACCGGTCCATCCTGCCCCAGAGGCGTCACCGACAGGTTGGTATCCATGCCAAAGAGGAAGGGATGGACTGAATATTGCAGCTCTGGCCGGCAATTCAGACTGGAGGTATGGGTCAGGAAATGTTCCAACCCCTCCCGCTGCAAGGTAGTGGTAAAGGCGGCGCAGATCTCCTCCATGGCCTTTCGTTCCTGACGCAGCAGACGGATGGTCTTGGACAGATAGAAGGCAGCCTGGTTCAAAACCGGCTCCGGCCGGTGATATAGGTCCAAAATGGCCACCTTGCTCTCTGCCGGTACGGAAAGGGCCAGCACCCGGGCGGAAAACTCGTCACCGCTCATCTCCACAGCGGCCTGGGCCTCGTCCGCCACATCCAGAGAGACGGCCAGAAGACCCGCCAGACGCTCCGCAGGCATCTGCTCCAGCGCCTTTACCACCTCATCCAAATCCCCGGCAAAGCCCGCCGTCATGGGATAGAACAGCAGAAACGCCAGGCAGCTGGAGCCAATGGTATTATAGGGAAAGCCGGATAAATTGCCAAACAGCTTCTGGAGATCTTCCTCCGGAATGGGCAGCTGTCGGTTCAGCCGGTCCATCAGCGCCCCAATGGGGTTCAACCGCTGCCGGAACCGGTCCAGATCCTGGACACCATTGCTCTGCAGCCGCTCCAGAAGCCGCTGGGCCGTATTGCCCGCCGCCCGGCGTCCCAGATAGGCCAGAGCCTCCAGGAGCTCATTAAACCAGGGGAGATATTCCATCCTGCCACCTCTTTTTCTCAGCTCTGTGTCATGCTCCACGTGCAGATGCTGCCATTTGGCATCGTGTTCGCAGAGGAAAAACGTTCTCCTGCCATTGGCCTGATTTGTCCGCATCACAAAAACAGGGTGGGTAGCCTAACAGGAAAAAAGAGATTTTCTTAAAAAAGCCCACGTGTTTTTAGTATAACACAGCTAGAGAAGCAAATCAACCTCCATTCCGTTTTTCCCCATTTTACACAAGATTTTGAGGCAAAATTTAGCACTTTTTCCAGCGACTTTTTTTCGTTATCAGTTGACACCCCTTCCCGGAGAATGGTATAATGGCCTTGCAAGTATGCTATATGGTTGTGGGACAAACAGTATACAGCTATATGGCGTACAGATCCAAATACCATATCAAAACAGAAAGGAACAAACACTATGAAACGGATTCTCTCCCTATTGCTGGTAGCAGTCATGTTGGTGGGTCTCTTCCCCTCCACGCTGGCCGCAGACAGCAACCCGGAACCCCGGTCGCTGAATGCGACAGAACTCACCGGCCTGTCCCGGCTGGATGAGGAAAAGCAGGAGCCGGCAGAAAACCGGCAGGAAACCCCGGGTTATCAGCCCGAGGACCTGGTGACCGTCATTGTCACCCTGACGGATGAGCCTGTCCTGGCTGGTTTTGACCGCTCTTCGGTCTCCGGCATTTCCGCCGGCGAAGCCGTCAGCCAATACCTGACCGACAGCGCTGCCGAAACCCGGCAGGCGCAGCTCCAGCAAGCCCAGAGCAATCTGCTGTCCGCCATGGGCCAGGATGTGAAGCTGGTCTCCCAGTGGACCAATCTGGTCAACGCAGTGGCCGTGGAAGTCCCCTATGGCCGTCTGGCTGAAATCCAGGCCATGGACGGGGTGGAAAGCGCCTACGTACAGCATGTGTACGACCGGCCCATTGAAGAGATGGGCACCCTCTCCCAGGAGGGCACCCACGGCTACAGCTACGACCTGGTGGGTCTGAGCGGCGCCTGGGAGGCCGGATTTACCGGCAAGGGGATGCTGGTGGCTGTGCTGGACACCGGCCTGGACCTCACTTGGGCCACTTGGGGCGATTCCTCCAATCTCAATGTTGGCGTCCGCCGGGTGCACCAGGCTTTCACAGAGGATTCCTTCCGGAACGATCCCGATGACGCCAAGGACGGCTGGGAACTGCGGTACACAGAGGAGTCCATGGCCCGGCTGCTCCAGTCCACCCAGCTCCGGGCAAACACCGGCTCTGAGGGTCAGCACATTATCTATGCGCACAACGACCCTTATAAGAACCGGAAGGTACCCTTTGCTGCCGACTATGCCGATGGGGACCTGAATGTGCAGCCCAGCGACAGCAATCACGGCACCCACGTGTCCGGTACTGTGGCCGGTTATGCCGAGACCGAGGAAGGGGAAGTCCTCTTCTCCGGCGTAGCTCCGGATGCTCAGATCCTGGCCATGAAGGTCTTCCCTGACGCAGACGGCGGCGCGACTGAGGCCTCCATCCTCAACGCCCTGGAAGACACCGCCGTTCTGGGCGCCGATGTGGTGAACCTATCTTTGGGTTCCGACAACGGATTTGCTGATGACGGCTCCGCCGCCAGCGCTGTTTACAAGCGGCTGAATGACGCCGGCATTCTCTTTATGACCTCTGCCGGTAACGCCGGTTACTCCAGCGTCAACAATAACTACGGTGGCAACACCCTGACCTCCGATCCGGAGATCTCCATGATGTCCTCCCCTGCCATTTACGGCTCCAACCTGGCCGTGGCCTCTATGGAAAACACGGTTCAGGCTCAGTCCACCCTGACTTGGAGCGGCCTGGACGGGCAGGAGCACAAGATTGCCTTCCAGGACTCCACCGGTGTAGCCATGAAGTACAAGTTCGCCGGCCAGGGCGCCGTGAATGTCATCCCTGTGGATGGTTACGGCACCTATGAGGACTATTCCAACGCCGGCTTCCGCAACTACTATGGCAGCGGTGAAAAGGGCGAGACTGGCATTGCCCTGGTGAAGCGGGGCGGCGGCATCTCCTTCGTTGACAAGATCAACATGGCTACACGGTTCACCTGGTCTTACTATGACAGCGAGAAGGGAACCTATGTCGCAGAATCTCCGGTGAAGGCCGTCATCATCTATGACGAGGATCCCGAGGCCACAGAGCTCATCAACATGAGCACCGACGGCAGCTACCTGACCTCCGCGTTCATCACCGGCAAGGATGGCGCCGCCCTGGTGGAAGCCGCCAAGGCCGCCATGAGCGCTGGTTCTTATGCCTCTCTCACCGTCCAAAAGGAGGATGAAGTCATCTCCTCCCCGGAGGGCGGGAAAATGTCCACCTTCTCCTCCTGGGGCGCAGGTCCCAGCCTGGAGCTGAAGCCGGAAATCACCGCCCCCGGCGGCAACATTTGGTCCACTGTCATGGACACCACCTATTCTCCCGCCAAGCCCGGCGGCCTGTATGACGACTACGAGGGCTCCTATGGCATGATGAGCGGCACCTCCATGGCTGCCCCCCACATGACCGGCCTCACCGCTCTGGTGCAGGAATATGTTCAGAAGGAGCTGGGCGTCACTGCCAAGGTTCCCACGAGCAATCTGGCCCAGCAGCTGCTGGTAAGCACCGCCTTGCCCCTCCAGGATGAAAACGGCGTGTATTATTCTCCCCGCCAGCAGGGCGCTGGTCTTGTCAATGTGGATGGCGCGGTGAAGACTCCTGCCTATATCAGTGTCCAGGGCCAGAAGGTCGGCAAGCTGGAGCTACAGGACGACTGGACCAGACAGGAATACGGCGGCGGTTTCCGCATGAACTTCACCGTTCACAATCTGTTTGACCAAGAGCTGACCTACAACATGAAGGCCGTCCTCCTGGTGCCCGGTACCGACACCGTGGAGACCCAGTATGGCACGCGGGATGTGATGCTGGCCAGCGATGTACTCCTGCGTGAGGTGGATCTGGGCTCGGTGACCGTCCCTGCCTCCGGAATCGCAGATGTAAAGAAGATCGTGCCCCTCACCGAAGAGGAGAAGGCCGACCTAAATGCCAAGTTCAAAAACGGTACTTACGTGGAGGGCTTTATCATCCTCACCGACGCCTCTGAGGCAGAAGAGAAGAATCCTCAGATCGGTCTGCCCTTCCTGGCCTACTACGGCGACTGGACGGATGCTCCCATCTTCGACTCCGCCCTGTGGGTGGACGAGCCCACCGATGGCGAAAATGTCCTCAACAATGAGGCTGAGTGGGGCGTCAGCATCCTGGGCTATACCGATGGATATTCCTACTACAATCTGGGTCAGAACCCCTTTGATTCCAACTCCGGCAATACCCAGCAGGTATTCCATCCGGAAAACATCACCATCTCTCCCACTGGCTTCTTTAAGTGCGTCAATGACTACGTTCTGTACCAGAAGCGGGAAGCCAGAGTGATCGTGGTTCAGGTGACGGACGCCAAGACTGGCGAAGTATATTACCAGGACTACTCCGCCATGCAGTTCAAGACCTATTATGACCAGAACTACGGCATGGCCATTCCCTCCTCCCTGTACTACTTCACCAACTCCGACTACGGCGGCAGTGGAGTAGGCGGCGCCCCTCTGCCCAGCGGCACCGAGTGCATTTACACCATCACCGCCTATGGCGCCGGTGACTTCCCCATGACCTATGACGAAAGCGGCCGGGAAGTAGTGGATTATGAGGAAATCGCCTCCGGCCTGTGGTATCCGGAATTCAACGGCCACCGCATCGACATGACCGGCGACGTGATCTCCGTCCCTCTGCGGGTGGACTCCGAGGCTCCCCAGCTGGAAAACAGCGCAGTGTCTGTGGAAGTGCAGGACGGCAAGACCACCATCAGCGGCAAATTCACTGACGACGGCGCCATTGCCTCTGTAGAGGTGGTGCCCCTGGTGAAGAGAACCGCCAAGAGCGATCCGACCCGTGTGGACTACGCCATGGACCGCAATAACTCCTTCTATGCAGAGTACATCTATGACGCCGGAGTGGGCGAATGGACCTTCACCGCTGACGTCACCGAGTACAGCCACGTCAACGAGACCTACGAAGGCGAAAACAACATTTATGACTTCCAGTGGACCGGCGATGTGTACATCTTCGGCGGCGACTATGGCGGAAACGACCGGGCCTATGCCGTTACGGTCGATTCCACGCCGGGCCTGGTGCTCTCCACCACTTCCGCTCTGCTTTATGTGGGCAGCAGCTTCGACCTGAGCATCACCAACAACACCGGCTCCGAT
The DNA here is from genome assembly GCA_900545515.1 of uncultured Eubacteriales bacterium. Classification (GTDB taxonomy): domain Bacteria; phylum Bacillota; class Clostridia; order Oscillospirales; family Oscillospiraceae; genus Faecousia. The sequence goes on along the minus strand of UQZA01000018.1, from coordinate 33,832 downwards.
GCTCCCCTCACCCTCACCTCCAGCAACCCCGAGGTGGCCACCATCGACGAATTCGGCCATGTCAAGGCCCTGAAGGCCGGTCAGGCCGTGATGGAAATCACCAACGGCACAGAGACCGCCTACTGCATCGTAGCCGTCCGGGAGAAGAACACCGAGATCATCGACTTTGACCTGTCCATTGCATCCTTCTCCGGCCTGAAGCCCGGTGGTAGCATGGTTGTGAAGGTGCAAAATCTCCAGCCCGCAGACGTGGAGCTGAATGAGATCCGCTGGGAGGTCTTCGAGGACGATCCCGACCTCTACACCGGCCTCATCAACTGCGCACGGTATACCTCCGATGGCCTCACCGGCGAAGTATACCTGAACTACAGCGCCACTGGCAGCAACAACCCCCCGGTTCCCGGCGCTTCCGGCACCCTGAAGGTCACCCTGAACGGCGTCACCCGGGAGATGAAGCTGGATTGGGAAGACCTGTACACCGAGAGAACCGATGAGGACCTGGTCTCCAATCTAAACTACGGCGATCAGACCGTGTATGTGAACCAGGGAGAAGATGCCCTGCTCCACGCCAAGTACAACGACACCAGCGCACACAGCATCGCCAATGTGGACCTGTGGACCGGAAAAAACTATAACCCCTATGACAGCGAGCACTCCCAGGAAGCTGCAGAGGGTCTCATTCTGGATGGCCCCGACTTCTGCAGTGTCAACAGCACCTGGACGGGGAAGCTGGTGAACCAGGAGGGCTACACCCTGCCGGAGCAAATTCGTGTCTTCACCCGTTATGAAAGTGGTTACGAATACGAAATGACCAACAGTTGGCGTCAAGATTTCGCATACAATGCCGAAACCGGTGAAGTCAACGTGTACTTCACGCCGCCCTCCGTCACCAGCACCCTGGTGATCCGGGCCGATGGTGTGGAATCCGCCGGTAACCCCGCAGGCACCGTCTCCGGCGAAACCTACGAGCGGCCCAGCGGCCTGTACGGTCCCTTTGACTGGGAGCTGGTCTCCGGCAACGGCACCTTGACCACAGAGGAAGACTACAACCTGAACGGCACCACACTCCCAGTGGCTCATTACACCCCCGCCGAGCCTGGATGCAGCATCGTAAAAGCAACCACCAAGGACGGCAAATACTCCGTGAATTTCACCGTCATCTCCCAGCCTGTGATGCCCGAAACCGTGGAGCTCAAAGAAGGGCGTCTGACCCTCCACGAAGGCGAGAGTCAGAGCCTCACCGCCACCCTGACGCCGGAGCCCACCCTGGAGAAGCACGAGGCCCTCATCTGGAAATCCTATGACGAGAGCGTAGCCACGGTAGACGAAACCGGCAAGATCACCGCCGTAGCCCCCGGCTTCGCCTTCGTCACAGTCTCCTCCCCCTATGTAGCCGGGGCCATGAGCCAGTGCATCGTGGAGGTTTTGCCCTGCCAGCATGCACAGACCGAGACCGTCACCGTTCCTGCCACCTGTGAAGAGGACGGCTCCGTCACCGTGACCTGCAAGGCCTGTGGCAAGGTGATCTCCACCGAGGTCCTGCCCAAGGGCCACACCTACACCGCCGTGGTGACGGAACCCACCTGCACCGAGGGCGGCTTCACCACCTACACCTGCACCGTCTGCGGCCACAGCTACGTAGGCGAACACACCGACGCCCTGGGGCACGACTTTGAGGTGACTGTGGTAGAATCCCAGGAGGGCGCTGAGGGCTACACCCTGCACACCTGCCGCCGCTGCGGCTACAGCTTCCGGGACAGCTACACCGCTCCCCTCCCCTGCCCCTCCTCTCGGTTCACCGATGTGGACACCAGCCGGTGGTACCATGAGGGCGTGGACTTCGTGGTCGCCAAGGAGCTCATGAATGGGATGACCGACACCCTGTTCCAGCCCGACGGCACTCTGACCCGCGGCCAGCTGATGACCATCCTGTACCGCATGGCCGGCACGCCTGAGACTGAGGCCGCGACACCCTTCACCGACGTAGCCTCCGGTCGGTACTTCACCGATGCCGTGGCTTGGGCCTATGAGGCCGGAATTGCAGAAGGCGTTTCCGGGACCACCTTCGCCCCCAATGCCCCCGTCACCCGGGAGCAGCTGGTGACCTTCCTGTACCGGTACGCCAAGTACCAAGAGGAGGACGTGAGCGCCCAGGGCAACCTGGCCGGTTATCCCGACGCCGAAGCCGTCAGCGAGTACGCCCAGATCCCCATGGCCTGGGCCGTGGAACAGGAGCTGGTGAACGGCATAGACGGCAAGCTGGCCCCCAAGGGCGCCGCCACCCGGGCACAAATCGCCACCATCATCCTGCGCTACTACGCCATTTACGGCGAATAAGCGAACCCCAAGCCCCAGGGCCCCGGCCCTGGGGCCTTTTTCATGCAATGACACGCAAAGTGGCATTATATCACTCTACAAAAACCCAAAAAAGAAATGTAGCTCTGGGACCACAGACATTCCACCCTAGATTTGTACTTTTTCATTTTTGAAAATCTTTATGGTTTTTACTTGACATTCCTCTGGACATCTTATAGAATACAAATAGTCTCCTACGGTATTTTAAAAAAAGGTGGTGAGGGCAGCGGCAGAATACTGCGGCATACTGGCAATCTGTATAAATAGCATGCCTCAGTAAAAAATACAACAGCAAAGGAGGTTATATATGGCGAAAAAACATGCCTGGTTGAAGTGGGTGATTTTTAGTGTTGTTCTGATCCCCCTCCTGTGGCTGATCTGTGCCCTGATTACCTCAATCCCCGTTTATCCAGCCTTTCAAAAGCAGGTAGATTCTTATGCAGAACTTCAGCAATGTTTGAAAGATATACCGGAGGTCGTTTTGCCAGATCCCTCCATGCTGGAGCTTACAGATCAGGTCTATGTGCTGAAATTGGATGACCGAAATATTTTTTCCAAGCCAAACGGTTATGAATATTGCGGCACTATGCTTTACAAAGGTACAGAAGTAATCTATGACTTGAACTGTGATAAAGCTGTCAAACTGCACAGTAGCTCCGGCGTAGTTTATCGCGATATTCAACTGGACTATTTCACTTGGGAACCAGCAGAAGGTTCCAGTTGTAAGAAATCCAGGATGGAATTTTTTATTAGAGATCAGCATTACTCTCTTTGTGCAAGTTACACGCGATCCGGCCTATCGGAAAGCGAAATAGAATTATTAGACAACAAGATTGCTGTTCAAATAAATTTTTATGCAAAAAATATAATTGATTGTTATTTAGGCAAATAATGAATGGCATCCCCAGCGTGAATGGCCCTACTGTTCTCTCTCCCAAAAGCTCTGCCACTCGTGCGCAGGCAGCTGCTTTCTTGAAGCGCTTTATAGAAAATATTGCCAGCTTAATGCCGCCATCAAAAAATTAGTATACTATCTCCTGCTTCTCTATCGAGGCAGGAGATGTATTCTATCAGCCAGAGGTAATCCAATGCTCAGAATCATATGCTGTCTCTCTGTTGTTTTGACCCTTCTTTTGAGCAGTTGCGCAAAAGAACCAGAAGAGAAACTAGAAATTCAATCAGATATTTGTGCGCAATCCAGCAGCGGCCTGGAAATGGCAGAAACCGATGCGGGATATTATTGTAAAGCAGATAGCATGCTCTACTACGCCGACCGGTCGAATTTAACCAATTGGGTATTGGTTTGTAATGAACCCAACTGTAGCGGAGATCTGGTTGTCTGTCCCGCCCGCTTTGATGGCGAGTACCGGCTGCGGGGGGACCAGATCGAAACCATTCGCAATCCCCAGCTGTTTCAAAATAACAGCAGCCATGGCAGCCCCCAGCTATTTCCCAACGACGGCAGCGATCTCAGCGCCCTGTATACCATGATGGCGGACGGTACCGGCTTGCAGCAGGTATATACCCTGGACGGCAGCAGCATGGGTGACGGCGGCGCGTCCGGGACATGGCTGCTGCAGGACCGAATTCTCGCGTTTTATTCCCAAGTCCAGCCTGACGGCACCTTTTCCAATTCCTTCCTCCAGATGGACGATGCCGGTACCCACACCCTGTATGCCTCCCAATCCGAGGAAATGGAAACCCCTTTCATCGCCCGGGCTCAGGATTGGTGCGCCATGCGGGGGGACCTGGCCATGTACATCAGCCTCCTGTGTGAGGATGACACCCTTTCCCACCTGTACCGGCTCACAGAAGCCGGCCTGGAGGAAATCCCCCACATCTGTGACTATGACCTGCGGGGCGCATACCTGGCCGGGAACACCCTGCTCCATTTTGTGCCCAATGATGGGTACTATGAAACAGACCTGGACAGCTCCCACGGAGAAAAACGTATGGACGCCCAGTTGAAAGACAGCATCGCCTTCCATTTCACGGAGCAGTATATCGTAGAAACCAACCGCCTGATCGATCAAACACACGTCCCGGCGGAGGCTCGCCTGTACGATGGCAGCAGCTGGCGCACCATTTCCCTGCCAGAAGAGGTTGCGGCAGAGAATGTAAATTTGTTTCCCGTCTCCCTGGCCTCCGACCGCATCTTCTTCACCACATACCCGGACGACTCCCAGACCAGCTTGTACCATGTCCTGCTGAACGACAGCCAGCCTACCCTCACCCTCTGCTGGGAGCTGCCCCGGGGCAGCGGACCTGAGGGATGAAGCCTGTCCCAGACAATCACATCGCCATTCCCCCCTCTTGAAAGCCGAGCTGCATGCGGCTTAACTGTACACAGGGCAGCAGCATTTCCCCTTTGCAGACCGGTAGTCAGGAGCCATACGACGTAGGAGCCCCTACTTCCGTCCGTCTCTGATCTGTGATTTGGAATATTGCAACGAAAATTCCTATCTCCATATATAGCCAGAAATCCACAGAGCAATCTATCAATCGGACTTAGAGCTTCATGCAACCTGGCAAAAAAGTCAGTTTTAAGCCATTTTGTGTCAGGAGGAAATTTCCATATTTTTCCATATCTGGCAAAATATTTATATTTTTAGCTTGACATGCAGCATGCAATCAGGTAGAATAGAAGCAAGGCACATAGTATACAGATTTTAGAATACTCTTATGTGCCCAAATGCTTTCAAAAGGGGATGATAGGACCGCAGCGGCGGTAGGACGCCATGGCGTGCCGCCGGATTACAACGCACATCACAACGGACCATGGCATCAAATATGTGGAAAGGAGTACCCCAAGTATGAAACGAAAAGCAATTTTTGCCCTGGCCGTAGCCGTCGCAATGCTTGTCGCCGTCATCCCGGTCTCCGCAGGCAGCAGCTACGATTACGGCACGTATGGTGGAAGCTATTATGAGGTTTCCGCCACCTGCAACAGCGAAAGTTATTCTGCTTCCACCCATTGCGAAAGCACCACCTACAAAGTCCGCGCCGATGCAGCCCTGTACCGGTATATGGGCCAGGGCGAGGACGCCATGTACCAGTCCACCATTTATTCCGACAAATCCCATACCCGTTCTGCTTCTGTTTCTGGAACTACATATTACCAGCTAGCTTATCTTGTTTCGTACCATTATGTAAATGGCGTACAAGTCAGCAGTCTGCTTGCCCATGGCAAACAATGACAGACGCTTAACTTAAGAATGGAGGAAAATTTATGCGTAGAAAAGCAGCAATCGCTCTGATGTTAGCCCTGGTTCTCTTTGCATCCACCCTCTCTGCCGCTGCGGCTTTCCGCGAAGGTTTTTATGGCGACTACTACTACGAATTGGTCGCAACTTGCAGCGGAAATGACGTTTATATCCGTACCTCCTGTGAAAATCGCTCGTACACAGCGAAGGTATCTGCCGATATTTATCGCTATCGCGTTGGTGAACGGTATACAACTATGGGGCCAGAGTCTGCAAAATCAAGCATCTCATTGGAGAGTACATTTAGTTTCTCGCCTGTATTTATTATATCTTACCACCATATTAACGGCATTCTCATAGATAGTCTGCGTGTAGATAATAACTAATATTGCATATTTAAAACTTTACCAAACAGAATCGCCCCCTCCAAAGCGCGGGGCGATTCTGTATCTAAAACGGAGGCTATTTTTATGGCGAAACGTCTGACTGCTTTTTTGATTTTATGTTTGCTTGTATCCTTATTCGGTTGTAGCCACAACTCACCTCAATCATCCGTTTCATCTAGCGCATATGCGCTTTGTGCTACTACCAGTAGTTATAGCATGGCCGAGTCTGAGGATGGAATATACACCAGCTTTTTGGGGCACTTGTATTATGCTGACAAAGACAATCTGAGCAGCTGGACCCCGGTTTGCAATAAGCCAAATTGTGACCATACCCAAAAGGCCCTTGAGTGCGATGCCAAAATATCTGGCAGTGGATTCTATCTACAGCAAAATCGGATTTACTACTGTGATAGTGATTCCAACTACGGCGGAAGCTACGATCTCTTAATTTTAAGCATGTCACCAAGTGGGGGGGATAGAAAAATTGAACATACGATTTCCTTCCCCAGCCAAGAGCATGTGCTGCAGTGGCGAAACTGCTGCCTGGCGGACAGAATGTTACTATTTTGCGCTTGCATGGACGAGTCAGGCACATTTCATAACTATGTCATACAAGTTACCCCTGAAGGTGACCAAATCCTGGCCGAAGGTCGGACAGAAAATATGCCCAGTTTCCTGGGTACCGTGACCGCCTCCGAAAAGGTAGGTGGTGACACCGCCGTGCTCTATTGCTTAGACTCGGATAATGGCGGTTTTGGCACCATGCTCTACCGGTTAACCGAAAGTGAACTCGTCCCCATTGCAGACACCGCCAATCTGGGACTGGGGGATTTGGTAAACTGCGATATGACAGGCGCTTACCTTACGGGAAATGTTCTCCAGGTCTACCGTCCTAACGATGGGTACTACGACATAAACCTGACCACAGGAGCACAAACCAAAACCATGGACGTCCAGATGGAAGACAGTTGGGGCTGGCATTTGACAGACCAGTATATTCTGGAATCACCACTTCTCTTTAATCGGCCGGAACAAAGACTGGAGATATCAGCAGGTCCTCATTCGATGCTGCTATATGATGGGGAAACTTGGAAATCTGTTACCCTGCCAGCGGAGATCGCACAGATTTCTGGAACAAACCGACTATTTCCCAATTGCGTAACCTCTGACCGCGTTATTTTTACATTCGATGATTATGATAACTATAAAACTAACTGGTATTACTTAATTCTTGATCAAGAAAATCCAGAGCTCGTACCCATGTGCTCAATAGAATTTGATATCTAGTATATAGAGTATGCAGGAAGAATACCTGTTGTCTCGTTGATACTATCCTCGGTTTTCTTTATCTCCTCTATTTCTGTGTCAGCCGCAGTCCGTGAGGGCTTCTATTGCGATTACTATTATGAGCTCCTAGGAATTTGCGAGGACGGAGAAGCTTATGCTAGAACTTCCGTTACCAACCAAGGTTACACAACAAAGGTAAGCACTGAAATCTGTCGCTATATCACCAGTCCTCTCTATACAAACATCCGGACTTAGAGCTTCATGCAATCTGGCAAAAAAGTCAGTTTTAAGCCATTTTGTGCCAGGAGGAAATTTCCATATTTTTCCATATCTGGCAAAATATTTATATTTTTAGCTTGACATACAACATGCAATCAGGTAGAATAGGAGCAGGTGACAGAGTAGACAGATTTCAGAATCCTCTTATGTGCCAGAATATCGCTTTCCAACGGAACCCATTGGCCCCGGGTCCGCAAAATCAAGCATCTCTCTTAGCAGCACATTTGGATTCACGCCATTGTACCTAGTGTCTCACCATTATATAAATGGTGTACATATCAAAAGTCTTTATGCAAGCAACAGCTAATTTCTTCCAAAATCACTAGTTATCAGAGCTGCTCCTCGTACTAAAACAGCGTGAGGGGCAGCTCTGTTCTAAAAGGAGGTTGCTTCTGATGAAAAAAATCATAAGCTGTTTCTTTTCTATTCTCCTTTTTGCGTCTTTATTTGGCTGCAATCATAAACAAACCCAAGCCACCACTTTACCTGCTGTGTACACGCTCTGCGCCGCAACCAGCGACCATAATATGGCAGAAACTGAGAACGGAATCTACGCCAACTATTTTGGACATCTGCATTATGCTGACAAAACCGCACAAAACAAGTTGACGCCTGTTTGTAATAAACCAAATTGTACCCATAGTCTAAGCGCACCTGATTGCGATGCTGCAATTACTGGTAACGGGTTTTTCCTGCATCAAGGTCGGATCTACTACTGCGACAGCGATTCCAATTACGGCGGAAGCAATAACATCGTGATTGTCAGCATGTCGGCAAGGGGCGGAGATCGAAAGGTGGAGCATGTAATCTCCTTCCCCGCCCAGGAGCATGTATTGCAGCGGCGAAACTGCTTCCTGGAAGACAGAATGCTACTATTCTGCAGCTGCATGGATGAATCGGGCACATACCACAACTATGCCATGCAAATCACCCCAGAGGGAGACCAAATCCTGGCAGAAGGCCGAACCGACAATATGCCTAGCTTCCTGGGCACCGCCACCACTTCGGAGTATGTATGGGGCGACCCCGCCGTACTCTGCCAGTTAGACCTCGATGACGGCTCTTGCGGAACAATGCTCTACCGAATTACTGAGGACGGTCTTTCGCCCATCGGTGACACCGCTGGGCTTGGACTGGGGAATCTGGCAGACGGTAGTATGACCGGCGCCTATCTCACCGGTGACGTTCTTCAGGTGTACCGGCCCAATGACGGCTACTATGACATCAATCTGGCCACGGGAGAACAAACCAAAACCATGGAGGCCCAAATGGAGGACAGCTGGGGCTGGCGTTTGACAAACCAGTACATTCTGGAATCCCCCATCTTGTTTAACCGGCCAGAACAGCGCCTGGAGCTGGACCCAGGTCCCCACACCATGCTGCTGTATGACGGGGAATCCTGGAAGCCCGTCATCCTACCGGAGGAGGTCGCCCAGACTTCCGGAAGCAACTCTCTGGTTCCCAATGCTGTAGCCTCGGACCGTGTTTTCTTCACCCTATACAATTCTGAGGATCGCGAAACGGACTGGTATCAGCTGATGTTAAACGAGGACGAACCAAAACTGACATTTTTGACCTCCACATCCTGGAAATAGTGCAGTTTTTCCTTGCTGTGGTCACGAAATTTCAACATCAAAGGAGGTAGTTTTTATGAAAAAGATATACGCCGTTGTCCTCTCTGCCTTACTGTCCCTGTCCCTTGCCGGCTGTCAGCAGCCCGAGGCTTCCACCCAAAAGGGCCCAGCAGACAGCTCCCTCTGCGCCAACACCAGCGCCTATCTGATGGCCGAAACCGAAGGTGGGTTTTACTACTCCACCGGCAACATTCTTTACTATGCAGACCAGGAGAACCTGACTGAGTGGGTCCCCGTATGCAGCCGTCCGGATTGCAGTCACAATGGGCCGGACTGCCAGGCTTATCTGGCCAATGACGGCAGGTTTGTCCTGAAAGGGGAGCAAATTTATTTCTGCGACAGCAACACCCGCTACCATCCAGACGGAGACTCCGGTACCGTCCTGGCCAGCATGACCTTAGACGGCGGGGACCGGAAGGTGGCCTATACCATCCCCGGCTCCCTCTCCGATGCCGGAGGGTCAGACCGGTTCTGCCTCCTGGGGGACCAGCTGATTGCCATGTACTGCCGAATGAACGAAGGCGGCGCCTTTGACACCCGCATGGTGCGGGTGGATGAAACGGGTGAACAGGAGCTCTTTACGGGCACTATGGAGCAGCTCCCCTCCTGGCTGGGGGCTGTCACCCGGTATGAAGACATGGGCGGCGACACAGCCCTCTATTTTTACCTGGACGACAGCCAGGAGAATTGGGCCTGCACCCTGTACCGCCCCACTGCGGAAGGATTGGAAAAGCTGGGGGATGTTTCCGGCCTTGGCAACCTGATGGATCTGGATTTCACCGGCTCCTATCTCTCCGGGGAGGTTCTGCGGATTTATCGGCCGGGAGACGGCTACTATGATGTAAACCTGGCCACCGGTCAGGAGACGAAGGCCCTGGATTCCCAGCTGGAGGACGCCTGGGGCTGGCAGCTGACCGAGCGGTACGCCGTGGAGTCCACCCTCCTGTCCCGTCCTCTGGCCCACCAGAAGGCCCCGGTGGACCGGGAGCAAGCTATGACCCTGTATGACGGGGAGCGCTGGCGTCCCGTTGCCTTGCCGGAGGAGCTGGCCCGGGGACCTCTCTTCCAAAATCTCCGCCCGGTGGCAGTGACCTCCGAGGGGATCTTCTTCCAGGCAAAGCTCCAGGACCAGCGCCGCCTGTACCAGGTGAAGCTAGACGGAGATACCCTGCAAATGACGTTCCTGTTTGCTTTTCCGGCATAAGGCTGCAAATTCGCCGGAAAGCAACCAGGGTGCATCCAGGAGGCCGCACCCTGTAGGCGCTTTTGTACACACCTCCGGGAAGCCATAGAAACCGATGCCCACGTAAAGTCACGAGCTTCGGGATCCACGCACAGCCTTGCCCTTTGCGCTGGCGCGACAGCGCCCGGCTTTCCCGGGGGCAAGGGCGAAGCACCATGGGATCTTACCACTTGCCAGTGGCAAGTGACTCCGCAATTCCAGATGACCCGCCGTCAGGTGGTCGAATGAGGAACGGCGATATTTGGCAGATTGGCAGGTAGATTGATTCAGACGCAACATGTTTCCTTTTTAACCAAGTGAGGAAACATGCTTGCCCCAGTTTCCAAGGGAAGTGATTTTTTTGGAAGAAATCAAACGCGTGGTCTTCAGCCGGCGGCGGCTGGTGGCGCTGCTGCTTCTGGCAGCCCTGTGCCTGGTGAATCTGGTGCGGATCAGCCCCCGCCGGAACACCAGTATCTCCCAAGTGAAAACGGAGCAGTTCCTGAAGGCACACCAGGGCGAATCACTGGAGGAGCTTCAAACCCAACTGGACCGCATTCTGGAAAGCCCCAATTGCAGCCTCAGCGACCGCATGAGCTACGGGCTTCTGCGCAATCAGGTGGAGTATCTCTTGGGCTTCCCTGGCCGTCTGGCGGAGATTCAGGCGCAGGCGGAGCACATGTCCTCCGTGAGCATATTCGCCGGTTCTCCTTATTCCCAGGCCAACATCCGCAAGACAGCCGCAGACTACCGGCGTCTGGAGGGCGCGGAGGTCACCCTGGGCCATGACCGGGCTGTGGAGCAGGTCATGGGGGCGAGCCTTTCCGATTGGCTTTTGGGGGCATACATGGCCCTGGTGGTGGCTTCGTTCCTGGAGGAACGGAAGCGGGGCCTGTGGACCATGGTCTGCGCCAGTCCCGCCGGTCGTTTGGGCCTGCCTGTCTGGCGGCTGGGAGCCGTGGCGCTGGGGGCGCTCCTGGGCTCCGCCGTCCTCACCTGCACGGAGCTGAGTCACGCCTATTGGATGTATGGCGGCCTCTCGGAACTGGGCCGGGTTCTGCAATCCGTCTCCAGCTTTCAGGACTTTACATATCCCATGACCATTGGCAGCTTTTGGCTCCTTTACCTGCTTTTGCGGGCCCTGGGCGCGTTTCTCCTGGGCTTGACCCTCTGGTTTCTCCAGGAGGCAATCGCGGACCGGCGGCTGGTGGGGGTGGTCTGGGTGCTGGTCCTGGGCGGGGAATATGCCCTGTACCGCAGACTGCCGGGGACGGCATTGCTACAAAAGGTCAATCTGTTTTCCTGCCTCCATCCCCGTGCTCTCGTGACCGGCTACTGTAACCTGAATCTTTTTGGCCATCCCGTAGGGCAGCTGCCCCTGGTCCTTTGGGCGGGCCTTCTCCTGGGGGCGCTGATGCTCCCGGGAATCGGCTGTATCTACCGGTTCCGGAAGCCCGTCTCCGGCTACGGCTGGGTAAACCGGCTTCTGGACCGGGTCCGCCGCCTGTTCGCCCCTATGGCCCGGCATGCCAGCCTTTTGGGCCACGAGTTGTACAAAACCCTGGCCGTGGGCCGGGGGGGCCTCATTCTGCTGGGGGCCCTGGCCTTAGCGGCCCTGCTGGCCCAGTCCCCAACCCTGGGTACCAGCGACCCGGTAGAGGTCAACCTGGAGAGCTACTACCGCCAGAGCCAGGGCCCTGTGGGACAGGAGACCTGGGATTACCTGGCCAAGCGGCAGGCACGTCTGGCCGAACAGCAGGCCCAATGGGAGGAGCTTCAGCGCCGCTATGAGGCGGGAGAAGCTTCGGATGGAACCTACGAAATCGGCGTGATGAACCACGGTGAGCTTCAAGCCCAGGCCCTGGCTCTGGATCAATATCAAACCCACGTGGAGGCCCTGGCCACCCAGCCCGGCAGCTATGTCTTGCCCCATTGGGTGTACCGGGAGCTCCTGAGCCAGGACAGCGCCCGGAGCAAATCCCTGTTCCTGGTGTGCCTTTTGACCCTGGCGCTCCTGTTTGGGACACAAGCCGGGGTGGAGCGGCGGACCGGCATGGCCCGGGTCTGCCAGGCGACACCCAGAGGCCGCGGCATGCTCCGCCGGCGGCGGCACGGGGCGGCCTGGATTCTCACCTCGGCCTTCAGCGTGAGCGTCTGGAGTGTGCAGCTGATCCAGCTGGCGCGCAGCTACGGGGCCCTGCCCTATCCCCAGGCCCCGGCCTGCTGTCTGACCTTCCTGGAGGACCTGCCTGGGGGAATCAGTATCCTGGGGCTTTGGCTCCTGCTCACTCTGGCGCGAACCTTATCGCTGTGCATTTGGAGCAGTCTCATCCTTGGGGCAACGGAAAAACTGGGAAAACGGGGGTAAGACCATGGAACTGAACATTGAAAGCCTGACCAAACACTATGGAGACCTTTACGCCCTGGGGGATTTTACCGTCTGTCTCCGTCCCGGCGTCTATGGCCTCCTGGGACCCAACGGCGCAGGAAAGAGCACCCTTATGAACCTGCTCACAGATACCGTCAAACGGGAGGCCGGAAGCATCCGTTACAATGGTAAGGAAATTCTGGAGCTGGGGCGGGGTTACAGGGCGCTGGTGGGCTACATGCCTCAGCAGCAGGGTTATTACGAGGAATTCACCGTGGGCCGCTTCCTGTACTACATGGCAGCGCTGAAGGGCTTGTCCCGCTCCAAAGCCCGGGGGGAAATCACAGAATTTTTGGAGGTCGTTGGCCTGTCAGACTGTCTCCACAAAAAAATGGGCAGCCTTTCCGGCGGCATGCGTCAACGGATTCTGCTGGTGCAAGCCCTCCTGGGCTCGCCCAAGGTGCTTCTTCTGGATGAACCCACCGCCGGGTTGGACCCAGAGGAGCGGATTCGAATCCGGAACTATATCTCCGCCATTGCCACGGAGCGAATTGTCCTCCTGGCCACACACGTGGTGTCTGACGTGGAGTCCATTGCCGAGGAAATTCTTCTCCTTCGCAGAGGGCAGCTCATCGCCCGGGACACCCCGGCAGCTCTGGTGGACCAAACCAGACCCTTCGTCTCCGAGCTCCTCTGCCTGCCGGAGGAGCTGCCCCAGATCCAAAATCAGTACCGCATTTCCAACATCTCCCAGTACGGCAGCCAGCTTCTCCTGCGTCTGGTAGGCCCCAACCTCCCGCCCCCCTGCTTCCCGGACATCCGGGTGGGGCTGGATGAGGTGTACTTGTATTTTATGAACTGGAAATAGACCATGGAACGGTCCCTGCCCTGCACCATGCAAATGAGCCAGCCCGAAGAGGGTTGGCTCATTTGCATGGACATCTACGGTCAAAGGGAAGCCGGATTCTCCCTTTGGAAGGATATCTGCGTACCCCCCATACCCAATGTGGTTTTGATCCCGATCCCGCCATAAGGCGCAAGGCATACCAAAGCGCCCCACAGCTCCAAAAGGGGCAGCGGCAACTTCGCCTCCACCTGAATTTTGCCACAGAAACCAGGAATGGCCGTGTCCTTCATCCGGTATCGGGTGGTCCGGAGGGCATAATCTACGATGTGAAGCCCCTCCAGCAGGGCAGAAATGGCATCCTCATCCGTGAGGGGATAGTCCGGACACAGGTAATTCCAGCGGCCGAGCAGACTCTGCAGCAGAAGCCGTTCCTGGGGGAAAATGGCATAGCGTCCCGCTTGCTTGAACGCCGTGGGGGTGAGAAACCGAATCTCCACCCGTTTCCGGCACTGCTCCCGTCCCTGGAAAATAAGCGCCTCCGGCCCCGGGACCTTGCGGATTGTCTGCCGCTCTACGGAAATGGGACAGCCGTGGAGGTCAATGGTATTCGTCTCCAACAGCGGGGGCGAAAGCCGCGTCTCCAGCTCTGTACAGAGGAGATTGACTGTCCAGACCATCTGCTGGGTATCCTTGTCATAGGAGAGAAATTGACTGATGGGATGCTCTCCCGTCTGGTGCAGCCAGTCCCCCTCTTCCCTGGGCATCCGCGTCAAAAGCCAGGCATATAGCCGGTACGCCCAGACCGCCGGCATGGGCCTTCCATCCGGGGTATGTAACACAAGCTGGTGCTGGGTCATCACCGGATATCCACCTCACAGACGCCATAGGGATATAATTTTCCACCATATTGGGCGTATTTCAACATTCTGGGAGAAATCTCCTGGTCCGACTTATGATGATGCTTTGGGAAGGACCGGTCCAACCGATCGGAGACCCATTTCAACGCTTCTTCTGCACCCCAATAAGGATACGCCAACGTTTTTGAGAAGAACCCGACTCCACCGCCTAGAATCAGGCAGTTCTGGTACTCCTTATAGACGCTGTTCACCGGTTTCCTAAACTTCTCCACATACGTCTTATAATAGTGATCTGCAAAGCTGTCAACCGTTTGCAGCAGACTGTCTTTTGTAATGCTGCCTTTGCATACTGATTGATCCAAAGTCAGCTTCAGATGCAGCTCCACTTCCGGCCGGATGCACTCCCGGACACAAGTGATGGTGTGGGCTTCTCCGTCTTGATTCACATCCATCTTTTTCGACAGCATCATTTGAGAATCTGGCACAGGCAGACTGTCTGAGATCTGCACCCCCCGCATGATGCTGTTGACCGCATCATCCATCGCCTTTCCGTCTCTGGTTCTCAGCTCCAGCAGGTTGAGATACCGCCCTTCCGGAATCTCTTTCTCCCTCTTGCGCGATGCCAACACCCGCTTCCGCTGATCCGTGTCTTTCTCGGGCAACTCTGCCTGTATTTTTTCCAAGAGCAACGCCGTACGAATGGCGCCTTTGACGCTGCTGCCCGGTAGATAAACTTGCCCGGCAGCATTGCGAATGAATCCATGAATTTCCCGCTTCTTGTCTTTGACCACCTCTGCGTCGGAGGCATCTACAGAATAACGAATCACCGAACGAACTTCCTCGGGACGCAGTTGACAGTCTTGCGTCAAAAACGCATGTAGATTGTCCTGCTCTCCCCTCATGAACTGCTCATAGCGTTCCTCCAAATTCCGGTCCGTCAGCAACTGAAAAAACGCATCTTCCTTGAGAAATGATGCCCGTCTGCCCTTCGGGTCAAACAGATATTCTTTCTTCACATACTTCTTCCCGCTCCCCACAAAGAGGGGGGTACGTGTTTTCAAAATCAGGTCATAGACCTGCAGATGACCCAGCTCTTTCATTCTGCCACCCCCAACAAAAGTGGACGGCCATAGCGGTACACCGGGTGAGCGCCTGTGTGGCCCACCTGATACAGCGCTCCCTGAAAAGGAGCCTGGAGAACCGCCCCGGCGGAGAGGAAATACTGGCTCCGTTTTTTCATTGCCGTGGAAAGCTCCGCCTGAACAAAACCGCTGCGGCGAATGAGGCGGAAATCTCCATCCTTCAGCGCACCCTCCAGCTCCTCTTCCTCTGGCAAACTGGTGGTGAGGAGGAGATAAGGGCCCTTTTGAGCAGCAAGGCTGCGGCCCAGGCTCTGGAGCTCCTGACTCCCCTCCAGCGCAACCGGTCTCTCTTCTTCTCCTGCAATCCGGAACTTACCAAACCCGGCGCTGGTCTTTCCCCCCAGGCCACTGAGCCCCAGGGCAGACACCAGCTTGGTCAACCGGTCAATCTGCTCCGGCTGGCTGGCACACAGGAAGTAGAGCCCACAACATGACCGGGCATTCGGACAATGCTGGCATTCTTCCCGTTTCTCCTCCCCGCAAGTCCCCTTATATTGAAATAGCCCCACTTGGTAAGGCTGCGCATCGCTCCCCTGGGGTGTCGCCGCCTTTGTCCGCTCCATATGCCTCCCAAAGAGAGTGCAACACGCTTGCTCTGGAACGCTGGAGCTGCTCTGCAAGGCAGTGGCATAATCCTTCCAGGCAGATACCGGTATCCACCGCTGCTTTTTCCGCTTCTTTTTCTGGTCAGACGGCAGGTCCTGCTCCGTCTCGACAGGTGTCACTGGCTTTGGAAGGAACAGGGTATCCCCCCGCCAGGGCATGGTGTCGCTGAGGAGCAGCTTCCCCTCCTGCACCTGCCCGCACAGCTCCTCCACCCCCTCTGGCCCATAGAGACACAGCGCCGTCTGACACAGGGCGGAAAACAGCGTATCCGCCCGAACATGCTCCTCCGAAGCGGCCAGAGGCAGAGCCGCATCCGAGGGACCAAAGTGAACGGCAGTTTCAAACCGGAGCTTAAACAGGAAGTAGTTCATAATCTTCCACCTCTTTGAAGAGGCGCGTCAGGGAGCTGTCTTCCTGATGATCTTCACAGTTTGTCACATGGAAGTCCCGGAAACTTACCCGCCCACTGCCCCGGGAACCATGGCCCCCTAGATAGTCCAACTGCAGCAGCTTCATTCCCTTGGCCAGCAAGGTCAAATCCGCCTCCATCTCCTCTTTCTTCGCAATATCATATACAATCCTAACACCAAACTTCACGCCGGGATTCACCCGCTCAATCTGCCTGGGATTGGCCACGGAATTGCTACGACTGATGGCATTTTCCGTCTTCACTTCTGTCAACCCCACCGCATCCATCTCCTCTGCGTTGGTGACAAAGCAGTCGGAAAATTGCAGACGGGACCGGCGGACAGGAGTTGCACAGCCAAACAAACGGAGAATTCCTTCCGGTTCCTGGTCAATTTCGGGCAGACTTTCAATCCCATTGCCCTTTTGATAGCTGTCACTGCGCACCAAAAGCGTGCGCAACTTCCCCTTCAGGCTGCTGCCCGGCACAATGGGACGTTGCGTCAGCGGATCCCGAATCACAGGGCTGTCCACAGCTCCAATGGGAGAAAAGATCCCCGAACCACCAATATGCAGGCCCGTCCGCACCACGAGGCTGCATGTAATCAGAATTTTACCGCACATGTCCATTTATGTCTCCTTACCGCCAAAATATCGATGGAATGCGACTAGCGCCTCCATATAACGGGTAAACCGAATGAGTCTCTTCCGGTCATTTCCAATCCATTTCAGGTACTCCAGTAGCTTCGTCTTCTCTACAAATTCCTTGGTTCCACTGTCTCTGCCAGACTCATAGATGACCCGGACATGCATCCGCTTGAGCCTTGCCACGCTCTTATCCTGAAGGGTGCTCTCAGTACGCAGCTCTTCTTCGCTGCAAATATCCACAACTAAGCTGAATAAGTTCCGAATTTTGGTGGTGGTAATGGATCTCCGATTACGCAGGTCATACATCACGTTTTCGGCCTGCTCCACATAGTTCTCCGGCACTTCTTCCACCTTCACCGGCTCTGGGCCCTTACTCTGCGGCTTCGGCTTCCCTTGGCCGCCCCTTTTTTGAAACTGGTTTCTATCATTGGGTAACGCCATCGGTTTTCCCCTTCCTATTTTCATAAAGATAGAGATAACTTGCAGAGATCAACTGTCTGCGGTCTTCGCCGCTCAGGGCCCACCCATAGGCCTGTTCTATAAACTCTCGATATGTCGGATATTGGGAAGAATGCCACGAGGGCTGCAGCTTCGACAGGAGATACGCATACCGCGCCAGTTCAATTGGCCGGTTTCCCCCATCTTCCACTGGGCGCAGCAACTCCATCATATGGTGCAAAAACGCGTTTCCCCGCTCTGGATACTCTAAGAAGAACGTCTGCAAAGCCTTCAGCTTTCCATTCTGAACCTGCTCCCGGAACGCATCCCATTGGTAAACATGGTTTTCCTCTGGCGTAAACAGGGCAATGGCGTCCTTTTCTTCATGCTCCTTTGCCCCACGCCGCCCCTTGGCCTTTTCCTCCAGCTCTGCCGTCTGGCTCGCCGCCAAGCGGATGGGGAAATGACTGTCAAAGAGGGTGAAACCACAGCTGATGGTCAGCGCGCCACAAGTAAAGCACTGGAAGGCCTCCCGAATTCGACAAGCGGCCTCCAACACTTGATTCCAGGCCCCCACCAAAAACACATCGTCGCCACCGGCGTAAACAATGGCAACGGCCATGCTTGTGTATTTCTCATTATAGGCTTGGCTCAAAATTCCATTGATATAGCGCCGGAAAAACAGGGTCATCTGCCGGGAGAGGGCTGCCGAGCGGGGCAGATTCACAAACCGCTGCCGCTTCACCGGGTCCGTTTCCCCCTCCTGCTGGAAACCAGAGTGAAACGCCGCGCCCAGGTTGTCCACATCCATCCGGCAGACGGCAATGCGCTGGATGCCACTGGAACAAGCCGCCAGCTCCTCCATCGTTGGCAAATCCTTCTGCGCGGCATGCTTACGGTATACATAATCCCCCATATCCAGCCGGATGCTACCCGGCAGCTTCGGCAAAAACTTTTTGGAATAGATTCGTACCACGGCCCTCTCGCCCTCCAAATGGGCGCAGGCCGTTTCTTCTGGTTCTAAGCAAAGGTACACCCTTCCATCTGCAGCAGGCAAAGGGAGCTTGACTGTCTTTTCATCTATGGCTGGTAAGTTGGTCTTCTCCTTTTCCTCCAAGGCCCGGTACACCACATACACATCCCGTTCCACCAGCTGCTTAGACATCTCCAAAAACCGCTTGCACCAGGGGCAGCGGAGGTCCGGCGGTTCATTCTGCCCAGCAAGATCCACCAGACGATCCATCCGGCCGCAGACCTTGCACTCCCGTCCCTGGGTGTCCAGTTTCTCCCGATTCAGGGTCAAGAGCTGTCCCGCGTCATAGCGGCGGAGCTTCCGCCGCTCCACCTTCTGGTTCAGGTTGCAAAAGACCTTCTCATAAGGGCTCTCCGCCGCCGGTTCGTTCACCAGGTCGTTGCCGGAACAAGCCACCCAACCGTGATCCATGTAGAGGGAAATCCCAAATTCCTGAATCAGCCAGTTGTTGAACTTTCGGTTCCAAACCGCTAGAGCTTCCTCAACCGCCTCAGTCTTCGGGAGAAGCAAATGGCATTGCCCGCCGCCGTGGAACAGCAGATTGACCCGGCTCAGTTGGCATGCCGCCAGCAACTCGTCTACATAGTGCTCCATCAGTAGTTCCAGGAAAAAAGAGCGGCTGCGCAGAGACTTCAGCGCGCCATCTGTAGACACGGTGTAAATGAATTTCTGAATCCCGGAAAAACCGGCTGTGTAGAGGAGGAATGTCTTCTCCTTCCGCAGCGCCGCCTCCTGGAACGTCGAATCCTCCCGATCCAGCAAATACTCGCTCAAGCAGGACCCAAAGGCAGCGGCTGTCCGCCGTCGGTCGTAGAGGGAGAGGTCTGTCTCTGATCCAGCCCGGACCTCATCCGGGAAATCACTGGTCCACCGCTCCAGCGCAGTGAGCAGCGCCGGAATCACCGATGATTCCTCCGGTTGCAGCTCCGCCAGGGACATCTGGAGCCCCTCCCACGCGCACTGGTAGTCCTCCGGCTGAAGCGGGATCCTCTTCGTTTCCAGCTGAGGCATCTGGTTCTCCGCCCCCCGCCGGGGCCGAAGATAACCGGAGTGCTCTCCCCCCATGTGGGTAAATACCGTCGCCAGGGGCGTCAGGGGATCCACCGTTCCGCCCGCTCCCTCCGTCTCATGCCCGGCAGTGGAAAGGCGTCTGGCCAGGTGCGCCAGATCCGTCACCCGATTCTGGGGCAGTGGCTCCTGGAGTCCATCCAAAACCGGCGCCCACTGAGGCCCCAGCTTCCGCAACTGCCCCCAGTCCCCTTGCCCGCCGCCCCGGCGGCCCATTTCCTCCAGCCCCTGCAGCAAGCAGCGCAAGGTCACCTGTAAGGTCTGGGTGTGCAAACAAAATCACCTCATTCTCAGGTTCTCTCCCCGTAAAAAACAAAATTCACCAAATCCAGCAAAATCTCAGGTTGAGAATCCCTAATTTTTACATTTTCTGACAAAATCAGTATATCACACCCCTGCCTGTGATGCAAGAAAATTCACAATAAAAAAATGGGACTTTCACACGAAAAGTTCCATTTCCTTCTCCACCGCACCATGGAGGCAAACCACGCATCCACCCGAGGCAATCATGCACCGCTTCGTATCCCATTGTAGGGGCGGACCCATGTGTCCGCCCCTAGTAGGCATTTCCTGTTCCCCAAACATAGGCTGGAAACACATAATGCCTTCTCCAGGCAGACATATAGGCCCACCCCAAGGCCTTACTCGCGACGCAAATTGCAATATTGGAACGTTATAACGTAGTAGAGGGCAATCCCCACATTGCCCTCTTCGTCCCCTTGCGGGGATAAGTTGTGTTTAGAAATCCTCCATGGAATCATCCAATTTACAAATTTCCGTCCCCTTGCGGGGTTAAGCTGTGTCGGCAAAGCTACCCAACTGGCATCTACAACCCATGCCAGATTCCGACAAAATCACTATACCACAACTCGCCGCAACTGGCAAGTGGCATTCCAAAGTAAAAAATCCCCTCACGTTCCCATGCACCCCCCGAAAACCGCGGTGCATTTCTGGCCTCTTCACATGGGGTTCACACTGGGGCAGGGTCTGCCCTTCTAGATCAGGGGCAGACCCTGCATTTTTTATGGCTTGATCCTCACAGCTCCCCACTGCTCCATCGCCGCCTCCTGGACCTCCCGGAGGGTGAGGCCCTCCCGGCGGGCGATGGCTGCCGCCTCCTCGTATTCCGGCTTTCCCCCGCCAGGGGTCTCCTTCACCGTCACCGGGCCCCAGGGGGTCTGGACGGTGCGGAAGCTGCGGGGGCGCAGAGTGCGGGCGAGGCTCATTCGGCGGACCCCCAGAGTGGTGGTGTGGCGGAGGATTGCCTCTGCCAGCTTCCCGGCATCTTCCTCCCGGCACAGGCAGGCCAGAAGCACTCCGGGACGGGACTTTTTCATCCCGATGGGAACCGTATACACATCCAGGGCCCCAGCCTCCCACAGTCGCTCCTGGGCAAAGCCCAGGGCCTCCGGGGTCATATCGTCCAGGTTGCATTCCAGCTGGCAGACGGTATCCCCCTCCTCCTCCCTCCGGCCCAGCATGGCCCGGACGCAGTTGGCCGCCGGGAAGTCCTTTTTCCCCATGCCGTAACCGATTTTCTCCACCTGCATCACGGGCATGGGGCCGAATTTGGTCACAAAATGGGTCAAAAGCGCCGCTCCCGTGGGGGTGCACAGCTCCCCTGCCAGGTCTCCGGCATAAATGGGCGCCTCCCGCAGCAAAAGCGCTGTGGCAGGGGCCGGAACCGGCAGCAGCCCATGGGCGCACCGCACCTGGCCGCTGCCCACCCGCACCGGGGAGGCCAAAATCTCCTCCGGGGCCAGGGTGTGGATCAGCAGACACACGGCGGTGATGTCCGCCACCGCGTCCAGGGTCCCCACCTCGTGGAAGTGAATGTCCTCCACTGGTACGCCATGGACCCGACTCTCCGCCTGGGCAATGCGGTCATACACCGCCAAAATATCCCCCCGCACCGCCTCCGGCAGCTGCAAATGGTCCTCCACCAGGTGGCGGATGTCATGGAGATTCCGGTGCTCATGGCTATGCCCATGGTGGTCATGGCTGTGGGGGTGCTCCTCCCCTTCCTCCTGACCCGCCACGGTGACTGCCAGATGAGAGCCGGTGACGCCGCATTTCACGCTTTTCTCCAGGGTAAAGCCCACCCCGGGCAGCCCCAGACCACGAAGCGTCTCCACAAACGCCGCCGGGTCCGGCAGCAGCTCCAGCAGGGCCGCCGCCAGCATGTCCCCCGCCGCACCCATGCCGCAGTCCAGATACAGTGTCTTCATCGTTTCGCCTCCATGTGATTGATCATACTGGCCAGATACCCGGCCCCAAAACCATTGTCAATGTTCACCACAGAAATCCCGCTGGCGCAGGAATTGAGCATAGACAGCAGGGCTGACAGGCCCTGGAAGGAAGCCCCATAGCCCACACTGGTGGGCACCGCAATCACCGGGCAGTCCGCCAGGCCCCCTACCACGCTGGCCAAGGCCCCCTCCATCCCCGCAATGGCGATGATGACGCTGGCATCCATGATGTACTCCAGGTTGGCCAGAAGCCGGTGAACGCCCGCCACCCCCACATCATAGAGCCTGCGGACCCGGTTGCCCAGAGCCTGGGCCGTAACGGCCGCCTCCTCCGCCACAGGCACATCACTGGTCCCCCCGGTGGCAATGACGATGGTTCCCAGGCCGTCCGGCTCCGGCAGGGGGCCCACGGTGGCAATGCGGCCCATCTCATGGTAGGTCAGAGGATGGGTTTTGCCCACAATCTCCGCAGCCTCCGGGGACAATCGGGTGATGAGCACCGTCTCCTGCCCTGCCTCTTCCATGGCCGACACAATACCCACCATCTGCTCCGGGGTCTTCCCGGCCCCGTAAATCACCTCCGGCACCCCCTGGCGCAGCCGCCGGTGGTGGTCCACCTTGGCGTAACCCAGGTCCTGAAATGGCTCCAGCTTCAGCTGCAGCAGGGCATCGTCCACAGAAATTTGTCCCTGCTGTAAGCTCTCCAGAATGGATTTTGTTCGATTGTCATGCATGGCGCACCTCCAGGTCCAGAAGGACCTCCGTATAGTCCGACCTCAGGGCCGCTAAAATCTCCTGCCGCTTCTCCAAAGCCAGAGCCATCTGCTCCTCTGTCACCTGGATCTTGGCCCGGCCGTCCAAATACCGCACCCGGAAATTCCGAAATCCCAGAGCCGTCAGAGCATCTTCCCCCCGCTCCGTTCGTTCCAACAGGGGCAACGTCAGAGCCGTCCCCGTGGGAATCCGGGTCGCCAGACAGGCATAGGCCGGCTTGTCCCAGGTGAAGAGCTTCGCCTCCCGGGAAAGCTCCCGAATCCTGCCCTTGGTGAGGCCGCATTCCCGAAGAGGAGAGCGAACCGACAGCTCCCGGAGAGCCCGAATCCCTGGCCGGTCCCCATCGTCGTCCGAGGCGTTGGTGCCGTCCAGAAGCAAGGAGAAGCCGTCTCGCCGGGCGGCCTCTGCAATCCGTCCAAAAATCATCCTTTTGCAAAAATAGCACCGGTTGGGAGGATTCTCCGCCACCTGAGGGTCCGCCAAAGGGTCCCCCTCCAAAACCTCCCAATCCGCCCCCAGCTCCTCCGCCAGACGCCGGGCGTCCTCCAGCTCAAACCGGGGCTGGAAGGGAGACTTTACGTAATAGGCCTTCACCTGGGCCCCCGCCGTCAAAGCCGCATACAGCAAATAGGCTGAGTCCACACCGCCGGAAAACCCCAGAGCTGCCCGGGGGTTTTCCCGAAAAAAACGGGACAGTGTCATGTCACCCGCTTCCTTGCAATCCATTTTCACGCCTCCTCCCGTCCAATTTTACGCATCCTATGGTATCACAGACCCCCGCCCCCGTCAAGCGCGCAGCAACGTATGTGTCAAGTAGACGTTGGCAAGATTCTACCTGGGGATATTTCCCCGACACCGCATTTGCGTCTGCCTCTTCAACTTACGTTCTAGCACATGGTGGCCGGAAAGAATTGATTACCCGAAAAAGACATGCATGCGCCCAGGTATTGGACAAACCTTATCCGCAGTGGGAAGGACCGTTCTCGCCCAACAGGGTTTTTTGTACCGTTTCGCAGAATTCGGAAATTGCTTGACGATCTACATCATAACAAATTCGGTTCTTACCCTTTCTGGGATGAACAAAACCAGCATCCATCAGCAAACCCATGTGACGGGATACGGTTGCTGTGGATAATCCCATTTCCTTGGCAATTTCCTGGCAATAGGAGCTCTCGCGAGAAATTCGACAAAGAATTTCGAATTTGCTGCTATCACTAATTACCTTGAGCAAATTGCAAATTCTCTCATTAGACATGGCTCGCCGGTCAATACAGGTGTCCTCGCTGAGGAAGGAGCCAATGCATATCCGGTAGCAGGTTTCCTCCTTGTTCCCATAACCCCAGATCATCTCTCGGAACCCCATAATTCCGACGTTGATGGATATATCTGTCGCATGAACTTCGAGATCCTGATTGGTCATCCTTCTCATTAATTCTGAGATGCTATAACGTTCTAAACATTCCTGCCAATAATCATAGGTAGGCACCAGTAGTGGCCTAAGCTGCTCAAAAACTGCTTCCAAGGCGCTGGCAACAGGATCAATCAGCTGCCGCAATTCGTTGAACGCCTGTGGATAATCACTTAGCACTTTATAAAGCCTCCAACGATATTGCTCCTGGATTTTTATCCCATCCAACTGCTCTGCCAAACTAACCGGTTGCTCTCCGGGTTCTAAACTGCGGAACTCAAGTGCTGCACTGCGGATCTCAGTCAAAACAACGGGCATCGCTAAGCTCTTCGTGGCATCCTCATAGGTCCGATCCAGCGCCTCTTGGTAGTCCGTGGTGTAAAAATCAAAAAAGCTGTAAATCATGAGCTTTGCCAAGCATACATGCAGCCAATTGCTATTCATGTCCCACCGCTGAAAATAGTATGCAAGCTTTGGACTCTCGGGAATGGCCTCACAGACCTGATACACCTCCTCCAAATGGCTGGACAGCAGTTCTATCCGCTCCAGATGTGCGGGGGATAGCTGATTCCCATACTTTTTCAAAAATTCTTCTTTTTCCTTCGCCACCGTTCTGCCGTTGACGTATCGAAAAATTGTTTCAATTGTTTCATAAAGAATCATTGGTTTTCTAACTACATATTTCCCCATTTTGTTCTCCATTCTGTAACTATTGTAATATTATGATATGTAAATTATAGATTTCCACGCACCGGTTCGCTGTATTCCTAATAATTGTCGTTCCCCTCTGCTGCGCCGCTTGCTGCGCAACACTCCATGGAGAAATCCATGGAGTGTTGCGCAGATATTGATTACAAAAATCGTTCCAGTTACTTCATGAGGTTTACCAAATACCGCACTGCAACCGCAGCAGCTTCCACACGTTTGCTAGTCCCAGTAGGATTTAGGCGCCCTTGGTCACCCAAAATGATACCACGCTGAACTGCCCAGACCATGGCATCTTTGGCGTAAGCAGAGACCTTGCCGGCATCGTCGAACGCCTCCAGCGTTCCCTCGCATGTCGTATCCAGATTGCAGAATTGCGCGTAGCGGAAAAGGAACACAACCATTTGCTCCCGAGAGATACCGGCATTCGGCGTAAAGGTCGTCTTTGAGGTGCCGAGCACGATGGAGTTCTGATAGGCCCAAGCAACTTCTTTGCTGTACCAAGTATCTGCAGGCACATCCAGGAAAGGAAGGTCGGCTGTTTCAGGCTCAGGGGAACCGGCCATCCGGTACAGAATGCAGATGAACTGGGCACGGGTCAGGGGACTGTTTGGAGAGAAAACCGTGTCGCTCATGCCAATCATAAGACCATGATTCAAGACAAAATCAACGCTTTCATGGTACCAGGCTGTTCTGTCCAAATCCTCAAAGTCTTGAGACGGACACGGGAGGATTTCTATCTCACGGGTCTGTTTCAGCTGGCAGCGTGCACAGACGCAGGTCTCTTCGCCAGCTTCGGTACAGCTGGGCGCCTTGGTCTGCTCCCACGCACTCCAGTCATGGCCCAAAGCATCCAGGACATCTCCCGTTACAATGACCTGATTGCAGGAAACACAGTAATGATCACCGGTATAACCAGTCTCGGTACAGGTGGGCTCCTTCCCATTTCGCAGTTCCAGGGTATGTCCCTTTGGCTGGACAACCTCGCCGGTTTTGATCAGCATGCCGCAAGTTGTGCAGACGGTGTTTCCGGTAAAGCCTGCCTCCGTGCAGGTGGCTTCAATCGCACCCTCCGTTTTCTCCGTATGGCCCTTGGCGGGAATCACTTCGCCCTTCTGCAGGAGCAAGCTGCAGTCCGTGCAGTATACATCGCCGGTGTAGCCGTCCTCGGTGCACGTGGCCTCTTTGGCGTCCCGAAGCTCGGTATTGGGATGGGCAAAATCGATGGGAACCGTCTCGTCATAGGCAGGCGTCAAATCATTTACCTGCTGATGCTGGACGGTGACTTCGGTGTCACCTGTGCCATTGGCCTGGAATTCCAATGTGGCGATTGCCTTGCCGGCTACAATTGGCTCCACGCCTGCATAGGCGAATGTGACAGTTCCATTACTTTCCACCACCGAATGATAGTCCGCACTGACGGCAACGCGCTTCAGTGTCATGGCCGACGCATCGTAGGCCACGGTGATCCATCCATTTGCGGAAGCCACATCCTGGCCGGAGGCGTCCTTGGCGGTGACGGTCACAACCACCGCATCTTCGCCATCGGAAACCTCGCCGGTGGAGGCGGGTTGCGCCGCCGGAGGATCGGCCTTGGTGAGTGCGTTCAGGCCACCGGCGGCCTGGGGCGCAGTCTCGGGAATCTCTGTGGCCGCCAGGGGCTCTGTCCGGCCCTGGGAGAAGGGAATCTCACAGGAGGCCAGCAACCCATCGACCTCGGAGTCCTCCGGTACAGAGGAGGTCTGATTCAAATCCGCATCGGTGTACAGCCCGGAGATGGCGGAAGCACCGGGGATTCTGCCGATTTTCACGCAATTGGGCGCATCTCCCGTCAGGTCGATGTAATACAATTCCGCGCCGTTCTCATTGGTGTATCCCAAAACTAGGCCCTCATTCATCTCGTCCTGGATATAGGTCATGGTCACATCGCGCACCGTAAACTCCATGCCGATATTTCCCACAGTAACAGGAAGTGTCAGCATGTAACCCACACCGTCTGGGCGTTCCGCATTGTAGTACGCCCACATGTGGAAGCGGTACAGGGTGCCGCCTACCCCCAGAGCATAAAAAACCTTGGAAGGGTGGGTCTCCCCCTCAGAGTTTATCGTAGAATCTCCAACGTAGGCAATGGCGCACTGCGACTCGTACGTTCCATACAGCCCCCAGTTCCAACCTTTAGCGCGGTCCTTCATTCCCCAGTTTGGATCCAGGAAAGTGACGAGCTTACTCCAGTTGGTATAGAGCGGCATACCAAAGGCCTCCTTGGTAACCTGATTGCCGTCGTCATCGGTCAGTGTCACTGTGGTTTTAGGCGCGGTTGTCAGGTCCACGGGGACATATTGTTGATAGCAGTGATAGAGTATCGTTTCTTGATAATCCTGGTCCGGATCGATCTCATAAATGTTACAAATCGCATACAAATTGTCAGCAGTGAATGGGTAGTTGTTATCGGTGCCGTAGAGCTTCCCTTCGTGGGCTCCTGCGGCAGTGAGGGCGGTACCTGCATCACCGTTGACGGTAACAGCTCTGGAGGCAGTGTCGATGGTGACCCATTTGGCCCCGTCCTCAGTCACCACCTGGGCGTTGACCTTTGCGGAAAGATCCCCAAGGCTCTTGACTGTCACGGCGCAGGAAGCCGTTACATGCTCCCCCCCATCGTTTGTATCCACCGAGGTGGCGGTGATGGTGGCGGTACCTCCCTGGATGCCGGTGACCACACCATGTTCATCCACTGTGGCTACACTGGCGTCGCTGGTGGACCAGGTCACCTGGTCCTGGTAGGAGGACGGCAGCACCTGGGCCGTAAGGGTCACGCTGTCCTCCTCCCACACCTGGGCCTCGGCCTGGCTGAGGAAGACGGTCAACTCCGTGATCCGCTCATACTGATACAACGAAACCACAGGCCGGACCCCTTGTCCGAAGTCCCCCAGCTTGGCCCAGAGCAGCGTCTCCGGGTCAATGGCAATGAGTTCGCTGGTCTCCCCCTGCAGGCAGCGGGACAGCAGTAGATATCCCGTGTCCGGATCATAGGTCATGGAGGCATACATGCCGCCGGTAACTGTGGAAACACCGGTCAGATTCAAACCTACAGAACCCAATTTCTCATAGGATATACGGTATTCGCCAGATGCGGTTCTGAGGGTCATATACCACAGATCACCGGCTTCCGTCAAGATATAGTAACAGCAATCATAGAAACGATCGGTGCCGTTGCCTGCAAAAGCAATGGTAGCCATGGGGTCCTCTCCAAAGGCACTGGAAAGGTCAAAGTAAGACACAGAGCCTTTCTCCGGCTCCAGCATCTCCAGGTAGGCGCCCCCGTTGCAGATACCGAGCATGAAGCCAAACCGATCCTCATCCGCAGGCGCCCCCGCCGCATCGGACCATTGCCACTTGGCGTCGATCTGGCCATAATCGGTGACGGCAAAGGTGTCCGCGTCAACGCCGTACAGATGGCTGCCATCGTGGGTGTACAGCATTCTGTCATTGTATGTGCCGGCAATGTAGGCGTTTGCTTTCTCGCTGACGGGATTCCAGGCAGCGAGGTTGTCGGTCTCAAATTCGGACCAGTAAGCGTCCCCATCCCCGTTGTATATCAGCGCAGACACCTTGGTATTGGGTAGATTCTCCACGGTGACCTCACAGGTGGCGGAGAAATTGGGCTTGGCCACCGTGGTGGCTGTGATGGTGGCAGTGCCAACGCCCACCGTGGTGACCACACCATCGGCCACAGTGGCTACCGTCTCGTCTGAGCTGGTCCAGGTGACAGCGGAGTTGGTCAGGTTCCATGGGTAGCACCAGTGGGTCAGGGTGAAGGTGGCGCCACGCAGACACTGCACCTCCGTCTGGTCCAGGGCAACCCCCATCGCCTCTGTGCTGGACGGGATGGACCCGGTGCTGGAGGGCACAATATACAGACCAACTACCACATCATTCAGCATGGAACCACAGGTGGCCGGATCATAGGCTGGATTGTCCACATAGGTGGTGTTGACCTTGGTGCCTTTGCCGGTTTCCGGATCCAGCTGGACTAAATAAGAAGTGCTATTATAAGTGGGCGTGACACCGCTGGTCATATACAGGATATCCTTGTCATGTTCCCAGGCCAAGCAGCCATAATAGCCGAAGTAGCCGGTACTGCCGTCATCTGTATTGTTGATCGGCGCCAGACCTGTGATGAATGCGCCGTCTACGATTTGATCCAGCGTAAACCTGTATAGATAGCACTCATTACTATTATGGTTAAGGACATAGAACGTTCCGTTGTCGTCAATGGTCAAACCGGTCAGTTTCAAGCCACGGGGGTCCGTCATATTGGGACAGGTAACACTCACAACGGCCACCCGCTGCAGCTTTCCGGAAATCTGGTCTACGCTGTAGATGGTGCTGTCCGCTCCCAAGGCGTACAGGGTCTGATCTGCATAACTGTAGGCCATGTCCAGGATCTCCGCTGTGGTATCGGCATAATAGCTGACGTGCTTGGTCTCGCTCCAGGCATCGTGGGGGGCTACATAGAGGTACCCATCTTGAGCTGCCATAAAGACGTACCCATTGGCATACTCGGCTGCGGTCACGATCAAATCCGTCTGGTCCAGATTTGCCGTACCGCCGTAGGCGGAGGTGTCGCCATACCACACCGTCTCCGGGTCGATTTCCATCCAGCGCTGGCTCTCTCCCCGCATGCTGCCCCGGGTGTAGCCGTACATCTGGCCGGAAAAATCTTCTGCTTCGCCGGCGTA
This sequence comes from uncultured Eubacteriales bacterium, assembly GCA_900545515.1. Taxonomy (GTDB): domain Bacteria; phylum Bacillota; class Clostridia; order Oscillospirales; family Oscillospiraceae; genus Faecousia. Next base: position 4,179 of record UQZA01000018.1, on the reverse strand, counting down.
CTGTACCAGATAGGCGGTCTCATTTTTGGCGTAGTCGCCCACCACCACGTAGCACTCAGAACCCACCGCAATCCCAGACAAATCCAAGGTGGCGTAGGCCCTCTGTCCAGCCTCGGTCTGTTCCGGTGTAGCGGAGGCATAGAGCTTGCCCCGGGCGCTCTTCACCTGAACGGAGGCCACATAGTTGTTATCTCTGGTCTCTACAATCAGGTTACCGGTGTTCAGGTCCTTATAGACATTCAAAACCTGAGGCGCTGTGTCATCCACCTTCATGGTGGTACTCAGGGATACGCCACTGCCCAGAACGCCGCTGTCCATCAGATCCCTCAGCTGGGCAGCGTCTATGTTGCCCTCCGTCTCATACAGCTCTGGGACGGCCACACGGGAGATGGTGATCTCGTCCCCCTCCTGCACATCGAAAGCGGAGACCTTTTTATTCACACCGCCGCCGCTTCTCTCCTCAAAGAACGAACCGGCACGAGGGCTAAATCCCTTAGAATCCTGGTTGTACACTGGGCACATATACAGGCATTCATCATCCTGATTGGTAATGACTGTGGTAATGGCGGCGGCATTGCGAATGAGCGACCAGCTCTGCACAAAAACGGTGGTTTTGCTGCTGATTGCCGCTCGACCTTCAGGATAGGTCTCCTCCACACAGTAGGGATTCACAGCATACTTATATTGCACCCGATCACCATCATACTTCAGGCCCACATAGTTGGGACTTTCCTGATGGTAATACATCGGGGTGGGATTTCTTCCATATAGGCCATCAATATATGTGCCTTTTTCAAACATAGAGGGATCGGACCAGTTGCCATAGAAGCCCAGCACGGGGATGGAGTGGACCGTCCCCTCCACGCCTTCTGCGGTTGGAAGCTGCTGGGCAAAGACAAAGCCCTCTACATACGCACCGTTTACAAATCGCTCCTCCAACGCCTCTTTCTGCGCCTGGGTCAAGGTCACGGTGACCTGCACCTCGGTCTTGCCGCCTGCGGGCAACGTTAAAACGCCGGAGTTCAGGCTGCGCAGGAACCGATAGGCATCGTAAGAGGTGACGCTTCCATTGCCGTCCAAATCTGCGGCATCGGCGTTGGTGATCTCCTCCCGGACACCGGTGATGTAGTCCAGCAGCGCCTGGGCGTCCTCGCCACTGACCAGTCCGTCTCCGTTAAAGTCCATTTGCTCCATGTCCGTCTCCGGAACCAGGGCCTCGCCGTCGACGGTCCAGGAAACATCCCCATGTAAAGCGTCTGTCTGGGTATCCATATAGGCATAGCCATCTTCTTCAAACCAACCCTGGGTAAACAGATCCGCACAAAGGCTATACTTCTGTTCCACATCCGTCAGATTATGTAACGTAAAGCCAAAGGTATACTGGCCGGTGCGGTCCGGATCATCCCCCAGCTCCACCTTGACTTTCCCATCGGCATAGGAATCCGTGGCATCGGCATGCATCAGGATATAAGACCCGGCTGCCACCGCCTTGCCCACATTGCCCAAGCCGGCGCCCTGCTTCAGGACAGAATAGTAGCCCTCGCCATCCCCCTGGTCCTCCAGCAGCGGCTCCGCCGTGGACATGAGTAGGCTCTGGGTCAGAGCCCGCACAGACAGGCCCGTCTTCTCATCCAACCTGTTTTCTCGGATATACTGGCTCACCAAGGCCGACATACCGGCAACCTGTGGCGCCGCCATGGAGGTGCCGGACATCTTCTCATACTGGTCGTTGCCGCCCTGCACGCCGCCAGCTGTCATGTGCAGGCCGTTGACGGAGTAGATGTTGCCGCCAGGCGCCGTGATTTCAGGCTTCAGGCTCAGGTCTCCCGGCACGCCCCAGCTGGAAAAGTCGCTCATTGTGTAGTATTCCAGATCGGATGCAGCGCTGGTAGCTTTGCCGCCGATTGTGATTGTTCCAGTGTAATACCGCGCACCGCTGGCGGCGGTCGCAGAAGTGGAGGCAGCCCGGATCAGAGCTCCGTCCTCCTGAGTGATGGACACGCAGGGAGCCGTGTACTGGTAATCCGACAGGTCCATGTTGATCACGCCGGGTTCGTTGTTATACACAATGGTTGCAATTGCCCCATGGGCCACAGCGGCCACGGCCTTGGCTGAGAAAGAGTTGGTGCCCCTGGAGCAGATGGCGATTTTCCCCGCCACAGCATCCGCTAGGATCGCAAAATCAAATCCGGAGCCGTAACTGTCAAGGAAGACATATTCGTGCTCCCCCGCCAAAGAGCGCAGAGGCAAATTCTTGTAAGCGGTCTCATTATAAAAGATCGGTTTGCCATCTACTGAAATATAGCCGCCGGTCACACCCCCATTGTCCACAGAGGCCACAGTCAGGGCATTGGGATAGGCGCCGGGAGAACCGCCAGTATACATATCCACATCTTCGGCATACAGATAACCCTTCCTGCCATGGAACCCGTTATCGGCCCAGTGGCCGGCATTTCCGGCGGAGATCACCACGACCGTGTCGCTCTCCGTCAGCCGGTCCATCACCTCCTGATATGCCTCGCTCCGGGTGAAGCCGGGCGATGTGGAACCCAGCGACAGGTTCACAGAATCCGCACCCAAAACAATGGCGTCCTCAATGGCGGCCATATAGTCTGAATCATAGGCGCCGCCGTTCTGGCCGAAGACCTTCATCACAAGAAGCTGGGCGTCCGGGGCAACACCCTGCACCAGGACGGAATCCAATGCCGTAGAAAAAGTGCCATCCCCATTGGATATATAGGCGTTGGAAGTGGCAATGCCCGCCACATGGGAGCCGTGTTCCCCTTCCAGATCCTGGTCATGGCCCAGATATGTATGAGACCGGTCTATATAGTTGTATCCGAATGGCACCTTCCTATTCTGATAAAGGCCATCCGCTGTGATCCCAGCTGCATATTCTTTGACATTCAGCTGATCCAAATGCGCCTGAATTTCCTCCGCATCCAACAAATCAAGCTGCTGGATGTAATCCTCAACGCTCACATCCGCCCGGCCGGCCTGCAGGGCAAGGGAATACTGAAAGCCTGCTGCGGAAAAGCTGATATGATCCAGGTCCAGGCCTGTGTCTACGATGGCAATCCGGGTACCCGCACCGGTATAACCGGCTGCATAGGCCGCAGGGCTACCAATCTGCTCCGGTGAAGTCGACATGTTTGGCTCGTACTCTTCCCCTTCGTCCACTTCACAGGGCTCGTACAGCGCTTCCAGAACCACATCTCTAACACCGGAAACGGCCTTGATGTCCTCAATCTGGCCATACTGCACGTTGGCGGAAATGATATTCGCCGCCAGGGTCAGATTCCAAACCACATCCAGTTCCGTCCCCATGGCCCGTTCAATCCGGGCTGTCACAGCGGTCTGCTCTGCCTTCAAGCCGTCCCGATAGGCCATAGCAGTCGCATTCTCCCCAATCCCCTGGGTGGAGTATCCCGCCTCCAGCGTAGATTCCTTTTGCAGAATGATGGATACACGGACTACATCCGCATCGGCGTAAGCCGGTGCTTCCTCCATATCTTCCACTTCTTCCAGCTGTGTTTCCAGTGAAATTCCGCTATTTTCCACTTGTTCAAACGTGAGCTTCTCCTTCGGCTCTGCAGCCACGGCAATGGTTGGGACGATATTCCCCAAACACAACACAATAGTCAGCAGAGCAGAAAGTACCCGAGTGAATAAACGCTTTTTCATATACATCCTCCTAGTCCATTTTTCTCCGATCGTGACTACACCGCGTCTGCATGCACCCATGGTCCTCGCACAGGTATTTCTTATCTGTGCAATACAAGTATTCGGTGTAGAGCTAGTATATCATGAAGAGAAGGTATTGTCAAGTTGCTCCGCCTGTTTTCTCAAGGTACGCATGTGTCAAGTAGACGCTGGCAAGGTTTTTTCTGGAGATATTCCCCAGGCCTTGCTTTGAACAGCGTTGCTTCACTACTTTGTAAAATTGGCATGAACACCTATGTGCCAGCCTGTCAAGATTTGTCAAACCAGAAATTACCTGTCTCTGAGGTAGCGATGTTTTTTATGATCTTTTTCAACCATCTCTCCGATCCTGGTTCAGGCAACACGCACAACCTGATTTCTTCCCACTGGCGCGGGAGCGCCCCGCCTCCACGCTGGCAGAGCACGGAAATCAATTTTCCAGGACATCACACAGGTGATTGTAATCAAGCAGACAAT
>UQZA01000017.1 GCA_900545515.1 uncultured Eubacteriales bacterium | reverse complement strand
CCTCATGCAAAAGTCCGGCAATGGCCGTAAGGCCAAAGCCCATTCCCCGATACCACCCAACCTATAATTCACTACGGATTACATGCAGATGCAACGACTCGAATGTAGCTGGAAGCGCTGTGCCATAGTTCGATATTCCAATAGGTTTTAGCATTGAAAAATGAATAGTGACAATCAAATTACAATTCCTTACAAGGAAGATGTATGGGACCTTCTATGTAGCTCAGACAGTGGCTATGGTGGTCAGTCACGTTGGCCTAAAGTGTCGAAAATGTAGGGACCTATTTTACTGGGTGCAGGTTTGGTGTGCGCGACATGTTTCAAATCGACTCCTCCTTTACCCCTAGTATAGCAAAGTTAGATGTAAATTGCAATAGCTTTTTGCATTTTTTGGAAGCAATCTCTGCGTTGTCAAATGATATGGATCCAGGTAGGGGTCTCGTATGGTGGAGGGATGCATTCCTTGGCGCCTGACCCAAATTTGATGCTGAGAAGATCGTCGCCATAGGCGCTCTATTAGGTTTAGTGGGAGCTTTCGTCACTTGAACCTTGATTTCTGCTTTGCCTGCCAGCGGTGTGTCCGGGTGGCCGCATCCCACTGACCAGGGGCGGACATATGGGTCTGCCCTTACCGCAAGGAATGGGTCTTAGGTGCACGCATATACCCCGAGGGGGAGATGTGGGCAAAGTGTGTGGAGGGGGAGAACGGTAACACTTTCTGAGCGGTAGGCAATCAAACAGGGCCGCTGCGTTTGCAGCGGCCCTGAAATTTGAGGAATTATTTGCCCATGTTCATCTGAGCGGCGACTTCGGCGGCGAAGTCTTCTTGCTTCTTCTCGATGCCCTCGCCCCGCTCGAAGCGGACGAAGGACTTGACGGCGATCTTGCCGCCCAGCTCCTTGGCGACGGCGGCCACGTGCTGCTCCACGGAGACGCCCTTCTCCTTGACGAACTCCATTTGCATCAGGCAGTTCTCTTCGTAGTACTTGCTCATCTTGCCCAGGACGATCTTTTCCTTCACCTGCAAGGGCTTGGAGGCCATCTTGGGGTCGTTGTCCATGAGGGCCAACTGGATTTCCTTCTCTTTGTCCAGGGTGGCCTGGTCTACGTCAGCCTTGTCGCAGAAGGAGGGATTCATGGCAGCGACCTGCATGCACAGATCCTTGCCCAGCTCGGTGACGGCGGAAGCCTCGATGCCTTCCACTTCCATGTTCACCAGCACGCCGATGCGGCCGGCCATGTGGATATAGGGAACGGTCACGCCGGTGCAGTACCGGGCGAAACGGCGAACCTTCAGGTTCTCGCCGATGACCAGAACCTTCTCCGGGATCATCTCGCCCACAGTCTTATCGCTGTTGGGATAAGGGGCAGCCAGCAGGGCGTCCAGGTCGGCAGGAGCGGACTTGACCACGGCGTCAGCCACATCCTTGACAAAGCCAGTGAACTTGTCGGACTGGGCGGCGAAGTCGGTCTCGCAGTTGACTTCTACAATGGCGCCCACGCCGTCTTCCACGATGGCGCAGACAGCGCCCTCAGCGGCAATCCGGCCGGACTTCTTGGCGGCAGCGGCCAGGCCCTTTTCCCGGAGCCATTCCACAGCCTTGTCCATATCGCCGTCGGAGGCAGTCAGGGCCTTCTTGCAGTCCATCATGCCTACGTTGGTCATCTCGCGCAGTTTCTTTACGTCAGCAGCAGTAAATGCCATAATGATATCCTCCTAATCAACGTCTTCGTTTCTTCAAAGGGGCTGCTACCAAGAGCGGGGGACCAGGATGCGTCCTGACCGTTCCGTCTGGCAACAGCCCCTCAATTTGGATGCTTTATTCAGCGGCAGGGGCCTCGGGCGCTTCGGTGGCGGCGGGGGCGGCAGCCTCTTCGCTGTAGCTCTCGCCCTGGCGGCCTTCCATTACGGCGTTGGCCATGGTAGCGGCAATGAGGCGGATGGCGCGGATGGCGTCATCGTTGCCGGGAATCACGTAATCAATTTCATCGGGATCGCAGTTGGTATCCACAATGGCCACAATGGGAATGCCCAGCTTCCGGGCCTCCGCAATGGCGTTGCGTTCCTTCCGGGGGTCTACAATGAACAGAGCGCCAGGGAGCTTCTTCATTTCCTTCACGCCGCCCAGATATTTCTCCAGCTTGGCGATTTCGCCCTGGTGCTTGATGACTTCCTTCTTGGGGAGCATGGCAAAGGTGCCGTCCTCTTCCATCTTCCGCAGCTGAGCCAGCCGGTCAATCCGGGTCCGCATGGTGCGGAAGTTGGTCAGCATACCGCCCAGCCAACGGGCGTTGACATAGAACTGGCCGGCCCGCTCGGACTCTTCCTTGATGGCGTCCTGAGCCTGCTTCTTGGTACCCACGAAGAGAAGGCTCTCGCCGTTGGCAGCCAGCTCCCGTACGAAGGAGTAGGCCTCTTCCAGCTTCTTCACGGTCTTCTGCAGGTCGATGATATAGATCCCGTTCCGCTCGGTGTAGATATAGGGGGCCATTTTGGGGTTCCACCGGCGGGTCTGATGGCCGAAGTGCACGCCGGCTTCCAGCAATTGCTTCATAGATACGATTGCCATAATGTTGTTTCTCCTTTTGTTTCGCCTCCACCCCGATCATCTCAGGAACGCACCGCCTTGGCGGCACCTGCGGGCCTGATCCCCGGGTGTGTGGTTTTGAAGCTATGGCGTTTTACGCCACGCTAGGACATTGTAACAAATGGAAATCCCAATTGCAAGTGTTTTTTTCGGAATTTTCCACTTTTTTCACGATTCCGGGTAAATGAAATTCATGCAGTGCCGTTTTAGGGGGCGTCCAGGCCGTACCCTACATCGCCCATGTCCCAAGGGGGATCCAAGGCAGAGCGGCTTTTGCTGGAGGCATGTGCCCCGGCAGGGTCAGAACCACCTGGGTTTTGGACGGGGAACGCGGCATTTGTCCGGCTCCAGCTCTACCAGGATGATGTCGGAGCCGATGCGGCGGATGCAGTTCCAGGGAATGACAAAATCGTCTTTCCGCCCAAACAGGCCAAAAAAGCGGCAGGGGCCTGGTACCACCAGGGCCAGGACCTTTCCCTCCGGAAGCTGGACCTCCACATCTGATACAAAGCCCAGACGCTGGCCATCTGTGATATTGATTACCTCTTTGCACCGCAGTTCCGTCACTCTTGTCCCCATGGTCCGCCCTCCTGTTCCCCTTTTGCTCTACCATATGCAAATAAGCCGCCGTCTATGCCGGACGGCGGCTCTGTGAGTAAGAAAAGGTGCCTAGGCCTTTGCTGCCGCAACCGCGGAGGAGGGGCGAAGAGCGTTTTGGGCAGAAGCTGCGTACCCCAGGGTCTGGCCCTGGCGCACGGGAATTTCCCGGCCCCCTTGGCACTGGGTCAGAAGCTCCGGCAAAAGGGCTACCCGATGGGGTTCCAGGAGCAGGAGAATGGTAGAGCCGCCAAAAAGGAACAGGCCCTTTTCCTGGCCCTTTTGGAAGGGACCGGGGCCGTGGTGGTTTTGAATGCGGCCCACCAGCAGGGCGCCCACCTCCACCTGGGTGACGGCGCCGAAATGCTCCGTCTCCAGGACGGTATACTCCCGGCTATTTTGGATGAACACGGGGCAGCTGGCCAGGGCAATGGGCCGCACGGTGTGCAGTATCCCAGGCAGGAAGTGGTTCTCCCCTTTGACGCCCCAGTCAATATAGCAGTAGCGGTGATAATCGTCTACGCACAGGCGGAACACCAGGCAAAGGCCATTGGCATACCGCGTGGCGTTTTCCTGCCCTCCCAAGAGATCCGGCAGGCTGTACCGGCTGCCTTTGATTTGGAACATCCGCGACGAATTCAAATGGAACACAGACAGCTGCCCATCACAGGGAGAGATGAAGGCAGCTGGGTCCAGGTCTATGGGGCGCTGGTCTGGCCGCAGCCTTCGGGTGAAAAAGTCGTTGAAGCTGGAGAAGGACTGCTTTTCACAGCCGGTCAGATCCATCCCGTATCGACGGACAAATCCAGCGATGTGGATTCGGGAAAGGTGACTGTCCAGATACCGGCCTGCCAGGCGGGACACTGGCGGGGCAGTGAGTCCCTTTAGAAGGAACCGGCCTGCCGCAGTCCGGTAAAGGAAGGACAGGACGGGGGAGCGATCCGGCTGCTTAGCCATGGCGTGTCACCAGACGGAGCAACAAAAACAGCAGGAACTCCGCCGCGCCCAAGGCTACTAAAATGAGAATGCCCCGGAGATTTGGCTTCTTCACATGGAATTTGCCCACAAAGGCGCCGGCTGTGGCCAGCATGACGGCATGGTACAGCCAGCACAGGTCTGCACGGGTGATCCGCTGGAGGAGAACTAGGGTAGGGAAGATCAGAGAGGCGGAGGTGACGGGCAGACCTGTGTAAAACTCCCGCTTGGAGGCCCCCGTGCTTTGGCGTTCCTCCTCCGTCACGTTGAAATAGGCCAGGCGGACCACAGCTGCCAGAATGTACAGGCAGGAGATGAGGATGGGGACGGAATGGGGCAGGACAAAGGAACCGGCTTCGGCGTGAGTGGCACTATGATTCCACAGGGCCAGGCCGATGCACACCGGCAGGATGCCAAAGGCCACAATGTCCGCCAGAGAATCGATTTGAATGCCAAAGTTTTGCATGGCTTTGGTTCGATTCTTCTTGGTCCTGGCCACCTTCCCATCGAAGGCGTCGCACAGGCCGGACAGCAGAAGGAGTAGCACCGCCCACTGGGGGTGCGCCGTGGCGCCCAGGGACAGGACGATGCCAACGATGGCGGAGATGATGGAGCAATAGGTCAGGACGACCGTATAATCGTAAAAGCCAATCATGGATTCTCTCTCTTTCTGTAGATTCCGGATGCCAGCACACCGGCCAGCAAAATGAGGCCGCACAGGAGGAAGCAGCCGTAGAAGGAGATGCCCCGGCTGGCAAGCTCCATGCTTACAGGGTCCTGGGTCAGATGGCCGTAGCCGTCCAAGAAGAGGAAATCTGCCACACCCATGGCGCCTGGCAGAGGCGCGGCGTTGGAGCCCAGGATGATGCAGGCCTGGATGGCCGCTGCACGGAGCGCCTGCTGTGGGGATCCGGCCGAGCCCAAAAGAAGGCACACCGGCACCAGAAGAAGGGACAGCCTTTGCAGGAGGTTGCAGCAGAAAGCAGCTGCCAGTAGCCGCCAGTCCCGGCGCAAGACCTGGGTACAGGCTCGGTATTCGGGCATCTTCTTGGCCAAGGCAGCCCGCCACTGTTCCGCCCGGAGGCGCAGTCGACCCCGGCTCAGGAGGTTCAGGCACCAAAGCGCAATCCGCTCCACCAGGCCCGGGCGGACCAGAAGCAGAAGAAACAGTCCGGCCAAAGCCAGCTGCAGAACTGCCCCCACCACAATGAACCAGCGAGCCGGAAGGCAGAAGGTGGCCAAAACCCCGGGGCACAGTGCAATGGCAATGGGCGCGATGACCAGAATGGACAGGGTGTAAAGAACCAGATTCAGAAGCAGCGCTACGGAGCAGACAGAGCCCGGCACACCGGCCCGAAGCATGTACCAGGCGGAGGCCGGCTGTCCACCGGTTGCAGAGGGGGTGACGGCAGAGAAGAAAATATCCGCTGCAGACCAGACGACGCCGCGCCCCAGGCGTGAGGGGCTGTCCAAGCGGCGGCAAATGGTATGCAGGCTCAATCCTTCCCAAAAAATGTAGCATAAAGTGCAGCCCACGGCCGCAGCCAGCCACACTGGCTGCACCTGGGACAGGTAAGTCAAGAATATGTCTGTAGAAAAATTCTGATTGGCGGAAACCACGGTATACACCGCGGCAATGGCCAGCAGAGGAAACAGCACAAGCCACAGAAGCAAATGGTTTCGTTTCTTCATACCGGAACACCCAACCGGCGGTTCAGCCGCTCATAGATCCGCCCAGCGCCAGTCTGCCGGGAGAGGAAGAGCCCAATTTCCACCACGGCTACGCCAGTGACTACATCCAGCACCAGATGCTGCTTCACCAGTAGGGTGGAGACAAACACCATAAGGGCAAAGATCAACGTCCCAACCTGATACCCACGTCCCACCTTCCGGCAGCGAAGAGCTCCGCGGAAGCAAATCCAGTTTTCCAGGCAGTGGATGGAGGGAAGCAGGTTGTCCGGGGAATCCAGCCGGTAAATGAGCCGGGTCAGCCAGGGGAAGAAGCCGCTGCCGGTGACCTCCGGCCGCTCCATGGTGGTGGGCAGGAGGAGGAAACAGGCCAGGCACAGGAGCTTGGCAATTTGCTCCCCAGCCAAAACCTCGTAGCAGACGGCAGGGCTTTCCCGGGCAATGACCCAAATGCCCACCACCCAGGATAAAAAAGCCAAAACGTATATGGAAACAGCCGATGGGACAAAGGGAATCCACCGGTCCAGAGGCAGAGTCAGATCCCAGTGGGGCAGGCCCCGGGTAATAAGACGGCTGCCATAATAGGTGAGCATGTTGCACAAGATGGTACCGGCCACAGGCGCAATGGTGTAAAAGGGGAAGGAACCCTGCCGGTCCAGAGGGCTCAAATTCAGTTTTTTTCTCATCATAGGCATAATTATACAGGGTTCCCAGGGAAAATGGAAGGGGGAGTTTCTTAAATTTTGGTGTCAAACGCCATATAAAACCTGGAAACGGGCACAGAAACCGGAAAACTCCGTTCTGTGCCCACAGATGGTAATTCTTTTTTCAGCTATTATGGGGTCCAGAAAGAGAAATGGAGGCGCCTTGGAGGACCAAGGCCCAGGCTGCCTGAATCCGCCAGTTGCTGTAGGGGCGGCGGGCAAAGACCTCGTACAGAGAGCAGCCCTTATCTACCAGACATACGAGAATCGCCTCCCGGTATTTAGGCGGAATGGGGGTCAGGGGGAACATGTGGCGCAGGATGATGTTTTGCTCCACCGGGTCCAGGCTGAAATCTTGAAGGGCGTTGCCAAGGGCCCGGGCGGGGTGATGAAAACCGTGGAGCCGGTGGGAGGGGTCCGGGTCGTGCCAGTCGTAGAGGAAATAGTCGTGTAGCAGGGCGCCCCGCAGCAGCTGCCGCCGCTGGAACCGGAGCGCTTGCAGATACCCAGCCAGGCGGTCGCAGTAGTAGGCCACGGCGATGCTGTGCAGAAGGCACCGGGTAACCCCGTGCTGAAGGAAAGCGGATTCCTGACTCAGCCGGGAGGCCATGGCCAGACGGCTGACAAAAAACAGAAAGTCCTCATGCTCCACCTTAGGTCCCTCCTTGTTAGGTGTTTTCCAGTCCTTTTTTCTGGGGGCCGGATTTGAGACTGTGGCGCTTGGTGTAAACGCTGTAGATAAGCCCACCCAGGAGACTGATGGCCAGAGTGATGGTGAAGACCAGAATGGCGAAGCGGTAATCCTGCCCTCCCAGGGCGTCGCCTCCTACGGTGGAGGTGACGATGGAGGGAATGCGGGCCACGGTACTGAGGATGATCCATTCCGACAGACGGATTTTGGTCAGCCCCATGCAGTAGCTGATGAGGTCTTTGGGTGTGCCGGGGATGAACATGAGGAGGAAGGCCACAACCCGCACTTTTGGGGTGTTTTGCATAAATTTGAGAGATTCAATCTTTTCCCGGGGGAAGTACAGCTCCAGAACCCGGACGCCCCACCGGCGGACCACCAGGAACACCAGGGTGCTGCCCAAGGTGGCGCCAAGCAGGCACAGAAGGGTTCCCTCCCAGGCGCCAAAGGCGTAGCCTCCTGCAATCTCCAGAGGCTCGCCGGGAATCAAGGCAACCAGAACCTGAAAAATCACCATACCCACATACAGGACCCGTCCCCAGATCCCATGGGTGTCCACCCAGGCCCGAAAGCCGTTGGGATCTTTGGCAAACTGCACCAGGGGTTTGCCCACCAGCCAGGTGACCAGTCCCATCAGGATGAGGGACAGTACGATGATGAGGGTCAAAAGCCGCTTTTTCTTCTTTTCAGATAGAGACATGGGGACGTCACGGTTCCTTTCTGTGGGACTTGCATGCTGGTGGGGGATATGGCGCTCCCCCGCCAGCGCGTTTACAAGCAGGGCTACCTTAGCTGCATGCCTATGGGGCATTTTCCTCCGGGGTGGGGGACAGGCAGTTGAAGAGGAGGACGGCTTTGAACAGATCGCCGTCTATGACCAGGTTCAGCTTCCCCTTTTGCAGAGACATGAGGGTTTTGGCGATGTTCAGCCCCAGACCGCTGCCCTCGGTGTTCCGGGCGCTGTCCCCCCGGACGAAACGCTCCATGAGCTCCTCCGCAGGCAGGTTCAACTCTGCCTGGGAGATGTTCTTCACGGAAATCATAACCTTTTTTTCGTATTTTACTACATCCACATAGACCCGGGTTCCCGGCTGGGCATATTTGACGCAGTTGCCCAGGAGATTGTCCATAACCCGCCAGAAGAGGCGGCCATCGGCGGAGACCAGGATCTCCGGTTGGGGGGCGGTGAGGACCACAGGCAGGTTGGCGCGCTGCAGCTTCTCCTCATATTCTGCCAGGGCCTGGTTCACCAGTTCTACCACGTTCACGGGGGCCAGGTTCACCGGAATGCTGCCAGAGGAGGCCTTGGACATTTCCACCAGGTCCTCGGTCAGCTTCTTAAGCCGCTGGGACTGGCGGGCCAGGACCTCCAGATACTGCTCTCCCTCGGCTGGTGTGTGGGGCTTCTGAAGAAGGTCCACATAATTCACAATGGAGGTCAAGGGGGTTTTAATGTCGTGGGACACATTGGTGATAAGTTCGGTTTTCATGCGCTCGGACTTCAGCTGCCGCTCCACGGCCAGGCTGGCTCCTTGACCCAGGGCGTTCAGATCCTGGGCAATCTGGCGGAAGGAGCCGTGGAGATGGGTGGGGTCCAGCTTTTCCTGGAGCTTTCCCTGGGCCATATGCCGGGCAGCCTCCTGCAGCTTGCCCAGGGACCAGGCGGGGTACACAATGAGGAAGGTCCACATACCCAAGACAATCAGCATCCCCACTCCGGAGGTAACAGGATTGAGACACGCCAGGGTGACGACAGCTGCGATGGCGCCTGTGAGCACCCACTTCCAGATAACAGGGAGCATCCGGAACACCGAGCAAAGGCCACGAAACAGGTACAGGAAGCCCCGTCCCAGCATCAGTAGGCAGAAGCCGGTGACGGAATGACGCCACCAATACCCATTGCCGTACTTGACGCGGGTGGCCAGGGACAGGAGGGCTGCCATCACCAGAATGCCGCCTACAATGAGACACCCCACCCCAGTGACCAGAGTGATCCAGCCGTACCAATAAAAGGACTGGTTAAACAGGGCGAAGAGACCCGTCAGGCTGGCGCCAAGGATCACCAGGTACAGGTCCCCGGGTACCCGGTCCAGGGGATTCAAGAAGATACCCTCCTGGTCAGGACGGCGTCCGGCAGCGCTTAGCAGATAGACTGTGAGGCACAGCAGGGCGGCCAGGCAGACGCAAACCAGAACCACCAGTACAAACCGGTACTGATACATGGCTCCCACTAGGGTGACATACTGGGAAAAGGTGTCATCATAAGCCATGTCCTTTAGCACATAGCCGGTGACAGAGTAGGTGAGATCCACCGTCTTCCGGTACCAGAATGTGCTGTCGTCAAAGGCTTCCAAAACGGTATTGGAATCCTCCTGTTGCTGAGGGACGGTTTCGTCCGACGATCCCGTTGACTGGGGCTCGGCAATCAAAATGGAATCCACCAGCACGGTGTTGGTTTGGCTGGCCAGGTATTCTTCGCCCTGGTAGGTGGTTTTCAGAAGCTTGCCGGATGCATCCCGGATTACATAGCGATAGTTGCTTTTCCCGCTGTAGTATTCAGGATACAGCTGCCAGTGTCCGTTGTAGGAATATTGGAAGAGATAGCTGGGCAGTTCTTCCTCCGGGACGCCGGAGGCCTCCTGGGCATAGGCCCGGGCTACATTGTCGGCTATGTTGCTGCACCGCTCCTGGAGTCCCTGTTCCAGGAGATCATCCCGGCTTAGGGTATAGGCTCCCTGATCGGCCAGGTAACAGGTGGCCACCCCTCCCGCCACACCGGTTACCAAGGCCACCAGAAGAAGGAGAAAACAGCCGGTTTTGAGGGCCAGGCTATAGCGTTTATTATACATCAGGGTTTTCCCCCCTCCATTTTGTATCCCTGACCCCAGACCACCTTCAGGTACCGGGGCTCTGAGGGATTGATTTCAATTTTCTCCCGAAGGTGGCGGATGTGTACCGCCACGGCTCCCTCGCTGCCCAGGGGCGCCTCGTTCCATACCGCTTCGTAGAGCGACCGGGAGGAATAAACCTTCCCGGGATTGGACATGAGCAACCGTAAAATGGAAAACTCCATGGGGGTGAGATTGGCAGGCTCCCCGTCCACGGTGACGGTCTTGGCTTCATCGTCCAGACAGATACCGCCAATGGTGAGGACGCTGGGCTTCTCCGGAGCCTGGCCGCCCAGGAGGGTGTACCGCCGGAGCTGAGACCGGACCCGGGCCAGGACCTCCATGGGTACAAAGGGCTTGGTAATATAGTCGTCGGCCCCCACGTTGAGGCCCAGGACCTTATCTTCATTTTCACTTTTGGCTGTGAGTAAAATGATGGGAGCGTTGGAGAACTCCCGGATGCGCTGGGTGGCGGCAATGCCATCCATTTCCGGCATCATGATATCCATGAGGATCAGATGGATCTCTTCCTTCTGGACAAGCTCCACCGCCTGACGTCCGGTATAGGCCTCAAACAGACGGTAATCGCCCATGGACAGATAAATTTTCAGGGCATTTACAATGTCTGGCTGGTCATCACAAATCAAAATGTTGTACATGTACTTCACCTCTCCGCCCCTTCATTATATCCCCGGGAAGTTTAAGATGAAAGAGGCTGCTTTCTTAAGGATTCTTTAATTTGAAGGAGGGCATTGAGCCATTCCTGACCCTCTGCTTCTGCGGGGCGCCGCAACGCTGCATCAGCATGGGCGCAATGCTACGAACCTAAGGCTAAACGCGCAACGTCCCGTTTAGCACTCGATGGTTCCGGCTTTTTCGCCCTTAGCAATCCGTATCATTGCCAAGGGGAATTTGGGCCTAGGAATTTGGGATAAAATGGGGTATAATGACAAAGATATTCCAGACGGTTGGGAGGAGTGGCAATGGGACCGAAGGAAAAAATAGAGCGTCTGGCCCAGACTCCGGAGGACCGGGTGCTGCTGGCCCGGGTTTGGGAGCGGCTGTCGGCAGGGCAGCGGCGGGAGATTCCGGCCTTCAGTTGCTTTCTCTCTCTGCGGGAGCAGGAGCTGGTGCGCCGCCTCATGGGGGAGGAGACACTGACCTTTTTTGGTGGGTATCCCGAGGCAGAGCGGGCGGTGGCCTGCTATTTGCCGCCCTATCTGGAGGAGAACAGCCTGTATGCTGAAGGGCCGGTGACCTGCATCTGCGCCAGCTATTTTGAGGGAGATTGCCTCACCCATCGGGATTTTCTGGGGAGCCTTATGGGGGCCGGGATCAAGCGGGAGACGGTGGGGGATATTTGTGTAGGGAAGGGCTCTTGCGACTTCTTTCTCCTCCGGGAGATGGCCCCCTATGTGGTGCAAAATCTCCCCAGTGCGGGGCGGACCCGGCTGCACCTGGAGGAAATCCCCCTGGAGGAGGCCCAGATTCCCACTCCGGAGACGGAGACCATCCGGGGAACCCTGGCCTCCTGTCGTTTGGACAGCGTCATTGGGGCAGGCTTCCGCCTGAGCCGGACCCGGGCGGGGGAGCTGGTGCTGTCCGGCGGGGCGGCGGTGGACGGCTTGCCCTGCCAGAAGCCGGACCGGCAGGTGGCTCCTGGGGCTGTAATTTCCCTCCGGGGAATGGGGAAAATCCGGCTGGCTGAGGTGAAGGGACAGACCCGGAAGGGCCGGATTTCAGTGGAAATTGAAAAATTCAAGTAAAGGGAGGCGGATTGCGATGATGGAGGATGTCATTGCGAGAATCAACGAGCTGGCAAAGAAAGCCAAGGCGGAGGGCCTGACCCCGGCAGAACGCTCTGAACGGGACGGGCTGCGGCGGATTTATCTGGACGCCATCCGGGAAAATTTGACGGCTCAGCTGGAGAACACCTATGTGGTGGATGCGCAAGGAAACCGGCACAAGCTACAAAAAAAGGGCCAGAGCCCGGAGGAGTCGTGACTGTGTGCCCCCGGACGAAGCTGCGAATGATGACCCCGGAGGAGGCTGCCCGGTCTTTCCCCCGCCTTTTAGAGAAGGATCTGCTGGTGCCGCTCCTGGTGACGGGCGGCAGCATGGTCCCCTTTTTACGGCACCGCCGGGATGTGGTATACATTCGGGGAATCCGCTACCAGAGCCCCCGGGAGGGGGATGTGATTTTGTTTTGCCGGGAGGGGGGACAGGCCCTGGTTCTTCACCGGGTCCTGAGCCGGTATGCCGACGGCTCGTTTCAGGTGGGCGGGGATGCCCAGACCTGGACGGAGGTGGTACGGCCGGAGCAAATTCTAGGGGTGGTGACCTGGCTCAGCCGAAATGGGGGAAAGGCGTTTCCGGCCAGGCGTCTGGACCAGCGGGTACTCTGGGGCCTGTGGTGGGTTCTGCGGCCTTGGCGGCCCCAGCTGCTCCGGTGGGCTGCCAGAGTGCATAAAAAGCGTGCTTCAGCACCGTAATTGGGCGAAACCCCATGACATGCTGTAGCACGCTTTCCTTATGTCGGCTGTGTTTCAGGTGTGGACTGGAACCCGGTATTCCGGAACGATTTGGGCCAGCAGATCCCGGACGTCCCGCCCCTGGACAGCGGCTTGGTAGAGGGACTGAAGCTGAGCCTCCAGCTTCTCGCCGTCAAAGGGCTGATCCTTGCCAATGTAGATGAGATCATTTTGCGTTTTACGCATCCCTTCCCCAGACAGCAGGAGCTCCTCAAACAGCTTCTCACCGGGGCGAAGGCCGGTATAGACAATGGGAATGTCCACATCCGGCTCAAAGCCGGACAGGCGGATCATGTTCCGGGCCAGGTCATCAATTCGGACGGGATCTCCCATGTCCAAAAAGAAAATCTCGCCTCCTTTGGCGTACACACCAGCCTGGAGCACCAGGGAGACCGCCTCGGGGATGGTCATAAAGTAACGGATGATCTGGGGGTCCGTGACAGTCACAGGGCCGCCGGCAGCGATCTGCTTTTTGAACAGGGGAATGACGCTGCCGTTGGACCCCAGGACATTGCCGAACCGCACGGCCACGTACTCAGTCTTGGAGCGCCCGTCCATCATCTGGATGATCATTTCACAAACCCGTTTGGTAGCGCCCATGACGTTGGTGGGATTGACCGCCTTGTCGCTGGAGATGAGGAGGAACCGGCTGGCTCTATACCGGTCTGCCATTTCCGCTACATTCAAGGTGCCAAAAATGTTGTTTTTGACGGCCTCGCAGGGGCTGTCCTCCATAAGAGGGACGTGCTTGTGGGCAGCGGCGTGGTAGATCAGGTCCGGGTGGTACCGGGCGAACAGGTCCTCCAGCCGTTCCCGGTCCCGGACGGAGCCAATGAGGACGGTGAGATTCAGATTTGGGTAGGTCCTGCGCAGCTCCTGCTGGATGTCGTAGGCATTGTTTTCATAGATGTCGAAGAGAATCAGCTGAGCAGGGCCGAAAGTGGCCAGCTGGCGGCAAAGCTCACTGCCAATGCTGCCGCCGCCTCCGGTGACGAGGATGGTCTTACCGGCTACATGCTTTCCGATGCCTGCCAGATCCACCTGCACAGAGTCGCGGCCCAGCAGGTCCTCAATTTCCACGTTGCGGATTTTTTGGATGCTGACCTCTCCGTTTGCCAGTTGGTAGATAGCGGGCAGGGTCCGCAGGGTGCATTTGGTCTTTTGGCAGATGGAAAGGATAGCTCGCTGCTGCCTGGAGCTGGCGGAAGGAATGGCTAGAACGATTTCCTGAATGCGGTATTTTTCAGCGGCAGCCAGAATGCTCTCCCGGCCGCCTACAATGGGGACGCCTCGCAGCAGCTGCCCACGTTTGCGGGAAGCATCGTCGATGATGCAGACCACCTGATTGGAGGAGTGCTGGCTGTTCTGAAATTCCAGCAGGGCAATGGCGCCAGCATCACCAGCGCCGATCAGCATGGTGCGCTTTTGAGCTCCGCTCTTCCGGCTGCGGTGCAGGATGTCCCGGAAATAGCGGTAAGCCAAGCGGCTGCAGCCCACAAAGGCCATGAGAAACATACAGTTCAGCACAGGGAAGCTTTTGGGCGTCGGCAAGGCCAACAGGTGCATGCCCACGTACTTGACCGCTGCGGCCACAATAGAAGCGGCGGCAATTCGGGTAAGTTCGTTGGTACCGGCGTAGGCCCAGAGGCTGTTGTACAACCGGAAGAACCAAAAAATGAGAATGGTACACACAGTGTCCATCAGTGCATACCGATAGATGCTGTCCAGAAAGCCGGATTCCAACAGCGCCGTCAGATCCAGCTCCATCCGGGTAAAGAGGGCCAGAAAGCTGGACAGATTGATCAGTAAGATGTCCAACAAAAGCAGCAGAAAAATCCGCGTGACCTTTATACGGTCCCATGGTTTGTGTTGTGTCATATTGTTCCCCTGTTTTCCTTAATTTTCTCTATATATGGGCATATGGGTATTGGGCGTCACCAAATCTCATTTCTGCGGGAGAGTCTGTCCCAAACGCTTGCAGTGGAAATCGGAAAGACGTCCGCTTTCCTGGGATTCCACGCTGGATTTGGGGCAAAACTTCCGACCGGCAGATTCCAAATGGATTTTGAGAGGCTTGCCGGTGGAAGCTACTGGAGTGCCTCAGCCAGTACCTCCCGGCATGCGTCCAGATCTGGAACCAGGACCATCATGCCGCGAATGGTTGCGTTATAGTAGTCCTCATCTCCAGGGATGTGGACGCTGGTCAGCTCTGCCTTGGCCAGCATGGGCAGCAGATCGGTGACGTAACCGATCATCTCAGCGTTGCTCATGTCCGTGGTCAGCAGAGGGAATATCTCATTGATGAGGCCCAGAGCCTGGGTGAGGTCGATGTTTTTAAAGGCCTGGAACAGAGATGTGAGCACATTGCGCTGCCGGTTGGTCCGGCCGAAGTCCGAGTCCAGCTTCCGAATTCTGGAATAGGTCAGAGCTTGCTCCCCGTCCAGGTGATTCATACCTCCAGTGAGACCCCAGCCGTTTTCACCGTTCATGTGGCTGGCCTCGGCCTCCGTGAGCTCAATGTCCACACCGCCCAAAATATCGATGATGGAGGAGAAGCTGGAAAAATCCACCTCTAGATTGGCGTCTACGGAGACGCCGAAATTTATCTCCAGAGTTTCGTCCAGCATCTCCATACCGCCGATGGCATAGGCGGCGTTCAGCCGGTTGGGCAGGTAATCATCGGGAAGCTGCACATAATTATCCCGCAGGAAGGAGGCCATCGTGATTTTGTTGGTCTTTTTGTTAAAGCTGACCAGAATCATGGAATCGGAACGAGAGCGGCCTTCGCCTTCCCGGCGGTCCTGGCCGATGAGGAGGATGTTGACGATGTGATCCTCTTTGCCGATGACCTGGCCATCCGGTGTGGTGGAGAAGGTGATGGAATTCTCGTCCACTGTGGGATAGGCGGCGTCAGGGTCCAGCTCATCGGTGCCTAAAAGCTGGTCGTATTCCTCCTGGGACAAGCGCTCCACATTAGGGTCTGCCCGCTGAATCTTGTTTAGAGAGGTGATGACGAAAATGACAATGGCGGCGATCAGCGCCAAAAGAATGAGCAAAATAGTCAGCAGCACCCACTTCCAAGCTTTTTTCTTTTTTTGTGGGGTCTGAGGAACGTTGCCGCTCTGGTAGCGGTTGCGGGAACCGGCCGCAAATTTACCTTTGTGTTTGCGAAACATATGGGCCTCCAACAAATGAAATTTAAAAGATCAAGGGATGGGAAGGTCAGCACGATTGCGGCTGCACAAAATCTTTCCCATACAGTATACAACAAATTTGGGAGAAAATCTAGACAGAACTGAGAAATGTCTCAAACAATGTAAAAAGCGCCAAAAAGCAGGGGGGTGATCCGGTTTTCTGTTGACAACCTGTAAAAGATACAACTATATAATAAAGCCGCCTGCGAGCGTGGGAGCGGGTGTAAAGCGCCACAGGATCCCATTACTTGCCGGCGGCGAGTGGTCCCATGATTCCATCAGGCAACCAACGGTGGAGGAAAAGGAAATGTTGCCGCCCTGCGAAATGGAGCGAAATTAGTTGCGCCCCGGAGTGATTTATGGTATAATACTTTGCTGCTGGCCTTCCCGGCGCAGCCTGAGGCCCCGTAAGAAAGGAGCATCGCCATGACAGATATGCATTGCCACATTCTCCCCTGTGTGGATGATGGAGCCGGCAGTGTGGAAGAGGCATGCTCCATGGCCTGGAAGGCCTGGGAGAACGGGACCAAGCGCATCATTGCAACCCCCCACTTTTGCCGGCCGGATCAGAGACGGCGGCGCTCTGTCCAAGAGTATCGCCGCTATGTGTACCTTCTGCAGCAGGGGCTCCGGGAGCTGGGCTGCGGGCTGGAGCTGCGTGCCGGTATGGAAGTATTTGCCACGGCGGAGCTGCCAAAGCTGCTGGACCGGCAGGAGGTGTTGACCCTGGCAGATTCTCGGTATTTGCTGGTTGAATTTTACTTTGACGAGCGGGGGGACTATATGGATGACGCCCTGCGTCTGGTGGCGGACCGGGGATATGTCCCAGTGGTGGCCCATCCGGAGCGGTATCATGAGATACAAAGGAATCCGGCTCTGGCGGCCAGCTGGTTCCGCCGGGGGTGCATTCTTCAGCTGAACAAGGGAACCATCCTGGGCCGTATGGGAGTTGCGTCAAAGCAGACGGCCTGGTGGCTTCTGGAGCGGGGACTTGCCCATGTGGTAGCCAGCGACGCCCACAGTGTGGAGCACCGCAACCCGGACCTGTCCCAGGTGCAGGAGCTGATTGGCCAGGACCTGTCCTGGCAGTATGCAGAGATCTTACTGGAGGAGAATCCCCGGCGGGTTTTCCAGAACGAGGCGATTGTACCGGCGCGGCCTGAATGAGGGAAGCCGGTGAAGAGGAGAGGATTTGATGAGAACCTGCAAGGTGATCCTGGTAATTCTATTTGTGCTTATGACGGCGCTGACGTGTTTTTCCCATTTTTACCGCCAGGAGTCTGTGGATGATACGCCGCCGGTGCTGACGTGCACGGAAGAGGTGCTGGAGGTTTCCGTGAACGCGTCCCAGGGGGAGCTGCTTCGGGGCATCACCGCCTGGGATGATCGGGACGGGGACCTCACGGGCGAAATCATGGTGGATCACATTTCCACCCTGATTAGCGCCAACACGGCGAAAATTACCTATGTGGTGTTTGACCACGCTGACAATGCATCGAAGCTGACCCGGACGGTGGCATATACGGACTATGAGGCACCCAAATTCTCCCTAAGCCAGCCCCTGATCTTTGATGTGGGCAAGACTGTGACCCTGATGGACCGTCTTACCGCCTATGACCTGGTGGATGGGGACCTCACGGGAAGCATCCGGATGACGGTGCAAAACCTCAACATTGCGGCGGCCGGTACCTATTCCATCACCCTGCAGGTGACCAACAGTCTGGGGGATACTGCCATTGTGCCGCTGTCTGTGATCATGCGGGAGAACGGCAAGCTGCCATCCATTGCCTTGCAGGAGTACCTGGTTTACCTGAAGCAGGGGGATCGCTTTGATCCGGAGTCCTACCTGCTCCGGGTGACCGAGCTGATAGCCGGCAGGGAGCGGACCTGCCCCCTGGACGAAGTGAGCATCGATTCCAAAGTGGATATGGATCACCCGGGAGTCTATGAGGTGACTTATCAGTACACTGGCGAGGCCGGAACCGGGAAGACCATTTTGACTGTTGTGGTGGAATGATCCACCGGGAAGCGAAGGGCATAAAAGCTATGAATCAGAAGAACGAATTTCGGTGGGCGGATGTGGAGCCATGGTGTGTGCTGCGGATGGTCCTACGCAATTGCTGGATGCTGATCCTGGCGGCGTTGATTGCCGGCATGGGGGCGAAGCTGGCTCTGGATTGGCTTTGGACCCCGGAGTATACCAGCACCATCACCTACGCAGTCCTTTCCAAGTCAGCTTCTGCCACCTCCAGAGCCAATTACAATGCCGCCAATGAAGTGGCAGTGAAATATTCCAGCATGTTGGAGAGCCATCTGATGAAGGAGCGGATCTGCCAGGCTCTGGGCGTGGATACCTTGCCTGGGACCATCACAGCCCAGGTGGAGGGCGAGACCAACCTGCTCCAGGTATCCGCCACAGCTCCGTCTTCCCGGATGGCCTTTGAGATGGTGCGGGCTGTGGATGCCCACTATCCGGAGCTGGGCCAACACATTGACCAGAATGCGGTGCTCCATGTGATGACCAATGCCCAGGTTTCCATGTGGCCTTCTAACCCGGTGAATCCGAGAAGAACGGTGCTGTTTGCGGCTGTTTTGGCCGGTGGCGCTATGCTGGTGGCCTTGGCCTGGTTCTCTGTGGCCCGGGATACCATTCAGACTCGGTCCGGGGCCAGACACAAGCTGGATGCAGAAGTTTTGGCAGTGGTACCTCATGAGAAGCGGGGCCGGGGCCGTCTGGGTAGGAAGGACAAGCTGCTGCTTACCTCTCCCATGGTCAGCTTCTTTTTCCAGGAGTCCTTTTTCCGCCTGCGCACGGCAGTGGAGCAAGCGGCTGAGCCTGGCACTGCCCCGCAGTGCCGGGTGCTGTTGGTTACCAGCGTAACGGCTGGGGAGGGAAAATCCACCGTCGCCTCCAATCTGGCCCTGGCCCTGGCGAAAAAGCACCGGGCGGTGATGCTCATTGACGCAGACCTGCGCAATCCTACCCAGATTCGGATTTTGGGCCGGAAGGCCATGGGAAAACAAGGGCTGGAACGACTGCTGCAAGAGGAATCCCCAGATGCAAACCGCATCATGGAGGCTGCCGCATACGATGAGGCCACCAATTTGGTGACCATCATCAGCGAAGCCCCCTGCCGCAACGCCGCCAAGCTGTTGTCCTCTCAGAACATGGGGCGGCTGCTGTCGGTTTTGCGGAAAACCATGGATTATATTGTGATTGACTCTCCGCCCGTTGGGATGTTTGCCGATGGGGATGTGCTGGCGGATGTGGCGGATAGCGCGCTTCTGGTGGTGCGTCAGGACGTGGTCTCCGCCTGCGATATCAATGATGCCGCCGACGCCATCAGCCAGGGAAAAGCGGCGTTTCTGGGCTGTGTTCTCAACAATATGCAGACAGGTTTCCGATTTGGCCGGACTTCCGCCTATGGCTATGGCGGCTACGGCTACGGCTATGGCTACGGTTCAGAAAAACAGGGCAGCCGGACGGAAGGCCGGGGCCGCTGAGGAGGTGGCAGCATGCAAGAGCATTCCTATGAGCACAATACGGATCAAAAAGTGGACCTGGAGCTGATTTTCCGGAACTTTCTCCACGTTTTGAAGAGAACCTGGTGGTGGGTGACGCTGCTGGCCATTTTGGTGGGGGCTCTGCGCTATGTGCAGGCGCAAAGAAGCTTTGTTCCCCAGTATACAGCCACAGCCTCTTTCTCAGTGAAAAGCGGGTACGTGGGCACCACCGATTTGGTGGACAGCACCCAGTATTATGACAATCAGGCCGCTGAGCAGGTGGTGAGCTCCTTTCCCTATATCATCCGCTCGGAGGCGATGCAGGAGCGCATTTGCCTGGCCCTGAATACCAGCTGGATCAACGGCACGGTGACAGCCTCTTCCATTGGAGAGACCAACATCTTCACCCTGACCGTGACCAGTACCAACCCTCAGGATGCCTATGATATTTTAAATGCAGTGATTCAGAATTATCCTCAGGTGGCTTCCTTCGTCATTGGCGGAACCCAGCTTTCCATGATTGAGGAGCCCCAGGTGCCCACAGTGCCGGTGAATACCTTCCGGGGGTCCCGCTCCGCTGCTAAGGGTGTGGCAACCGGTCTGCTCCTCGGTTTGGCCCTGACGCTGCTGATGGCCATTGGCAGAAAGACGGTCCGGACGGCGGATGATTTGAAGCGGAGCACCAGCGTGCCCTGCATGGGCACCATTCCGGCCATTCAGGTCAAGCGCCGGAGAAAGGCGGCGGGCAGCGGAGTTTCGATTTTGAATCCCCATTTGGGAGACACCCTGTCCGTGCCCATTGGGGCCCTTCAGGTTCGCCTGCTCCGCTCTCAGCCCGCCGGGGGGACCGGAAGGATCATTCTGATTACCAGTACCATGCCCGGAGAGGGAAAGACCACGGTGTCCTTTAACCTGGCGGCCTCTCTGGCTCAGAGCGGGAAGCGGGTCATCCTGGTGGACGCAGATCTGCGGCACCAGGTGGTCAAGGCGCGGTTCGGCATTACTACGCCCTCAGCGGGGCTGCTAGAGCTGTCCAGGGCAGCCAAGCCGGACATTGCCCGGGTGCTGATTCCGGTGCCGGGGGTCGCCAACTTAAGCCTCTTGGCTGGGGACACCCGGATGACGTCCCCCATGGGAATTCTGGATTCTCCAAAGATGCGCAGTCTCCTGGAGAGGACCCGGACCTTGGCCGACTATGTGATCATCGACGCGCCTCCGGCGGGGCTGCTGGCAGATGCAGCGGTGCTATGCCGCTCAGCGGATCAGGTACTCTATGTGGTGCGCTATGACAGCTTCGCCCGGAACCAGGTGGCCGACGCCATGCACAGCGTCTCCGGCAGGGGGGCGGAGCTTACGGGCTATGTTATCAACGGACGACCCACCAGAAGAGGTCGAGGCTATGGCTACGGCTATGACCGGTATGGCTATGGCAAATATGGCTACGGGACAAAATACGGCTATGGGAAAAACGGCTCCCGGAAGCAGGATGACGCCCACCGGAGCTCCGGTGACCTGGGGAGAGGATGAGCATGGAGCTGAGAGACCGTTGCTTTTTGGCGCTCCTTCGGGATGGGCTGTATGGCGTCTGCAGCCAGGAATCCAGGGAGCTAGCCGCCAACATGGATAGGGTGCTTCAGGACCAGGTTCTGGAGCTGGCCCGGCTGCACAATTTATTTCCACTGCTGGCCCAACAGATGCTACTGCTGAATCCACCGGGTTTGCCCCGGGAGGCGGTGCGGAGCATCACCATTCAGGCCTTGGCCCGGCAAACGGTGGCTACCCAGGAGCTGCTGGCTTTGACTCAGGCCCTGGAGCGGGCTGCCGTCCCGGCTCTGGTGGTCAAGGGTGCGGTGTGTAGAAGTCTGTACCCCACGCCGGACCTGCGGCCCTCCTCCGATGAGGACATTTTAATTCGGCCGGAGGATCTGGCCCGCGCCGAGGAGGTGTTCCGTCAGCGAGGCTACTCCCTCCAGGAGGAGGGCGACCCGGGGGAAGCTGTGCGGACCTGGTGCGCCCCCGGTCTGCGGGTGGAGCTGCACCGGAGCCTCTGCGGCGATCTGACCGTAGCGGGACATGAGGCGGAGTCTTGGTTTGCAGGCTGTTTCAACCGCAGCATGATTTGGAATGTGGGGGAGGGGACGGTCCGAACCCTGGGACTTCAGGATCATCTCCTCTATTTGCTCCTTCACTTTTATAAGCATTTTCTGGCCGGTGGCGTAGGCATCCGGCAGCTGTGTGACATTTGCCTCTTTGTCAGGCAGCGGAGCGGGGAATTGGACTGGCCGGCCCTTTGGGGAACCCTGACGGCGATGCACCTGGAGCGCCTGGTCTGGAACATGATGGATCTGGGGGTCCGGTATCTGGGCCTGGCCCCTCACATGGTTTGGGGACCGCCTGAGCTGCCGAAGGCCGACAGCGAGGCGCTGCTTTTGGATATTCTGGATGCCGGTGTATTCGGCTCCAGCACCATGGAGCGAAAGCACAGCAGCCTCATCACCATCCGGGCGGCCTCTGACGGAAGGGGCCGGGAGGGGACCCTGGGGTCCGCGATATTTCCCCCGGCTGCCAGCTTGGCAGGGCGGTATCCCTACCTGCGGAAATGGCCCTGCTTGCTGCCGGTTGCCTGGTGCGCCCGGGGCCTTGGTTACCTGAAAGAGGGCCGAAATGTGGGGGGGCGAGCCGCCGCCGCTGCCCGGTTTGGCCGCCAGCGGCTGGAGCTGCTGGCGCAGTACGGCCTGCTGGGCCGCAAGCCATAAGCCCATCCTTCCTGAAATCATCACCGGAGCCTCCCATCACACATGAGGCCCGGTGATTTCTTATGTCATGATGGGGGAGCGCTTTGCCTCCCTTTGGGGCATAGGTGTACAGCTGATATGTCATGCTCTGTGGGAGGGCAGTGCCGTTTTTTTCGTCCGGCCTTGCAACATGGGCCGGTTTTGCGTATAATAGCATAGAAAACTCCCTGCATTTTCAGGAGGTGTCTGTATGAATTTGTGGATTGACGGACGGCAGGTTGAGGCTGTGCCGGGGGAACGCCTG
Organism: uncultured Eubacteriales bacterium; assembly: GCA_900545515.1. GTDB lineage: Bacteria > Bacillota > Clostridia > Oscillospirales > Oscillospiraceae > Faecousia. Next base: position 22,346 of record UQZA01000017.1, on the reverse strand, counting down.
CTGGATGCGGTGCGCCGGTTGGGGTTGGATCATCCGGAGCTGTCCCGGCGCCCTCTGGCGGCGCGGATTGCTGGGGAGACCTTTACTTTGAACTATGTCCCCCAGAGGGAAGAGCAGGAGGATCCGGCGGCCATGCGCCGCGCTATGGAGGCCTCCGGTGGGAGAATCACTCTGCTGCGCTATGCCGACTCCAGGGGGCGGCAGGTTTACACTCGGACGGTGCAGTTTGTTCTGTTCCTGGCCATTCGCCAGCTCTACCCGGGGGCCGTTGCCAAGATGAATTTTACCGTGGGGCAGACCCTGAATGTAACGGTGGAGAAGGAACCGGCCTTCACCCCTGGGGATGTGCCCGCCCTAAAGGAGCGGGTCGCCCAGCTGGTAGAAATGGACATTCCCTTGCTGCGGAAGCGGATCACCACCCAGGAGGCCATGGCTGCCTTTGCAGCTGGGGGGCAGGTAGACCAAGCCCGGCTCCTGTCCTGGCGCAAGACACCATATTTTGACGTGTATACCTATGGGGATTATATGGACTATTTTTATGGGGAGATGGCTCCCTCCACAGGCTACCTCTCCGTATGGGACCTGGTGTCGGACGGGGGGACGGGGGTGCAGTTCTGCTTCCCGGATTCTGGTAATCCGGACCGGGTTTGCCAGTACCGGGAGCTGCCCAACTTTTCCGCAGTATTTGCAGAGAGCGAGCGCTGGTGCCACCTCATGGGCTGCTCTACGGTGGCGGATCTCAATGACCTGGTGCAGCAGGGACGCCTGAGCGAGCTGATCCGGGTGAACGAGGCGCTTCATGAGCGCAGCTTCTCCCAGATTGCGGACCAAATTCTGCAGAGGGAGGCGAAGGCTGTGCTGCTGGCCGGTCCCTCCTCCTCTGGCAAGACCACCAGCGCCAACCGTCTGGCGGTACAGCTCCGGGTCCGGGGCAAACAGCCTGTACTCATTTCCCTGGATGATTACTACCGGGACCGGGATACCATCGCCCCGGGGCCCGACGGGAAGCTGGATTTGGAGCATATCAACACCATCGACACCGACCTGTTTCGTCAGCACCTTTCGGCGCTTCTTCAGGGGCAGAGGGTGCAGCTGCCCCGGTTTGATTTCCTAACCGGGCGGCGAACAGACACAGGCAAGACCCTGGAGCTGGACGGGGACGCCATTATCATTGTGGAAGGACTCCACGGCCTGAACCCGGTTTTGCTTCCAAAGGATGTGGAGAAGCACTTGATTTTCCGCATGTATGTCAGCGCCCTCCTGCCCTTGAATCTGGACAATCACAACCGGATTCCCACCAGCTACCTCCGCCTTCTGCGGCGGATTGTCCGGGACTACGAGACCCGGGGGGCCTCCGTGTCCCACACCCTGGCCATGTGGGATTCTGTGCGCCAGGGGGAGGAGCGGTGGATTTTCCCTTATCAGGAGCATGCCGACGTGATTTTCAACAGCTCTCTGCTCTATGAGCTGGCGGTGCTGAAGAAACACATCTTCCCCCTGCTGAATGCGGTGACCTGGGAGGACCCCTGTTATGAGGAGGTCCGCTCCATTGTGAAGGTTCTCAATTACGTGTTGGAGGCCGATCCCGAAGAGGAAATCCCCCCCACCAGCTTGCTCCGGGAGTTCATCGGCGGGAACAGCTTTTACCGGCAAAAGGCAAAGTGACGGGGCCGTCTCACTTGCAGAAACGTCAACTTGAAATCCGGCTGGAAATGGGTATTTCTCCCATTTCCGGCCGGAAATTGTTTTCCCTATTTCAAGCATCATGCAGCGGCGGACGAAATCTGCAGCTTGCCAGGGATGCATGGGGGTGGAACTTTTCTGACGTGAAAAAATTTGAAAAAATTTTGCTGCTCGGCAAAATTGAAGAAAAGTGGGGAAAAAGGACGCGTATAGCAATAAAACAGAAATTTGCAAGGGGTTTTTTGGGGAAATTTTCTGAAACAGGAAACAGGATACCCAAACTTCAGCCTTGCCAAAAACAGCGCAATGTGCTATAGTGCAAAATATAAGAAGCATGGAGCCTCCCAACAACCCTTTTCTCGGCAATATCATTTACTTGTAGTTTTGTACTGGCGCAGGAGCGCCCTGTCTTCCCCCGGGGGGGAAGACAGGGGAGCTGCCGTTCCAGTTCATCCTAGGTGGCAGGGCTTAAGTTGACGGCATTGCTTTTTTGAGGGATATCTGCCGCAGGAAACTGCGTGGATATAATTTGCCGGGAAACCGGAATCAACGAAAAAGGAGAACGCGTATGAAAAAGATGCATTTGCCCTCCCGCCTGCTTTCCATGCTGCTGGTTTTGGCATTGCTGTGCGGCTTCGCGGCCCCCGTGGGCGCTGCCGGTTCCAGCAGTACAGGCCTCAGCTTGACGCAGGTAGACAACAGCGCGGTTTCCGCCAGTCTGCAGGAGCAGGCGGTGGAGGAACCGGAGGAAGCGGACTATGCCGATACCGATATGGTCCGTGTGTCGATTGTGATGGAAACAGCCTCCACCGTTGGGGCAGGCTTCGCTACGGAAGACATTGCGCATAACAATGCGGCGATGTCTTACCGCGCGGGACTCGTCAAAGAGCAGAGCGGCGTACAGGCCAAGATTGAGAAGGCCACGGGCGAGAAGCTGGATGTGGTCTGGAACCTGACCCTGGCTGCCAACATCATCTCTGCCAACGTGGCCTATGGCCAGATTCCGGCCCTGGAGAAGATCCCCGGGGTGGCCGAGGTTGTGATTGAGACCCGGTATGAGCCAGATGTGGCTGAGACCGATCTGCCTGTAGATCCCAATATGGGCACCTCCTGCGAGATGATTGGCTCTCCCATCGCCTGGACCGCTGGTTACACTGGTGCTGGCAGCCGGGTCGCCATCATCGACACCGGTACCGACACCGACCACCAGTCCTTCAACAGCAGCGCCTTTGACTACGCCCTGGAGCAGGATGCAGTCCGGGCCGGAAAGACGGCGGAGGAGTATGTGAAGGGTCTCCATCTCTTGAATGTAGCGGAGATTACAGAGGTTTGGCCGGAGCTGAACATCAGCAGTTTCAATTATCAGCCCGAGCAGACATACCTCAACACCAAGCTCCCCTTTGCATTTAACTATGTAGATACGAACTTGGATGTGGTACATGACAACGACACCCAGGGTGAGCACGGCTCCCATGTGGCCGGTATTGCCACAGCTAACCGGTACATTCCCAATGGGGATGGCACCTTCACCCCGGCGCTGGAGGCGGTGAGCACCCAGGGCGTCGCACCGGATGCTCAGCTTATCACCATGAAGGTATTCGGCACCAGAGGCGGCGCTTACGATTCCGACTACATGGCCGCCATTGAGGATGCCATTGTCCTGGACTGTGACTCTGTGAACCTGTCGCTGGGTTCTGGCAGTCCTGGTACCTCCAGGAATGCCACTACGGTTTACCAGGCCATTCTGGAGAATCTGACCAAGGCCGGCACGGTGGTGACCATGTCCGCCGGTAACTCCGGCTCCTGGGTGGAGAACGCCAAGCATGGCAGCAGCTATCTGTATGCCAGCGATGTGAGCATGCAGACCGATGGCGTGCCCGGCTCCTACACCAACTCCCTGGCCGTGGCTTCAATCGACAATGCAGGCTCCACTGGCGAGTACCTGTCCGTGGGCGAGCATGCGGTGTTCTACACCCAGAGCTACGAGTATATGAACGAGCCGTTCACCACCATCCCCGGAGAACAGAGATATATCTTCATTGACGGCTTCGGTACGGAAGCGGAGTGGGCCGCCGTGGGCGATGCTCTGAAGGGGGCCATTGCAGTTTGCTCCCGTGGCTCCATCTCCTTCTTCCAGAAGGGTAATTACGCCGTTCAGGCTGGCGCCATCGCCACGATTATCTATAATAACACGGCTGGCACCATCAACATGGACCTGACGGACTATCAGTACACCCAGCCCTGCGTCTCCGTGACTCAGGAGGATGGCGCCCTGATGAAGGCCAACGCCGTTCCTGTGACCAACGAGGCAGGCAAGGTTCTCTACTATGAAGGCAAGCTGACGGTAGAGGTGAAGGTCGGCTCTCAGATTCGGCCGAAGGAGTACAATACCATGAGCAGCTTCTCCTCCTGGGGCGTTCCCGGCTCTCTGGAGCTGAAGCCTGAGATTACCGCCCCCGGCGGCTACATCTACTCCGTGGATGGAATTGTTCCCGGCGGCGAGAGCTATGAGAACATGTCCGGCACCTCTATGGCCGCTCCTCAGGTGGCCGGTATGGCTGCTCTGGTTGGACAGTACATCCGGGAGGCGGGGCTGGAGGAAAAGACCGGCCACACCGCCCGTCAGCTGGCTCAGAGCCTGCTCATGTCCACGGCTGTGCCGCAGCTGGAGGACTTTGGCCAGGATGCGGAAGGCAATGACCTGGGTGACGGCTACTATCCCGTCCTGCGCCAGGGCGCCGGCCTTGCCAATGTGGGCGCGGCGGTCTCTGCGGACAGCTACATTCTCATGGGCGAGGACGCCACGAAGTCCTATGCCGATGGCAAAATCAAGGCGGAGCTGGGCGACGACCCGGAAAAGACCGGCCGCTACGAGTTCTCCTTCTCCATTTTCAACCTGACAGAGTCGGAGCAGACCTACGCTCTGTCTGGGGATCTCTTTACCCAGGATCTGTTTACGGATGAGGGGATCTCCTACATGAACACCTGGACCACCGGTCTCCACGCTGAGGTGACATTCAGCACAGGCGATACGGTCACGGTTCCTGCCGGCAGTTCTGTCGATGTGAAGGTTACAGCAGTCCTGACGCAGGAGCAGAAGACTGCCCTGAACCAGAATTATCCCAATGGCGCTTACATTGAGGGCTATGTATTTGTCAAAGGTGTGACCACAGATGACGGCGCAGTGGGCACTACCCACTCCATCCCGGTTCTGGGCTTCTACGGCAACTGGTCGGATGCTTCCATGTTCGATGTGGGCTCCCGCATGGAGTATCTGACGGGGGAGGAAACTCGGGCTCCTTATCTGGGAGACATGAAGGGCAATGCTGCAGTTGTGGCTTATGGGGAAAGCTCGCAAACCGCCTATTTTGGCGGCAACCCCGTTGTGCCCGATGAACGCTATCTGCCGGAGCGCAACGCCATCAACAGCGAGAATGGCGACCAAATTACGCAGCTTCAATTTGTGCTCATCCGAAATGCTGCAGCTACTCGTGTCTCCGCCAAAAACCTGACGAAAGACCGGGTCATCATGCAGTCGGAGCAGGGCGCTGTTGCATCTGCCTTCTACTTCACCAATGGCGGCTACTGGATGAATACCAACTACCGCCTCAATACGAAGTTCCTCCCCAAGGGCGCTGCAGAGGGTGACCGTCTGGAGCTCGCACTGACCATGGCTCCGGAGTATTATGTCTCTTACGATGCAGAGGGCAAAGCTGTGGTGAATTGGGATGCTCTGGGCGAAGGCGCCTCCTTCCGGATTCCCATGGTGGTGGACAACACGGCTCCTGTGGTGAAGGACGCCTCTCTGAGCTTCACCCGGAACGCCATTGAGGTGACGGCCAGCGACAATCAGTATGTGGCTGCTGTGGCCCTGTATAATCTGTCTGGTACCAAGGTCCTGACCTATGACGGGGCGAAGCAGGATATCGAGCCTGGCGAAGAGGCGGAGTATACCCTGGATCTGACTGGTGTCAACGGCAAGGGCTTCCTCCTCCAGATCATGGACTATGCCAGAAACACCACCACCTATAAGGTGGACATGCAGATTGGCGAGCCGGAGCCTCTGCCCGGCATGATTGCCTTCAATCTGGACGCCGGGTATTGGACCAGCATAACCAAGGAGCCCACCCCGGACGATCTGAAGCCCTATACCGATGCCAGCCAGACCTTCTATGCGGCGACCATTGTAGACCACTATGTGCTGGCCTCTACCAAGACGGGTGACCTGTACATTATGCCGGAGGATGATTTGGCCAATACCACTAAGATTGCCAATCTGGGTATGGTTCTGACGGATATGGCTTATAACCCCGCCGACGGAAAAATCTATGGCGTTGCCAATGACAAGCTGGTGACGGTGGACAAATTCACCGGGGCCACGGAGATTGTGGGCCCCCTGCCCGTGCCTTCGGATACCCTGGCCTGCGATGCAGATGGCAACTTCTACTGCAACCAGCGGGGTAACTTCCACGTCTGGAAGTTCACCATGAACGGCGTCCTGAATCAGATCCCCCTGATTTACGACCTGAACGACGACGGGCAGGTGACAACGGACGATGTGCAGGCACTGATGGAATATGTGACCGGTTCCCGGGCCTCCATTTCCAATGGGGAACATGCGGACTTTAACGGCGACGGCGAACTCAATACCAGGGATGTTTATAAGTTCCTGGCCATGCTCACGGAGAATGAGCTGACCGGTACGAAGCAGATCGTCAGCGGCATCGGCAGTACAAACGGTCAACAGACCATGGAGATGGATCCCAACACAGGAATGCTGTACTGGCTCAGCCACTACGATGCGAATGTCCTGGGGACTGTGGTTCCGTACACCTTCTTGGAGGAGATTGATCCGGTTGCCGGTACCCGTACCACCTCCAGCAACCTGGGGTATCAGATGTCCTGCCTGATTATCCCGGAAAAGACAGACGGAAGCGACTGGGTTGTACCCACGGACCAAATCACCGGCATTCAGATTTCGGACGAATCTCTCACCCTGCTGAAGGGCACCACCAAGACGCTGTCCGCCTCGGTGCTGCCTTGGACCGTAACGGATCGCAGCGTTACCTGGACCTCCTCCAATCCGGAGGTTGCTACGGTGAATGACAAGGGCGTTGTCACAGGCCTGGTTCCCGGCGAAGCAGTGATTACCGCCACCTCAGTTCTGAATCCTGCCTTTACGGCTTCCTGTCATGTTACAGTGAAGAATTTGGAGATCACCCTGAAGGGCGCCCTCCAGGATCCCGATGGAAAAGCCCAGCTCTTCTCCTGGAATATGGAGCAGGAAGGCGCCTGGCAGAAGACTGCAGACCTGGATGTCTATCTCAGCTCCGTGACCAAGGATCCTGTGAACAACATACTGTACGTTGTGGACAGCACCACGGACGCCTGGAGCATGCACAAGGTGGATCCGGCCACCGGCAAGTCGGTGGACACTGCTGCCAACGGCGCAGGCGTTCCTCTGTGGGATCTGGTGTACAGCCAGCGGTTCTCTACGGCAGAGGCGCCCTTGGTATCCGGCATCTACTACTATTACTTCCTGGTTCCTGAGAATCCCATGAAGCTGTCCGGCGCAGCCTTCAACCTGCAGGAATACCTGCCCAGTGTGGGCGCCACCTATCTGGTTGCCGCCACCAGTCTAGGTGCGGAAACGGTGGAATTTGAGGGCCAAACCTTTGACACAGAGCACTTTGTCCTCCTGGATAATTCCGGCCATTTCTGGAACTGGAGCGTCTATCAGGAGGAGGGAGAATTTACCGCGCTTCTGAGCTGCTATGAAAGCAATCTGAATGAGCAGTTCCTGGGCGACAACAGCGGCAACAATATGTTCTCTTCCATGGTGGTCGGCGAGGATGGGTATCTGTATCTGTCCGCCTTTACCGGCCAAACCAACAATCTCTACCGCATTGCCATGGATCATACGGTAGGCTACTGCGACGCCACATTGCTTGGCAACTTTGGAGACGATGTTTGGCCCGCGGCTCTGTATGAAGTCAAGAGCAATGAAACTGCCGGAACTGATGCCGGGACGGCTGTCCGCACCCTGACGAACGCCCGGAAGGTGAAGGCAGAGGCGGTCTCTGCTCAGGATTTGGCGAATGCGGCCTCCAGCGTGGAGGGGCAGTCTGTGGCTGAAAACGAACTGGCGCCTCAAGCGAAGTCCAACGTTGGCGCAGACGAGAAGACCGTCACGGTGCAGATCACGGCCAAGAATAAAAAGGGCAGCGATAGCAGGTCCAACAACGGCCTGGTGACTGTGGAGTATGATGCAACTTCCCTGGAGCTGCGGGACATCCAGGTAGCAGGCGACCACAATGCATATGTAACTGGGGACGGTACCTTGACCTTTGGCTACGCCAAGTGGAGCAGCATCTTCTATTATAGGTCCATTGCAGAGCTTACATTTGTGGTAAAAGAGGGTATGGCGCAGAATTCTGAGATTACTGTCACCCACAAGGAGCTCAATGATACGAAGCCCGGCTATGTGGAAAAGCTGAAGGTGAATTTCGCCCATGCCAATACCGAGGTTCGGAATGCAAAGGACGCCACCTGTACCGAGGAAGGGTACACCGGTGACACCTACTGCACCGATTGCGGCACGCTCCTCACCAAGGGTGAGGTGATCCCGGCTAAGGGCCACGATTTTAGCGACTGGACCGTGAGCAAGGAAGCCACCTGCACGGAGGCCGGTCAGGAGACCCGGACCTGTGAGCGTTGCCAGGAGACGGAGACCCGGGAGATACCCGCCAAGGGCCACGATTACAAGGTGACCGTTGTAGAGCCCACCTGTGAGGAGGAAGGCTATACCCTCCACGAGTGCACCGTCTGTGGACATGCCTACCGGGATGAATTTGTGGACGCCTCCGGCCATGGCGTCACGGAGATTCGGAACGCCAAGGAGGCCACCTGCACCGAGGCCGGCTACACTGGCGACATCTACTGCACTGTCTGCAATGAACTGGTGACCAGGGGCGAGGTCATCGCTCCCAAGGGCCACACCCTGCGCGACACGGTGGTGGTTCCCACCTGCACCACAGGCGGCTACACCGAGCACACCTGCACCGTTTGCGGTGTGACCTACCGTGACACCATCACTCCTGCCCAGGGCCACAGCTGGAGCGAATGGGCTGTGGAGCAGGCACCCGATTGCTTCACCGCCGGCCTGGAGACCCGGAGCTGCTCCGTCTGCAAGGAAGTGGAGACCCGCGTTCTGCCGGCTTGCAGTGACAACTGCCCCTCCAAGGACTTCCAGGATGTGGATACCACCCGCTGGTATCATGAAGGCGTGGACTTTGTCGTGAGCCACCACATCATGAATGGCGTGGGCAACGGCATGTTCCTGCCCAACGGCATCCTGACCCGTGGCCAGCTGGTGACCACCCTGTACCGGCTGGCAGGAGAGCCTGAGACCGAGGCTGCCAACCCCTTCCTGGATGTGGATCTGGACCAGTACTACGGCAAGGCTGTGGTATGGGCGGCGGAGCACGGCATTGCCAAGGGCATGACGGATATCACCTTTGCCCCCAACATGGCAGTGACCCGGGAGCAGATGGTGACCTTCCTGTACCGGTATGCCAAGTTCTCCGGCAAGGACGTAACCGGCAGCTATGATCTTACGGAGTTTGGCGATGCGCAGGCCGTGAACGACTTTGCCAAAGCGCCCATGGCCTGGGCTGTGAAAACCGGCCTCATCACCGGCATGGACGGCCTGCTGAACCCGAAGGGCAACGCCACCCGCGCTCAGGTTGCCACCGTTTTCCTGCGCTATTGCCAAGGCATGTAATGGCGCCCGTGGAAGCCTGATCCCCATAGCAAACTGACCCATAAGGGGCGCGTTGCGAAATAGCGTGTTCTAAAATGATCCCTAATATTTTAGCGGGAGAAGGCACGAATTTCTGTGTTTTCTCCCGCTATCTTTCACTTTTAGAACGGAGTCTGTTGCAAAAAACACATTTTGCAACAGACCCTGTTTCACGTTTTTGGGGCAATTCCCCGGCATATGGGTACAGCTAAGGAGCGTACTGTTCCGTGGTGTGCAGGGTGCGGCCTCCCGGACGCACCAGCAGAAGGAGGCTGGCCGGTGGCTGCGGGATCGGGCGAATTCGCGCGCTTTTTGATTGCTGCATATTTGCAGCTGTCCCCAAAGGGCCCCGGGATTTGTCCACAGAAAAAGGACATGTGGCTGCCATGTCCTTTCTTCCTTTTTGCTTGATTTTGCAAGTGAAATAGCATATAATTGGAATAGTCTGACAAATTGACAGACAGAACGACAGAAAGGATGATCCCCATGAGAAGAACCCACCCCCGGCATCTTGTGGCGCTTGTTTTGGTGCTCTGCTTGCTGCTGAGCTGCATCCCCGTTGCAGCTGCTGTAAGCGAGACTCACGACATCCAGCTGCAGGAGGTTCCCGCAGCGGCTGAAGCTCTGCAGGCAGAGACAGCGGAGCTGCCGGAACTGGATACCCCGGCACCGGATGAAAATCTACGTGTCATCATCATGTTCCAGGAAGAGCCTGTGATTGAAAAAGGCTATTCCACCAGCGGCTTGTCCCGCAATGCCTCCGCCATGGCCTACCGTGCCACACTGGAGAAGAAGCAGGCACAAGCCATGGCGGCAGTGAACCGTGCCCTGGGCCAGCAGCTGCAGGTTCAGTATCAATTCACCCTGGGCGTAAACGGTGTGGCAACCACGGTTCGTTACGACCAAATTGCAAAAATTGAGGCTCTGGAATATGTCCGGGAGGTCTATGTGGAAAACCGGTATGAGCTGGATGAGGAGTCACCGGACACCGCCACTTCCGGCACCATGGTGGGCTCCTACAGCGCTTGGGCGGATGGTTACACCGGCGCAGGCTCTCGAATTGCGGTCATTGATACGGGCCTGGATCTGGATCATCCCAGCTTTGACGAGAGCTGCTTCCTCCACGGGCTGGAGCTGTCAGCCGCCCGGTTTGGCAAGGATATGGCGGACTACAATCTGCTGACGGCGGAGGAGGTGGCGGAGGTTCTGCCTAAGCTCCACGCGGCAGAGCTCTATGCCGGCCTCACCGCAGGGGACCTCTACCGCTCGGCCAAGGTTCCCTTCGCCTTTAACTACATAGACGAGGATCTGGATGTGACCCACGATAACGACAGCCAGGGCGACCATGGTACCCACGTCTCCGGCATTGCCACGGCCAACACCTATGTGTGGTCTAAGGATGCCGACGGAGATATGGTGGCTGCCCGGCAGGCCAACGGTGTGGTGGGCATTGCGCCCGACGCCCAGCTGCTGCCCATGAAGGTGTTCGGCCGGGGTGGCGGCGCATATGACTCGGACTACATGGCGGCCATTGAGGACGCAATTTTGCTGGACTGTGACACAGTGAACCTGTCTCTGGGCTCTTCTTCGGCTGGTCATACCTACAGCAACTATGACGCCCTCTTTGCCAGTCTGGTAAATTCCGATACCGTGGTGACCATTTCTGCTGGTAATAAGTACAGCTTTGCGGAGTATAACGCCACAGGGCTTAAAATGCAGCTGACAGGAGATACGGTCATCGACACCGTAGGCTCTCCCGGCGCCTTCGGCAATGCATTCACGGTGGCCTCTGTGGATAATGCGGGCCTGACCGGTGTGATGCCAGTGTTTAATGGCATGGCTGCGGCTTACTCCGACACCTACGATGACTATGGTATGCGGGCTTTTTGGACCCTGGACACCACAGAGGACCATTCCGGGTCTGAGTACGACTATGTGTTTCTGGGCGATCCTGTAACCGGTACCCATGTTTATGGCGCGGAAGAGGACTTCGCCGGGCTGGACCTCACCGGAAAGGTGGTGCTCATCTCCCGGGGCGGTGGTGTGTCCTTCTTTGAGAAAGCCAACCGGGCTGTGGAGGCCGGGGCCGTCGCCACGGTGGTGTACAACAATGCCGCCGGCTCTCTGAACATGAACATGTCCGGCTACAATTACAAGAATCCGGCGATCATGCTGGACAAAGCCTACGGTGATATGATCCTGGCTGCCTCCCAGCAGGGGGAGGATGGACTGTGGAGTGGCAAAATGGTCATTGCCAACCAGGTCCAGACCGTTCAGGACGCCCCCGGCGGCTACCTTCCCAGCAGCTTTTCCTCCTGGGGTGTTCCCGGCAATCTGGACCTGAAGCCGGAGATCACCGCTCCCGGTGGTAACATCTGGTCCACCCTGAACAATGGGACCTATGGCAACATGTCCGGTACCTCCATGTCTGCCCCCAGCGTTACCGGTATGGCGGCGGTGGTGGCCCAGTACGTGAAGGAGCAGGGTCTGAACCGGCAGGAGGGCCTGACCGTCCGCGCTCTGAGCCAGGCGCTGCTGCTGTCTACCGCTGTTCCTCTGGTGGAGGAGGGGAATGTGGAGTACTCTCCCAGAAAGCAGGGCTCCGGCCTGGCCAATGTTTACGCGGCGGTGACTTCCCCGGCCTATCTGTTGACAGATGGCAAGTCGGCCACCGATGGCAAGGCCAAGGTCAACCTGGGAGATGATCCTCAGCGCACCGGCGTGTATGCCTTTGACTTCACTGTCAACAACCTTTCCAAGGAGGCGGCAGACTACGCCTTCCGTGCCAGCATCAACACCATGGCGGTGGAGACGGTGGATGGGGAGGATTACATGTCCGATTCCGCCTATGGCTTGATGCCGGAGGTGACCTTTACCACCGACGCTGCTGTGAGATACGTCTATGACCTGAACGGCGACGGAGAAGCGGACATAAAGGATGCGGAGGCTTTGCTGGCGGTTGCCAATCAAACCAATTCCCAATCTCTGTCCGAAGAGAATACAGTCAAGTATGACTTTGACGGCGACGGAGAAATCACTACGAAGGATGTCAAAATCTACATGCGCAGCCTCCAGGGAGAAAAGGACGTGGTGGACGTCCTGAGTCAGTCTTATCTGGTGGAGGCGGGTAAGTCCATTCAGGTGCATGCCGTTGTGACCTTGTCTGAGGCGGACCGGGCCTATCTGGCGGAGCATTACGCCAACGGTTGCTATGTAGAGGGCTTCATTTATGCCACCGATCCCGATGGGGCGGTTGCAGAGCTCTCCCTGCCCATGCTGGCCTATTACGGCAGCTGGACGGAGCCGTCTATGTTTGATAAGTACATCGCTTTGGAGGACAGCGGCGATGAGACGGCCTACCCCTATGTGGGGCCCCAATACACCAATGCTCTGGTGATGAATAGTTCTTACTATCTGACGGCCAATCCCTATGCCGCAGACGGCACCTATCTGGCAGACCGGACTGCCATCAACTCTAAGACCACCATCACGGCGGCCTATGCCACTCTGATCCGGAACGCCGGCGGCAATATGTATGCAGAGATCTCCAACGCCGAAACCGGCGAGGTATACAAGACCGTTCAGAAGGGGGCGCAATATGGCGCATTCTACAACGCCAGTGCCGGAGCCTGGGCCAATACGGTCACCAGCACCGCCCTTGGCTGGAGTGTAACGGACGCAGAGGGCAAGCCACTGCCGGAGGGCACCCGGGTGAAGGTATCTGTCTACGCCATTCCGGAGTACAACTGGGATCGTGAAGCAGGCGAAGTGGTTGGGACCCTGGCCGGTGGCGCGTCCTGGGACACCTATCTCACGGTGGATAACACCGCTCCGGAGATTCTGGACGCCACCTATTCCCGCAATCTGGTGACCGGTGCGGCGAAGCTGAACATCACCGCCCAGGATGACCGGTATGTGGCGGCTATCCTGGTTGCCAATTCCCGTCAGACGGAATATCTGGCTCGCCAGGGTGCGGACCAGAGAGAACTGGGTGCCGCAACAGAGGTGGAAGTGGACATTTCCGAAGTGACTGCCTCGGATGTGGTTATCATGGCGGTGGACTATGCCGGAAACGTTACGGCCTACCAGGTTTCCCTGGGTGGCGGGGAAGAGGATGGCGATGTCACCGAGTTCATTTATGCCAACGACACCTTTGACAACAGCTGGCTGACCTTCCGCCCGGAGGCGGTGGAGAATGCCAAGAAGATTGCAACCGGCGAAATTTACGCCGCAGAGTACATGGATGGCTATGTCTTCACCATAGACAAGGACCGCCGCTTCTGCGTGGCCCCTTTGGAGGATCTGGAGAATCAGACCTACATTGAGACCCTGAATGTGCTGAGCAATGTGCTGGATCTGGCTTACAATTATGCAGACGGGAAGCTGTACGCCCTTTGCACCAAGAACTACCTGTACACCCTGGACCCGCTGATGGGATCGGTAGAGCAGATCGGTATCATCCCTCTGCCGGCGGGCGACAATTTGCAGACCCTGGCCTGTTCCACAGAAGGAACCTTCTATGGTGTGACCAATCACGTCAGCAATTCCCGCCTGTACTCCTTCACCTTGAGTGAGGAGGGCTTCCAGGTGCAGGCAGCTCCTAGCACAACCGGAGTTTCCACTGTTTTTATCCAATCCATGGCCTATGACCACAACACCGGCAAGCTGTACCATGCCAACTACGGCTACAACGAGGCAGGCAACGGCTACGTGGGCCGGTTGCTCACCTATGATCTGGAGACCGGTAAGCCTACCGTTGTGGGCGACTTCGGCACCCACGAGCTGGCCGGTCTGTTCATCCCCAAAAAGACAACCAGCATCTTTGGACCCTCTCAGGATGTGCAGGAAATCTCCCTGAGCCAGAGTGAGGTCTCTATGCTGCAGGGCGGCACCTTCACCCTGGAGGTTTCTGCCAAGCCCTGGACGGTGGTGAACCGGGCGTGCACCTGGGTTTCCAGCGATGAGAAGGTTGCCACGGTTCAAGACGGGGTTATTACTGCCACCGGCACCGGCACCTGCACCATTGCCGCCGCCTCTGTGCTCAATCCCCAGGCGGTTGCCACCTGCACCGTCACCGTCACGGCACTGGAGACAGAACTCACCGGCCTGGTTTGGGATGCAGACAGCCAGGTCTGGTTCAGCTCCTTCCGGACGGATACCATTCCCTCCTACACCAAGCTGACCGAATCGCCTTGTAGGCAGCCCCTCATGGCCATGACAGCCGGTCCTAAGGGGGTCTCCTACGCAGCAACCCAGGAGGAAGGCGCGGACCAAGCCTTGATTTCCACCCTTTACACAGTTTCCAACGGATATACGCTGACCAAAGTCGGAACCTCTGAAATTGGCTATACCGACATGACCTGGTGCCCCAATCTGGTAGACGGCTCTGTGCTCGCCACCTATGGCAACTACGTGGCTGTGGTGAATACTGCCACGGGCAATTACGACGGAGCCTGGGACTTTTCCAGCTCCATTGGAAGCGCCAGACTGGTGGGCATTGCCTATGCCGGAAGCCAGAAGGATGAGGCGGAGAACCTCCTGGACTTCTGCCTGCTGTTGGACTCTCAGGGCAATGTCTGGACCGTTGGCTTTACGAAGGAGGGCGACGACATTTTGCGTACCGCACCTCAGAAGTTGACCAATTTGGGATTTACCACAGAAGAAAATTGGTACTTCTCCTCCATCGCCACAGATGGCGCTTATCTGTATGCTTCCCTGTGGTCCGGTGAGCAGACCGACTTGGTGGCTCTGGACCTGAACAGTGGCGCGGTTGCCGACCTGGGCAACTTTGGCGCGGATGTATGGCCTGTGGTTGGCTTGGAAGTCCAGGCCGGCGCTACCGCCACGGCGGAGCGGTTGGTCCGTGCCATGGAGGCTTCTGTGATGACAGCCCCCGTCCAAGCAGAAATGGAGACGCTGCCGGCGCTCCTCACAGAGAATGGATGAAAGGATGGCATGTGACATGTTCAAACGAATTTTTTCCTGGCTGCTGGTCTTGGCTCTGCTCCTGGGCATGACCGGAAACGTCTTGGCTGCCGAATCGAAGCCTGCTGTTTCCCAGATCGTGACCATGCAGAATCAAGAGGGCGTCACAGTACGACTGACCGTCCCCGGCGGGGCGGGTTCTGGAAATGGCCGTTTGGTCTATCAATTCCCCAAAGAGCTGACACTGAAAGGCGCGAAGTCCCTGGTGGGCAGCGAGGGAATCAGCAACCTGGGAACCTCTGATACCTCTGTGAGTTTTGCCTGGACCTGCTACGAGGACTACGCCGCAGAGACGGCCATTTTGGAGCTGAGCTTTGCCGGTGCGGTGGGGGTCTATCAGGGCTCCATCACCCTGCCGGAACAGGACCATGAGACCATTCCCGTCACAATTCCCATAGAGGAGCCTTACCGCTATGTGGATGTGACCAATGAGAAGGTCTGGTATTTCCCTTATGTCTATGCCGCCCACGATGCCGGTCTGATGAACGGCATGGGGCAGGACCGGTTTGTGCCGGAGGGCCATTTGACCCGGGCGCAAATGGCCATGCTGCTGTACCGCATGGCGGGAACGCCGGGGGTTCAGGGAGAAAATCCCTTTACCGATGTGCGGACCGGGAAATGGTACACCAACGCTGTGCTCTGGGCAGCGGAGCATGAAATCGTTTACGGCTACGGCGACGGCCGGTTCCGCCCCGATGGCGACATTACCCGTCAGGAAGCAGTTACCATGCTGGCCCGGTTTGCGGCCCTCCAGGAGGTGGAGCTGAAGAAAACCGTGGAGCCCAGAATCTTTACGGACGAGGCGAAAATCAGCGGATGGGCCAAGGAAGCCGTGAAGCTTTGCACAGAGGCCGGCATTCTGGAGGGCTATCCCGACGGCTCCTTCCGCCCCTGGAATCTCATTACCCGTGCAGAGGCTGCCAAGATCATTGTGATATTCCACGGTCTGTTCCAGAAGACGCCGGATAAGCCGAATCCGCCGGACCCCACCGATCCGCCGGACCCCACTGCTCCCACGGATCCCCCCGAAAGCTATACGGTCACCTTTGTGGGAGATCAGGGTTATGCCAAGGTGGATGGGAAGAAGGTGGAGTCTGTCACCCTGGAACCCGGCCGGACCTGGCTGAATTTCAGCCTCTTCGGCGACAAAACCGTGGGCTATGAGCTGGACGATGTGCAGGTTACTTCCGGCACCTTGAGCAGAAACGGCTCTGCCTTTGTGCTCAAGGACATTCATGAGGATGTGACGGTAAGCTTCTCCACCAAGGACATGGTGCTGACTGTGAATTTCGTCTCCGCCCAGACCGCCGTCATCGAACCGGCATCGGTACAGATTCCCTGGGGCCAGACGGTGGAGGAGCCGGTGGCCACCCGCACCGGCTATGAGGTGACCGGCTGGT
Source organism: uncultured Eubacteriales bacterium (assembly GCA_900545515.1). Taxonomy (GTDB): domain Bacteria; phylum Bacillota; class Clostridia; order Oscillospirales; family Oscillospiraceae; genus Faecousia. Next base: position 5,477 of record UQZA01000017.1, on the reverse strand, counting down.
ACACGGAGCCTGCCCTGGAGCATCTTTTTGATTTTACAAAGCCGGTCTACGAAAGTATCACCCTGTACGCCAAGTGGGGCGTGAAGCACTTTACCGTCAACTTCTGGGATGGGGAAACCCTGCTGTACACCCAGCAGGTGCGGTATAACGCCAGAGTGGAGCGTCCCGCCGATCCCCAGAAGGAGGGCTACCTCTTCGTCGGCTGGTATACGGACCCTGCGCTCACCGATGCATACAGCTTCCTCCGCGCGACCACCAGCGATCTGGACCTGTATGCCATGTGGCGGGAGGACGACCGGGCGGATTACGTATACCTGGGCGCCAACGACACCCAATACCCGGCATACGGCGTCTGCGGTGACGATGCCAACGACGGCTCCTCCATGGAGCAGGCGGTCCGGACCTTTGAACGGGCCAAGGAGCTGCTAAAGGATGCCAAGAATCCTGTGATCATTCTCTGCGGCAAGGTACCTATCACCCAGGACACCACCTGGTCCATGGCGGATTTGCCCAACGGGAAGGTGGTCCGCAACACCGGCCTCACCACCTACCTGATTGATGTGCAGAACGAAGCCACTCTGACCCTGGATCACATCATCATCGACGGCGGCGGCGAAATGTTCCCCGCCCTGAAGACGGGCAGCGCCTGCGGCGCCATGCTATATCTGGAATCCGGGACAGAACTGGTCCTGAACGAGGGGACCGTGGTGCAAAACTGTGTCCACGGCTCTACCACAGCCGCCATTTACGCCAATTCCAACTGCAAGGTTACGGTCAATGACGGCGTACGGATCGTGAACAACGACGGAGCCTTCACCGGTGGAATCATCGCCGGCGCGGGATGCGAGATCACCATCAACGGCGGCGAATTCTCCGGCAACCGCCAGACTGGCACAGCGGCTTCTTATTCCTGCTACGGCTCCGCCCTGTCAGTGGGCTCCAGCACATCGGCAACCCTCACCATCAACGGCGGCGTCTTCACGGATAACCATGCCACGGTGGGCGCCACCATCGGCGCCTTGCAAAGCGTCGTCTTCAACATGAACGGCGGTACAGTAACCGGCAATACCTCCGGCGCAGTCACCGGTGGCATCTCCATTGGCTATGCCAGCACGAGCTATACCGGCAATGGTACGCTGTACCTCACCGGCGGCACCGTTCAGGACAACACCGGCGCAGAGGAGACGGGCAGCCCCCAGATCTATGCCATGCGGAGCGGCCAGGTTGTGCTGAACAGCGCCAAGGATGCTGTGGAAATCGGCGAGATCTATGTGGATGATTACAATGGCGCATATGGCATCTATGCGGCAAAGCCCATCAGCAATGTGAAGGGCGGCACGCTGCAGGTGGCCTTTAGTGACATTGACGTCAATACGGTCCTGCTCAGAGGCTATAACACCTACAAGATCACCCAGGTAGATGTGGCGGCGTACCGTCTGCGAAACGATCTGGACCCCTATTTTAAGGCGGTCATGGATACGGACAACGGCATTTACCACGTGGTCAGCAACCAAAAAATCGGCACGGCGGTTTATCTCAGCTCCCCGACACAGAAGGTGAACCCCGGTAACGACGAAAACGACGGCCTGACGCCGGAGACTCCCGTGGCGACCTTTGACCGGGCCAAGGCGATCCTGGCTGCCAACGCCAAAGCGGAGGGCGAGAACGTCATCTATGTGATGAACGCCATTCCGGTTGGGGAAGGGGAGACGGTCACCCTCAGCCTGGAGGGGATTCCCAATGGGGCGTTGATGCGCTACGAGTCCAATACCAGCTACTTCTTCAACGTAAGCGGCGGTACCATTGTAACGGAGAACATTGTGATTGACGGCAACAGCCCCTATGTGCCCAGGAGCAAGACCAGCGGCGCCATCTTCTCCGTCTCCAAGGGCGGCTCCATCACTACAAAGTCCGGCACAGTGGTGCAGCATGTCCGCAGCAGTACCCACAGCGTGATCTATCTCTCCTCCACCGCCGGTGCTACGGCCACGGCCACCATTGAAGATCTGACGGTGACGGGGCTGGATACCTATTCCACCTCCAACACGGCCTACAGCGGCGCGTCCATCTTCTATGTCACGGGTGCAGGCCAGTGTACCCTGACGGTGAACGGCGGTACTTTTACAGACAATGAGGCGCGTCTGCTGTACCTCATCGGAGCGGGCGCCCATCAGGTCAACATCAACGACTGCACCTTCAGCAACAACCACCTGGGCTACAGCGGCGCGGTCTTTGCCCTGTACAACAGTGCAGAATCTGCCGCAGAGGTGAATTTCAACGGCGGCACCTTTACCAATAACCGCAGCACCGGCACTACTGCGACCCTGGGGGGCGGCGGCATCGGCTATGTGCAGTCCGGGGCGACGGTGCGCCTGAAGGGCGGCGACTTCTCCGGCAACAGCTCCGCAGCAGGCTCACAGTACGATGGACTCTTCCTGAAGCCCTACAACAAGAACCTGACCGCTGAGGTGCACATTGCCAAGCTGAACCAGGACCTGACGGTATGGACCAACCAGACCTCCAAAACGGTCAACAACACCTGGCTTGTGCTGGAATCCCCGCTGACCCACAAGGTAATTCTGAACGATTCCTACCGGATTGCAGACACCATTGTGGTCAAGGGCACAGACAGCTACACCCTGACCGAATCCGACCTGGCAAACCTCATCCCGGGAGACGACGCCATCGCCTTCTACCTGGATGCAGAAAACAACGCCATCCGAATTCGCACTGTAGAGTAACCGAAACACAGGCTTCCGGCCGTGAACCGGAAGCCTGCCCCGGCATTCCTGCGGACCCATCCATACGCCACCCATTCCAAATCGGCCAGCCCCAACAGGGTTGGCCGATTTGCTGCACAGGCCGCACCCCGCGCCTCGGGGTCAGAGGGAAACTACGGTGCAATGTCACGAACGGAAACCTGGTAGAACGCTTGGATTCAGCGCTGGCGCGGCAGCGCCCTGCCGCTTCGCTCTCGCCCCCGGGGGAGCAAAGTCCGTCTGGACGGCCTGTTTTGGAAGCACCCCAGAAATTTGTCACTGAAGCACGAAAATTGTAAAACTCCTCTTTTCCTGGCGGCCATTATCTGGTATAATCATGCCAGAGGACGGCCGCAGCCAAGGAGGTTGTTTGGATGGAATTGCAAATTTGCCATGTAGGCGATCAAAATGGAGCCCCGCTGTTTTCCGTAGTGCGCAGCGGGGATTTGAAGCGCACGGCTCCGGTCTCCCTTCCGTCGCCGGTCTCCTTTCCGGTGGGGGACGACGCGGAGCGGGGGCTTCTTCCGAGGCTTCGCTGGTACCTGGAGGGGTACCTGCAAGCGCCCTTCGGCGCCTACCGGCAGTCTGCCCAAGCGGTGGCGGAGACGCTGCAGGCCTGGGGCGGGGCGGTCTTTGACCGGCTCTTCGTGGGCGAGGCCCAGAACTGGTATCAGACTGCCAGAAGGCAAAGCTTCCGGGACTTCCGGATTAAGATCACCAGCGATTCGCCGGAGATCATGGCCTGGCCCTGGGAGGCTCTGTACAGCCGGGAGGACGGCTACCTGGCCCTGCGCTTTCCCGTAGAGCGGCAGCTTTCCACCGATTTGGGGGACCCGCCGCCTCTGCCGGAGAGCTTGCCCCAGGACGCCCTCCGCATCCTCTATGTGATTCCCCGTCCCGATGGTACGGGGAACGTGGGCTACCGGACCTTGGCGAAGAGCCTGGTGGGCTGCATTGAGGAAGAGAACCTGCCTGTGACCGTGGACGTTCTGCGCCCGCCCACCTTTGACCGGCTGCGGCAGGTGCTGGGGGAACGCCCCGGATATTACCACATCGTTCACTTTGACGGCCATGGGAGCTACGGCGATTCGGCCCCTGGGGCGGGCTGCTATGCCGCGGCGGAGGGCCGGCTGGCCTTTGAGAATGAGGAGGGCCAGCTGGAGGCCATTGAGACGACCCGCCTGGCCCAGCTGTTGGCCCAATACCGGATTCCCTGCATGGTGCTGAACGCCTGCCAGTCCGGGATGATGGACGGGCAGGCCCGGGACCCCTTTGCCTGTGTGGCAGCTGGCCTGCTGAGGGCAGGGGTTTACAGCGTGGTGGCCATGGGCTACAGCCTGTATGTGAGCGCCGCCAAGGAGTTCGTTCCGGCGTTTTACCGGAAGCTGTTTGAGAAAGGCAGCGTCTCCGAGGCCGTGCGGGCCGGGCGAGAGGAGATGTACCGGCAGCCGCAGCGAAGCTGCGTCACAGGGAAGCTCCCCCTCCAGGACTGGGTCGTTCCGGTGCTGTACCGGCAGATGCCGGAGAGCGATGCCCGCTTCCCCAGCCTCCAGCCGGATTGCCAGGGGAAGGAAGGGGGACCGGCTCTGCCCCAGGAGGCGGATCTGGGGGACTACGGCTTCATTGGGCGCGACTGGGAGCTTCAGCAGCTGGAGCGGGCCATGCAGCGCCAGCCCCAGGCGGCCCTCCTGATCCACGGCTAGGCCGGCAGCGGCAAGACCACCCTGGCCCGGGGCTTTCTCCACTGGCTGCGCAGCACCGGCGGACTGCAGGGGCGGGTATTTTGGTTCAATTTCCAGGAGATCCACTCGGCGGAATATGTGGTGAATGAGCTGGCGCGGGAACTTCTGGGCCTGTCCGCCACGGCGCAGCCCATGGAGCGGAAGCTGCAAGCGCTCATTCAGAAACTGCGGAGGGAGGCCCATCTTCTGGTCTGGGACAACCTGGAGTCCGCCACCGGCATTCCGGGGACGGAGGTCCAGCCCCAGCTGCCACAGGAGGACCTGGAGCTTCTGGCAGGGCTCCTGAAGGACCTGCGGGACGGGAAAACCAAGGCCCTTCTCACCAGCCGGAAGAAGGAGACAAATTGGTTGCCCCTCTCAATCTGCTTCCGTGTCCCTCTGGGCGGTCTGGAGGGGGAGGAGCTGTGGGAGTACTGCAATGCGGTGGTCCGGTATCTGGGCCTGACCCTGGACCGGGACAACATGACCTACCGCCGGATTCTGGAGAAGCTTTGCGGCAACCCCCTGGCCATTCGGGCGATTTTGCTGCGCCTCCAGGACTGCACCCCGGAGGACCTGCTAAGGGGCCTGGACCGCGCCTTTGAGGGGCAGGAGGGGGACGAAAGCACCCGCCGCCTCCAGGCGGCCTACGCCGTCTTCGGGGAGAGCCTCAAATCCCGGTTCCTCCCCGTTTTGCAGGTGACCGGCCTGCACGAATACTATGCAGATGCAGACCTGGTGAGAGAGATGCTGGCCGCAGCGGAGGAACCGGTACCGCCGGAGGCGGCAAAGTCCTGCTTTGAATTTTTGGAAAACGCCGGCTTCTGCACCCATGTGGGGGGCAATGTTTACCGGCTCCATCCTGCCCTGCGGGGCTATTTGCAGCAGCAATTACCCGCTCCGAAGGAGATGCAAGAAAAATTTGTGAGCGTGATGGAAAAAGTATCTAATACAGCAATAATTTTGCCAAATTATGTTTATAAAAATATATATAATA
>UQZA01000016.1 GCA_900545515.1 uncultured Eubacteriales bacterium | reverse complement strand
CCCCAAAAAGCCCCATACCCCCAAGCCCCGGCTGGAAGAGCAGCTGGACGTCATCAATGCCCTGCCGGACTCCCCCAACCAGCCCCGCCGCAACCGCCGCCGCCGTCCCGCCCACCCCAAACGCTCTCAAGAGGGCAGCGTACCCACAGAGCCCCAGGGAGAGTAAGATGATGTTTCACACAGGTGTGCCGTAAAGCCTCTGCCAAGTCAATTCCGGCCACATAATAGGGGCTGTCTCAAAATGATTTTCCAAAATCATGAGAGGCAGCCCTCTTTTTTGCGCAAGGCTGTGGAAAAAATGGACAAAAAGCGCAAAAACAGCGCGCTGACTCTGAGGTGATATGCTCCCCCTGAAGGAGACCGTGCAAAAAGGAAACTGTCACGGGACGCCAGAGAAGGGATACGGAAGGATCCGGGATGCACTTGACCAATACCATGGTATGGCCGCACACGGCAGGCATCCAATAACACAAATTGGTTACAAGGAGGATTGGGTGTCCGTACACCGTATGAAACGCATGCATCATATTTCGCGCCATAAACAAAGCTGCAAAATCCGCAGTTGCCACAGCACCGCAGTGCTGTGAGCTCTTTGTCCATGATTTCGTTGTCTACTTGACGGGGAGCAGTTTAAATCGCTTTTTAAAATTGTCCTTAATATTTTAGCGGGAGAAGACACAGATTCCCGTGTTCTCTCCCGCTATCTTTCACTTTTAGTAAAGAGGGTCTGTTGCAACAAATGCATTTGCAACAGACCCTCTTTGAATTGGAGCTGGAAACGTGACTTGAACACGCGACCTGCTGATTACGAATCAGCTGCTCTACCGGCTGAGCTATTCCAGCAAAACACCCTGACGCGGTTCTTATTATACTAAATTCTTTCGGAGTTGTCAATTCAAAAATGAAAAACGTCCAGGGCTACATATTCCCTGGTTTTTCAGGGCGGCCGTCTCCTTTCCAACCGGCAGCTGTAGGCGGACTGATGCGGGACGGAAAAATCTACCTAGCAGATATGCAGTTTCGTTCAAATGGACCATGTTGCATCTAAATCGATTCTGCCTACCGGCCTGCCAGATATCGCCGTTTCTCATCCGCCTCGCTTCGCTGGGCGCCTTCCCCGGGGGAAGGCTGGGCGCTGCCGCGCCAGTGCAATTAGGCGTTCCGGGCCGGCCAGACATACCCGTACTTTTCCCAGCATAGAGTGTCTTGTCACGACACAGCAGGGAGGGACGCGTATGACGGATCACATCGGAGAGAGAGCCTGCCAACTGGCTGTGTACATGATCGAAAACCGGGCCACCGTCCGGGCAGCGGCGAAGAAATTTGGGATTTCCAAGTCCACGGTTCACAAGGACCTGTCCCAACGCCTGCCCCAGTACAATCAGGCCCTGTACGAACAGGTCAAGGTCATTCTGGACACCAATAAGGCCCAACGGCACATCCGTGGGGGCCTTGCCACCAGAAAAAAGTACAAGGGAGAGTAAAACCGGAGCTGTCCGGGGAAGGAGAAGCGGGGGGCAGCCACGGCGGGCTGTCTCCCACTTTTTGCCTATTTTCCGGCATAGCGCACGAAAGGTACCGAAAGCAGTCCCTGCATTTCGTCATTTTCCACATTTGAGACGGTCAGTTTTTGTGCAGAATCACATGGGCGAAAAAATTTCTGTCCGCCACAAAAAGAATCTGGAAAATCCCATTGACGGTTTTGAAAAAGTGGATTATACTCAATCCAGACACAACGCTGTTCACCGACGGGGGACAGCCCAAGAACCAACATGCAGGAGGTTTCTTTTATGTACGATCGCGTTTTCAATTTCTCTGCCGGTCCCGCCACCATGCCTGAACCTGTCTTGGAGGAGATCCGGGACGAAATGATGAACTACCGGGGCTCCGGAATGTGCGTCATGGAGATGAGCCACCGCTCCCCTGTCTTCCAGCAGATCATCGACGAGGCCGAGCAGGATCTGCGGGACTTGATGCACATCCCTGACAACTACAAAGTGTTGTTCATCCAGGGCGGCGCAACACTTCAGTTCGCCATGATCCCCATGAACCTGATGAAAAACGGCGTGGCCTGCTATGTGGAGACCGGCGCGTGGTCCAAGAAAGCGATTGCCGAAGCGAAAAAGTACGGTGACGTACACGTGGTGGCCTCCAGCAAGGACCGCAACTTCTGCTACATCCCCAACTGCGATGATCTGGACATTCCCGAAAACACGGACTATGTGTACATCTGCGAGAACGAAACCATTCACGGCGTAACCTGGAACAAGCTGCCCAACACCAAGGGGCACCTGCTGGTCAGCGACCAGAGTTCCATGTTCCTGTCCCGCCCCTGCAACGTTGCCGATTACGGCATGATTTACGCCGGCGTGCAGAAGAACGTGGGTCCGGCTGGCATGGTGGTGGCCATCATCCGGGAGGACCTGATTCGCGACAGTGCAGAGCTGGACCCCAAGACGCCCATTTACATGAGCTATAAGACCCACGCTGACAATGGCTCCATGTACAACACCCCCAACTGCTGGGCAATCTACTGCTGCGGCAAGGTCTTCAAGTACCTTAAGAGCATCGGCGGCCTGGAGGAGATGGAACGGCGGAACATCGACAAGGCCAAGGTGATGTACGATTTCCTGGATTCCTCCAAGATGTTCACCGGCACCGTGGACAAAGAGTTCCGCTCCCTCATGAATGTCCCCTTCGTAACCGGTGACAAGGAGCTGGACGCCAAGGTAGTCGCCGCCACCAAAGCAGCTGGCTATGACAATCTGAAGGGTCACAAGAGCGTTGGCGGACTGCGGGCTTCCATCTACAACGCCATGCCCAAGGAGGGCGTGGAGGCCCTGGTGGAGTTCCTGAAGAAATTCGAGGCGGAAAACCAGTAAGCGAAGAGCCGGCAGAAACCCCACCCCGGCAAAACGTCCGGCCCAAGCATGTCTTGCCACCGGCCCACGACGCCCCCCAGAGCAAACTTTTGACAGGTTTCCCCTGCGGGAAACGTACGCCCCGTCCCCCTGGCGGGTCCCCTCCTGCCGCCGGGACGGCACCAAAGAACATAATTAGGAGACGATACATCATGAAAATCCTTGTCACCGACGGTATGGACAAAACCGCCCTGGAGCAGCTGAAACAAAACGGCCACGAGGTGACCGAACAGTTTTACCCCCCCGAAGAGCTGGGCGCGGCCCTGAAGGAATACGACGCCGTGGTGGTGCGTAGCGCCACGAAGATCCGCGCCAATCACATTGATGAGGCCAAAACCGGGAAGTTAAAGTTAATCATCCGTGGCGGCGTAGGCGTGGACAACATCGACGTGAAATACGCTGAGGCAGCAGGTATCACAGTGAAAAATACGCCGAGAGCCTCCTCCAACTCTGTGGCAGAGCTGGCGATGGGTCACATGTTCTCCTGCGCCCGGTTCCTCTCCGTGGCTGGCGCTACCATGCGGGCCGGCAAGTGGGAGAAGAAAGCCTATGGCAAGGGAATTGAGCTTCAGGGCAAGACCCTGGGCATCGTGGGCTTCGGCCGCATTGGCCAGGCTCTGGGCAAGCTTGCCAAGGCCATCGGGATGCATGTCATTGCCTTTGACGTCTACCACATCCCTGGCATCGAGGAGCAGATGGGCATCCCCTATGTGGAGATGGATGAGCTGCTGGCTCAGGCCGACTTCATCAGCGTCCACGCCCCTGCGGTGGACGGCGGCGCGCTGATTAACGCAGAAAACATTGCCAAGATGAAAGACGGCGTTGTCATCATCAACACCTCCCGGGGCACCAATGTGGATGAAGCCGCCCTGCTGGCAGCGTTGGAATCCGGCAAGGTCCGGGCCGCCGGTCTGGACGTGTGGGCAGAAGAGCCCGCCAAGAATGTGGCCCTGTACAGCCATCCCCGGGTTTCCTGCACGCCCCACATCGGCGCTGCCACCCAGGAGGCCCAGGCCCGCATCGGCACTGAAATTGTCAGCGTCATCGAGAGCTTCTTCGCCTGATTTTCCCCTGTGATCCACAGCCAAGGATGGCTGTAATTTATTCCAACATACAGCGACCCGTAATTTTTACAAACATAAAAGGAGAAATTACTATGAACGCGTATCTGGCCAGTGTGATTGAAAACGTCAAGAAAAAGCATGGCAACGAGCCCGAGTTCGTCCAGACCGTGGAGGAAGTCCTCACCTCTCTGGAGCCCGTCATCGAGAAGCATCCCGAGTACGAAAAGGTTGACCTGCTGAACCGCATGGTGGAGCCCGAGCGGATGTTCACCTTCCGTGTGACCTGGCAGGACGACGAGGGCAAGTATCACACCAACACCGGCTACCGCTGCCAGTTCAACGGCGCCATCGGCCCCTACAAGGGCGGTCTGCGGTTCCAGAAGAACGTCTACCCCGGCATCATCAAGTTCCTGGGCTTTGAGCAGATCTTCAAGAACAGCCTCACCGGCCTGCCCATCGGCGGCGGCAAGGGCGGCAGCGACTTTGATCCCGCCGGCAAGTCTGACGCAGAGATCATGCGGTTCTGCCAGAGCTTTATGACTGCTCTGTACCGTTACATCGGACCGGACGTGGACGTGCCCGCCGGCGACATGGGCGTGGGCGGCCGCGAGATCGGCTATCTGTACGGCCAGTACCGCCGCCTGAAGGGCGTGTGGGAGAACGGTGTGCTCACCGGTAAGGGCTTCACCTACGGCGGCAGCCTGACCCGTCCCGAGGCCACCGGCTACGGCGCTATGTACTACCTCCAGGAAGTCCTGGAGCACGAGGGTGAAGACATCAAGGGCAAGACCATTGCCTGCGCCGGCTTCGGCAATGTGACCTGGGGCATCTGCAAGAAGGCCATGCACCTGGGCGCCAAGGTTGTTACCCTCTCCGGCCCCGACGGCTACATCTACGATCCCGAAGGCGTGTCCTCCAGCGAAGAGAAGGTGGAGTACCTTCTGGAGATGCGCAACTCCGGCCGCAACCGCGTCCAGGATTACGCCGACAAGTTCGGTGTGGAGTTCCATCCCGGCGAGAAGCCCTGGGGCGTCAAGGCCGATGTCATCATGCCCTCCGCCATGCAGAATGACGTGCACCTGGAGCATGCCAAGCAGATTGCTGCCAACGGCGTGAAGTACTACATCGAAGTTGCCAATATGCCCACCACCAACGACGCTCTGTATTTCCTGATGCAGCAGCCCGGCATGATCGTGGCCCCCTCCAAGGCTGTGAACGCCGGTGGCGTGGCCGTCTCCGCCCTGGAGATGAGCCAGAACAGCGAGCGCCTGGTCTGGACTGCCGAGGAAGTGGACCAGCAGCTGAAGGGCATCATGAAGAACATCCACAAGGTCTCTGTGGAGGCCGCCGAGGAATACGGCCTGGGCTACAACCTGGTGGCCGGCGCCAACATCGCCGGTTTCAAGAAGGTAGCCACTGCCATGATGGAGCAGGGCGTGTTCTAAAAAACTCCCCATCTACATACCGGGACAGCGATAGCTGTCCCGGTTTTTTGATACATCTGCATCCTGCGGCAAGTCCTGGTACGCCGTAGCAAGGGGGAGTTTATCCATTTATACCCGGCTCCAGCGCCCCCTGTCATAGCACAGGCATTCCGCTAAGGCCCATTCAGGACAAACCATAAATTTCAGGCCGCGATGAAACCTCCTTCATCGCGGCCCGTACTCTTTTTATCTTAAAGTAGAACAATCTGAGAGTGGCTAAAACGCGGCCCACACCCTCACTGCTCACACATAATTTGTGGGGTTGTCAACTCCGCAAGCTGGAAAAACCGCTCTCATTTTAAGCAATTACGGCAGGATGCAGGCCTGATTCCGGGTCAAGCTTTCGGGTCAACCTGCGCCGGGGCGGACGATAAAATTCGACATGAAAGGAACAAAACTGACCATGGGACGACACGGTGAAAACATCCGGAAGCGCAAAGACGGGCGTTGGGAGGCCCGGGTGATCTCCTCCTACAAACCTGACGGCAAGGCAATCTACCGATCTGTGTACGGAAAAACTTATTTGGAAGCCAAGGAAAAGCGAAATGACCTGCTGCGGAGCACCGCTGCAATCTCCTCCCGGTGCGAGAAAGCAGGCAGCAGCAAAGGAAAAATCACCCTGGAAGAGGTAGCTTGGGAATGGCTGGCTGCCCGGAAGGACAGCATCAAAGAATCCACCTATGCCCACTACACCAATCTGGTCCGGCGCCATCTACTGCCGTGCCTGGGGCCACGCCGCTTGTACGCCCTCACGCCGGAGGTGCTGGATGGATTCCTGCGGGAAAAGCTGCGCACCGGCAGGGCCGATGGCAAAGGCGGCCTTTCCCCAAAGACCGTGGCGGACATTCGCTCCGTCCTTCTACAGATTTTGCTCTATGCGCAGCGCCGTCAATATCCCTGCGCCGCACAGAGCCACATGTTTTATCCAAAAAACCGGCAGTCAGCTACCAGAATCATGACCCGGGAGGAGCAGGCAAAGCTGGAAACGGTGTTATTCCAATGCCCGGACCCCCTGCACCTGGGCATTCTAACAGCCCTGTACGGGGGACTACGAATTGGGGAGGTGTGCGCCCTGCAATGGGGAGATATCTCCTTGGAAAGCGGCACCATCCGCATTCATAAGACGATGCTCCGCATTCAAGACCTCACGCCGGATGCCAGGCGGAAGACCAAGGTCCTCATCGACTGCCCCAAAACAGAGAGTTCCAACCGGGTCATCCCCATGCCCTCCTTTCTGATGGCGTTTTTAAAGCCACACCGCATGGCAAAGGATGTGTACCTTCTCACAGGTAAGCGGGCATACATGGAGCCCCGCATTTGCCTGGAAAAATACAAGCGCCTTCTGATCCGGGCCGGGTTGGATTCCTTTACCTTTCACACCCTGCGTCACACCTTTGCCACCCGCTGCGTGGAAAACGGCTTTGATGCCAAATCCCTCAGCGAAATTCTGGGTCACGCCAACGTCAATACCACTTTGCAGCGGTATGTGCACCCGTCCATCACCTTAAAGCAGGAGCAGATGAATCGTCTGGAAAATATTTCCATTCTGGGTCAAAGTTGTGGTCAGACGGCAGCGCAAGTTCCCTGAAAGCAGGAATTTCCAGGACTTCTTTCCTATATTGTTCTACTTTAAGAGTACAGGAGGGGATTCGTTGGAAAACCGGAAAAAACCATACATTGCGCCTGTCATGGTTTTTCACCCGGCTGGCTCGGCAGACTATATTCGCCTGACGGCTGAGCTGGCCCAAGAACAGTCTGGAACGCGCCCAGATCCTCACTTTGCTTTGTCGCCTGTGGATCATGATACCCCGGAAAGCGGGAAATCATTCCCCACTCTAAGCGGCGAGCAACCATCTACTACGACACATTGAGGAGGTTATTATGAAATTTGTACGTAAATCCATTGCGTTACTGCTCGCATTGGTTATGGTGCTGGCATTGAGTACCGCAGCATTCGCCGCGCCGGTGACTGAGATGCAGGGAGTTACACTGAACTATGGCATCCCGAGTGCCTATCAGTTCGTGCGCAACAACGAGGCCGGGGCGATTACCAAAAACGTTGGGGATACAGGATTTTATTACCGCCTACCGCGGAGCACCTACCTTTGCCCCAATTGCAAACGGGTTGTCTCTGAGTTCATTCCCGATTACTACGCGGTGGACAGAGTTGATCGGACAGCAGGCTATTCCCTGAGCGACCCTTCTGTTTTAACGGACTGCGAATATTCCCTGGCAGCAACTCCATCGGCGGATGAGTTTGATGGCTATGTGGGGTATCCTTGCCTGGAATTCCATTACAAAGCCGCAAAACCTGGACGCACAACTGTCACGTTGACATTCTACTACAATTATGATGCTCCTTATGAATCTGGCTATTGCAAATACTGTGGGCGTAGCGTATATCACAATGCGGATCGAACTTGGTACAAAGAAACCACTACCTTCACAGTCATTGTCACTGGCGAAGAGGAAATCGACTACGCCCTGACCTACGACACCAACGGCGGCAAGGAAGCCAACTGGACAGAAACCCAGTCCACCACCGCAGGCTACGCAACCTTTACCGTATCCAGCACCGTCCCCACCCGGGACGGCTATACCTTCCTGGGCTGGGCTGACTGTATCGATGCTACCGCTGCCACCTATCATGCTGGCAATTCCGTGGCCCTGACCAAAGATGCCCCTGCCAAAACCATCTACGCTGTGTGGCAGAAGAACCCCACCATCTACGACTACACCCTGATCTATGACGTCAACGGCGGAAACGAGGAAAACCGGACCGACACCAAACAGTCCACCGACGATTCCGTGGACTTCACCGTCTCTGACTTTGCTCCCACCCAGGACGGCTACACCTTCCTGGGCTGGGCTGACACTGCAGACGCCACCGCTCCCATTTATCAGGCAGGCAATTCCGTAACCCTGACCAAAGAGAACCCTGTCAAGACCATCTACGCCGTATGGCAGCAGGAGGCTGACAAATACACCGTGGAGTTCCAGTATCCCGCCGGTACTACCTACCGAACCTTTGGGGTGGAAGAAGGCGAGACTGTCACCACTTTGGGCGCCGAAACATTCTACAAGGGCGAATACGACGAAGAAAACTTCTGGAAGCTAACCGGCTGGCAGGATGAGGTTGGAACTGTGTATGGTTTGGAGGAAGCGATCACCGTTCATGGCAATCTGGTCCTGACTCCGGTGGTGGATCATGCCCTGCTGCTGTGCGACGGCCCCACAGGCAATGTGATGGGAATTTTGTATGAGAGCCAGTACCAGGCCGGCCGGAATGACCTGCTGGCCGGGACCCTCAACTACACGTCCCCCATGGCCTACACCGTTCTTCCCGGCGGGGACAAGGGCTTCACCGTAACTGGCACCCGCAAAACTGTGATTGGCATGGAGACAAACACCGACTACACCTTTGCCGGTTGGTTCTTCGCCCCCGGCAATGCGGAGGGCCAGGTCATCAACAATCGGAACCTGGACTGGACAGCTGCTAACAACGTAGGCACCGCCGATCTGTTTGACTGCGCACAAGTGGAAAATCATCGGATCTACGCTTACTGGATTTACGCCGACTATTCCCAGCCCCAGATCGGCTACCGGGCTGACAGCCGTTACGCACGGGAGGTTTACATCAACGCCACAGTGCCCAAGGATATGTTCCAGCACTATGGATTTGTGGTTTCCACCGCTGCTACCGAGGAGGATCAGGAGAATCTGGTCATCGGCGGCGTCATTGGAGGCAAGCCGGTGGGCAATTACCAGAAGACTGCAGTCTATGAGACCTTCCAGGCCTCTCCCATTTATGAAGAGCCCTACACCGCCCAGGACTTTAACGCCGGTCTGCCCGGCTACGATGGGAATGGTGCAGGCTACATCACCTACTTCTACTGGAGAAACATGCAGCTGAAGAACGCAAGCGGAAACCTCACTACCCTCTCCGCACGCGCTTATTACAGGACCCTGGAGGGCACCTTGGTCTATGGCGACATGACCCAGGTCACCTTTGAGCCCGACACAACTTACAATCCCCTGGAATCCACAAGCCCCTTCTGATTTCAGCTACAGCCATTTGAAAGGAGATCCCAATGAAAAAATTCACCTGTACATTGGCGTTGCTCCTGGCCCTGCTGTTCGGTCTCAGCTGCCTTCAGCCCTCCGCGCTTGCCGCGGAGGGCGTGGCCCCTGCCTGGAATGGCATTCCCGCCACCTCCTTCTCCGGCGGCAGTGGTACAGAAAGCGATCCCTATCTCATCTCTAACGGCGGTGAGCTGGCATACCTGGCCCAAAAGGTCAACGAAAGCAACAGCACCAGCAATCCCTATCGGGGCGCTTGGTACAGGCTGACCGCAGACATCGATCTGGGCAACCAGGAATGGACTCCCATCGGATGGAATGCCAGCGCCCCCTACTATTTCTGTGGCACCTTCATAGGAGGCGGACATACCATCTCTCACCTGAAAATTTCAGGTAATGTCAACTATGCAGGTCTGTTCGGCAGCCTTGCAAACGCAAGCATCTGCAATTTGACCCTCCGGGACAGCTCCATCGTCAGCAGCGGCTACCACGTGGGCGCGTTCGTTGGCAATACGGGCGCTTCCCCGGAAACCCTGTGCAACCTGCATGTGGTGGACACCACCGTGGAGGGAAAGTACGCCGTAGGCGGCATTGTAGGCTATGCCAGCGCCGGTTCCGGCTACACAATCACCCTGTGTTGCTCCAGCGTTCAGGGCGCAACCATCACCGGTACCCAGTACGGTGTGGGCGGCGTGGTTGGACAGGCCGGAGGCCCTGGCGGAACCGCAAACATCAGCCGCTCCTGGTGCGCTGCATCCCAAGTCAGCTCCACCAGCTACGGCGGAGCAGGCGGCATCGTCGGCATGGTGGCAAATAACAGTACCACATCTGTCGGACAGGTAGTGCACATTGCAGACTGCTACAGCACGGCAGACGTCCGTGTTGGCACACCTGTGGCGGGTAGTAACGTGTATGATGCAGCCGGCGGTATCGTCGGTTACGCCAGGTCTGCCCATTTGACGGTAGACCGCTGCTATAGCACCGGTATCATCACAGCCGGTCGTTGCATGGCCAAAAATAGCTTGACCTACGCTGCCGGTATCTGCGGCTACAGCATAGGCGGCACTTACACCAACTGCTACCATGCCGGCCAGCTGGCAACGGCAAACACCAACACCTCTTACAAATCCACCCTTAGCGGCATTCGCTGCAACAGCGGCTCCGTCAACTACTGCTACTACACTTCTGACTGCTTCCCGGCCAACAGCAAATATTTTACCAAATCCACCAGCGGCACAGAGATTGCCGACGTGGCGGCCATTGTGACGCGGATCAGCCAGGACGCCGCCTGGACCGGTACCGGCTACTGGAAGCTGGAGGACGGCGCCCTCCCCACCCTCACCGGCTGCATCAATCCCGAAGGGACCTGCACCTGCGGCTGTGGCTGTCATTGCGTCCCATCAGAGCCGGATGAACCCGTAATTCCGGAGGATGCGCTCCTGCTGTGCGATGGCGTTACCGGTGAAGTATTGAAAATTTTGAACCAAGCGGACTACATCTCCGGGCGCAATGATCTGCTGGCTGGCAGCCTGGCATATGAAGGAACGGACTTCACCGTCAACGGTACCCGCAAAACAGCCGGTGACGCCCAGTACACCTTTGCCGGTTGGTTCTACACCCCCTGCGGCAGCAAGGCCGGTCACGAAATGGACTGGACGGAGGAAAACAATGTAGGCGCAACGGACCTGTTCCAAAGCGACAAGGTTCAGAACCAGCGGATTTATGCCTATTGGATCGACGCCGGGTATTCCCAAGCACAGATCGGCTACTGGACCGACGGCAGTTACGCACGGGAGGTCTACATCAATGCCACAGTACCGGATGACATATTCCAGCACTATGGTTTTGTGGTCTCTACCACAGCTACAGAAAAGGACGCGTCCAGCCTGATCATCGGCGGAACCATTGGTGGCAAGCCTGTGGGTAATTTCGAAAAGTCCACCGTTTACGAAGCGTTCAAAGCCGCGCCCATTTATGATCAAGACTATACCGCCAAGGACTTCAACCATGGCCTGCCCGGCTATCGCGACCAAGGCAGCGGAGACGGCTATGTCACCTATTTCTACTGGCGGTATATGCAGCTCCGTGACACCCAGGGAAATTTCACCACCCTCTCCACCCGGGCGTACTATCGGACGCTGGAGGGCACTCTGGTCTACGGTGACATGAGCAGCTGCACCTTCCGCCCCAATACCATTTACAATCCCCTGGCCGTCACGGCCTAGGGCGAATCATTCTTTCAACTACAAGGAGGTTTCCGACTATGAACGACTTGTCCAATATGCCCATTGTCACACCCATGAATGATAGCCAGTGGGTTCCCGATGGCTCCGGCATCACCCCCTTCTCCCTGGGAGATGGTACCATCGTCTATGGTCACCGGACAGCATCCGGTGAGGTGTACGACGAATTTGGCAACCTGCTCGGCCACATCTGAGAGGCAGCTCACACGGCAGGTGGGGTTCCCCCCACCTGCCGCATTCTTTTACCACTCCAAACGCCACATCTCTACCACAGAGGGGAGGAATTTTCCATTATCATTTCCTTTTCCGGATTGACCTTTGAAATTCAACTGCGTTACCCCGGCACCGAGCGCTATTTCTCCGATTTTCTCGCCGTGGGCGGTTCTCCCACCGCACATCTCCAGGTTACCCAGGAGGACCTGCAGCGGGCCTCTTGTTACTGTCCCTCGGATGCCCCCCCAGAATTCCTGGAAACCGTGGCCCTGCGCCGCCGGTTTGCGGACCTGTTGCTTTCCTACAGCCGCTGCCTGTTTCACAGCGCCGCCTTCGCCTTTCAAGGGAAAGCCTACCTCTTGGCCGCCCCCAGCGGAGTGGGGAAAACCACCCAGCTAAACCTCTGGTGGCAGCTCTACCCCGGCGAAATCACAATCATCAATGGAGACAAGCCGGCCCTCCAATTTCAGGACAACGGCCCCATCCTGGTACACGCCACACCCTGGCGGGGTAAGGAGGCGCTGGGCGGCACCGGGTCCGCCCCCCTGGGCGGAATCGTGTATCTGCGGCAGAGCCAGACAGACCGGTGCCTCCCCCTGCCGGCAGCATCCGCCATCCTGCCCCTACTGGGTCAGTGTTTTTGCACAGACCGGACCGAAGCCCACTACCGGCTGCTTCTGCCTTTGCTCAAGCGGCTGGTACCTGCCGCCCCCATTTGGCTACTGGAAAACCGGGGAGGGCCGGAATCTACACGGCTCTGCCATGATCACATACTAGAGAGAAAGGAGCGTATCCCATGTTGAAAACCCGCTCCGGCGTCGTTCACGAGGAAATTTGTGGCGAGCATCTGTTGGTAGCCACTCAGGCCGCCAGGCCATTTTGCCGCCACTGGGCCCTCCAGCTAAATGACGCAGGATATTTCATCTGGAAGCTGCTGGAAGAGGCCCCCCAGCAGAGAGAGGCCCTACTCCTGGCCTTCAGCGAGCACTACTCCACCTCCGCACTCCAGGCCGCCCAAGCCGTTGGACAGTTTCTGGAACAAATGCTGACCAACGGCTTCGTCTATGAAACGGAGGCCATTGCATCATGACTTTGGAACAGGCTTTTTTTGTTCAGGCTTTGGCCGCCTATATCCAGGGCAAACCCGATATCCGCGTCCCCGGTGGGTGGGAGAGCCTGGATTGGCCGCAGCTGCTGCAATATGCCCGTACCCAGAATCTGGCGGGAATTTTCTATGTACAGTGCCGGGACAACCTATCCCGGATTCCCGCGCTTCAGTCCATTCTGGAGGAGCTGCACGCCGGATTTGTGTCGGAAGCCGCTCACTCCGTTGCCCGGCAGCAGGACCTGGCCCAGCTGGAGCAGCAGCTCACCCAAGCGGAGATCCCCTTTCTTCCCTTTAAGGGCAGCGTGCTCTCCCAATGCTACCCCGCGCCTCAACTGCGCACCATGGGAGACACCGATTTCCTGATTCGAGGCAAAGACCGGCTGCACTGTCATCAGCTGATGTGCTCCCTGCATTACACGCCAAAGGAAGACCCCGGGGCGGTGTGGACCTACTCCGACGGCGTGGTTACCTACGAAATTCACAGCCACATGTTTTATGAGCCCCTGGCCAATCAGGTGGATTACCAGTCCTATTTCGACCAGGCCTGGAGATTCGCCCGGCCCCTGCTGGACACCAGCCGGTATGAGCTGGACGAGGGATTCCACTTCCTCTATCTGATGGCCCATACTGCAAAACACATCATCAACAAGGGCTGCGGTCTGCGCCCTTTCCTGGATATGGTTTTCTTCATCCAACAGCAGAACCGCAACATGAATTGGGTTTGGATCACCCAACAGCTGGAGGAGCTGGATCTCCTCGCCTTTACCCAAACCTGCTTTGCCCTCTGTGAGAAGTGGTTCGGCGTCTCCATGCCCATTTCCTCCAGTCCCCTGGAGGAGTCCTTCTTCCTGGAGGCCACAGAAAAGGTGTTTGCAGACGGAATCTTTGGACACATCAACCAGCAAAACCGGGCTGCCGCCATGGCCAAGCAGGTGCACCGCTCCCGCCTCCCCCGCAGTCTCGCCTTCCTGGCCGACACCTGGAAAAAAATCTTTCCCCCATACCGGGATATGCGCCATGTGCCCTGGTACGCTTTTGTGAACCACAGACCGTACCTCATGCCCGTCGCCTGGAGCTATCGGTTTCTCTACTGCCTGGTCCACAAGCCCAAAGCCTCCACGGACCGGCTGGCAGATCCCTACACCCACCAGGAAGAAATTGCAGCCCGGGAAAATCTGATCACAAGCTGGGGCCTGTAGTCAGAGCATTGACAGCCATAGGGGAAATTTCATTCCCAATCCGTCCTGGCAGCATACCGGTTGGCGTATGCTGCCAGGACGGCGCTTTATATGGGAAATTTTCCCCTCTCCCTTGTCAAGCTTCCCTTTTTCGTGTAAAATAACGGAAATCACCCTTTCGAGTAGGAGGGATTTCCTTGCCATATTTGGAAGTGACCATTAAAACCACCTCTGAGGGGATCAGCCTGACGGCGGATGCCCTCACCGCCATGGGCTATGACAGCCTGGTCATAGAGGACCAGCGGGAATACCTGCAATTTCTGGATGCCAATCGCGCCTGCTGGGATTACATTGACGATGCTCTGGCCCGCCGCCTGGAGGGCCTGTCCCAAATTAAGCTGTACCTGGAGGAGGATGAGACCGCGCCTTCCCGGTTAGACGCTCTGAGCGCCGCCCTTCGTGCCCTGCGGGCCCGGCATCCAGACCGGCAGCTGGGCCCTCTCACCGTGTCCGCCGCCCCCCTGGACGAGGAAGATTGGGCCAACAGCTGGAGGAAGTACTATCCCCCCCAATTCGTAGGGGAGAAGCTCTGCGTCCTGCCCTACTGGCTTCCGGTGGAGGAGGCCCAGGGCCGCCTGCCGGTAATCCTGGACCCCGGCCTGACCTTTGGTACCGGCTCCCACCCCTCCACCCAAATGTGTCTGGCAGCCCTGGAGGCGCGCCTAATCCCGGGCAGCCGGGTAGTGGATTTGGGTTCCGGCAGCGGTGTTCTGTCTATCGCCGCTTTGCGCCTGGGCGCCGCCTGCGCCGTTGGCGTGGACATCGATCCCAAGGCCGAGGACATGGCCCGGGAGAATGGGGCTTACAACGGCATGTCCACCCCCAGGTTCCAGGCCTTCACTGGAGATGTTGCCGGAGACCCCAGTGCTCTGGCGGCGCTGATGGACGCAGGAGGCCCTTTTGACCTGGCCCTCATCAATATTGTAGCCAATGTAATTCTCGCCCTGACGCCCTCCCTGCGCCGTCTCCTGCGTCCTGGCGGCGCCGTGATCTGCTCCGGTATTCTGGACAGCCGCCTGGAGGAGGTCCGGGCTTGTCTTCAGGCTCACGGATTCCGGATACTGGAAACCCGCAGCCAAGAGGAATGGCGTTGCCTCACCGCGCGGCTGGAGGAGGAAGCCCCATGAAAGTATTTTCCTACCACACCAAAATGCGGCTGCGGAAGGTCCTGCAAGTTCTGGGAATCCTGGTTCTGACAGGCCTCGTCATCTGGATTTGCTGGCTGGTGTGGCTGCAGCGGTATGTGGTCTACACCCGGGAAGGCGTAACCTTTGACTTTGGCCGCTCCACCCTGGACCTGGACGGCAAAGAGACCGGCCCCCAGGCAGCCGGGGAAACCGCTCCTGGGGAAATCCTTTTTCAGGCTGCCCCCCAGGAAGCGCAGAACCTGGCGCGGCTCAGTGGGGTCTATGTGGACGGGAAGCAGCTGGAGGCAGGGCTGGATCAGGTGTCCCAAAAACTGAGCGCCCTGGAATCAGGAACTGCCGTACTTCTGGATGTAAAGAGCAAATCCGGTCAATTTTACTACACCAGCAGAATTCAGGGAGCCCCCCAGTCTGAGGCCTTAGACTGCGCCGCCATGGACAAGCTGATCCAAACCCTAAAGGAGCAGGGTTGCTACTTGATTGCCCGCCTGCCGGCCTTCCGGGACTCGGCCTTTGCAGAGGCCAAGCCCGGCTCCGGGCTGACCGTCTCTTCCGGCGCCCTGTGGACCGATGAAGCGCAGTGCCACTGGCTGGACCCTGCCAACCAGGCCGTGACGGCCAACCTGATCCAAATTTGCCGGGAGCTTCAGGAACGTGGCTTTGATGAAGTGGTATGGACAGACTTCCGCATTCCGGACAGTGGCTCCATCGCCTACACCGCTGCCGCCTCTAAGGATGCGATCCTACGGCAGGCCGCCCGGCAGCTGGCTTCCTGCGCCAGTCAGAGCTTCACGGTCTCCTTCTCCGATTCTGGGGATTTCCCCCTTCCCACCGGTCAAACCCGGCTGTACCTGGAGAACATTGCCCCGGAGCAGGCCGCCGGCACTGCGGAAGCATGCGCTGTGTCCGACAGCAGCGCCCAGGTGGTGTTCCTCACCGCCAGCCAGGACCCCCGCTTCGATGCATACAGCGTGCTGCGCCCTTTGGAATGACCAGCCCCTGCTCTTCAGAAAACATCCTTCCCATCCGGAGACGTCTCAACCCATTGCTTTGAGCCGCCTCCGGATTTTTTCTTCCCAAAAAAATGAACCCCCACCATGCAGCATATTTCCCCCTTCCCGCGTTATAAAAAGTGAAAGGAGGTCCGATCATGGAACAGAAGTCCAACCGGCCGGTGGACTGGGAGGCCTTTGTCCTCCGCTATGAAGCCAAGCTCTACCGCACCGCGCTTGCCATTCTGGGCAGCCCCCAGGAAGCGGAAGATGCAGTACAAGACACGTTCCTCAAGTACCTGGAAAAGACCCCCGTTTTTTTCAACCCGGCGCAGGAGGCGGCCTGGATGACCCGGGTGACGGTAAACCGGTGCATTTCCTTCCTCCGCTCCCCCTGGCGGAAGAAGGTAGCGCCTCTGCCCCCAGAGCTTCCGGCCCAGGAGCCAGAGGCCCAAGAGTTGGAAGAGCTGTACCGCCTACCGCCCAAAGACCGGGCCGCTCTGCACCTTTACTACTACGAGGGATACTCTACAGAAGAAATGGCATCCATTCTGGGCCTGTCCCCCAGCTCGGTCCGCTCCCGGCTGGCCAGGGCCAGGGCCAAGCTGAAACTGCTTTTGGAAGGAGAATCTACATGAGCCAATATTCCGATTATTTTGACCGACAAACTCCCTCTCTGGCGCTGCACCAAAAGCTTCTGGGGCTGGAGCCCCAGAGAAGACACCGTCGTTGGGCCTTTTCCCTGGCCGCCGGTGCCGCCTGCTGCCTGGTGGCCCTGGGCCTTTGGTTGGCTCGAAGCTCCGGCGCCACACCGGAGCAAAAGGTGGAAGCTGCCACCATGTCCACGCCTCAATCCACCGCTTCCTCCACGCCCACCAGTCCTCCCCTCCACCTGCCGGAGCTGCAATACAGCACCGGCGGCAACGAAATTGCCGCCGCCATCGCCTTCCCAGACGGCCATTTTCAGGAAGACCTGACGCCCGGGGATCTGGCCCTCCTCTTTGGAGAAACCGGTTGGTGGGAGGAGCTGGGCTGGACCCTCTCCGGCCACGCCGTCTATGACGGCCAGGGGCAGCTCTGGCAGGTCTTTCTCTCCGGCAGCCGGGAAAACGATGCAGGAACATACTCCCTGGCCCTTGCGCCCAACCATCTGCCACCTGCCTGCGTTGTGGCAGAGCCCCAGGGAATCAACGACGTTTGGGGTACAGAGGTTTCTGCCACCCAGAACCGCTATGACTGCGACGGCGACAGCATAGAGGAGACCTGCTACACCCTGACCTTCCTCCGGGAGGAAGTTCTGGGGGCCAGGTTAGAGCTCCAGGATGAAGACAGGGAACGGGGGCAAGCCATGGTTGAGGGCATTCTCTCCCGGCTTCTGGACCCCCAACGCAGCGTCAGCCTGGATTTCCTCACCCCGGAGGAAATCCCTGCCTGGCGGTATGAGCGCTTGACTATGGAAGAGGCCCGGCAGGAACCAGACTTTGCCGCCTACTTCCCGGAGCACATTCCTGAGGACTTCCAGCCAGAAGAGGCGTGGCTGGACATGGGCCAGGGCCGGTATTCCCTGAGGCTGTGCTGGAGCCGGGGCAGCAATACCATTTCCGTGTGCATCAACCGGATGGCGGAGGTTCCGGCGTCTCAGTTTGCCGACCTTCAGGAGCCTGCCTCCTATGATCTCCGTCTATATCCCATTCCACGGGGCGACAGCATCCCCGATCTCTACTGGGACAGCATTCAGGACCCCGTTTTCCGGGCAGAGGATGTCACCCAGGCGCTACTGGAAGCCCGTGCAGACCCCATCCTGGCGGAAGAGAAAACCCACTTCCAGTTCCAGATTCTTCACGCAGACGGCGTATTGGTGCAATACAGCCTGGATGTCAGTCTTACCGAGCTATGGGCCATGGTAGAGCCCACCTTGCCGGGAGCATAAGCGATGCAAATGAACAGGGGGCGTTCCGCAAAGCCGGAACGCTCCCCGTGTTTTTTGGTATTATGCCTCCATTTGTCTGCCCAGAAAGCCTGCCACCGTCTGCACCAGCTTCTGGTCCCCCTCGGCCGGCGGGGTCTCCTCTTCATCCATGAGAAGCATCACACAGCCCATCAAATCTCCTTGAGCCACAATGGGGGCAGCAGCGCCAAGATAATATTTCTCGGAGCCCTCTACCGCCCGAAGCTTCACATTACCGGGACTATACCGGTAGCTCTTCCGCTGCTCCATCAGGTTTTCCAGATCCGCAGAGTTTCGCCGGTCCACCAGCTCCCGCCGGGGCGCGCCGGACAGGGCAATGATGGAATCCCGATCCGCCACAGCTGCAATCCGCCCCGTATTTTTCCCAATGGACTCACAGATCTGGGCCGCAAAGTCCTGGAGGTCCCCCATGGGCGAGTATTTCCTGAAAATCACGCCTCCATCCTTCTCTGTGTAAATTTCCAGAGGATCTCCCTCCCGAATGCGCAAAGTACGGCGGATTTCCTTGGGAATCACCACCCGCCCCAAATCGTCAATGCGACGAACGATTCCTGTTGCTTTCATACCAAATTCTCCTTTAAACGGGCAGCAACGCCGCCCCGGCTTTCTGTGTCGAGGCTATTATTTGTCAAAGAAGAAGAATTATGTATCTCCGGCCAAACAATGGAGGCAGGTGCGATGTGCAAAGCAGCTGGAAAAATTTGACTGCATACTTGCCTGCTCTCCCCATTTTTATCCTGTAGCCGTTGCAATTTGCAGGAAAAAACAGTATGATAGAAGCGCTCTCAGCTCGGGATTCCAACTGGGCTGTCAGACAGGACCTGCGCCCCACCCAGCACACTGCGGCGCAAAAGCCGGGTAAAGCGGTCAGGGGGCATACAATTCCGGTTGGAAAGCCAGCGGAGCATGGCCGCAATGAGGGCATCGCTGAAGAAATTGATAAAGAAGTCCGCGTCCTCTCCCTCTCCCTCAAAGAGATCCTCCGCATAGGCCCGCATCACTGGCGCCAGAATCTCCCGGAAGTAATCCTGGAAGGAGTTCTGCCCCTCTACCGACAGCGCATTGTGGTAGAACGCCCGGTTTTCATAGAAATACTCACACAGATCCCCAATCAGTGCCCAGGTGCTCTCATAGGGGCGGCGCTGCACCGCCGTAAGGAACTCAGTTTGGAAAATCCAGTTGACCAGGTCATACTTGTCTCGAAAGTGATAGTAAAAGCTCTTCCGGTTCATCTGGCACACCTGACAGATATCGCCGACACTGATTTTTGAAAAGGGCTCTGCCGCCATCAGCTGCTTCATTGCCGTGGCGAGGGCCCGTTTGGTTACATTGGAATCTGCCAAACATACCCCTCCTTCGAAACGGGCGGGAAGATTTTATCCTGATATTATTACATTATAACATGCGGGGCTGTACATGTCAACTGCACCCGCAGGAAGGAGCCAATATGAAATTGGGGCAGGTATGTCTACGCCGGGGGGAGGAGCGGGAGCTCCGCCGGGGAAAAGGCCGGGTTTACGACAACGAGGCCGCTTGGGTGGACGAGGATTGCACCGACGGTGGCGTGGTTGACGTCATCGACGGAACCGGCGCCTTTGTGGCCCGAGGCTTCTTCAACAGCCAGTCCAAAATCCTGGTACGGGTCCTCACCCGGGACCCCAATGAAGCCATCGACCGGGAGTTCTTTCGCCGCCGCCTGACACGCGCCTGGGCCTGCCGGCAGGCCCTTGGGTTTCACAATGCCTGCCGGGTGGTATTTGGAGATTCCGACGGTCTGCCGGGTCTGACTGTGGATAAATTTGGGGATTACCTTTCCCTGCAAATCGTGAGCCTGGGTATGGAGTCCTGGAAGGACGTCCTCACAGAGCTCCTGGCCGGTCTCTTCGCCCCCAAGGGAATTTACCAGCGAAATGACGTACCTGTCCGGGAAAAAGAAGGCTTGCCTCAGGTCACCGGCTGCCTCTACGGCCAGGTGCCGGGGCTGGTGCCCTTCCGGGAGCACGATGCCCAAATGCTGGCCGATCTTCGCCATGGGCAGAAAACCGGCCATTTCCTGGACCAGCAAGAAAATCGGGGGCGCATCCGGCCCTATTGCTCCGGAGCCCGGGTTTTGGATCTGTGCTGCCACACCGGCGGTTTTTCCATCCATGCCGCCCTGTATGGGGCCGCATCTGTGGAAGCGGTGGATGTGTCCCGGGAGGCACTGGACATGCTGTCCCGAAACGCTGCCTGCAACGGCGTGGCGGAGACGATTACTACCATCTGCGCCAATGTCTTCGACCTGGTGAAAGAATATAGCGAGGCAGGACGGCAGTATGACCTGGTCATTTGCGACCCACCGGCCTTTGCCAAAAGCAAGGGCGCCCTCCAGGGCGCCTACCGGGGGTATAAAGAGCTGAACCTGCGGTGTATCCGCCTGGTCCGCCCCGGCGGATACCTGGCCACCTGGTCCTGTAGCCAATTTATGACCCCGCCCCTGTTCCTCCAAATGCTGCAAGAGGCAGCCGGAGACGTGGGCCGTCCGGTCCGGCTCCTGGAGCCTATGATGCAAAGCCGGGACCATCCGGCAGACTTGGCAGCAGAGAACGCCTGGTACCTGAAGGGCTACATCCTCCAGGTACTGTAACCCAGAAAACGGAGGACAATCCAATGAACAAAGCCATTTTATGGGACCTGGATGGGACCCTTTTGTATACCCTGCAGGACCTCACCAACGCCACCAACGCCACGCTGCGGGCCTTCGGCCTGGCGGAGCGAAGTCTGGAGGAGGTTCGCACCTTTGTGGGCAACGGCGCCATTCAGCAAATGCGCCGGGCTGTTGGGGGAGAGCCGGAAAATTTTCAGGAGATCATGGCCTATTACCGGGCATACTATCCCCAGCACTGTAACGAAACCACCCGTCCATATGCGGGCATTCTGGACACCGCCACTGCGCTGCAGGCGGCGGGGTGGCGTCTGGCCATTGTCTCCAACAAGCCGGACAATGCCACCAAGGCCCTCTGGAAAACCTATTTCCCCACCTTCGACCTGGCCCTGGGAGAGGGGCCGGACCTGCCCCGGAAGCCTGCCCCGGACATGGTGCTGCGGGCCCTGGAGCAGTTGGAGACCCCCCTGGAGCGGGCCATTTATATCGGCGATTCCGAAGTAGACGTGGCAACTGCCCGGGCTGCCGGGATTCCCTGCATCTCCGCCTGCTGGGGCTACCGGAATGAAGAAGAGCTACTGGCCGCCGGGGCCCGTCACCTTTGCCGGACCCCACGGGATATTCCGGCAGCGCTGGAGGAGCTACGTCATGGCCAATGAGTTTTACGCGCTCATATCCCGGATGCGTTACATCACCCGATGGGGGCTGATGCGCAACAGCTTCTCAGAAAATGTCCAGGAGCACAGCCACATGGCCGCCGTACTGGCCCATGGGCTGGCTCTCATCCGCCGGGACATCCTGGGTCTACCTGGTCCGGACCCAGACCGGTGCGCTGCGGCCGGGCTGTACCATGACGCCTCGGAAATTTTGACCGGGGATCTGCCCACTCCGGTCAAATATTTCAACCCGGAGATCAAGAAAGCCTACAAGCAGGTGGAGAGGGTCAGTGGAGATAAGCTCCTGTCCATGCTGCCGGAGGCTCTCCAGCCCAGCTACGAGCACCTGATTCAGGAGGATGACCCAGAAACCCTGCCCATTGTCAAGGCAGCGGATAAGCTGTCAGCCTACATCAAGTGTGTGGAAGAGCTGAAGGCCGGAAACCAGGAATTCGAATCTGCGGCCAGGCAAACCATGCAGGCCATGGAGGCTATGGGCCGGCCGGAGCTGGACTACTTTCTTCGGGAGTTTCTCCCGGCCTTTAGCCTGAACCTGGATCAGCTGGAGTAACGCCACGTGATTTGCCGCCTTGGCGGCCATATTGTGAGGGAATGCAAATGAAGGATGGATTTATTAAAGTAGCCGCTGCATCGGTACCCCTCCGGGTAGCCGACTGTGGATACAATGCCCAGCAATGCGCGGCAGCCGTGTCGCAGGCCAAGCGTCTGGGCGTGAGGATTTTGGCCCTGCCGGAGCTGTGCCTCACAGGGTATACCTGTCACGACCTTTTTGGGCAGGAGGCCCTGCGGCAGGGCGCGCTGGCCGGTTTGGCCCAACTGGCAGAGACCACGGCCGGCGCCGGCGTGCTGGTATTTGTGGGGTTGCCCTTTGCCTGGAACGGACGGCTGTATAATTGCGCAGCAGCCTTGTACGATGGGGAGGTTCAGGCAATCATCCCCAAGACACACATCCCCAATTACAGTGAGTTCTATGAGTCCCGGTACTTTGCCCCAGCCCCGGAAGGCTTTGGCTGGGTCAGCGGCTTCTGGAGTCAGGGACGGGATGTGCCCTTTGGCAAGAACGTGCTCTTTACCCATGGAGAGCTGCCGGAGCTGTCTGTAGGATGCGAGATCTGTGAAGACCTCTGGGCTCCCCGCCAGCCCTCGCAAGACCTGGCATTGGCAGGAGCCACCATCATCGTCAATCTCTCCGCCTCTCCGGCTGTGATCGGGAAAGGAACCTATCGCCGGGATCTGGTGGCCAGCCAATCTGCCCGGCTGATGTGTGGGTATCTCTACGCCTGCGCCTGCTGCCAGGAGTCCACCCAAGACCTGGTGTATGCCGGTCACAACCTGATTGCGGAGAACGGCATCATTTTGGCAGAGTCGGCAACCATGGATCCGGATTTTCTGGTGTCGGAAATCGATGTGCGACATCTGATCACAGAGCGGACACGGCAAAGTACCTACTGCGCCTCCAGGCCGGAGCGACTGCTGGAGCTACCTTTGGATTTTCCATTGGAGCCAACCCTCTTAACCCGGACCATAGACCCACACCCCTTTGTTCCTGCCGACTCAATCGGGCGGCAGAGCCGTTGTGAAGAAATTCTCTCCATCCAAGCCGCTGGTCTGGCCAAGCGGCTGGATCACACCCAAGCCAGGACAGCGGTGGTGGGACTATCCGGGGGACTGGATTCCACCCTGGCCCTGCTGGTAATGGCTCGGGCGGCAGACCGGCTGGAATGGGACCGGAAGCGTCTCATAGCTGTCACCATGCCCTGCTATGGCACCACCAGCCGGACCCGGTCCAATGCAGAAAACATGGCCTTGGCCCTTGGCGTAACCTTCCGGGAGATTCCCATTGGTCAGTCTGTGGCTCAACATTTTTCTGACATTGGCCTGCCCCCCGATGACCGGTCCGTCACCTATGAGAACGGTCAGGCCCGGGAGCGGACCCAGGTCCTGATGGACCTGGCTAACCGGCTGGGGGGGCTGGTGATTGGCACCGGGGACCTAAGCGAGCTGGCTCTTGGCTGGGCAACCTACAACGGGGACCACATGAGTATGTACGCTGTGAATGCCGGTGTGCCCAAAACCTTGGTGCGGCACATTGTGGATTATGTGGCCGCCCAGTCCGATACAGCCTTGTCCAACGTCCTGCGGGACATTCTGGCCACACCGGTTTCTCCTGAGCTGCTGCCTCCCACAGACGGAGAAATTTCCCAAAAAACCGAGGA
Organism: uncultured Eubacteriales bacterium; assembly: GCA_900545515.1. Taxonomy (GTDB): domain Bacteria; phylum Bacillota; class Clostridia; order Oscillospirales; family Oscillospiraceae; genus Faecousia. The sequence continues at coordinate 21,449 of UQZA01000016.1, read as the reverse complement.
TCTGGTTGGCCCCTATGAGCTGCACGATTTCTTTCTATACCAGGTCGTCCGGTGCGGGTATGCACCCGGGAAGGTCTACCGCCTAGCGAGGCTGGCCTTCCGGGGAAGATACCCCAACGAAGAAATTCTGCGGTGGCTTCAAAGCTTCTACCGCCGTTTTTTCCAACAGCAGTTCAAACGCAGCTGCCTACCAGACGGGCCCAAGGTGGGTTCCGTCACCCTCTCCCCTCGAGGCGACTGGCGCATGCCCTCCGACGCCGCGGCCGGGCTGTGGCTCAAAGAGCTGGAGAATCTGGAACCCAGCAATTGCTGAATGTCCCCGCAGAAAGCAGGTAAGCGCTTTTCCGGCGTCTCAAGACAACATGAGTCTTTCCACAAAATGTTACCCCCCTGAACGCAAGCCTTCGCGTTCAGGGGGGACAAAATTATCAGGAAATATTGCGCATCAACGGGCCATGAAGAAATAGGCGATCAGGCAGATCAGGAGAATAAGGCCCAGGCAGATGGGGAAAATGGTGATCATGGCAGCCAAAATCATGGCCTTGACGTCACCCTTTTCCAGACGCTCCAGTTCCTTTTGTTTCTCCTCCGCGATCAATTCCTCCATAGACGGGGCTGAATCTTTCTTCCCGCTGTGCTTCTTAAGCTCAGCTTTCAGCTCCTCTTCCTCTGGGTCAATTCCCTCGGCGCGAAGACTGCGCTCCCGGGACCACTTCATGGCCCGGTCTACTTTTCGCTGCAGCAGCATGCTCAGCCCTCACTGGAGCCTTTTTCCAGAATGTGATGGCAGGCCACAAAGTGGTTGGGCCGGACTTCCTGCATCTCTGGCACCACGTGGGTGCAGATTTCAGTGCAGTACTTGCAACGGGTGTGGAACTTGCAGCCCTTAGGCGGATTCACAGGGCTGGGGATATCGCCTTCCAGCACCTCGGGCTTCTTGGCTGCATCTTCATCGGTGGTGGGAATGGCGTTGAGCAGCGCCTCTGTGTAAGGGTGCAGAGGATGCTTGAAGATATCATCAGCAGGAGCCAGCTCCACCATGTTGCCCAGGTACATGACACCAATGCGGTCGGAAATATACTTGACGACAGACAGGTCATGGGTGATGAACATATAGGTGAGATGCTGCTTCTCCTTCAGTTCCAGCAGGAGGTTAATCACCTGGGCCTGGATGGACACGTCCAAAGCGGAAACGGCCTCATCACAGACCACAAATTTAGGCCGCAGAGCCAGAGAGCGGGCAATGCCAATGCGCTGCCGCTGGCCACCTGAGAACTGATGGGGATAGCGATGGAGGAAATAAGGCGCCAGACCACATTCCTCCATGACTCGGATGATCTCTTCCTTCATCCGGTCGTCATTCTTGCGGAAGTACTTGTGGGCTATCATGCCCTCGCCAATGATCTGACCCACGGTCATTCTAGAGTTCAGGGAGGAATAGGGATCCTGGAAAATGAGCTGCAGGTCACTGCGCAAGCGGCGCATCTCAGAATAGGTCAGGCGAGCCAGATCGATGCCATCGCTGTGATAAGCCTCATAGGTAGCATAGTCCGGATCATTTTGGTGCTCCTTGCGCATCTTCTCAATCCGGGTATGGACCGACTGAATCCGGCTGTGAATTTCAGCAATCTCTTTTTCACACTGGGCCATTTTAGCCTTAGCCTTTTTCAGGGAGGACTCGGCAGACGTAGTGGACTTCCCAGCCTCCTTAGCCTTTTTCAGGGCAAAATCGGCGTCATCCAAATCCAGCTGAAGCTCCATGCGGGCATCTTCCGCTTTGCGGAGCTCCTTGGAAATCTGGAACTCCTCCATGTAAATATCCGCCACAGGCTTCATATCCTTGGCAACAATGAGGCCACCCACCAGCGTTGCCACATCCAGCATAGCATCGTTGGCTTCCTTGCGGAGTTTGGTGAGTTCGGCGTGCTTCAGATATTGCTCCTGCTCGGGGAGCTTGTCGTATTCCGCCTGGAATTCCTCGTATTTCTTCCGGGTGGCAAACATATGCTCCTTCCGGGCTCCCAGGTTGCGGAAGGTGTTGTACACATACTGGGGCGCAAGCTCATCAATGGAGCGGCCAAAGTACATGGTGCGGCCATCGGTTTGCTTATACAACTGGAGGATAGACCGGCCCAACGTGGACTTTCCGCAGCCAGACTCACCAACCAGGCCGAAGGTCTCGCCTTCGTAAATATCAATGGAGATGCCGTCGTTGGCCTTAACAAACATGCCCTTCTTCCCCACAGGGAAGTATTGCTTCAGATTGGAAATCTGGAGCAAAACCTTGCGCTCTTCTTTATTTTGCATGGCGCGCCTCCTTCTCCGGATAGAAGCACCGAACTTCCTGATTTTCCCCTACCTTCAACAGCTCGGGCTCCTCCTCCATGCACCGCTTGGTGCAATATTTGCACCGAGGCGCAAACTTGCAGCCCTTGGGCAGGTCCAGGGGATGGGGCACTGCGCCGGGAATGGCATCCAGCCGGTCGGCTTTCGTATCCAGGCGGGGAACCGACGCCATCAGGCCTTCGGTATAGGGATGAGAGTACTTCGCACTCTTCGAGAACAGGACCCGTGCAGGCACATGCTCCACAACTTGGCCACAGTACATCACTGCTACATCATCCGCCATCTGGTTGATGACGCCTAGGTCATGGGTGATAAACATAATAGCCGTGCCGTGCTCTTCCTTAAGATTGTTCATCAGGTGCAAAATCTGCGCCTGAATGGTCACATCCAGAGCCGTAGTGGGCTCGTCGGCAATGAGGAGCTTGGGTTCACAAGCCAGGGCCATGGCAATCATCACACGCTGGCGCATACCGCCGGAAAGCTGATGGGGATACTGCTTCACCACAACCTCCGGGTTGGGGATCTTCACATCCGCCAGCATCTTCACAGCCGCCTCAGCAGCCTGCTTCTTGCTCATGTGACGGTGGATGATGAAGGGCTCCGAAAGCTGCCGCTCCACCGAAAACACCGGGTTCAGAGCCGTCATAGGCTCTTGGAAAATCACGGAGATCTGATTGCCACGGATGTGGTACATCTCACTCATGGGAATCTTGGTTAAGTCCTTCCCGTCAAAGAGGATCTCACCGGAATCCACATAGCCGTTTCCGTCCAGCAGTCGCAAAATACTCATGGCGGAAACGGATTTACCAGAGCCGGACTCACCTACCACACCCAGCGTTTTGCCCGGCTCAATGGCGTAGGAAACACCGTTCACCGCTTTCACAATGCCCCGACGGGTTTTAAAATAGGTGTGAAGATTTTTTGTTTCAAGTAATGCCATCGTCTCTTCCTCCTTAGCGTCCATTGCTCTTGGGGTCCATGGCATCCCGCAGGCCGTCACCGACCAGGTTAATACAGATGGTGCACAAGCCAAAGATTGCAGCGGGGAACACCCAACGCCACCAATACTGCTGAATCACAATGGAGTTATTGCAGCTATTGAGCATATTGCCCCAGGTAGGCGTGGGAAGCGGAATGCCGAAACCCAAATAGGACAGCGTGGATTCCGTTAACATGCAGGTGGCAAAATTCAACGTAATGGACACCAGCAAAACGCTCATCACATTGGGAATGATGTGTTTGCGTAGGATGTGTCCCTCTCCCACGCCCAAGGCCTTTGCCGCTGTGACATATTCCTGCTCCCGCTGACTGAGAATCTGGGCACGAACCAGACGGAAATCGGGCACCCAGCTCAAAACACCCAGGACGCACATAATGATGTACATTCTCTGCAGCACCGTAATATCTCTTGGAATAATAGCTGAGAGAATTAAGGCAAATGGAAGGAACGGAAGACCGCCAATGACCTCGGCCACACGGCTCAAAGCCATGTCAACCTTACCGCCAAAGTAACCGGCAATGCCGCCCAAAATCAAACCAATGATGGTAGAAATGATAACCGCAATGGCGCCAACCGTCATGGTCATCTTACCGCCGTTTACAATACGTGCCAGCACATCACGGCCCAAATCATCGGTGCCGCAAAGGAAGCCCTTCAGGCCCCACGTCAAGACCTTTCCATCCGTTGTCACGGCGTAGTTCTGATTGCCGCCGGAATAAATCGCAGCAATTTCAGCGTTTTCCACTGCGCTGGGAACAGAAGCCTGACCATACATATCATCGCCCCAGGAAATCACGTCACCGTCTTCCAGAAGCACTGTGTAATGATACCGTCCTCCGTAAATCTTCACAGGCTTGGAGGCCATCTCAGGCACGGACTTTTCGCCGTGGGTCGCAACACCCCAAACCCAAACCTTACCAGTCTCGTCAACTGCCGCCACATTTTGGCTGGAGCCGGCGATGTCCACCACGCGCACGGAACCGTCGGTCAACTCAGTGGGCAGGTTTGTAATGAGGGCATTGTCCTTTTCCAAGCCGGTATAGGCTACGGTGCCGTCCTTCAAAAGGGCAATGTAGGCATGATCCGTAACGGCAACTTTCTCAATGTTGCCCTGGTACTGCCGAGGCTCCTTGTCTTCGCCTTCGGCAACCCGTTCCTTGTCCCGGCATTCCAGCTCGTTGCCAGAGGAATTACCCCAGAGGTATACATTGCCTTCCGTGTCCAAAATGATACTAAACTGGTTGCCAGCCTCCAGCTGTTTCACCTGCAGCGTACCTCTGCGCAGAGCAGCATTCAGCTCGGAGTTGCTCTCGTACTGAGCCTGACGCAGGCGGTCATTGCCCCAGAAGTAAAAGTTGTTGTCTTCATCAATTGCGACCGCATGGTCACTGCCAGCTGCAAGAAATTCAATATTCACGCTGCCATCAGTGAGCTCTGCGGGAATGTCCTTCATGTTAATGACATCACTGATCCGGGTGTAACCCCAAGAATAAAGCTTACCATTCTCGCTGAGGCCCAGACCATAGGTAGGACCAGCAATGATGTCATGGATGCCCTCAGAAATCAGTTGAGAGGGGACGTCCATCATGAAATAGCCAGGAGAAATGTTAGCCAGAGACGCATCTGAATATCCCAAATTAATGGGCATAAAGATAGGTCCAATCATAACAAACAGGAAAATTGCGAGAAACACCACCACACCAAACACGGCAGTGGGCCGGTGAAAGAAGTTTCTGGCAATTACACGGCCAGGGCTTTGGAGCGCCTCCTCCTCCTGGAAGCTCAGCTGCTTTTTCTGCATGCCAAACATACGGCGGAGTGCGCTGCCAATTGTACTACTTTTCTTATTTTTAGCCACGTTCAGCGCCTCCTTTTACTTATTCACACGGACTCGCGGATCCACAATGCCATATGCCAAGTCCGTAATCAGATTGCCCACCAGGGCAACAATCGTATAGAACATCTGAATGGCTAGGCAGAGCTCTGCATCTTTGGCATTCAAAGCCTCAATATACAGCTTGCCCATACCATTTAAGGAGAACACATTCTCCAAAATCAGGGAGCCGGAGAAAATCGACAGGAACCAACCAATAATGGAGGTAATGACAGGCAGCAATGCATTCCGCCAGGCATGGGAATAAATAACCACCCGCTCCCGCACACCTTTGGCCCGGGCAGTCCGGACACAGTCCATGCTAAGTGCGTCAATCATGGAAGCACGGACATAACGGCTCATGCTGCCCAAAGCACTGAACACGCTGACGATAATAGGCAGGGCCATATAATACAGCCGGTCTGTAATTTCACGCATTCCTGTGTAATTGGCGCCTGGCGTTGCAGAGCCATTAACTGGGAACCAACGCAGCAGCACCGCAAAGACGAAAACAAAAATTAGCGCAATGATATACTGCGGAACGCTGTAACCCATGATGGTGATAGCCTGAATACCTTGATCAAATTTACTGTTTTTATGAACCGCGCACCAGATGCCAAGTGGTATCGTAATCAGCAGGGTAAAGATCGTAGTCATCAGGTTGAAGAAAATTGTATTTCCCATTGGCGTTTTGATGACGTCAATGGCATCCTTTTGACGCATCTGGGAATAGCCAAAATATCCCTCCAGCAAACCATTTACCTCGCCGCTTTCCTTATCTGGGGCAAGGCCCATCCAACGCAGGTAACGCAGAACAATGGGGTCATCCAAACCCATTTTATCTCGGAGCTCTTGGTACATCTGCTCGTATACCTCGGGCTTCAGCTTTTGTTTCATAGGCTCCAACCGGGTCCGAGCAGGATCTGACGGAATCAGGCTGAACAGGCAGTACATCAAGAAGGAAACGATGAAGAAGACCACCACGATGTACGCCAGTCGTTTCAAAACATATTTTGTCAAAACAAACACCATCCATTTCCGGGGTCTCTTCAACTCAAACGAAGCCAAAGTGAGTTGTTCCCCTAGTATTTCTCTGCGATGCGGCTCATACCGCAAGGTTCTCTCTCAGACCTGCCTGCCAGCAAACCTGTGGTATGAAAATGGGGACGGACAGGCGCCCGTCCCCATAAAACGCAGGGATTAAATGCCACTCATACTGGGATCACTGTGCACTAGGAATGGAAGCATACAACACAGCGTGAGCAAAATCCCAATAGGCATTCTCCTCATAGTTCTCCACCCAGGTGGGGTAACCAGTTACCAGAATGTTGGAGTACAGAGGCAGCTCGGGGAGCATCTCGTTCCAGCGGATGATGTACTTCTGCCAGTAGTCCAGATACGTTGCGTCATCACCAGCAGCGGTCTTATAAACCATGTCCATGGACAGCTCATCCAAGCCACCCTCACCCATGTCATACAGGTAAGTGGTGTTGTAGCCCTGAGCAACCTTCGCAGGATCATCGGTCCACATGAAGGAGTAGTCGTAAATAGTGGAGGTCAGGTTGGTGGCCAGGTTGGTCATGGAGTAGTAGGGAGCAGCAGCGTTGCCATCGGCATCCTTCCGGTAGATGGCGTTCAGCAGGGTATCCCAGTCCACAGTGTCCTGCACAATAGACATGCCGGAGTTCTTCACGTTGTCGGAGTTAGCCAGCATGGTCGCCAGCAGGTCGGAAACGTTGTTCTTCTCGGAGGAGCACCACTTGATGATCAAAGGCATCAGGATGCGGCCATCGGACAGCTCAATGCACTCGTCCATGTTCTCCGCCTGCTCTGCGGTCACTTCCTTATGACGCAGACCTTCGCCGGTCCAGGCCTCGCCCTTCTCGTTCATGGTCCAGCCGCCTTCGTCCAGCAGCTTATTGGCAGCGTCCACGTCGAACGCGTAGGAATTCAGATTGTCAGCCAGGACGTCCTTAGACTCCTGATACTGCCACATGGCAGAGGAATAAGGTCCGTTCACAACGGAGCCCCAGCCAGCGCAGAAGGTGTCAGTAAAGCTGGCGCGGTCCAGCAGCATGGCAATGGCCTGACGGACTTCCACGAACTGGGTGGGAGTAACGTCGCAGAAGAACTGCAGCTTGCCGTAGCCAGCGCGGTCATACTGTACGTATGTCAGCTCGGCACCGGCATCAATCATGTCCATCAGAGTATTGACTTCGTTGCCGTCGGCGATGCCTTCGTACACATTGATCTCACCAGTCTTCAAAGCATCGGCCCAGGTGCTCGCCTCGGTCTTGGTGATAACAACTGTCTGAATGGAAGGCTTCTGGCCTTCGAAGTTACCAGCATAGTTGGGGTTGATGTCCAGGGTGGCCTGACCGGTGGCGGCGTCAAACTTCGTCAGGTTGTAGGGGCCAGCAGAGACAACGTCAGAACCGGCGGACATGGCCTTCTTGAAATGCTCCTCTACATCGGCGCCAGTGACCTTGACCTTCTCGCCGTCCTTGGTAAAGTAGCAGCCTTCACCATCGTCAGCCACATCATAGCCCTCGCCAATCCAGTAGGCGATGTTCCAGGGAGTGATGCCAGCGTAGGTGTCAGCGTAGTAGTACTGAGCGTAATCAGGCACAATGGACAGCTCCATGGTGTACTCATCAACCATCTTCACGCCAGGCAGCACATCGGTCGTACCAGCGCGGTAATCCTCGCCGCCCACCACGGTGGTGGAGGTACCGTCGGTAAACTGCATATCGCCACCGGCAGGGGATGCCAACAGCAGCAGCTTGAAAGCATAGTCCTTAATGGTGATGGGCTCGCCATTGTTGTAGACCAGGCCTTCATTGATGGAGATGGTGTAGGTAGCGGAACCGTCTTCATTATCCTTCCGTTCCCAGCTCTTCAGCACCGTCTTGTTCTCCACATAGTTACCTTCCTGATTCGTAACCAGGGTGCCGTAATCGTTGATCATCGAGGAGATCATCATGTCGGAAGCGCCATTGGTAACGATGCCGTTGGTCCAGTCACCGGTTACATCGGTATTCGTACCAAAGATCAGCTTGTTCTCCCGAGCCACAGGCGTGGTGGGGGCATCGGTAGGAGTCTCCGTAGGAGCCTCAGTGGGCTCGGTGGCACCGTCAGTGGGCGCCTCGGTGGGGTCTGTGTTGGTGCCGCCGCAAGCAGCCAGGGACAGGACCATGACCGCAGCCAGCAGCAGAGCTAACAGCTTTTTCATTTCTTTTCCTCCTTTAAAATTTTGGCTGACATTCCAGCCGCTTATAATATTTGTGCCGCGCGTACGGCAACAAAATATTAACATATAACAAGTATACTGCCCAGTCCGAAAAAAAGCAAGCACAATCTTGCATTTTTCCAGCGGTTGTATCCATTTTGTCGGTTTCTCCATATGGCAGCGGGTTTTTTCGCAAAAATTTTATATTTTTATGCATCTTTGCGAATAAATAACCGGAAATTTTTGCAGTCAAAGGCCTTTCTGTCCGCGAGTCACGCCCAAATGGCAAAATTTCGCTTTCCAACGGTTTTACTGTACCATACCACATTGTCAGGCAAAAATCAACTTTATTTTGCAATTTTTTTGGCAAATCTCGAAGAACTGTCTGTTTTGATAAAAACTTTCTGCATGTCGCCCCCATTTTTTGAGCATTCTCAACAATCTTTCCGAGGCGGACAAAGAAACCGAATATTTTCCTCGTCAAATTCACAACATTTTTCGAAATACAGCCCGTTTCTTTTGGCGCTTTTGGCGAATTCCTCTCAATTTCTGTCCGGTTTTCCCTTGTTCCTCCAGTCTCATTTCCAGGTCTGGCTCCAGAACGAAATTGCCACGGTCAATTGTTTTTCTCTTGTGCACATTTTTGAATTTTTAGGACTTCAATCCTGCATTTTCCCTGGCCCTGCTTTTCATTCCGGTTCTGGCAATTGCCATTGTGTACGGCATGGAGTATCCTTTTAAAAGGAGGTTTTTGCCTATGAAACGAATTGTAACCCTGCAGGACATTTCCTGCCTGGGCCGCTGCTCCGTCACCGTGGCCCTGCCGGTGATCTCCGCCATGGGGGTGGAATGCGTGGCCCTGCCCACAGCTGTACTGTCCACACACACCATGTTTCCGGACTTTACCTGTCTGGATCTGACGGACCAGATCGCCCCTATTGCCCGTCACTGGAAGGCTCAGAGTATCCACTTTGACGCCATTTATACCGGCTATCTGGCCTCTCCAGACCAATGCGACCGGGTGATAGAATTTTTCCAGGACTTCCGAACGCCGGACGGCCTCATTTTTGTGGACCCGGCTATGGCAGACGGGGGTAAGCTCTATGCCGCCCTCGGCCCGGATTTCCCCCAGGCCATGGCTCGGGTTTGCGCCCAGGCTGATATCCTGGTCCCAAATCTCACAGAGGCCTGCCTTCTCACCGGCACCCCCTATGATCCCGCCCCCTGCCCACAGTATATGGAGGATTTACTGAAAAAATTGCTGGACCTGGGCTGCCGCCAAGTGCTTCTGACCGGTGCGGAAGTCCGACCTGGCGAGGTGGGCGTCCTGGGCCTGGATCAGACAGGACGCAGCTTTTCCTACGGGCTGCCCCGTCTGCCCCAATCCTACCACGGAACCGGCGACCTCTTCGCCTCAGCCTGTGTGGGTGGTCTTATGAATGGACTGACCCTGGAACAGGCGGCCCGGATTGCCGCCCGGTTCGTCTCCGCCTCTATTTCCGCCACCGCCGTCAACCCGGATGCCAGTTGGTATGGCGTAGAGTTTGAAGGTCAGATTCCCACCTTGTTGTCCCTTCTGGACCAAGCCCGGCAACTGGCCGGGCCTGTGTAGCTCCTCCAGCATCATGTCATTAACTTAAGGCTGTAACCCCGCACCGGGCAGGAACGACCCCGGCTTCCCCCGAGGGTACGCAGGGCGCACCAGTGCGTCTAAAACGGCATTGCTTAAGTTGATGACATTGCCCCCTCCCTCCGCTCCCAAAAAAAGCTGTAAAATTTCTACAAATTTTTTTGGTTTTCCATTGCAAAATCCGCTGTAATTCGATATTATGTAGGTAAACACGGGAACGGAAAGGCGGGAGGAATTTATGAGTCAAAACGAAAGCAATCCCCAGGTATCTTACGACCGGCCCCCTGTGCGCCGGAAGCGCCGGAAGAAGACGCCTTGGCAGAAGTTTAAAGAGGCCTATCTCCCCCTGATCCTGGTTTTGGTTGGTCTGGCTGTGGTGGTTGTCCTCATCATCGGCCTTGTCAAGCTGGTCAGCCGAACCCCGGCGCCCCAGAAATCCAACTCCTCAGAGAGCCAGACCTTGCCGACCGAAGGAGAAAATCAGGCACTGCTGGACCAGGCTGCCATACTGGCGGCGCAGTACGACTATGACGGGGCCCTCACGCTTTTGGGCACCTGCACCAATCCAGATGCCCAGGTGGAGAAGGCCGTCACCGACTACACCGCTGCCAAATCGGCTCTCACCGTCTGGCCGGATGTGGGAAAGATCCCCCTGATCTCCTTCCAACCCCTGATCGCCGATACGGCCCGGGCCTTTGACGGAGATGACAACGCCGACTACTACGCCCGAAATTCTCTGACGGTCTCCGAATTCACCGCCGTCCTGGAGCAGCTCTATGCTGGCGGCTATGTGCTGGTATCCATGGAGGATATGGCCGCCCCCGACAACACCGGGACCTATCAGCCCGGTCAAATTCTACTGCCTGAGGGGAAGAAGCCCCTGATCCTCTCCCTGGTCCCGGCCCATTACACAACGGGCCTGGCCGGCGACGGCTTTGCACGGCGGCTGGTGGTGGCCTCCGGTGGGCAGATTGCCTGTGAGTACGTGGACGCAGAAGGCAAGGCCACCACAGGCAGCTATGATTTAGTCTCCATCCTGGAGACCTTTCTGACCCAGCATCCAGACTTCTCCTACCGGGGAGCCCGGGCTATCCTGGGGATCTCCGGAGATCCCAGCCCCCTGGGCTACGACCTCACCGATGAGACAGAGCAAGCGTCCGCCAGGAAGGTGGCTCTGTGCCTGCTGAATACTGGCTATGAGTTCGCCAGCTTCACCTATGATGGCATTGGCTACGGCGAAGCCTCCGAGGAGGAGGTTGCCCAGGATGTGAAGCAGTGGAAGGAGACGCTGGAACCCGTTTTGGGTCCGGTGAGCATTCTCTTTTATGCCAACGGAAGCGACCTGGCAAGCTACGAGGGTGCAAAATTTCAAACCCTCTATGAGGGGGGCTTCCGGTACTTCTGCGCTCTGGATTCCAGCGTCCCCAGCTGGGTTCAGATTGAAAACACCTATGTTCGCCAGGCCCGCCGCACCATCAACGGTACCCGCATCACCGAGGAAGCTGGGCAGGTGGCCGATCTCTTTGACGCTACCAAAATCATCTCCCCGGACCGGCCGGAATAAGCTCCCGGCCTAATCCTACAAAGGGGGTGCTCCTTTGCTGCAAATTGAACCAGCCCCACCCCAGGATTGGCCCCTTTGGCGCGCTTTGGACTCCCATTTATCCGAGGAGGCCTTTTGCAGAGCCGCCCAAGGGCAGATGACCCGTTGGATCAAAACGGACGGCGGTATCGTCGGAATCCTGCGGTATCAACTATTTTGGGAAACCATTCCCTTTCTTACCCTACTGCTTCTGAAGGAAGCGCACCGGCGGCAGGGCTTTGGCCGGGCCGCCATGGCCCTGTGGGAGTCGGAGCTGGTCCGGGCCGGACATAGGATGGTCCTGGTCTCCACCCGGGCGGATGAGTCTGCCCAGCATTTTTACCGAACTTTGGGATACCGGGACTGCGGCTGCCTGCTTCTGGATGCACCAGGCTATGGGCAGCCTGCCGAGCTCTTTTTGTCCAAGCCTCTGCCGTAATAACCGGTATAAAGCGCCCCTCCTTTTCCCATAATATGGAGGAAAGGAGGGGATACCCATGTTTCAACATGAAAAGCAGCTGTTTCACCCTGTTGGAGTGGAGGGGCCCAATCCCCAATACGCCGCGCTCTTGCAAGAGCAGCTGGGAGGCGCCAACGGGGAGCTGAAGGCGGCTATGCAGTACCTGTCCCAGAGCTTCCGCATCAAAGACCAGGAGATCAAGGACCTGTTTCTGGACATTGCGGCGGAGGAGCTGGGGCACATGGAGATGGTAGCCCAGACCATCAACCTGCTGAACGGCCACGATGTGGACGCTAAGTCGGTCCCTGCAGGGGAAATTCAAACCCATGTGCTCCTGGGCCTCAACCCGGGACTCATCAACGCCTCCGGTTACTCCTGGACCGGGGACTATGTGACAGTCACCGGAGACCTGTGCGCAGATCTTCTGTCCAATATTGCCTCAGAGCAGCGAGCCAAGGTGGTTTATGAGTACCTGTACCGGCAGATCTCCGACAAAAAGGTCCGGGAGACCATCGACTTCCTCCTGAACCGGGAGGAGGCCCACAACGCCATGTTCCGAGAGGCCTTTAACAGAGTTCAGGACACCGGCTCCAACCGGGATTTCGGTACTACCAAAGCGGCAAAAATGTATTTCAGCCTGTCCAACCCGTCTCCAGGACAGGGCTTCCAGAACACCAAGGTCAACCCGCCCTCCTTCCAGTAAGGGCATGCCCAAGCGCCAAAGTCTGCAGCCAGGCAGTTTTGCCTGGCTGCAGACTCACTTTTTATGGCACATTCTTAATAATGGTACTGTTTCCGCTTGCTTATCAAAAACAGAACGGTAACGGCAGTCGCCAGCAGCTCTGCGGCCACCATGGACATCCATATGCCGTCCAGCTTCCAGAATAGGGGCAGAACCAGCACCGCCACCACCTGGAACACCAGGGTCCGCAGAAAAGAAATGACGGCGGAAACCAACCCGTTGTTCAGCGCCGTGAAAAAAGAGGAGCCAAAAATACCAACTCCTGCAAACAGGAAGGAAAAGGAGTAGATGACAAAGCCCCGCATGGTCATATCCATAAGCCCCTGGTCATATCCCACAAAGATTTGGGACAGGGGCCTTGCCAGAATCTCTCCGGCGGCCAGCATCACCACCGAGCTGATCCCCACAAGCACCAGGCTCCGTTTCAGCAGACCCTTTAGCTCCCTGTGGTTGCCTGCGCCATAGTGATACCCAATGACCGGCGCCGTGCCCACGGAGTACCCAATGAAGGCTGCCAGGAAAATTAGGTTGACATACATCAGCACGCCATAAGCCGCCACGCCGTCTTCACCGGCGTACCGGAGCAGCTGCACATTATACAGCATGCTAACCATGGACATGGAGATGTTACTGACAAACTCCGACGAGCCGTTGGTGCAGGCCTTCAGCAGCGCCTTGCCGTCAAACTCTGTTTTCCCCAGGCGCAAAAGGCTGGAATTGGGCCGGCAGAAATAAATCACCGGCACGATGCCGCCGACGCACTGGCCAATGGCTGTGGCCGCCGCTGCCCCCTGCAGCCCCAGGGGGAACACCGCAACCAGCAAGGCGTCCAGCACCATATTGGTAAGGCCCGACAATACCGTCACAGCCAAGCCCAGCTGCGGCCTTTCCGCCGTGACAAAGAAGCTCTGAAACTCAAACTGAAGCGTATAGGCCGGGAGCGCCAGCAGCACAATGCGGCCGTAGGTCACACAATACTCCAGCATCTCCCCCTTCGCCCCCAGCAAAGAGGCAATCGGCCGGAGGAGAAGGATACCCAGAAATGCAAGCGCCGCACCGCAGGCCGCCGATATATAGATAAAAAGAGAAAACAACCGGTTGGCCCGGCCGGGGTCCCCCTCCCCCAAGGTCTTGGCAATGAGAGCGCTGCCCCCTGTACCAAACATAAAGCCCACTGCGCCCAGGATCATCAGGAACGGCATAATAAAATTGACGGCAGTGAAGGGGGTCTTCCCCACAAAATTGGAAACAAAGAAGCCGTCTACAACGCCGTAAATCGACGTAAAGATCATCATCACAATAGACGGCAGCGTAAAACGCAGCAGTTTTTTATAATTAAAATGGTCGGAAAGCTGAATTCTCATGCTTCTACCCCGCCCTCTCCCAGGTTGGGAACTCCTTTCTGTTTTTTCGGTTCTGGCAGCCGATGATCCAACTCACGGCAGATGCAATCGGCAAAGTAGTCCAAGGCATCCACAAACTGTGGAGAAAATCGTTGTAGCGTCTTTTCCATGGCAGCCTGTTCCGCCTGATATACGCCCTTCAGCATTTTGCTGGCGTAGTCTTTCCCCGCCTGGGTCAAAGCAATGCGTTTCTCCCGGCCATTCTCCTCCCGGCAGAGCGTTACATAACCCGCTTGGACCAGTTCCCGGATGATGGTATTGATGGTCGTCTTTGGAAACAACCAATCCTCGCAAATTCTTTTCTGAGAATGGGTCTCCTCGTCATCTAGAGCATAGAGCAGCGCCAGAATATTCTCTTTCACCCCCAGCTTCCGGGAAAGTAGATAATAGGCCCCATCGATTCGATTGGTTGCCAACATCAGTCGGCGGATTTCCGCAAAGGTTTCGTTCATCCCGCGCCCTCCTTAATCCGAATTCGTACTAATTATAATACGAATTCGGACCAAAGTCAACAGCAAAAACTGGGCGCATAGCAAAATATATCTGCATGCAGCCTATGAAAAGGAAAAGCCTGCTGCAATCAAGCAGCAGGGGGTTGCCTCATCAGGAAGCGATTTCCTCCAAATCCGCATAGTATGGCATGGAGGTGACCACATATGCACAAGTTTTGTCCATCGAGCTCAGGTTCCAGGGAATATCTGCAGGCCTATTGCGGCATCCTGGACCGGATGATCGCAGGAATGACCGGGGCCACACTGAATTGCAGCATTTCTCACAACTTCATCGTCCAAATGATCCCCCACCACCGGGCCGCCATTGAAATGTCCCAAAACATTCTTCCCCACACACAAAACGAAACTCTGTGGGAAATTGCGTCTCAGATCATTGCGGAGCAGACCAAAAGCATTGAAAACATGAAGTCCATCCTCTGCTCCTGTACCCGGCTGGAAAATCCGCCGGAGGCGGTATGCCGCTATCAGCGGCACATGAATGACATCATGAGCGCCATGTTTGATCGGATGCGCCGGGCCCGGGCCACCCGGCGGGTGGATTGCGACTTCCTGCGGGAAATGCTCCCCCACCACAAGGGCGCGGTGGAAATGGCCTCCATCACCCTGCAGTCTGACATCTGCCCGGAGCTGGTCCCCATTTTACAGGCCATTATCACATCCCAAGAGACGGGCATTGCCCAGATGGAAGCCCTTGCCGCCAGCCTACGCTGCCGGTGCTGAACCTCATTTATCGCTCCCCTGTGTCTCTTGGGCGTTTGTAGCGTCCCTTAGGCCCCCACTCCGGCAAAGGCAGCCGCTGCATCGCGCCAAAGACCCGCTCTTTCAGATCCGGATACCGGGAAGAAAGCTCATAGACCAGGTCCTTGACCTCCTGCCTCTTGGTGTTTTTGTCCGCCGGGCAGGGGTTGTGGACCACCGGAAGCCGTTCTTTTGCCGCGAAGTGGGCAATGGTCTTTTCCGAGAGATACAGCATGGGCCGAATCTGGATGACGCCGGTGCGGTCCAGGTTGGTCACCGGCTGAAAGCAGCTGAGGCGGCCCTCATAAAACAGAGAGAGGAAAAAGGTCTCCACCGCATCGTCATAGTGGTGCCCAAGGGCCACCTTGTTGCAGCCCAACTCCAAAAGCGCCTGATTCAGCGCTCCCCGGCGCATTTTGGCACACATGGAGCAGGGATTTTTCTCCTGGCGGTAATCAAAAATGATGGGGGCAATCTGAGTCTCCACCCGGGTATATGGTACCTCCAGTCGGTGGCACAGGGCCTCGACCTGGGTAAAATCCATCCCCGCCAGGCCCATATCCACCGTCACAGCATGGAGGTCAAAGCGGGAGGGGTGGTACTTCCGCAGGGCAGCCAGCAGAACCAGCAGAGTCAGGGAGTCCTTCCCGCCAGAAACCCCCACCGCTACCCGGTCCCCGGGCTGGAGCATTCCATAGTCATCGGCGCACCGGCGAACCAGACCAACCAGATTCTGCATAAAAATCAACCTTTCTTCAAAAAAATAGAACGCGAGATTTCAGGAGCATACAGGAGAAAACAAGCGCATTTCAGAGATCTTCCCAGGGAAAATCAAATTTCCTCCATTTCGCTCTTGACATTGTTTTTGCCATGTGATATAAAAAACGAGCGCGTTTGGGATATTGTACGCCCATTGGCCGGATTTGTCAAAAAATATTTCTCTCAGGGGCCCAGGCCCTTTTGAAATGGAGGAAAACAACCATGTCCACTACCTTACTCAAGAAGGAGACCGTACAGCGCAAGTGGTACGTTCTCGACGCGGCGGGCAAGCCCCTGGGCCGGACCGCTGTGATTGCCGCCAACCTGCTGCGGGGCAAGCACAAGACCGACTTCACCCCCAACGTAGACTGCGGTGACTTTGTCATCATCATCAACACCGATCAGGCCATTCTCACGGGCAAGAAACCGGAGCAGAAGATGTACCGCCGGCACTCCGGCTGGATCGGCGGCCTGAAGGAGACCAAAGCCCGTCTGATGATGGAGAAGCGGTCTGACTACGCCATGGAGCTGGCCGTGAAGGGCATGCTGCCCAAGAACACCCTGGGCCGCGCCGCTCTGACCCGTCTGAAGCTCTTCAAGGGCGCGGAGCACAAGCACGCCGCCCAGAAGCCCGAACCCTGGACCCAGGATTGATTTGGAGGTGTAACACAACATGTACGAAAGCAAGAGAAAGTATGCCTACGGCACCGGTCGGCGGAAGTCCTCCATCGCCCGGGTTCGTGTCTATGAGAATGGAACCGGCTCCATCATCATCAACGGCCGGGACATCGATGATTACTTTGGCCTGGACACCTTGAAGCTCCTGGTCCGTCAGCCCCTGGTCACCACCGACATGGTGGGCAAGGTGGACATCATCTGCACCGTCGCCGGCGGCGGCGTCACCGGCCAGGCCGGCGCCATCCGTCACGGCGTTTCCCGGGCTCTGCTGTCTGTGAACCCTGAGTACCGCACCCCCCTGAAGGCCGCCGGTCTTCTGACCCGCGACCCCAGAATGAAGGAGCGGAAAAAGTACGGTCTCAAAGCCGCCCGTCGCGCGCCCCAGTTCAGCAAACGTTAATCTGCAACCCAAAAGGTTCAAAAAAGCCCGGAAGTACGCCACTTTCCGGGCTTTTCTTGTGCCCAGAATACTGTATCCGCTTAAGATAGTGGGAAAAACCGGGTGATATGGAATCGCTAGTTATGCCCCAGTTTAAACAGATTAATAATTAAATATAATTAGTGTTTTATAGATAAATATATCGTGTATGTTAAAGGCAAAATAAATAATAGTGTTTGCGTGCTTCATTTAAATCAGAATTAAAAACTATCATAGCAAATTTTATAAAATGGCTATATGTATGGCTGCTTCGTTCAGGGGCAGCCATACATTATATTTACTGGCCAGAAATAACCTTTGAGTATAAGCTGATGAACAAAGTGAGACTTCTGTGGAGGCCTTGATTTTTGTATACTATTGGAAAGGAACATGGAATCACAAAGGAAGAAGCGGTGGAGATCGTGACGCAGCTGGCATTATACTGCGGCTGGCCGAAGGCATGGAGCGCGTTTCCACTGATTCAAGAAATATATATGGAGGAATCAAAATGAGCATTTTATTTATCAATGGCAGCCCAAATAAAAATGGAAACACGGCAAAACTGGCAGAGACGCTGATGAGCGGCAAAGCGTATCAGACGCTGAATCTGGTAGATTACAAAGTGTACGGCTATGGTCAGAACTTTGCCGATGACCAGTTTACGGAGATTGTGGAACAGATGAAAGCAGCGGATACCATCGTGATCGGCTCCCCGGTATACTGGCATAACATGAGCGGGATGGTACGGAACCTGATCGACCGGTTTTACGGCCCGGTGCCGTCTGGCGCCCTGCAGGGAAGAAAGTTTGTGTTTTTGTTCCAGGGCGCTGCGCCGGAAGGCTGGATGCTGGAAAAAGCCGAATACACCATGAGCCGTTTTGCGCGGATGTATGGCATGGAATATGTGGGAATGGCGTCAAACCGCAGGGAAGCAAAAACACTTTCCGAAAAAATATGATGAGGAAAGATATAAGATGAAGAATATACTATTTTTAACGGCAACACCGACAGTAGGCGGAAACGGAGATGCACTGATCGGCGCAGCCATGGAAGAAGCAAAAGAGCATGGGGCAAAAGTACATTTGATCCATATCAGAGAAAAGAGAATTGGATTTTGCCGCGCCTGTTATGGCTGCTCCCAAACCGGAGTCTGCGTCCAGAAGGATGATTTTATGGACATCCTACGTCTGGCCCATGAAGCGGATGCCATTATCGCGGAAGCCCCGATTTATTATAACTGTATGGCAGCGCAGATGATGACCGTGATCAACCGACTGTGCTGTACCTTTGCCTGCAAGACCTATCAGGTTGGACCAAAGAAACGTGTCGGCATGTTTCTGACCTGCACCGGGTCTGAGCCGGGAGAAATGAAGCGGCATGTAAGGAATATTTTAACCCTTCCCAGCGTGAACCGTGCTATTTCAGAATACCGGACAGAAGTGTTTACCCAGTGCGTTTCCGATTCTACCTGCCACGACCGCCCGGATTATCTGGAACGGGCGAGAGAAATTGCCCGCTGGGCAACAGAAGCGTAGAAAGGAGCTGCAGGGATATATGAACAGACCTTATGTGATTTGCCATATTTTAAGCTCGCTGGACGGAAAGATCAACGGGCCTTTTATGGCAGCGCAGGCAACAGGAATGCTGAGCGGCGCATACGGAAGCATCCGCCGAGAGATGAATGCCGACGCATGGTTGTATGGAACCACAACGGTGAAAGAGTTTTTAAACTTCCGGGAACCGATGCTGGCAGAAAGCGCCTGTGTGCCGGAGGGTGATTTTGTCGCCGGGGATGAGACGAAACCGTATTTTGTAGCCCTGGATGCCAAAGGCGAGCTTGGCTGGGAATCCGGGAGATTTGCCAATAAAGGGCGGGCCGAAGCCCATGTCATCGAGATTCTGACGGAAGCGGCTCCCCTGCCTTACCGCGCTTATCTGAGAAAGAGGGGCGTATCCTATATTCTCGCGGGGAAAACGGAGCTGGACCGCCAGCTGGCCATGGAGAAGCTGTACCGGCTGTTCCATATTAAGATGCTGCTGATCTGCGGCGGTGGCGCGGCAGACTGGACCTTTTTGCAGGCCGGGCTAGTGGATGAGCTGAGTCTGGTGCTTTCCCCCGTGACGGATGGAAGCAGCGGTACGGCTTCGGTGTTTGCACAGTTTCCGGCGCAGGGTGCAGGGCAGCCGGTGGAATTTGACCTGAAAACCGTGCAGCCGCTGGGCGGCGGCGGCCTCCATCTGCGCTATCTGGCAAAGAACGCAAGGCAGAGCGAGGAAGCCGGCGGGAGTGAGCTATAACCAGGAGGTGCAAGCTCAAAAACCAGAAGGAAGTTCTGTGGGAAGCCGCCCAGTGTTATAATAGACGTATAATCCAGAGAGCCTAAGTGGGCACAGTAAAGCAAAAGAAACGAAAGGTGTAGTGATTGCCAGGGAACCCACGCTGAAAATCACTGAACATTGTCCCCTGCCGGAAGAGGTTTGTTCTACCGGGGCGCTCGCTCGGCCAATGATTTGGTCGCCCTGGACATTTATGGCAAAGGAAAATATGGTCATTCAGGCATGGTATCCGTTGGGCCATCTGCGTGCTGCTGAAATGGCGGAAATTGCAGCCCTGAATCAAAACAAACGCTACTACACCGGCATACCCCAGATGCTGAAGTCTTATGTAGAAATGTTGCTGCCCGTATATAAGCAGAAATAAAAATATGTGAAATAACAGGAGGAAATTACGATGCAATATGTAGCCTTATCAAATGGAGTAAAAATGCCGATTCTCGGCTACGGCGTGTATCAGGTAACAAAAGACGAATGCGAGCGGTGTGTGCTGGATGCGCTGAAGGCAGGATACCGCAGCCTGGATACGGCGCAGTCCTATTTCAACGAGGAAGAAGTGGGCTCCGCTATGAAAAAGAGCGGCATCCCGCGGGAGGAGATTTTTCTGACTTCCAAGGTGTGGGTGGAGCATTACGGATATGAGGAGGCACGGAAATCCGTGGAGGAATCTCTCCGGAAGCTCCAGACCGACTATCTGGATCTGATGCTGCTCCATCAGCCGTTCAATGATTACTACGGTGCCTACCGGGCGTTGGAGGATCTGTATGACGAAGGAAAGCTGCGGGCCATCGGTGTTTCCAACTTTTATCCGGATCGTCTGGTGGATCTTGCCTCCTTTACCCGAATCCCGCCGATGGTCAATCAGATCGAGACCCATGTGCTGAACCAGCGCATAGAAGACCATGCCTGGATGGAGAAATATCATATCGCCCATGAAGCCTGGGCGCCTTTCGGCGAGGGCCGCGGAGGTCTTTTTGACAACGAGGTATTGAAGCAGATCGGCGAAAAGTATGGCAAAACAGCCGCGCAGGTGATGCTCCGCTGGAACATCCAGAGAGGCGTAATTGTGCTTCCCAAGTCCACGCATAAGGAAAGAATGATTCAGAATCTGGATGTGTTTGACTTTGCACTGACAGATGAGGATATGGACGCAATTGCTGCGCTGGATACGAAAACCAGCTCTTTCTTCTCCCATTATGATCCAAACATGGTGGAATGGTTCGTAAAGATGGTGGAGGAGCGCAAGCAACAGCACGACAGCAGCAAGGAAAAGAAAAACTGGTAAAGCCGCTGTCATCTTGGATATAGCCCACAGGTCTGAGCTGGACAACAAATCGAGACTTCTGCGGAGGTCTCGATTTGTTATGCGCAAATTTGTTTCTGGCCACTGGTAGAAATCTATTACAGGGGGTGGCAGGCTGGCCTGTGCCCTCTGGGAGAATGGCAAGGCCCCGGCTCTGTAGCCTCCAGGTGAGCTCAGAAGCCGGGGCTCTTTGGTGGGTTAACTTTCCCACCCGCTTTCTTTTCGCAGCGCAGCTGCCCTCTGTGGCCGTCTCAGGCGGTCCAGGTCTCCCCTTCCCCTCAGCTGCCCGCCTCCGTCTGCTCGCAGCGCACCGTCAGGCGGCTTCCGCTGTCGTAGGTGCAGGTGAAGAGGGTCAGGTCGTAGGCTCCGGCGGTCATCTCCTCCACAGCGGTGGGCTGCAAAATGTCCAGGGCCACCACCTGGTAGTGGGTCACCACGCCGT